>NZ_JBLTWP010000002.1:0-105000 GCF_049889035.1 Sphingomonas eleionomae | reverse complement strand
CCCTAGGGGGTAGAGCACTGGATGGATGCGGGGGTCGCGAGATCTACCAATTCTAACCAAACTCCGAATACCTAGGAGTGATATCCGGGAGACAGACGGCGGGTGCTAAGGTCCGTCGTCAAAAGGGAAACAGCCCTGACCTACAGCTAAGGTCCCCAAGTCACGTCTAAGTGGGAAAGCATGTGGAAATCCCAAAACAACCAGGAGGTTGGCTTAGAAGCAGCCATCCTTTAAAGAAAGCGTAACAGCTCACTGGTCTAAACAAGGGTTTCTGCGGCGAAGATGTAACGGGGCTAAAGACGTGCACCGAAGCTTAGGGTGTGTTCTTTGAACACGCGGTAGCGGAGCGTTCCGTAAGCCTGTGAAGCCGAAGGGTAACCGACGGTGGAGGTATCGGAAGTGCGAATGCAGACATGAGTAGCGATAAACAGGGTGAGATGCCCTGTCGCCGAAAGACCAAGGGTTCCTACGCAAGGCTAATCCGCGTAGGGTGAGCCGGCCCCTAAGACGAGCCCGAAGGGGGTAGTCGATGGGAATGCGGTTAATATTCCGCAGCCTGGTGGTGTGTGACGGATGGCGTAAGTTGTCAGTCCTTAACGGATTGAACTGGCAGCGAAGTTGTCCCAGGAAATAGCCCCACCGTATAGACCGTACCCGAAACCGACACAGGTGGTCAGGTAGAGTATACCAAGGCGCTTGAGAGAAGTGTCCTGAAGGAACTCGGCAAATTGCCTCCGTACCTTCGGAAGAAGGAGGCCCTGCATTAAGGCAACTTTTTGCAGGGGGCACAGGCCAGGGGGTAGCGACTGTTTAGCAAAAACACAGGGCTCTGCTAAGTCGGCTTCAAGACGACGTATAGGGCCTGACGCCTGCCCGGTGCCTGAAGGTTAAGTGGAGGGGTGCAAGCTCCGAAATGAAGCCCAGGTAAACGGCGGCCGTAACTATAACGGTCCTAAGGTAGCGAAATTCCTTGTCGGGTAAGTTCCGACCTGCACGAATGGCGTAACGACTTCCCCACTGTCTCCAGGACATGCTCAGCGAAATTGAATTCTCCGTGAAGATGCGGAGTACCCGCGGTTAGACGGAAAGACCCCGTGCACCTTTACTGCAGCTTCAGAGTGGCATTAGGAAGGAACTGTGTAGCATAGGTGGGAGGCTTTGAAGCATTGGCGCCAGCTGATGTGGAGCCATAGGTGAAATACCACCCTGTTGTTTTCTGATGTCTAACCACGAACCATGAAACTGGTTCTGGGACCCTCTGTGGCGGGTAGTTTGACTGGGGCGGTCGCCTCCTAAAGAGTAACGGAGGCGTGCGAAGGTTGGCTCAGGTCGGTTGGAAACCGACCGTTAGAGTGCAATGGCATAAGCCAGCCTGACTGCGAGACTGACAAGTCGAGCAGAGACGAAAGTCGGTCATAGTGATCCGGTGGTCCCTCGTGGAAGGGCCATCGCTCAACGGATAAAAGGTACGCCGGGGATAACAGGCTGATAACCCCCAAGAGCTCATATCGACGGGGTTGTTTGGCACCTCGATGTCGGCTCATCACATCCTGGGGCTGGAGCAGGTCCCAAGGGTTTGGCTGTTCGCCAATTAAAGTGGTACGTGAGCTGGGTTCAGAACGTCGCGAGACAGTTTGGTCCCTATCTGCCGTGGGCGTCGAAATTTGAGAGGAGTTGACCCTAGTACGAGAGGACCGGGTTGAACATACCTCTGGTGTACCTGTCGTCGTGCCAACGGCGCAGCAGGGTAGCTATGTATGGACGGGATAACCGCTGAAAGCATCTAAGCGGGAAGCCTCCCTCGAGATAAGATTTCATAGGACGGTCGGAGACCACGACCTTGATAGGCCGGATGTGGAAGTGCGGTAACGCATGGAGCTAACCGGTCCTAATTGTCCTATTCGCGCTTGATGAGTCCCACCATCAACGACAGCTTTGGCTTGATCGTTCGATGTGGATGTCATCCCAGACTTTGGTGCATCGATTTGAAACCCGATTATCCGCGTTCCACCCGCTTCATTGCTTGGTGGCTATAGCGTCTGTGCCCCACCCGATCCCATCCCGAACTCGGACGTGAAACCAGACAGCGCCGATGGTACTATCGCCTAAGCGATGGAAGAGTAGGTCGTCGCCAGGCATTGCAGCTGGTGGAGCGCGGACAATCAGGGAAAACCCATTCACAATGTCAGGGACGCAGTTTCGCGTCCCTTTTTTTCGTCGGTTTGCGATCATCCGCTCGCCGGCATGTTGGTTTGGCGCGGGGTGGAGCAGCCCGGTAGCTCGTCAGGCTCATAACCTGAAGGTCGCAGGTTCAAATCCTGCCCCCGCAACCAACGAAATCCACCCGAAATCATGTGATCAGGTGCATATTGGCCGTTCAACCGGTCGATTGCGCCTGTTTTTTGCGTCTGGGCCAGGTTTGGGCGACGGAATCCTGCTGTAGCAGGCCAGATCTTGGTGTCGACGCGATCGTTCACCGCATACTGATCGCCGCTGGCGGCCGCTGCGCGCGTCCTAATGATGCAGCGAGGCGGCTCGCGGCGTATATTTAGTGCTATTGCGCTGTCAGGCGAAAGGGCCTCAAAGCCCTCCCGAAACCAGGATTGAATGCTGGCGAGGACCGCGCAGCCCACCGCACGACAGCGGATCGGTTCGACCCGGCCTGTCGCCGCCAATTCCCGTCATGAAAGGGATGGAGGCCCGACCGGGAATCGAACCCGGGTGCAAGGATTTGCAGTCCTCTGCGTCACCACTCCGCCATCGGGCCGGGGAGGAACGGGGCAATGGGCGGAAGCGGCTGCCTTGTCAACGGAGCAATCGGCAAAAATTCAGTTGCACCGACCTGCTTGGCGTCTATTCCGCAGCGCGGTAAGCATAGTCACCGAATAAGTGTATTGTGCGACTAAAACAGTTGTGCGACAGGATAGTGCCATGGTCGATCAAGCCGCCCTTTCCCCCAACGCCGCAACCATGCGGCAAGCAATGGTCGTCAGCCAGTTGCGGCCCAGCGCCGTCAACGACGTGCGGGTGGTCAATGCCATGGGCCGCTTGCCCCGGGAACGGTTCCTGCCGGCCGAGCATCGCGCCATCGCCTATCGCGACACCCTGTTGCCGCTGGGCGAGGGGCGGCTGCACAACAGCCCGCTGGCGACTGGCCGCTTGCTGACCGAGGCGCGGTTGCGCGCCGATGACCGGGTGCTGGTGATCGGGGCGGCAGGCGGCTATTCGGCGGCCGTGGCAGCCGAGATCGTCGCATCGGTCGTCGCGCTGGAGCAATCGCCGGCCCTGGCCGCCACGGCGCGCGCGGCGCTGGCCGATATCGCCCATGTCGAGTTGGTCGAAGGGCCGCTGGCCGCAGGCTGGGCGGATGCCGGGCCCTATGATGTCATTCTGATCGATGGTGCGGTCGAGCATCTGCCCGATGCCATCATCGAACAGCTGAAGCCGGGCGGCCGTCTGGTCACCGGGATCAGCGACCGCGGGGTCACTCGCCTGGCGTTCGGGGAGCGGACCGCCGGTGGCTTTGGCCTTGTCAATTTCGCGGATATCGATTGCCCCGAGCTGCCCGGATTTGCCGTGCCGCGCGGGTTTACATTCTGAATGGGGGTCGGATGCGTCGTAACCTTGCCTTGATCAGTGCCAGCCTGATCGCACTCGCTGCCCCGGCATCAGCGGAAACGCTGCGCGAAGCGATGGTCCGCGCCTATCAGAGCAACCCGACGCTGACCGGCCAGCGCGCCCAGCTGCGCGCAACGGATGAACAGGTGGCGATCGCCCGTGCCAACGGCCTGCCCGACATTGCGCTGAACGGGCAATATTCCGAAGATTTCATCCAGGCGAATAACCAGTTCATCCGCCCGGAACGCAGCCTGACCGGCCAGGCGCAGGTCACCGTGCCCGTCTATCTGGGCGGTCAGGTGAAGAACGCGACAAGGGCGGCGGAAACCCGCGTCCTGTCGGGCCGTGCGACGCTGCGCGGGACGGAGGCGGATTTGTTCACCGCCGTGGTGAACGTGTATATGAACGTGATCCGCGACGAGGCCATCGTCGAATTGAACCGTCAGAATGTCCGTGCGCTGGAAGTGAATCTGCGTGCGACGCGGGACCGGTTCGAGGTGGGCGACCTCACCCGCACCGATGTCGCCCAGTCGGAGGCGCGGTTGCAGGGTGCGATCGGCCAGCTGCGCACCGCCGAAGCGACGCTGATCGGCAGCCGGGAAGCTTATATCCGCGTGGTCGGCACGGAGCCGGGGACGCTGGAGGCGCCGCCGGCGCTGCCGGGTCTGCCCGCCGATCCGGTCGAAGCGGTCCGCGTGGCGCTGGAAAACAATCCCAATCTGGAATCCGCGCGACGGGCGAGCGATGCCGCCGGTTTCGACGTGAAGACCGCGCGGGCGGAACGCAATCCGCGGGTCAGCTCGTTCCTGCGCGGCAGTTATTTCAACTATCTCGGCTCGCTGGGCGTGCCGGCGCAGGAATCGGGGAATGCCGCCAGCGCAGGCGTTCAGCTGACCGTGCCGATCTATCAGGGCGGCGGGCCGGCCGCATCGGTTCGCCGGGCGGAAGCGCTGGAAGGCGTGGCCATCGAACAGGTGACGCTGGTCGAGCGGCAGATCGTCGAACAGTCGCGCGCATTGTTTGCTAGCTGGCAGTCATCGCTTCAGGTCATCGAAGCATCCGAGGCCCAGGTTTCGGCCAACCGGCTGTCGCTGGAAGGGGTGCGGGCGGAAAACAGCGTCGGGACGCGGACGATCCTGGAAATCCTGGATGCCGAGCGCGAATTGCTGAACGCGCAGGTGCAGCTGGTTTCCGCGCGGCGCGACGCCTATGTCGCTGGCTTTGCGCTGCTGGCGGCAATGGGCCGGGCGGAGGCGCGCGATCTGGGGCTGGATGGCGGCCCGCTCTATGATCCGGAGGTCAATTATCGCCGGGTGAAGCGTTCGATCTTCGACTGGGGCACAGGTCCGAGCCCCGTTCCCGTTGCCACGCCGACCGTCAACAGTGCGCCGCAGACCCCGGTGGTCACGCGCCCGCTGGAACCGGAGCTGCAGCGTGACATTGACAGCATGAACCCAAAAGTCGATCAGTAACGCCACAGGGCGGTAACTGGACGGATCCGGGGCATGGGCGACATCAGCAACGAGACCTCGATGGAAGACATCCTGTCGTCGATCAAGCGGATCATCGCCGAAGAAGCAGAGCCGGTTGCGGCGATCCAGCGGCCGCGCAAGGTTGCCCGTCCGGTCGATCCGATCGCCGCCCCGTCGGATGAGCGGGTTCAGGACGACCATCCTGACGATGTGCTTGAACTGGACGCCTATGCCACCGCAGCGTCGTCGCCACGCCGGGAAACGGCCGATGCAATCCGGCCGGCAGCCCCGGGCAAGGCAGAACCTGCCGAACGGCCTGCACGGCCCGCTGCCAGCGCGCAGCCCGCGGGTGAAGGCATCCTGTCGGCAGGAACGGCCGACGCAACCAGCCGCTCGCTTGAGGCGTTGTCCCGCATGATCGTGCGGCCCGAAGTCCAGGGCAGCGATACGCTGGAAGGGCTGGTCAAGGAAATGCTTCGTCCGATGCTGCGCGACTGGCTGGACGCGCATTTGCCGGCCATGGTCGAACAGCTGGTTGCCAAGGAGATCGCCCGGATCACCGGCCGTCAAGGATGACCGTGACCTGATCGGTATCGCCTGATGCAACTTTTCGCGATTTAGAGTCGTTTTCCACCGCATGAGCAGCGACGACCCCATGCAGGATGGCCGTCCCGCCCGTTCCGGTCACGGAGCGATGGGCGGGCGTGCCGGCTTGTCTGAGCCGCGTCCCCACGACATTTTCTTTGCCGCTGTCGAAACAACGCGGATGCCGATGATCGTTACCGATCCGCATCAGCCCGACAATCCGATCCTGTTCTGCAACAACGCATTCGAGCGCATGACCGGGTATGCGCAGGCCGAGATCGTCGGTCGCAACTGCCGGTTCCTTCAGGGGCCGGAAACCGATCCCGCCGCTATTCAGCTGGTCAGAGAGGCCATTGCCCGGCGCGAGGAAGTGGCTGTCGAAATCCTGAACTACCGCAAGAATGGATCGACCTTCTGGAACGCGCTGTTCGTGTCGCCGATTTTCGACGAGGCGGGCGAACTGTTGTACTTCTTTGCCAGCCAGCTCGATATCTCGCGCCGCAAGGAAGCCGAAGAGGCATTGCATCAGGCGCAGAAGATGGAGGCCGTCGGCAAGCTGACTGGCGGCATCGCGCATGATTTCAACAATCTGCTGCAGGTCATCCTTGGCTATGTCGACCTGCTCGACAGCCGGATCGAACCGGGCGATCGGGCTGCGCGAAAAGCGGTCGACGCCATCGGCATGGCCGCCGGGCGCGGTGCACAGCTGACGCAGCAGCTGCTGGCCTTTGCCCGCAAGCAGGAATTGCGTGACCGGTTGCTCAACGTGAATACGCTGATCACCGATTTCGGTCCGATCATCGAGCGTAACGTCGGTGCGAGCATCACCATCCGCCGCCAGTTCAGCGAAGATGCCTGGAATGCCCGGATGGACCCGGTGCAGGCGGAAATGGCGTTGCTCAACATCCTGGCCAACGCGCGCGATGCGATGGATGGCAAGGGCGAGGTGACGGTTCGCACCCAGAATACGGTATCGACGGCGAGCGATGCGCTGACGCCCGACCTTGAGCCGGGCGAGTATGTTGCGATCGTCATAGAGGATGAGGGACCGGGGATCGCCCCCGACGTGCTGAACCGGGTGTTCGATCCGTTTTTTTCCACCAAGTCCGTGGGCAAGGGCACCGGGCTTGGCCTGTCGATGGTTTACGGCTTCATGCGGCAGACTGGCGGCGGCGTGCGGGCCGAAAACCGCCCCGGCGGCGGCGCGCGCTTTACCCTGTATTTCCCGCGCGCAAAGGGTATTGCCGAACCGGTCCGCGAAGTGACGGCGATGGCGACAGGGAATGGTGAGCGCATTCTGATGGTCGAAGACCAGCAGGAAGTGGCGGAACTGGGCAAGGCGATCCTTGAAAATCTGGGCTATCGGGTGACGCATGTGTCCAACGCCCAGATGGCTCTGGATGTGCTGGAGCGGGATCGGGATTTCCAGCTGTTGTTCACCGATATCGTCATGCCGGGCGAATTGACCGGCGTGGCGCTGGCGAACCGGGTACGGGCCGATTTCCCGACTTTGCCGATCCTGTTGACCACCGGCTATTCCGACCGGGCGCTGGATGCCGAAAGCCGTCAGTTCGAGCTTGTCCGCAAGCCCTATCGCCGGTCGGATCTGGCGGTGCGCGTGCGCGCGCTGATCGAGGGGCCGAACGGGATCAGCTGATCCGCATCGGCTGGTATGGGCTCAGCTGGCGAGGCGCTGTTCGGCGATATCGCCATTGTCCAGAAGCAGCGCGGCGATGGCATCGCGCGTGATCGGACGGCTGAAATAATATCCCTGAATATGGCTGCATCCCTGTTCGCGCAGGATGTCGAGCTGTCCGGCGTTTTCGACGCCCTCTGCCGTGGTTTCCATGCCCAGCGCCTCGGCCAGCGTCGTGATCGACCGGATGATGGCGGTTGCGCCTTTCGAACTCAGCAGGTCGATGATGAAGCTGCGGTCGATCTTGATCTTGTCGAACGGGAAGCTGCGCAGATAGCTGAGCGAGGAATAGCCGGTTCCGAAATCGTCCAGCGCGACGCGTACGCCCAGCGCGCGCAGGCTGTGCAATGATGCAAGCGTGGTTTCCGGGTTGTCGATGAACAGGCTTTCGGTGATTTCCAGTTCCAGCCGTTGCGGCGGCAGGCCGGTTTCCGACAGCGCCTGAAGGATGACGCTGTTGAGGCCGGGATTGCGAAACTGAACGGGCGAGACATTCACGGCGACGCGGACATGATCCGGCCATTCGCGCGCCGTCCGGCACGCCTCCCGGATCACCCATTCGCCGATCGGCACGATCAGGCCGGTATCCTCTGCCAGCGGAATGAAATCGACCGGCGATACCATCCCGCGAACGGGATGGTTCCAGCGAAGCAGCGCCTCGAACGCAGAAACGCGCCCCTCCGACAGGTTGAACAGCGGCTGGAACATCAACGACAGCTGACCCAGCCGGATGGCATCGTGCAGGTCCATTTCCATCGCGCGCCGGGCCTGTGCCTCTGCATCCATCGCCGGTTCGAAAAACCGATAGGCGCCGCGCCCTTCCTGCTTTGCGCGGTAAAGGGCGAGGTCGGCGTGTTTGGTCAGCGTCACGGGGTCGGACCCGTCCGGACCGATTACCGCGATGCCGATGCTGGTGCCGGGGACCAGGCGGTGGCCGTTCACGATGCACGGCGTGCGGATCAGGTCGGTCAGTTCGTGCGCGATCCGGTCGAGCGAACGCTGTCCTTCTTCCAGGATCAGGGCAAATTCATCACCGCCCAGCCGCGCGACGAACCCGTCGCCGGCAAAGCGGTTCAGCCGGTTGGCGATTTCGCACAGCAGGGCGTCCCCGGTTGGATGACCCAGCGTATCGTTCACCGCCTTGAAATGATCGAGATCAAGACAGAATAGCGCCAGCCGCCGCCGGTCACCGCTTCTGGCCGACACCATCGACAGCTGTTCGCGAAGCAGCAGGCGGTTGGGCAGGCCGGTCAGGGCATCGTGCAGCGCCATGTGCGTGATCTGACGCTCACGTTCGGCAATGTCGTCGACCATGCGATTGAAACTGCGAGCAAGGCGGCCGATTTCGTCGCGGGTCGTGACCGCCACCTGCACATGGTCGCCGCGCGCGACACGGCGGGCGGCCTGATCCAGCGCGACGATCGGCCGAGTCAGGCGCCGGGCGAGCAGCCAGCTGCCCCCCGCGGCCAGCAGAATGCCGGCGACGCCGCAGGCGAGCAGTGCCCAGAACATCGGTGCGAATTGATCCAATGCGCGCGTGACGCTGTATTCAAGCAGCAGTGCCTGCGGCTCGTCGGCGCGGAACGACTTTACGGGCAGTGCGCGGACCAGCACCCGCTGGCCCCCGGAAACAATATCGACGATCCGGCCCAGGCGCGCGCTGGCCGGCAGGCGGGATACCGGCAGGATGCGGGGGGTCAGGTCGATGGCGGACAGGCTGGCCATCCGGGACATTTCCGCGCCGTCGATCCGGTTTGCGAAGATGACCCAGCCGATGGTCATCGGTGCCTGAACCGGCGCAGCGGCGGCATTGAAGCGTTGATCGCCAAGGCGAAGGACGCCGGCAGTCGCATCCTGTTCGAGTGCGGTACGCAACGCATCGATATCGCGCAGGGGCAATGCACCCGAAAAACCGGTCACGGATCCATCGGCCGACAGGAAAAAGGCCTGTTCGATCTGCAATCGCCCGCCAAGCGAATCGAGCGCCGATGCGATGGTCGGGGCATCGCCGGTGGCGGCGGCGGTGCGAAAGCCGAAATCGCCGGCCAGCACGCGGCTGGCATTGCCCAGTTGATCGTAGCGCATCGACGCGACGCGATCGAACACCTGCGCACCGGCCGCCATTTCGCGTTCGATCATCCGTTCGGCGTACAGCGTCATCCCCGCCTTTGCGCCGAGCAGGATCAGCGCCACCGCCACCGTAAAGAGGCTGGCATAGACAAGCGCCAGCTTGACCGACAGCGAGCGGCGCAGGATCCGCACTGCGCGGACAAGCGACAGGGGAAGGCGCGGCATGCGTTTATCGCACGCCGACAGTGATGCGTTTGGTAATCAACCCGCTGGCGGGAATGGCAAGGGTGAAGCTGCTTTCATTATCCCGTGCGCGCATCCGCGGATGCCAAACCGTCAGGCGGCCGGTTCCGGCGGAGATGGCGGCGATGCTGGCCATGCCGTCCGAACCCGTTTTTGCAGCAAAGGGCGTGTCCACCACCTTGATGAATCCGCTCATCCGGTCATGGATGTTGCAGCCCAGCGCGACGGCTCCGGCGGTTCGAAACGTGTAGCTTCGCGTTTCGTCCCGCCCGAACAGCTTGATTTCGAACCGGGCGGGCCGCGAAAAGGAATAGATGTGATGGCGCACCTTGTCCCTGTTGGGGAAGGAGACGGTTGCGCCAACGGGCACGATCAGGGTGCCGGGAACGAAGTTGACGTCCTTCTGGATCATTTGCGCGGCCCAGGGGAAACGGATGGGCCCCGGCGGAATGCCCGCCGCCGGATGCAGGGTAACCACGGCATCGGGAAGGGCGCGCCCGTTTGTGTCGACCACTTCGATCTGCAACGATCCTGCAATGGCAGGGGAGGACATCAACGCCAGCGACAGGGACAGACTGCGAACGATCATGCCCCGTTTATGGCTAACAATCCTCAATTTGCGGTAAATGCGTAGCTCAATTTAGCAATTTGCAGAGCTGAAGCCTTTGTTAACCCTGTTTCGCCACATCAGTGCGCATGACAAGGAACCAGATTCCCCGCATCGCCATGCTGGTCGGCCTGATTTCATCAGGGTCTGCCGCATGGGCGCAATCTTCGGACAATAGCAAATTGCTGCTGACCAACGGCATTTCGACGATTGAGGGCGCGGCGGGCGGCGGCCTGACCCCATGGGCAGTGATTGCCGGCAACGAGACGAAGGACGGGATTGGCGGCCAAGCATCGGTGACAGGCATCGAGCTGAAGGACTATGATTTCCGCAGCTATGCCGCCGCGATCGGCGTGTTCGACCGGGTAGAGATCAGCTATGCCCGCCAGGTGCTGGACACCAACCGGGTCGGCGGCGCGCTGGGCATCGGCAATGATTTCAAGCTGGATCAGGATGTTATCGGCGCCAAGGTCAAGCTGGCCGGCGATGTGGTCTATGGTCCCGAATTCCTGCCCGCCATCGCGATTGGCGCGCAGTACAAGAAAAGCCGCGACGGCGCGCTGGTTCAGGCGCTGGGCGCGGGCGATGACGAGGGCGTGGATTATTTCCTGTCGGCAACCAAGCTGTTCCTGCGCTGGTCGCTGCTGGCCAATGCCACCGTGCGGATGACCAAGGCGAACCAGAACGGCCTGCTGGGCCATGGCGGCGGATTGAATGACGCCTATCAGGTGCAGGCCGAAGGGTCGCTGGCCTATCAATTTTCCCGCCGCTTTGCCGTGGGTGCGGAATACCGGGGCAAGCCGAGCAACCTGACCATCGCGCGCGAGGATGACTGGTGGGATGCCTTTGCCGTGTACGGCGTGAACCGGCATGTCACGGCGACCATCGCCTATACCGATCTGGGTTCCGTCGCGACCTTTGAACAGCAGCGCGGCGTCTTGGTCCAGTTGCAGGGAAATTTCTGATGAGTGCCGTTTTTTCGCTGATCCTGATGCTGGCCATGCCGGTGCAGGAGGCTGCCGCCCCCCATGCCATGCCGGGCGAGGAGCCTGTCGATCCCTATACCGCCAGCCCGTCCAATGCCGGTGCCCGCCCGTTCACGGGCGATGCGATGGCCAGGGCCTTTGGCGGTCAGGCCGGGATCGGCAGGATCGTCGACCGGTTTGTCGAAGCGAATTTTGCCGATCCGCGCATCGGCGAGATTTTCGCCAATCACGACCGGGTGCGGCTGCGCCGGACGCTGTTCGAGCAGTTCTGTTACCTGCTCAATGCAGGATGCAGCTATAGCGGGCGCGACATGAAGACCGCGCACCGCGACCTTGGCGTGCAGCAAGCGGACATGAACCGGCTGGTCGAAAACCTGCAGGTGGCGATGACCGCCGAGGGCGTGTCCTTTGCCGCGCAGAACCGGTTCCTGTCCCGGCTTGCCCCGATGCGGGGCGATGTCGTCGAACGCTGATCCGTCGCCGCATTGCCTTGCCGCGCACCGCTGGGCTAGAGAGCGGCGGCGCAGGAACGATCGCACGATCCCATCCGCGATCGGTTGAAGGATAAGGACAGGCCCATGAGTGACGACGGACCCGAGGGTCCGATGCCCACGCTGTTCGCCGCCATCGTGCGGCGGCAATGCGTGACCGCGACCTATAACAAGGGCGAGGTGCTGCTGGCGCCGCATATCCTGTATACCAAACATGGTGTCCCCTATCTGGATGCAGTCACCGTGCTGCGCGACGGCAATATCCCGCGCGAGGAAAAGCTGGGCGCGTTCAAGGTGGACGGGCTGGGCGATATCCGCCTGTCCGACCGGGCGTTCGACATGAGCCGGCTGTATGATGCGCATTCCGACAAATATGCCGGCGTGACGTTGCTGTCCGTCGAGGGATGAACCGCGCGCGCGCCCCGATGCGCGTGCTTTTGGCCCTGCTTTACCTGCTTGCCGGCGTGCTGCATCTGGCGGTGCCGCGCCCGTTCCTGTCGATCATGCCCGATTTCGTGCCCATGCCGGAGGTGGTCGTCGCGCTGACCGGGCTGGCGGAGATTGCCGGGGCCGTCGGATTGATGATCCCGCGCCTGCGCCGGGCGGCGGGATGGGGTCTGGCCGCTTATGCGCTATGCGTATGGCCCGCCAATGTGCAGCACGCGATCAACGATCTGACCGCCGGAACCGGCCTGCCGATCCTGTACCATGCGCCGCGCCTTGCCCTGCAACCGCTGATCATCGCCTGGGCTTTGTGGGCCGGGGGGATCATCGGTCGGCGATAGGATCAGGCGGCGAGCGAAATCCTGTTCCGACCCGTACGTTTTGACCGGTACATTGCCGCATCCGCCAGCCGCAGCGCCAGTGCCGCGCCATCGCCGGCCGTGACCGGAGCGAGGCCCATGCTGATCGTCGGTCGGACGATATCGCCATCCGCGATGATTTCGATCGACGCGATCCGCGTCCGGATCCGTTCGGCAAGCGCCTGCGCATCCTCCGCCGAAATGCCCATGGTCAGCACGGCGAATTCCTCTCCGCCCAGCCGCCCGCACAAGTCGCCCGTCCGTACCGACACCGACAGGACATCGGCCACCGCCTGAATCACCGCGTCTCCGACATGATGGCCGTACCGGTCGTTGATCGATTTGAACCGGTCGATATCCATCACCAGCATCCATCCCGTCGTCGCCGGCCGATCGTCCGACCGGGAAAGAAATGCCGTCCGGTTCAACAGTCCGGTCATGCCATCATGCTGGGCCAGATCCGCCAGTCTTGCCATCGCTTCGGCAAGTTGACCGGCCAGCCGCCGGTTCGCCTCCCCCTGACGCACCAGAATGACGCATACGGGAAGCGAGACAAGGGCAGGGCAGGCCAGTCCGAAGATCCACCATAAAGGGGGAATGAACCCGTCCTCGGGTCCGGCAAGATAGGACATGCCGGCCATGCCGATCGCCGTGCAAAGCACGGAAAAGCCGACCCCGGCCGCGATCTTGCCCACCCCGTTCATGGCGGGGGTATAACCCGCCGCTGGTAAAGATTCGTTTGACCCGTTCCGCTTGACGATCTCGCCATGTCCCGCCATTTGTATGAGTAATAATCAGGGAGGGATGCGGGATGTCGAAAATCCGGATGGCGAGCATTGCACTCGCGCTGGCAAGCGCCATGTTGGGGATGAGCGCACCGGCATGGGCACAGAACGACCGGATGACGCCGATTGCGATCCCGGCCCAGCCGACCGCGATCAAGCTGAATACCGGCCCCTTGCCCGACGCGACCAATGCCGAGAGCTGGCACAGCCAATATGGCAGCGTGTTCGCCCGCAACGTGACCGAGGCGACGCTGACTCCGTTCCTGCCCGATCCGGGCAAGGCGACCGGTGCGGCGGTCGTCGTTGCGCCGGGCGGCGGGTTCCGCACCCTGTCCATGGAGAATGAGGGGTGGGATGTGGCCAAGGCGCTGGCGGCGCGCGGCATCGCTGCCTTTGTCCTGAAATACCGGTTGAACCAGACCCCGGCAACGATGCCCGCGTTCGAGGAATCGATGCGGCAGATGTTCGCACCAGGCGCCAGGCCGCCGCGTGCCGCACCCGGCACGGAATCGGCCGTGCAACTGGCCCCGCAGCTTGCCGATGCGCGCGCCGCCTTTGCCCTGATCCGCGCGCGGGCGAGGGAATGGAAGGTCGATCCCGACCGCATCGGCATGGTCGGGTTTTCGGCGGGTGCGATGCTGACCATGACGACCGCGCTAGCCGGTGAGGATGCAAAGCCCGCCTTTATCGGCAACATCTATGGCCCCTTGTCCGCCGTGACCGTGCCCGCCGATGCGCCGCCGCTGTTCGTGGCGCTGGCCGCCGATGACGGCCTGTTCACCAATGCCGGGTTCGGCGTCATCGAAAGCTGGACCAGGGCGAAGCGGCCCGTCGAGTTCCATTTCTATGAACAGGGCGGCCACGGATTTGGCATGTATCAAAAGACGACGACCAGCACCGGCTGGTTCGAAGCCTTTGCCGCGTGGCTGAAGATGCATGGATACATGGACAGGAAGGGCGCGGGCGCGAGAGCGGCGAGCGCCAACTGAGCCAGACAGGGGCGGGGTGGGTGCCGATCCCCGCCCCGCAACCTGACAACATTACGCGGAACGCGCTTCATTCTGTCATCTTTGGCAATTTGGTTGGTGTGGCCGGCGTGCGGACGGGATCGGAAAGAACCGCCATCGCCATGCGCAGATCGGGACGGGTGATCGTGCCGATCGGTCGCCCGCGATAATAGCGTGGCGTGGTGACGCCGTTGAGCGCCCGATCCATCGCCATTTCGAAGATGCGGTCATAGCCGATCGAAAGGGCGTTATCCCATGCGCGCACGAAGCTGGCCGCATCTGGCCGGGAACGCAGGGCATAGGCCGACTGGCGGCTGAGCCCGACCGCCCGTGCGGCGCGGCCCACCGTGCCCATTGCGGCAAGGGCGCGGATGAAGTCGTGCTGTCGCCGCGGCGTCCAGCCGGTGGCGCGGGGCGCCATGGCGACAGGGGTGAAGGCGAGAATGGCTTCATCCTCGACGGTGAGCGCGTTCGGATCCTGGGTCATTCGCCAGTCTGTGCAATGACGGACGCGCTGTAGGACAGCAAATTTTGCGGCCCCGTCCGGCGTTGCGGCAAAGAGCCGACACTCCATATATAGCGGATGCCCGATCCCCATATCATTGCCGCCATCGCCTGGGCCGTCATTCTGGGGGTGGGCGGCGGCGTTTTGACCACCATCGGACCATGGTACCGCAACCTCAGAAAGCCGAGTTTTCAGCCGCCGGACTGGCTGTTCGGTCCGGCATGGACGGTGATCCTGGGCCTGGCGGCATGGGCGGCGGTACTGGCATGGGACGGCGCGGGCGGCGATCCGGCGGGCCAGCGGGCGATCATCATCCTGTATGCCGTCAACTTTGTCGGCCATTTCCTGTGGTCGCCGCTGTTCTTTACCGTGAAGCGGCCCGACTGGGCGCTGATCGAGGTGGTGTTCCTGTGGGCATCGGTGCTGGCTTTGTGCATTGGCCTCCGCCCCTATTCCGAACTCGCAAGCTGGCTCATCGTGCCGTACCTGATCTGGGTCAGTTTTGCCGCGATCCTGAACGGTGCCATCGTGCGGCTGAACCGGCCATTCGGGCGCCCGGCATAGCGATCGGCGCAGCGACCATCACGGCCGGGTTGCGTTCGTGCGATCATGGCGAACGGCTGGTCGGGAAATGGCGGCGCGCAGGGAAATTTGCACTGATCGAAAAGGATAATCCCGGTTGGGATGACCTGTGGCAGCAGTGGTTCGCAACCGAGATAGCCGAGCCCCGTGTCAAGCATCGGGCGACGATGAGTAGAGGGGGCCAGAACGGGGGCGTTTGCTGGCGTGCGCGGGAAGGGGGATGCGGGGATTAACCCGATGGCTAGGGTTTTGGGTCACTACCTCGCCTGACATTCTTCCTTGCGGCAGGCTGGCATGGACGGGCTGAAGGTTTCCGGTGACACATCCGCGTTCGAGGTGGCGGCGGTGCTGGATGGTGCCGGGCGGCTGACCGAGGCATGTGCACGGGCGGCGCTGGCCCGCATGGAGGCGCATGGGCTGGTGATCCTGACCGGGCTGTTGTCCGACGCCGAGGCCGACCGTGCGGCCGGGCTGATCCGCGAGACGATCGACGATCCGGCGCGCAATCGCTGTGCGTTCGCCAGCCAGACGGACAACCGATATCGGCGGCGCGATTTCTGTTCGTTGCCCGCGACGCCCGGCGTCATGGGCTTTGCCGCCATGCTGGCCCGGCGGCTGGAGGAGGTGGTTTCCCACTATTGCGCGCCGGACCATCCGCTGCTCGAGGTGACGACGCTGACCAGCTATGCCGGATCATCGCACCAATATGTCCATCGCGATCCCAGCGGGGTCATCAGCCTGTTCGCGGCGGTGGAGGATGTGTCGGCGGCGCAGGGCGGCACGGTGTTCGTGCCGGGAACGCAGGTGTTTGCGGATGCGGCGAAAAAGCATGACGCGGCGGCCGAGGCGCAGATGGAGCTGGTCCGCGCGCGGTGGAATGTCCGCATCCTTTCCCATAACCTGAAAAAGCTGTGGGCGATGCGGAACGGCCGGGAGACGCCGCTGGCGCCGGGCGAGTTTCGCGACCGGGTGTTTTCGACGCACTGGGACGAGCATCAGCCCAATCTGCTCCGCTTTCTGATCGGCAAGAACCCGCTGTTCAGCGTGCGCACGCTGACGCCCGGCACGGTATGGCGGCTGATCCGGGAGGGGCGGGCGCTGGATGCGCGGTTTCCGGTGGTGGGCACCGCGCCGCGCAAGGGGACGGTGATCCTGTACCAAAGCGACATGCTGCATGCCGGGCCGGACAATCGCTCGGCCACGCCCCGGCGATTGTTCAGCATGAGCATCGCGCGTGAGGCGATGGACGAAAAGCGGTGGCACGCGGGCTATTCGCCGCACCCCGGCCTGATCGAACGGCCGACGTCGTTCGGGGACCTGCTGACGCTTGGGCAAGCGGCTGAGGGCGCGATGGCGGATTGATTGGGGCGCAACGGGCGCCGGTCGAAGAAAAGACCCTCACCCTTCTTCATCGCTGCGCGATGCTCCCTCCCTCTCCCGCTTGCGGGAGAGGGAAGGGGCCCGCCGCGCAGCTGTGGGAAGGGTGAGGGTTTTGGGCTGCTTCACCCTCTCCAAGCTGCGCTAGGCGCGTCGCGCCAAGCTTCGCTATCCTCCCCCGTCAAGGGGGAGGAGCCATTATCCGCCGTAGAGGGCGTCCAGCCGGTCGCCATAGGTCTGTTTCAGGACGTGGCGGCGGATTTTCAGGCTGGGGGTCAGCTGCTGGTTTTCGATGGCAAAGGGTTCGTCGGCGACGATGAAGCGGCGGACGCGCTCGATCACCGACAGGTCCCGGTTCACCCGTTCCACCGCCGCGCCCATCGCCTTCATGAACTCATGATGCTGGGCCAGCGCCTTGAAATTGCACGCGGTGGCGCTGCGCGCGCACCATTGCTGAACCCATTCAGGATCGGGGACCAGCACCGCGACCATATAGGGCTTGCGGTCGCCATAGATCATCGCCTGCAGGATTTCGGGTTGCAGGGTCAGCATCCCTTCGACCTTTTGCGGGGCGACATTGTCGCCCTTGTCGTTGACGATGATATCCTTTTTCCGGTCGGTGATCTTGATGCGGCCGCGATCGTCGATTTGGCCGATATCCCCGGTGTGGAGCCAGCCGTCCCTGAGGACGCGGGCCGTTTCCTCCTCGTTCCGCCAATAGCCGTGCATGACCAGTTCGCCGCGCACCAGGATCTCGCCATCCTCGGCGATGCGCACCTCGGTATTCTTGAGCGGCGGGCCGACCGTGTCGTGTTTCAGGCCGACAGAGGGGCGGTTGCACGAGATGACGGGCGCGGCCTCGGTCTGGCCATAGCCTTGCAGGAAGGTGAGGCCGAGCGCGTCGAAGAAGATGCCGATTTCCGGGTTGAGCGGCGCGCCGCCCGACACCATCGCCTTTAGCCGGCCGCCGAACCGCTGCGCGATCTTTGGCTTGAGCGTGCGGGAAAGGATGAGGTTCATCGGCTGATCGATGATCGGCACCCGGCCCGTGTTCGCCCGCTTGCCCCCGATCGAGACGGCGCGGTCGAGAAGGTAGGTGGACAGCTTGCCCTGTTTCTCGATCGCCTTGCTGATCCGCGTCCGCAGCACTTCGAACAGGCGGGGCACGACGACCATGATCGTGGGCCGCGTCTCCTCGATATTGCTGGCCAGCTTGTCCAGCCCCTCGGAGTAATAGATCTGCGCGCCGAGGCCGATGGGGAAATGCTGGCCGCCGGAATGTTCATAGGCGTGGGATAGCGGGAGGAAGGAGAGGAACACCTCTTCGTCCCAGCCGAAATCCTCGCTGATCACCGTCACGCACCCCTCCACATTGTGAAGGATCGCGCCGTGATGCTGGCACACGCCGCGCGGCGCGCCGCCGGTGCCGCTGGTATAGATGATGCAGGCCAGATCCTCGCGCTTGAGGTGCGCGGCAGCGGCGGCGGCATCCGCCGGCGTGGTCGGGTGAGCGTCGATCAGCCCCTGCCAGTGATGCTGTTCGAACGGGCCGGCCTGGCCACCGCGCAGATCCTCCATGGCGATCAGGTGGCGACAGGCATTGGAACGCAGCAGCGCGGGGATCAGCACCTTGGCCAGCTTGCCCGTCGAGACGATGGCGGCGGCGGCCCCGCTGTTTTCAACGATATGCTGATGATCGCGTTCGGTGTTGGTGACATAGGTCGGCACGGTGATGCAGCCCGCCGCCATGATCGCCAGATCGCTGATGCACCATTCCGGTCGGTTTTCGCTGACCAGCATCACGCGGTCGCCCGGTTTCAGGCCCAGCGCCTTTAGCCCGGCCGCGAGCGAGGCGACCTTGTCCGCCGCCTCTGCCCAGCTGGTCGGATGCCATTTGCCGCCATGCTTGGCCCAGAGAAACGGCTTGTCCCCCTGTTCACGGGCACGGGTGAAGAACAGGGTGACGAGATTGGGGAAATGTTCGAGCTGGCGCGCTGCTGCCACGGACGATCCTCTCTGAATGACCGGAGGGTTGTAGGCAGGCATTTGGCGGGCGGCAACGGGCGATGCTGGTTGCGCCGCAGCATGGCGCGGTTAAGGTATCGGCATGACGCCGATCCGCACCCTGTTCGCCCGGACCCTTGCCGCCATCGCCGCGATCGGCATGGCCAGTTCCTGCGCCCCGGTAGCGGACCAGCGACCTGCCCGGGCGGGGATGCCGGCGGCGCGGACCGACGCCTTTGTCATCGCGGCCAATCCGATCGCGGCCGAGGCGGGCATGGCGGTGCTGAAGCGCGGGGGCAGCGCGGTCGATGCGGCCATTGCGGTGCAGGCGATGCTGAGCCTGGTCGAGCCGCAAAGCTCGGGCGTCGGCGGCGGGGCGTTCATGACCTATTTCAATGCGGGCACCGGCGGGGTCGAGATTTTCGATGGCCGCGAGGTGGCGCCGGCGGGTGCCGATCCGGCGATGTTCATGGGCGCCGATGGCAAGCCGCTTGGCTATCGCGATGCGGTGGTCAGCGGGCGGGCGACGGGCGTGCCGGGGGCGGTGGCGATGCTGGCCATGGCGCATGGCGAGCATGGGCGGCTGCCCTGGGGCACGCTGTTCGGGGATGCCGAGCGGGTGGCGACCGACGGGTTCACGGTGACGCCGCGCCTCGGCCGGTTTCTGGGCGGCAGTTTCCCGCAGCTGCAGGTGGCGGATGCCCGCGCCTATTTCGGGGAAAGCGACGGGACGCTGGCCGATGTCGGCGATACGATCCGTAATCCCGCCTATGCCGCGTTCCTGAAGCGGCTGGCCGCGGATGGACCAAAGGCGCTGTATGCCGGGCCGACGGCGGAGCGGATCGTGGCGCGCACCACGGCGGGGCCGCTGGCCGGCACGATGACGATGGCGGACCTTTCCGCCTATCGCCCCGTCAAGCGGCAGGCGCTGTGCCGCCCCTATCGCGTCTGGAAAATCTGCGTGCCGCCGCCGCCGTCGAGCGGGGTGGGGCTGCTGCAGCTGTTCGCCATGCTGGAGCGGACGGACATCGCACGGCGCGGGCCGCAGGATGCGCAGGCCTGGTTCCTGTTCGCCGAGGCAAGCCGCCTGATGTACGCCGACCGGGACCGGTATGTCGGCGATGTGCCGGACGTACCGGTCGCCGGGCTGCTCGATCCGGCCTATGTCGCCGCGCGCGCTGCGCTGATCGGGGAGCGCGCAGGACCTGCGCCAGCGGCAGGGACGCCGCCGGGTGCGCCCAAACTGGCGATGGACCGGACGCTGGAGCCGGCGGGAACGTCGCATTTCATCGTCGGGGATGCGGCGGGCAATGTCGTGTCGATGACGACGACGGTGGAAAGCATCTTTGGCACCGGCCGGATGGTCGACGGGTTTTTCCTGAACAACCAGATGACCGATTTCAGCTTTTCGCCGACCGAGCCGGACGGACGACCGGCGGCCAATGCGGTTGGTGCGGGCAAGCGGCCGCGATCGTCGATGACGCCGCTGATCCTGCTGGACGCAGAGGGCCGGTTTGCGGGCGCGCTGGGATCGGCGGGGGGCAATGCCATCCTGGCCTATGTCGGCAAGTCGCTGGTGGCGGCGGCGGACTGGGGGCTGCCGATGCAGGAGGCGCTGGCGCTGCCCAATCTGGTGGCGCGCGGATCCAGCTTTAACGGCGAAGTGACGAAGTTCAGCCCCGATCTGCTGGCCGCGCTGAAGGCGAAGGGCGTCGACCTCAAGCCCGGACAGGGGGAAGATTCAGGGCTGCACGGCGTGATGATCCGCAAGGGGCGTGTCGATGGCGGGTTCGATCCCCGGCGCGAGGGCGTCGTGCTGGTGCTGCCGGCGGGTCAGGCGCGGTAGGTTCAGGCGCGATAGGTATCGTCATGCTGATGGGCGAACGCCTTCAGCATCGAAAAATTGCTCCAGTCCTTTGCCCAGGCCTTTTCATGGAAGAAATAGGCGATGGCGTTGCAGCACGGTTCGATCAGCGCGATGCCGCCCGCAATGGCGAACGATCCGGTGAAGGCATAGGCCACCGAAAATCCGATCGCGAGGTGGATGACCAGATAGGTCAGGGTCTTCATCAGATCGCGTGACACGTCGCTCACTCCCGGTACTGCGACTGGCCAACGGGTGGCCGGCCGCTTTGCTCCAGTGATTTGGGCGATGAGCGTTAATCGTTCAAACCGATTGATCCGGAGATACTGATCGAAACGGACAATCAGCCAAGGCCGCGGGCGATGCGCGCGGCCAGCCCTGGCCCGTGGAACAGCAGCGCCGAATAGAGCTGAACCAGTGTCGCGCCGGCATCCAGCCGTGCCTGCGCCTCTTCCGCCGAATCAATGCCACCGACCGAGATCAGCGGCAGTTGACCGCCGGTTGCCGATCGCGCCTCCGCCAGTTTGGCACGGGCCAGTTCGCGCAGCGGCGCGCCGGACAGGCCGCCCGCTTCGCCCGCCGCGCCCGATTGCAGCGTGTCCGGCCGGGTGACGGTGGTGTTGGACACGATCAACGCATCGACATGATGGTCGATGGCCGCGCGGACGATCCGGTCGATCAGGTCGCGGGGGCAATCCGGCGCGATTTTCAGGAACAGCGGGCGGCGCGTGCCATCGGCCAGGTGACGGGCGGCATCGCAGCGGGCGAGCAGATCGCCCAGCATCGGCTGTTCCTGAAGATCGCGCAGGCCCGGCGTGTTGGGCGAACTGATGTTGATGGTGACATAATCGCCATGGGCAGCGGCCGCAGCCACGCCGTATGCGTAATCCGCAATGCGATCGTCCGAATCCTTGTTCGCGCCGACATTGATGCCGACGATCCCCTGCCGCCGGGCGACCGACAGGCGCAGCAGCGCGGCGTCGAGGCCGGCATTGTTGAAGCCCATGCGATTGATCACCGCCTGATCCTCGGCCAGCCGGAACAGGCGCGGGCGGGGATTGCCCGCCTGGGGCCGCGGGGTCAGCGTTCCAACCTCGACAAAGCCGAAGCCGAGCGCGAGAAACCCGTCCACCGCCTCTGCATCCTTGTCCACCCCGGCGGCCAGGCCAACGGGGTTGGGAAAGGTAAGGCCAGCCAGCGTTACCGGATGCGCGGGCAGGGCCGGGGCGAGCGGCGCACCGACGCCGCCCCACAGGGCCAGCGCGCGGATTGTCAGGCGGTGTGCACGCTCCGGATCTAGGCGGAACAGCGCGGACTGGACAATCGGGTAGAGCATGCCTGGTCGATGGCACCGCGCCGGGCCAGCGTCAAATCGCATTGACGCACCGGCTTGTCGCTTTTGTCCAATACGTATTCCCCCTTAGCCGCTAGGCAATCTTTGCGACCCGAGGCGGCCCCTTGCGGGGGCGCCTGAACTTCGTCGGCTCGGCTCATTCGTGAGCCGGGCCGTTTTTTTGTCCGTTCCGGATGCTGTCATCGAACAAATCTCATTGAATATCCGGCACATGCTGGTCAAAGTCATTGGGGTTACGTGATGATGCGATAGCGCGAGGAAGCGGGGGCGCGGGGGGTCAATGCAACTGGATTTTGCGCTGCCGTCTGCCGAGGTCGCGCCGTTCGTTTCTGTTTTCTATCTGTTTCGCGATGATTCGCCGCAGTTCGAGGGGATCGAACGGGCCGATGTCGGTCAGATCCGGTTCATGTTGAAGGGGGAGGGCATGATGTCCTTTCCCGGCGGGCATGAGGAGCCGTCGACGCCGATCATGGTGAATGGTCCCGGCACCGGGGCATCCCCCTATCGCGTCAACGGGCCGTTCCATTGTTTCGGCGCATCGCTGCGCGCGGTCGGCTGGGGCAGCCTGGTCGGCATGTCGGCGGCCGAGCGTGCGGATCATGTGACCGACGGTGCGCTGCTGTTCGGCGAGGAGGGGCTGGCGCTGCTTGAACGGTTGCGGGGCATCGAGTCGCTGGCGGACATGGTGGCGCTGGTCGAGCCGTTCATCCTCAATCATGTGCGGCACAATCCCGTGCCCGACGATCACCGCCATCTGTGCGAGGTGGTTCGCCAGTGGCTGACGCAGCCGGGGCCGATCCGGGTTGCGGACCTGTTTGCCGTGCTGCCCATGTCGGAGCGGCAGGTGACGCGGCTGGTCAACCGATATTATGGCGGGCCGCCCAAGTTCCTGGAACGCAAGTTCCGCACCCTGCGCGCCGCGACAGAGATCGCCACCGGGCGGCCGCCGTCCGAGGTCGCCGTCCATTTTTATGACCAGTCGCACATGATCAACGAAATCCGGCATTTCACGGGACATACGCCGGGGTCGCTGGGCGCGCAGATGGACCCGGTGCTGGCGATCACGTTGCGCGAGGAGCGGTTCGGCGAACTCGCACCGCTGGTCTTTCCCAACGGCAGCGACTGAGCGGCCTTTTTCAGGTGACGCGCGGTTGACGAAGCGGGGCAAAGCGCCCATCTGCCTAATCGGAACGAATTGATCCGATTTGAGAACCACTCGCAAATGCGCCTGTCCGCCCAGTCCGATTATGCTGTCGTGATGCTTGCCGCCGCCGCCCGCCATTGCGGCGTTTCCGGCCGGTTGAACGCCACGATCCTGAGCGAGGAAACCGGCCTGCCGCTGCCGACGGTGCAAAAGCTGGTCAGCCGCCTGTCCTCTGCCGGGCTGATCGAAAGTACCCGCGGGACGGGCGGCGGGTTTCGCCTGTCGCGCCCGCCCGCCGCCATCACGCTGGCCGACATCATCGAGGCAATCGAAGGGCCGATCGCGATGACCGCATGTGTCGAACATGGCCGCAATGACTGCGCGGTCGAGGCCGAGTGCCGGGTCAGGCCGCACTGGCCAAGCGTCAACGGCGCCGTTCGCGGCGCACTGGCCGGGATCAGCTTGGCCACCCTTTCTTCCACGCCCGCATTGCAAGCGAACGGAATCTGAGCATGGCCACCAAGAATGCCGAGGCGATTGCCGCCGCAAACAAGAAGTATGAGTGGGGCTTTGCCACCGATGTCGAACAGGAATTCGCGCCCAAGGGGCTGAGTGAGGACACCGTCCGCTATATCAGCGCCAAGAAGAACGAGCCGGAATGGATGCTCGACTGGCGGCTGAAGGCGTTCCGGTTGTGGCAGACGATGGAGGCACCTGACTGGGCCAAGCTGAACGTGCCGCCGATCGATTATCAGGACGCATATTACTACGCCGAGCCGAAGCAGAAGAAGACGATTGCGTCGCTCGATGAGCTCGATCCGGAAATCCGGCGCACCTATGAAAAGCTGGGCATCCCGCTGGAGGAGCAGAAGGTGCTGGCCGGCGTCGAGGGCGCGCGCAAGATCGCGGTGGATGCCGTGTTCGACAGCGTGTCGGTGGCGACCACGTTCCGCAAGGAGCTGGAAGAGGCGGGCGTCATCTTTCGGTCGATCAGCGAGGCGATCCGGGAATATCCCGACCTGGTCCGCAAATGGCTGGGCAAGGTGGTGCCGCAGCATGACAATTATTTCGCGGCATTGAACTGCGCGGTCTTTTCGGACGGGACGTTTGTCTATTTGCCGGAGGGCGTGCGCTGCCCGATGGAGCTGAGCACCTATTTCCGGATCAATGCCGAGAATACCGGCCAGTTCGAGCGCACGCTGATCGTGGCCGACAAGGGCGCGTACGTCTCCTATCTGGAAGGCTGTACCGCGCCGATGCGCGACGAGAACCAGCTGCACGCCGCCGTGGTCGAGCTGGTCGCGCTGGATGATGCCGAGATCAAATATTCGACGGTGCAGAACTGGTATCCCGGCGACGAGAATGGCGTCGGCGGCATCTATAACTTCGTGACCAAGCGGGCGCTGTGTCAGGGCCGCAATTCCAAGGTGAGCTGGACGCAGGTCGAAACCGGCAGCGCGATCACCTGGAAATACCCCAGCTGCGTGCTGAACGGCGAGAACAGCGTCGGCGAATTTTATTCCGTCGCGGTGACCAACGGGCGGCAACAGGCCGATACCGGCACCAAGATGATCCACAACGGCAAGGGCACCCGATCGACCATCGTGTCCAAGGGGATCAGCGCGGGCCGCAGCGACAATACCTATCGCGGGCTGGTGCGCGTGGCGCCCGGCGCGGAGGGCGTGCGCAATTTCACCCAGTGCGATTCGCTGCTGCTGGGCGACCAGTGCGGTGCGCACACCGTCCCCTATATCGAGGTGCGCAACCCCAGCGCACAGATCGAGCATGAGGCGACGACCAGCAAGATCAGCGAGGATCAGCTGTTCTATGCCATGCAGCGCGGCCTGGATCAGGAGGCTGCCGTTGCGCTGATCGTCAACGGTTTTGCGCGCGAGGTGTTGCAGCAATTGCCGATGGAGTTCGCCGTCGAGGCGCAGAAGCTGCTCGGCATCTCGCTGGAAGGATCGGTGGGATGATGCTGTTGCCGCTGATCCTGCTGGCATCGGTTCAGGACGTTGCGCCGCCCGTCGATGACGGTGCGGACATCGTCGTCGTGGCCGAGCGGATCAAGCGGATCAAGCTGCGGCTGAGCCGCAAGGGCACTGTGCTGCGCAAATGCCGGGTGCGGCAATCCAGCGGCGATCCGGTGATCGACGAATTTGCGTGTCAGGCGGTGGCCGAATGCCTGGCCGAAGGGAACCGCAAGTCCGATCCGCTGGAAGCGTGCGTGACCAAGCGCACGGTCGCTTTCTACCGCGCGCGGCGGGCCGGGATGGCCCCGGTGGAGACGGCGCAATGATCGCGGCAATCCTTGCAGCAACGCTTGGCGGCGCAGCGATGCTGCAGGATGCTGCACCGCCGCCGGTCGATACCGGCGAGGACATCGTCGTCAGTGCCACGGTGGGCAAGATCGCGCTGGTGTTCGACAAGGGCGTCGATGGCCGGCTGCACAATTGCCGGGTGTTCGTATCGTCGGGTGTCCGGCGGCTGGATGCAAAGGCGTGCGGCAGCCTGCCCGATTGCGTGACGATCGAGGGCGGCGAGACATTCTGCGGCGACAAGATCGAGGGCCGGGTTGCCGCGGTGCCGAAGCCGGAGGTGATTCCCGCCCCCGGTCTTGCGATCGGCGCGATCCTGAAGCCGGAAGCCAAGCCCCTGCCCGCGACCGGCCCGGCGCTGCGCGAGGGCGAGGGCCAGTCGGCGGACCGGCTGGGCAAGCTGCCCCCGCCGCCGCGTCCCGCAACCGGCGCACCCGGCATCCAGATCGGGCCGGTGACGAATACGCAAGAACGGCCGGACGACCGGCTCAATCCTTTTGGACGAAGTGAGATCCCCAGTGCTGACGATCGATAACCTGCACGCCGAAATCGATGGCAAGGCCATTTTGAAGGGCCTGTCCCTGACCGTGAACGCGGGCGAGGTCCATGCGATCATGGGCCCGAACGGCGCGGGCAAATCCACGCTTGGCTATGTGCTGGGCGGCCGGCCGGGCTATGATGTGACCGAGGGATCGGTAACCTTTGCGGGCGCCGACCTGCTGGAACTGGAGCCGCATGAGCGGGCCGCCGCCGGGCTGTTCCTTGGGTTCCAATATCCGGTCGAGGTGCCCGGCGTATCCAACCTGCAATTCGTGCGCGAGGCGCTGAACGCGCAGCGCAAGGGGCGGGACGAGGCACCATTGTCGGGCGCGGAGTTCATCAAGCTGGCCCGCGCGCAGGCGCAGGCGATCGGGATGGACCCCGAAATGCTGAAGCGCCCGGTCAATGTCGGATTTTCCGGCGGCGAGAAGAAGCGCAACGAGATGGTGCAGATGGGGATCATCGACCCCCGGCTGGCCATCCTTGATGAAACCGACAGCGGCCTGGACATCGATGCGCTGAAGGCGGTGGGCGAGGGGATCAACCGCATCATGCGCCGGCCAGACAAGGCGGTGATCCTGATCACCCATTATCAGCGGCTGCTGGATTATGTTCAGCCCGATTTCGTGCATGTGCTGGCCGATGGCCGGATCGTCCGTTCGGGCGGGCCGGAACTGGCGCTGGAGCTGGAGCGCGAAGGCTATGCCGGAGTGGCGGCGTGACCGACGCGCTGACCCTGCCCACGCGCCGGGACGAAAGTTGGCGCTATGCCGATCTGGATGCGCTGGCCCGCGTCTGGCCGCTGGCCGATGCGCCGGAGCACATCGTGGTACCGGCGGGCGAGGCGCAGACGCTGCTGATCCCCGCGCTGACGCCGGTGGACGGCGTGGCGGTGCGCGCAATTCAGGCGGAACTGGGCGAGGGCGCGCGCCTGAACGTCCAGGCGCTGGTTTCCGGGTGCGATTATGGCCGCCTGTCGATCAGCGTGCGGCTGTCGCGGGGCAGCCATTTCGAACTGGGCGGCGCGATCCTGGGGTCGGGCGAACAGACGCTGGAAATCGTGACGGACGTCTATCACGTCGAGCCTGAGGCGACGAGCAATCAGACGGTGCGCAACGTCCTGTCCGGCCGGGCGACCGGCAGCTATATCGGCGCGGTGCGCGTGGCGCGCCATGCGCAGAAGACGGATGGCAGCCAGTCGGTGAAGTCGATGCTGCTCGACCGGACGGCAACGGCCAATGCGGTCCCGCAGCTGGAGATTTTTGCCGACGACGTGAAATGCGCGCATGGCGCGACGGTGGGCGAACTGGACAAGTCCGGCCTGTTCTACATGGCCGCGCGCGGCATTCCGCCTGAGGTTGCCAAGCGGCTGATGCTGCAGGCGTTCCTGGCCGAGGCATTTGCGGCGGCCGGTGATGCGGGCGAGGCGCTGGACGCGGCGGCGCAGGCGCAGCTGGAGGCGATGCTGTGAGCATTTTGACCGCGCCGCAGACGCTGGCCCTGCGCGGGGATTTCCCCGGTGTCGGCGACTGGCATTATCTGGATACGGCCGCGACGGCGCAAAAGCCGGGGCAGGTGATCGACGCGATCGCGCGCGCCTATGGCCCCGATTATGCGACGGTGCATCGCGGCGTCTATCGCCGGTCGGCGGACATGACGATCGCCTATGAGGCGGCGCGGGCGCGGGTGGCGCGGTTCATCGGTGCCGCCAGCCCGGACGAGTGCGTGTTCGTGCGCGGCGCGACCGAGGGGATCAACCTGGTCGCCCATGGCTGGGCGGCCAATGTGCTGAAGCCCGGCGACCGCATCCTGATTTCCGCGCTGGAGCATCACAGCAACATCGTGCCGTGGCAGATGGTGGCGGAGCGGACGGGCGCAGCGATCGATGTGGTGCCGTTGACCACCGATCATGCCATCGACCTGGACGCGATGGCGGCGATGATCCGGCCGGAGCATCGCATCGTCGCGCTGGCCCATGTGTCCAACGTGACCGGCGCCGTGCTGGACGCGGCCCGTGCGGCAGAGATTGCCCATTCGGTCGGTGCAAAGCTGCTGCTGGACGGGTGTCAGGCCGCGCCGCGGCTGGCGCTGGACGTGGGGGCGCTGGATTGCGATTTCTATGTCCTGTCCGGGCACAAGCTGTACGGCCCGACGGGCATCGGCGTGCTGTGGGGCAGGGCCGAACTGCTGGATGCGATGCAGCCCATGCAGGGCGGCGGCGCGATGATCGACAAGGTGACGTTCCAGCGTACCACCTATGCCCCGCCGCCGGGCCGGTTCGAGGCGGGGACGCCGCATATCGTCGGCGTGGTCGGCCTGCACGCCGCGATCGATTATGTGGACGCTCTAGGGCTGGACCGCATCCACGCGCATGAGGCGGCGCTGGTGACGGCGACGCGGGAGGCGCTGGGCCAGATCAATTCGGTGCGGCTGTTCGGCCCCGCCGATGCGGCGGGCATCGTGAGTTTCGAGGTTCAGGGCGTGCATCCGCACGATGTCGGCACGATCCTGGACGAAGAAGGCGTGGCGATCCGCGCGGGTCATCATTGCGCCCAGCCGCTGATGGACCTGCTGAATGTGCCGGCGACGGCGCGGGCCAGCTTTGGCCTGTACAACGATGCGGACGATGTGGCTGCGCTGGTGCGCGGCATCGAGCGCGTGACCAGGATTTTTGGATAGGAATCGCGGGATGAACGAGGAACGGCCAATCGCAATCGAGGAAGTCGACGCCGTCGCGACGCCGCCCAAGGCGCGCGTGGACGATGCCGCCGTGGAGAGCCCGCGCGACACATTCGAGCGCAAGCGCGACTATCTGGACGGATTTCTGAACCAGAAGCCGGTTGCAGCAAGCGGCAATGAGCCGGGCGGCGCATTGTACGAGGCAGTGATCGAGGCGCTGAAGGAAATCTATGACCCCGAAATCCCGGTCAACATCTATGACCTGGGCCTGATCTATAATGTCGAGATCGCCGAGGGCGGCCATGTCGTGGTGACGATGACGCTGACCACGCCGCATTGCCCGGTTGCCGAATCCATGCCGGGCGAGGTCGAACTGCGCGTCTGTGCGGTGCCGGGCGTGTCGATGGCGGACGTCAATCTGGTCTGGGACCCGGCATGGGATCCGGGCAAGATGAGTGACGAGGCGCGGCTCGAACTGGGGATGCTGTGATGACCATGACCACTACCCGTCAGCGGCCCGCCGCCGTCATCCTGACCCAGCGGGCAGAGGCGCGCATCGCGGAATTGATGGGCCGCGCGCCGGAAGGGGCGATCGGGGTCAAGCTGTCGACGCCGCGTCGCGGCTGTTCGGGCCTGGCCTATTCGGTCGATTACGTGACCGCCGCCAATCCGATGGACGAACGGATCGAAACGCCGGGCGGCACCTTTTTCGTCGATGGCGGATCCGTCCTGTACCTGATCGGATCGACGATGGACTGGGTGGAGGACGATTTCACCGCCGGGTTCGTGTTCAACAATCCCAACGCCAAGGGCGCATGCGGATGCGGCGAGAGCTTTACCGTCTGACGGTGCCGCCTTCGACCAGCGTTTTCAGCCGGTCCAGCCCGGCGATCCAGTCGGCCTCTCGCGCATCGCGGGTCGCCTGATCGGCAAACGGCCGTTCGGTCAGCGTCAGTTCGACCTCGTCGCCCAGCGGCCAGAATTGCAGCGTCAGCGTGCGGGCCGGCGTACCGTCCAGTTCCAGGATCAGGGCATCGCGGGCCAGCACGTCGCGAAACCGGCCGCGATCCGCCTTTTCCCCCTCGCGCGCGCTGTAGGTGACGACGACGAACGGCCCGCCGGGGCGCGCGACGATTTCGGCGATCATCACCCGCTGTTCCGGCGTCGACCACCAATGGGCCAGCATCGGCGCATCGGTCCATGCCGCCATCAGCCGGTCGATATCGGTGCGAAACCGGCGCAGCAGCGTGATGCGGATCGCCGGCGGCACCCCCTATCGTCCGCCAGCGCGGCTGGCCGGGCAGCGATCGATGGGGGGAATGGGCAGTGCCGACGTCATGCCGCACTATCCCTTCGCAGCCGCACAAAATCAAGGGTGCGGCGCAGCATGATCGGGCGGGGATGCAAGGGGGTCCGCCCGGTGCGGGCAGGGGCGGGAGAATCGCGGAAACTTCGTGCAATTACAAGACTTGTTCCGCGACTCGCGGTGATTCACAGTCCGGGTCGCACCAGGCAGGTGCATCTAGGCTTCAACTAGCGAAAGGAGGTGATCCGATGTCTCATGGTTCAGCAATGGGGTCGGTTCAGTTCGTTCGGGAGACGCGCCGCTAAGCACCGGACCACGGACGGAAGCCCTCCGTCCGCGGGGCAGCCGGGGGGTATCCTCCCCCAATCAACGGTTGCCGGTCCGATCAAGCGGTCCGCATGGTCTCCCGGGCTGGAGCTCTCCGGCCGCTGACCATGTCGGAGGTCGCCGGATGCCTTGTCGCAAGGCTCCGGCGGCCTCTTTCATTTCGGGGACATGGCCGCCCCTTTCGCTTACAGCAGATACACCACGACATAGCGCGCGATCAGCAGCAGCATGACGATGCGCGCTGCGCCAGGGCCGCGGACCATCATCGCGGCCCCGATCAGCAGCGCCAGCACGATTGTCAGCGCGACCGCAAGCGGCCGGTATAGCGCCGGCGCCAGTGCGGGCGTGACGAGATAGAACAGGATCTGTGCCGCGAGCAGCACCAGCATGGCCCCCAGCACGATGCGGCGGACGCGGAAGAAATGCTGATCAAGGTCGGGCGTGCCGTCCGCATCGCCCGGAAACACCAGATGCGCGGCCAGATAATAGACGCCGGCAAACAGCGTCACGAACATCAGCGTTTCGCCGGTCACCGCAATCGACCCGCGCACGAACCACGCCGCCGACCAGAAGGACAGTAGGTCGAGCAGCACAAAGATGGCGAGCAGCGGGGTCAGCCAGCCGATGCGGAACGCACCGCCCGGGCGCAGCCGCCGTTCGATCGTCCGGGCAAGGCCGCCCAGCAGTTCGGCCAGCGACAGGCCGAGCAACAGGCCGTACAGCGAAAAGACGAATTCGAAATCGCTCATTCAGCAGCCCCCGTTGCCGATCCGGTTGGGGCTGTAGCAATGCGGGCGGAACCGGAACAGCCTTGCCCCGGTTGTGGCGGGAACCCATCAAGGATGCCATGCCCGAAACCGCCATTCCCGCCGCGACCCTGATCCTGTTCCGCGAAGATGCGGGCGGGCCGCCGGAACTGTTGTTTGTCGAGCGATCGCGCATGATGCGCTTTGCCGGCGGGGCGATCGTGTTTCCGGGCGGGCGCGTCGATGCGGCCGATCATGGGCTGGCCGAAACCGGCGGCGGCCCCGATGACTGGGAAGAGGCGGCGCGGATTGCGGCAATCCGTGAATGCGTCGAGGAGGCGGGGGTGGCGGCCGGGATCGAGCCGGCGGATGCGGCAACGGTCGCGGCGATCCGCCATGCGCTGAACCATGGCAGTGCGATGGGTGATGCACTGGCGGCGGCCGATGCGGCGCTGCGTCTGGATGCCCTGGTCCCCTATGCCCGCTGGCGGCCGGATTTCGACCATGCGCGCAGTTTCGACACGCGGTTCTATCTGGCGAAGCTGCCCGCCGATGCGCCGGAAGCGGTCGTTGATGCGACCGAGAATGTCCGCACGTTCTGGGCGACGGCGGCCGAGGTGCTGGCGTTGGCGGAGCGGGGAGAGGCGCGGCTGATCTTTCCCACGCGCTGCACGCTGGAGCGGCTGGCGACGCATGACGGGTTCGATGCGGCGGCGGCGGCTGCGCGGGCGTTTCCCGTGCGAACCATCACGCCGTGGATCGAGCAGCGGGACGGGGCGGACTGGATCACGATTCCCGGCGACCTGGGCTATCCCGTGACGGCACTGCCGCTGGCGGCGGCGGCGCGGCAATGAGGACGGTGCGACGGACGCTGGGCGCGGTCACGCTGATCGCCATCCTGCTGGCGGGCGCGCTGCTGCTGTATGCCGCCGCGCGAAAGCGGCCGCAGGACATGCCGTGGACCGAGCTGGACCTGAGCCAGCCGGTCGGCCTGTTCACCGGGCGCAAGCTGACCGCGCTGACCAGCGATTATCCGGCGTGCCGCGGCCTGCTGGACCGGGCGGGCGTTCGGTTCGAATCCCTGCCGCCGGTAAGCGATGGCCAGTGCGGCTATGCCGATGCGGTGCGGCTGGCCGATGGCGGGGCGCGGAGCATCGACCTGACCCCCCAGCGGGTCGGCATGGCCTGTCCGGTGGCGGCGGCACTGATGCTGTGGGAATGGCAGGTGCTGCAACCGGCGGCGCGGCGGCATTTCGGGCCGGGCGTGCGGGTGTCGCGCATCGACCATTTCGGCAGTTACAGCTGTCGCCGGATGTATGGCCGCAGCGAAGGCGCGTTCAGCGAACATTCGACGGCGGACGCGCTGGACGTTGCCGGGTTCGTCCTGTCCGACGGGACGCGCATCCGGCTGATCAACGACTGGCAGGACGATGGCGCAAAGGGCGCGTTCCTGCGCGAGGTGCGGGACGGGGCGTGCGATCTGTTCGCGACAGTGCTGTCCCCCGATTACAATGCGGCCCATGCCGACCACTTCCATCTGGATCAGGCAGAGCGCGGCGCGATGGGATGGCGGGCCTGTCGCTGACCGACAGGCCGCGCCAACGGGTCAGTTGGGCAGGGCGTTGTGATCGACCTTTTCCACCCAGGCGGGGAAAAAGGCCGGCTGGCGCGTCGACCAGCCGCTGGCCGTCGCTGCCGCCTCGCTGATCGATTGCAGCAGCTTGCGCCGCAGATCGGGGTGAAGCTGGGGCAATGCCGCCGCCGAACAGAAGGCAGCGGGCAGCCATGGCCGGGATTCGGCGCCGATCAGCCGTTCATACAGAAAGCGATAGGCCGAAAAGCTGGAAAGCCGCCCCTGTCCCAGGTCAAAGGCCGACATGGAGATCAGCGGGGCCATGAACGGTTCGACGGCATCAAGGCCGCTGTCATCCGGGACAATTGCGCGCAGATCGGGCAGTCGGTCGTAAATGCGGGCCTGGGCACGGATGCTGGCCGCTTCCACCACATCGCGCGACCAGCGCGACAGGGCGTCGTCGCGGTCCAGCCCGATATCCAGCGACCGCCGGATATACCGCTGCGTCGCTGCGGCAAATCCCGCAAATTCCTTCATTTCCGCCAGCGTCATTGCACCTTGTGCCGGCTTTGACCTGCTTGCCATCTCCCAGCTCCTACCCACCCCGGGTTCAACACCCTTCGGATCATGCGCCCGGATGGTTAACGGATTGCTTAACCACCCGGTCTGCCGTCGTTCATGCAGTCGAACACAATTGATTCCGCAATGCAACAAAGGTTGCGACGAATTGTGACGGGACGATGCAATCGGCCGGTTGCGGCACGCTTGCATAAGCGGGTGGTGCCGGTAAGCCGGGGGGATTGCGTATCCGGTACGGCGCGGTCGGCGTCGTGCCCCGATTGTCCGGAGTGTCCCGATGCTGCGTTTCCTGTTGCTGTCGCTGATGGCTGGCCTGGCCGCCTGTTCCGCCGGAACCGAAACGGCGGGAGGGCCGGAAACGGGGGACCGGATGGTGGCCACGGTACTGACCACGCCAGAGGCGCGGGACGTGCACAGCTATGCCCGGCCGGCCGAGGCGCGGGTGACTCATGTTGCGCTGGACCTCAATGCCGATTTCGACAAGCGCGTGCTGTCCGGCACGGCGCGGCTGGACATTCAGGCGGCAGAGGGCGCCAAGCAGATCGTGCTGGATACCCGCGACTTGACCATCGAAGCGGTGACCGACAGCGCGGCCAAGGCGTTGAACTGGAAACTGGGTGCGGCGGATGCCGTGCATGGCGCGCCGCTGACCGTCGATATCGGCGATGCGCGCCAAGTGACCATCCGCTATGCCACCAGCCCCGATGCCGCCGCGCTGCAATGGCTGACCCCGGCACAGACGGCGGGCAAGCAGCACCCATTCCTGTTCAGCCAGGGGCAGGCGATCCTTAACCGCAGCTGGATTCCGACGCAGGACAGCCCCGGCATCCGCCAGACATGGGAAGCGCGGGTCACCGTGCCCGAACCGCTGGTCGCGTTGATGAGCGCGGACGGCAATGTCGCCGCCGATGCCATGGCCAAGGGCGAAGGCGCGGGCGAGGGACGCCGCGCGTTCAGTTTCGTGATGGACAAGCCCGTTGCCCCCTATCTGATCGCGATTGCGGTGGGCGATATCGGGTTCCAGTCGACCGGCCCGCGCACCGGCGTGTTCGCCGAACCGGCAACGCTGAAGGCATCGGCGGCCGAGTTTGCCGATCTGGAAAAATTCGTGGATGCCGCCGAATCGCTGTACGGTCCCTATCGCTGGGGCCGGTACGACGTGATTGTCCTGCCGCCCAGTTTTCCATTCGGGGGCATGGAAAACCCGCTGCTGACCTTTGCCACGCCGACGGTGATCGCGGGTGACAAGTCGCTGGTCAGCCTGATCGCGCACGAACTGGCGCATAGCTGGTCGGGCAATCTGGTGACCAATGCGACCTGGGACGATTTCTGGTTGAACGAAGGCTTCACCAGCTATTTCGAGAACCGGATCATGGAGGCGCTGTACGGCAAGCGGCGCGCGGACATGGAGGCGGATCTGGCCTGGACCGCAATGCAGGACGCGCTGAAGGAAGCGGGCGGCAATGGCCCCGACACGCAGCTGCACCTCAACCTGACCGCCGACCGCGATCCGGACGAGGGAATGACGCAGGTCGCCTATGACAAGGGCGCGACGTTCCTGCGCACGCTGGAACAGGCGGTCGGGCGGGAGACATGGGACACCTATCTGCGCGGCTATTTCGACCGGCACGCCTTTCAGCCGCAGACGAGCAAGGGGTTCCTGGCGGACCTGCGCGAGCATCTGATCAAGGGGGACAAGGCGCTGGAGGACAAGCTGCAGCTGGACCGGTGGGTCTATCAGCCTGGCCTGCCCGACAATGCGGTGCGGGTTGCATCCGACGCCTTTCCGGCGGTGGACAAGGCGGCGCTTGCCTTTGCCAACGGACTGCCGGTGGACGGGGCGGTGGCTCAGGCGACGACGTGGGAAAAGGTGCGCTTCCTCGATTCGCTGCCGCGTACGCTGTCGCGCGAACGGCTGGACACGCTGGACCGCGCGCTCGGCCTGTCGGCCAGCGGCAACAGCGAGGTGCGCTTTGCCTGGCTGAAGCTGGCCATCGCCAACCGCTATGATCCCGCCGTGCCGTCGATCGAACAGTTCCTGACCAGCCAGGGGCGGCGCAAGTTCGTCCTGCCGCTGTTCACCGCGCTGATGGCGGAGGGCGAATGGGGACAACCGGTGGCGCGGCGCATCTATGCCAAGGCGCGACCCGGCTATCATTCGGTGACCAGCGGCAGCGTGGACGGGGTGGTAAAGGGCTGATTCGCCGGATCGGACGCCGCCCGCGCGGCGGCGTTCATCCACGGTTCAACCGGTCATCGCCGCCAAAACACCGTTCGTCGGAAATGGTTCCGCATTACGGATCGCCCCTATTCCCTTTGCCGGCGGGGGATGCTTCCTAGGCTTCACAAACCGGGGGTTCGCAAGGGGTCTTCCATGAAACTGGGTGCTGCAACAGCGCGTTTCGCGCTGCTGGTAAGCTGTTGCCTGATGATGGCGACGCCCGCGCAGGCGCGGTTCTGGCAATGCGTCACCTTTGCCCGCGAAGTTTCCTCGGTTCAGCTGTTCGGCAATGCGCATACCTGGTGGGCTCAGGCCGCCGGTACTTACGAGCGCGGCCATCGCCCGGCGGTCGGCGCGGTGATGTCGTTCAAGTCGCATGGCAAGATGCGGCTGGGCCATGTCGCCATGGTTTCCCGCGTTGTGAGCGATCGCGAAGTCTTGTTGACCCATGCCAACTGGTCGCGGCGCGGCGGCGTCGAGCGTGACGTGCGCGCGGTCGATGTGTCGGCGGCGGGCGACTGGAGCGAGGTGAAGGTGTGGTTCGGCCCGATCGGCGGCCTGGGCACCAGCAGCTATCCGGTCAACGGCTTCATCTATCCCAAGGGGATGAGCGAGGCAGACGCCATCGCGCCGGTGACGGTCGCCGGCAATGGCGGCCGCGACACCATCGTCGCCGTCAACGACTGAACGGCTGCGGTCAGGCGGCCTTTCCGGGGGCAAAGGTCAGCGACAGGCCGTTGATGCAGTGCCGCTTGCCCGTCGGTTTCGGGCCGTCGTCAAAGATATGGCCCAGATGCCCGCCACAGCGGCGGCAATGCACCTCTGTCCGGATCATGCCATAGCTGACATCGCGTTCGGTGCCGACCGCGTTGGGCAGCGCCTGCCAGAAGCTGGGCCAGCCGGTGCCGCTGTCGAATTTCGTGCGGGACGAATAGAGCGGCAGCTTGCACCCGGCACAGGCAAAGGTGCCGGCGCGCTTTTCATTGTTCAGCGGGCTGGTGAAAGGGCGTTCGGTGCCCTGTTCGCGCAGGATTCGGAACCGGTCGGAGCCGAGCCGTTTTTTCCATTCGGCATCGCTCAGCTGAACCTCGAACTTGCCGCGGGCTGCGGCGCTTTCGCCGGTCGAACACCCGATGGTCATCGCAACGCCGCCCATGGCGGCACTGGTCAGGAACTGGCGGCGGCTGGTCATGCGGGCGATCCTTGCTGCGAGAACATGGATATAGGTTCGGTCCGGCCGGTCAAAAGGTTGCGCGCGGTGTGCGATCAGTACCGGGTGAGTTCGACGGGCAGCGAGCGATAGCCATGGACGAAACAGGCCGCGACGCGCACCGGATCGCCGGTGACGTTCACGCGCAGGCGACGGCGCGCCATTTCCTCCATCAGCACGCTGATCTGAAGTTCCGCCAGCCGCGCCCCGACACAGCGATGGATGCCCCAGCCGAACGACAGGTGGCGCCGGGCATTGGCGCGATCGACGCGGATCGCATCGGCGTCCGGGCCGAACACGGATTGGTCCCGGTTGGCCGAGATATACCATAGCGCCAGCTTGTCGCCCGCGCGGATCGCCTGGCCCATCAGTTCGGTATCCTGCGTCGCGGTGCGGCGCATATGGGCGAGCGGCGTCTGCCACCGGATGATTTCCTGGGTCGCATTGGGGATCAGCGCGGGATCGCGTTCCAGCTTTTCCCGTTCGGCCGGAAACTGGCTGAGGCCAAGGGCATAGGCGGACATGGAATTGCGCGTGGTATCGTTGCCGCCGACGATCAGCAGCATCAGATTGCCCAGAAATTCATACTGATCCATGTGGCTCATCGCGTCAGAATGGATCATCATGCTGATCAGGTCAGGCGTTGGTTCCTTGCCGACTTTCGACTGCCAGAGCTGCTGGAAATAGGCGCCGCATTCGAACATGTGGGCCAGCCGCTGCTGTTTCAGCTCCGCATTCTTGACCAGTTCGATATCGCCCGCCCAGTCGGACCAGAAGGTCAGTTTCCGCCGGTCCTCCCACGGGAAATCGAACAGGATCGCCAGCATCTGTGTCGACAATTCGATCGACACCCGGTCCACCCAGTCGAAGCCGGTGCCGATGGGCAGGCTGTCGAGCAGTTCGGCGGTGCGGCGGCGGACATCGACGCCCATTCGGGTCATTTCGGACGGGGTAAAGGCGGGCGCGACGGTGCGCCGCTGATCGGTGTGCCTGGGCCGGTCCATCGCAATGAACATGGGCAGGCGGATGTCGGTTTCGGGATCGAGATCGGCGACCACGATCCCTTCTGCCGAGGAATAGAGGTCGGGCAGCGATTCGACCTCGACAATCCCCTGATAGCTGCTGACCGACCAATAGGCGCCGAAGTCCGACCGCTCGCAGCGATAGACCGGCGCCTCGGCCCGCAGCCGGGCAAAGGGCGCGTGCCACGTGTCGTCGCGATAGAGCGCGGCGCGGCTGACATCCAGCGGATCGGGTTCCGCCATTTCGGGCACATCCGCCAAGGTCGCCATCCTGCCTCTCCCTCTTTTGCGGGAAGGAGACCGCTAATTGACACGAATGTCAATTAGGCGGCGGCAGACCCCTTGCGGAACAGGCGAAGCTTTGGGCCGGATGACTGAAGCACGCCGCGCCGGAACAGACGCGCGCCAAGCCCGATGCAGATGCTGACCCACAACAGCTGCCAGGCGATGGCGGCAAGGTGCGGCCAGATGGCGGGATCGTTCGCCGCCCGCGCGATCATGGCGAAGGGCGAGCTGAACGGAAACACCTCCGCAATCTTGGCCACCATGCTGTCGGGCGCGCCTGCGGCACTGGCGGACAGGCCGAACATCCCCACCTGAACCACGGTGATGGGCAGCGACAGCATCTGCAATTCGCGCTGCGTGCTGGCGAGCGCGCCGACACCGAGAAACACTGATCCCAGCAGCAAATAGGCGAGCAGGAAATAGACGAGGAACAGCAGCGCATAGAGCGGCAGGCCGACCGCCGGGCGGATATCGCCAAGCGCACTGGCGGCCTCTGGCGGCAGCGCACCCGTCGGGATCAGCAGGCCAAAGCCGCCCGCAATCGTGCCCCAAAACCCGATGAACAGGACAGCGACGCCCAGCATCCCGATCAGCTTGCCCAGGAACACGCTTTCCAGCGGCACGGCGGCGGCCAGCACCTCGATCACCTTGTTCGACCGTTCTTCCGCCATGGTGCCGACCGCCTGGCCCGCCAGCATCAGCGAGAGCAGGAACAGGCCGAACACACCAAGAAAGGCAGCAGCGTTGCGGCCGCCGATCGATCCGGATTTGGGGGCGATGCGTTCGAACCGGGGCTTGCTGACCGGACCTTCGATCCCGGCGCGCCGGTCCCTGAGGGTGCGTTCCGCAAGATAGCCGAGATACCGCGACGTGGACGAAGTGGCGTTGCGGTGAATGATCTGAGGCGCGGCAAGCGAGCCATACAGGACGGCGGGCACGTCCCGATCCGATTGCAGCAACAGGCCGCGGGCCTGGGCGACGGCGTCCGCCTCCGGTCGCACCAGGATCAGCAACGGCACCTGATCCTTGCGCTGGAACAGGACGCGCGCGTCCTTGTCCGCCTGTTCAATCGCGGCGGAATCAGCGTCGTTCAGGATGGCATAGATGCGCTGCTTTTCCTCCGCGCCCTTGCCGACCGTGGCTGCGCCAAGACCGCCGATCGCACCGAAGCCAAGCATGAACAAAGGCGCGAGCAGAAACAGGAGGAACGTCGGCGTTGCGACGGTCGCCACGAAATCGCGGCGGGCAACGGTCAGCGCATCGCGCATCAGGCGGGAAAGGCCGTTCATGCCCCCTGCTCCTCGGTTACGGGTTCTTCGGGCGCGGTTTCGGCAATGCCCTCCATCGCCTGAGCACCGACGATCCGCACGAACGCCTCGTGCAGGGTCGGCCGTTCGATGGCCAGACCGGAAATGCCATGCCCTTCGGCCAGCAGGCGGGTGAGGATCGGTTCGATCCCGTCATCGGGCAGGGTAAAGCGCCAGCCGCCATCGGCGCGCGCGGCATCGGGCGGCAACAGCGCGGCGATGCCGGCAATTTCGGTGCGCGGTTCGTAAAAGGCGCGATAGGGCAGGGTGGCACGGGCATCGGCCACCGTCCCTTCGAACTTGCGTTCGCCGCCCGCGATGATCGCCAGCCGGTCGCACAGCCGTTCGGCATGGGCCATGACGTGCGTGGAAAACAGGACGGTCGCCCCGCGATCCCGCTCGGCCAGGATCAGCCGTTCCAGCCGTTCCTGATTGACCGGGTCGAGGCCGGAAAACGGTTCGTCCAGCACGATGAAGTCGGGCCGGTGGACGACGGAGCCGAGCAGCTGGACAAGCTGAGCCATCCCCTTGGACAGCTTGCGGATCTTTTGCCCGACGGCATGGCCAAGCCCGGCGCCCTCCATCATTTCGGCTGCGCGTGCCCGGCCCGTTTTCCAGTCCAGCCCGCGCAATGCGCCCATGAAGGCAATCGCCTCCCGCGCGGTCATGCCGGGGTAAAGGCCGCGTTCTTCGGGCAGATAGCCGACCTGATCGCTGGCCTGTCGCGGGGCGGCATGGCCCAGCAGCGTACGATGCCCCTCATCCGGTTCAATAATGCCCAGGAGCATCCGCAGCGTCGTCGTCTTGCCCGCGCCATTGGGGCCGAGCACGCCATAGATGCTGCCGGTCGGCACGGCGAGGTCGATGCCCTTTACCACCCGGCGGTTGCCGAAATATTTGACCAGGCCGTGAGCCTCAAGAGCGTAGGTGCTAGGGGTCACAATCTCTCCGTCCGGCGGGGGTGCTCGCAATTTTCTGCCCCTGTGCTAGCGCGGGGTGATGCAGCCGCACAAGGCACTTGAGGACCGTATCCGGGAAAAGGCCGCCGAGCTTGGTTTCGTGGCGTGCGGAATCGCGCGCGCGGATGCCGCGCCGCAGGCGGGCGAGCGGCTGCGCCAGTGGCTGGCCGAGGGGCGGCACGGCACGATGATCTGGATGGAGGAGCGCGCGGCGCAGCGGGCCAGCCCGCGCGGATTGTGGCTGGAAGTGCGTTCGGTGATCGCGCTGGGCATGAGCTATGCGCCCGAAGCCGACCCGCTGGCGATGGCGGATCGCGCCGATATCGGCCGGATCAGCGTCTATGCGCAGGGCAAGGATTATCATGATGTGGTCAAGCGCGCGCTGAAGGCGCTGGGCCGGTGGCTGGCTGCGGAGGCAGGCTGCGACCTGAAAGTGTTCGTCGATACAGCGCCGGTCATGGAAAAGCCGCTGGCCGAGGCGGCGGGGCTGGGCTGGCAGGGAAAGCACAGCAATCTGGTCAGCCGCGACCATGGCAGCTGGCTGTTCCTGGGCGCGATCTATACCACGCTCGACCTTGTCCCCGATGCGCCGGGGCGGGACCGGTGCGGGTCATGCGATGCGTGCCAGCGCGCCTGCCCCACCGATGCGTTTCCCGCGCCCTATACCGTCGATGCGCGGCGCTGCGTCAGTTACCTGACCATCGAGCACAAGGGGCCGATTCCGGAGGATCTGCGGGCGGGCATGGGCAACCGCATCTATGGCTGTGACGATTGCCTGGCGGTGTGTCCGTGGAACAAGTTTGCCGATGCCGCCCGCGCCAACATCGCCTTTGCCGCGCGCGAGGGGATGGCAGCGCCGGGTCTGGCCGAGCTGCTGGCGCTGGACGATGCGGGGTTTCGCGCGCGCTTTGCCGGCAGCCCGATCAAGCGGATCGGGCGGAACCGGATGGTGCGCAACTGCCTGATCGCGGCGGGCAATGGCGGCGATGCGGCGTTGCGGCCACAGGTGGCCGGCCTGACCGGCGACCCCGATCCGGTGGTGGCAGAGGCCGCCCGCTGGGCGCTGGCGCGGCTGGGCTGAGCGGTTATTTCCCCCCGCTGCGCCGGGTAAGGGCGGCGACGCAGCTTGCCTGATCGATCGGCGCGCCGGTGCGCTGGCGTGTGTCGACATGGGTGACGACCGGGGCGGCGCCATCGCGCGGGGCATAAAGATAGGCGTCGAGCACGCAGATCGGGCTGGCGAATTGGAGCTTGCGCCCGGCACCCTCCGTCATTTCGGCATCCGGCCGGCCCAGCACGGCGAGCAGCGCGCGCTCCTCCGCCCCGATCACCTGCGTCATGCCGGGCGCAACGATGCGGGGTGGCACAGGGCGCACGGGTGCCGTGCTGACGGTTGCCGGGCGGGGGGCGGTCGCCCCGCCACAGGCGGCAAGGGCAAGCGCCGCCGGCAACAGGGGGACGAGACGCGAAACAGGGGTCATTGGTTTTCCCTCATGTGAAACAGGTGCGTGGCCATGGCCGCGCCCAGGATCGGGCCGAACAGTCCGGCAATGGGGACGATCAGGATCGCGGTGCCGATCGCGCCCAGCACCATGCGCGATCCGCGGGTGCGCCGCCGCCAGTCGCGCATCGCGGCATCGTCCATGTGCCGGGCGGCAACCATGTCGCCCAGGTCGCGGCCGAGCAGCCAGGCATTGGCGACAAAGAACAGCGCCGCCGTGCCGACGCCGGTGAAGAGCAGGAACAGATAGGGTGGGACCAGCAACAGGTTGACCGCCACCGCCCGCCCGGCCGATCCAAGCGCCATGCGCAGCGACCGGGCCAGCGGCACCGGCACCGCGCGGTCGCGCCGGGCGGGGTAATGCCGCGCTTCCACCGCCTCTACCACCCCGTCCGCGAACAGGCCGATGACGGCAATGGCGACCGCGCGGAACAACAGCCATGCGCCGAGTATCGAAAGCAGGGCGGCGGCCACTGCACCCAGCGTGCCCCAGCGTTCGTCGAGCGCGAGCCCGTCGACCAGCACCGCCTGCGTGCCCCAGACAAGGCCAGCCCCGATCAGGGCGAGCACGACCAGCGTGACCGCCAGCGACCCCAGAAACAGCTTCAGGATCGGCCGGTCGCCAAGCTGGGCCAGGGACAGGGCAAGGGCGCGGAACATGGGACAGGGGATTGGCCCCGCGCACGCACGCCGTCAACGCGGTTGCGCCGGACGGGCGGCAAGGATAGGCGCGCGGACAACGCCTTTTTCCTGATTACGGAGCCCAACTTGAGCGAACCCCGTTTCCATATCGTCGCCATCGGCAACGCCATCGTCGACATCCTGGCCCAGGCCGATGATGCGTTCATCGTCGAACAGGGCATGACCAAGGGGTCGATGCAGCTGATCTTTTCCCCAGAAGAGGCCGATGCGCTGTACGACAAGATGGGCCCGGGGCGCGAGGTTTCCGGCGGATCGGCGGCCAACACCATCGCGGCGATGGCGGCACTGGGCGATTCGTGCGCGTTCATCGGCCAGGTGGCGGACGACCAGCTGGGCAAGGTGTTTGCCCATGACATCCGGTCGGTCGGCATCCATTACGACACGCCCGTGCGCCCCGGCGAGCCGAGCACGGCGCGCTGCCTGATCTTTGTGACGCCCGATGGCCAGCGCACGATGAACACGTTCCTTGGCGCGTCGCAGTTCCTGCCCGAGGCGGCGCTGGACCGCGCGGTCATCGCCGATTCCGCGATCCTGTATCTCGAAGGCTATCTGTGGGATCCCGAAGAGCCGCGCGCTGCGATGCGGGCCGCCATCGATGTCGCGCGGGGGGCGGGGCGAAAGGTCGCGTTCACCCTGTCCGACGTGTTCTGCATCAGCCGCCATGGCGAGGATTTCCGCACCTTGTTGAGCGAGGGGATGGTCGACATCCTGTTCGCCAACGAAAACGAGCTGCTGGCGCTGGCACAGACCGAGGATTTCGATGCGGCGGTGGCCAAGGTTTCGGCAGAGGTCGAAACGCTGGTCGTCACGCGCAGCGAAAAGGGCGCGATCGCGGTGTCGGGCGGGGCCAAGGTCGCCGTGCCGGCCGAGCCGATTGAGCGGGTGGTCGACACCACCGGCGCGGGCGACCTGTTCGCTGCGGGCTTCCTGCATGGTCAGGCACAGGGCCTGGGCCTGGATGCCTCGCTGCGCCTTGGCGCAATCTGCGCGGCGGAGATCATCAGCCATTATGGCGCGCGGCCCGAGGCGGACCTGAAGGCGCTGGTGGCGAACAAGCTGGGCTGAACCACCGCTTCGCCGGACAACGAAAAAGGGGCCGGAGGATCGTTCCTCCGGCCCCTTTTCTATGGGTCAGCCGACGCCGGTCAGGTGCCCGGCGTATGCGGGATATCGATATCCGCCTCATGCACTTCCACCCGGCCCTGACCCAGATGGCTGGCGCCCTTGCTATAGGCGAAATAGATCAGCATCCCCAGCGCGCCCCAGATCGGCAGGACGAGCATGGCGTCGATCGGCAGGTTGAAGAACAGGAACACGCAGCCAGCGATGGTGAGCGGGCCGAGCAGCCAGAGCGCCGGCGTCCTGAACTTGCGTTCGCGGGTCGGCTCCATCCGGCGCAGCATCATCACGGCAATCGCCACCATCATGAAGGCATACAGCGTGCCGGCATTGGCGATGTCCGCCAGCTTGCCGACGGGCAGGAATGCCGCCGCAAAGGCGACCGCGCCGCCGGTCATCGCAGTGACGACATAGGGCGTCTTCCACTTCGGATGCACCTTGGACAGCTTTTCGGGCAGCAGACCGTCACGGCTCATCACGAAGAAGATGCGGGTCTGGCCGAACATCAGGATCAGGATGACCGAGGGCAGCGCCAGGAAGGCGGCCACGCCAAGCGCATTGCCCACGCCGGACCAGCCGATCTGACGCAGCACATGGGCCAGCGCTTCGTCCGAGCAGACCAGCGGCAGGGCATCGGCGGCGTAGGTGGCGCACTGGCGCGCCAGTTCCTCCGACCCGGCGGGGAAGGGGATGCCATTCGGCCCCATGATCGGCTGGCCACCGATGGTGCCGATGGCACCGGCCGCGACCAGGATGTAAAAGACGGTGCAGAACAACAGCGAGCCAACCAGGCCGATCGGCACATTGCGCTGAGGGTTCTTGGTCTCTTCAGCCGCGGTCGATACCGCGTCGAACCCGACATAGGCAAAGAAGATGGTGGCTGCCGCCCCCACTGCGCCGATGCCCGAGCCGAAACCGCCAAACACCCCGGCGGGCAGGAACGGATTGAAGCGTGCCGGATCAAACTGATCGCTGGGCAGGGTCAGGAAGATGAACGCCGTCAGCGCCGTCACCTTGATCGCAACCAGGATCGCGTTGACGAACGCGCTTTCGCTGGTGCCGATGATCAGCAGCCAGGTCATCACAAGGGCGATGAACACGGCGGGCAGATTGATGAGGCCGCCCTCGATCCCGCCCATGCTGAGCGGTGCCCCGGCAAGAAACGTTGGTAGCTGTATCCCCAGAAACTCGTTCAGGATCGTGCCTGTGAAATAGCCGGACCACCCCACCGACACGGCGCTGGCCGCGACCGCATATTCAAGGATCAGCGCCCATCCGACCGTCCAGGCCAGCATCTCGCCCATGGTGGAATAGGTGTAGGTATAGGCGGATCCGGCGACGGGGATCATGGCCGCGATTTCGGCATAGCAGAGCGCGGCGATGATGCAGATCGCGCCGGCGATGGCAAAGGCCAGCATCAGGCCCGGTCCGGCCTTTTGCGCCCCGGCCGAGGTGAGCACGAAGATGCCGGTGCCGATCACGCAGCCAATGCCGAACAGGGTCAGCTGGAACCAGCCAAGCGTGGGTTCCAGCGATTTCGCCTTTGCAGTCGCCAGGATGGCGTCCAATGGCTTGACGCGCGCAAATTTCATTCAGTTACTTCCCCAGGGTAGCGGCCGGATATTCCCGTACCGCGAAATGATGATTGCCGCGGAGCCTAGCCGCAAACCCGCCCCGTGCAATCCCCAATCGCGCGGTTCAGCGCAGCAGCATCGGGCCCAGCGGCGTGCCGCCGAACAGGTGGACGTGGAGATGGGGCACTTCCTGCCCACCATGGCCGCCGACATTGGCCAGCAGGCGATAGCCCGGTTCGACCAGGCCCAGTTGCCGGGCAACGATGCCCACCGCCCGGATGAAGCCCGCAATCTCCGCTTCGCTGCCCCGCGCGCTGAAATCGTCCCAGCTGACATAGGCGCCGCGCGGGATGACCAGGACGTGGACCGGCGCCTGCGGTGCGATATCGTGGAACGCGACGGCCCAGTCATCCTCATACACCCGGTTCGACGGGATTTCGCCGAGCAGGATGCGGGCAAAGATGTTGGTGTCGTCATAGGGCAGGGTGGCATCGATCGGCATGGTGCTACTCCGTCCGGGCGGCTTTTTCGGCGAGGCCCGACACGCCCTCCCGCAGGGCGAGTTCGGCGCGGACATCGGCCAGGGTCACGCCGCTTTCGGCCAGAAGGACGATGAGGTGGAACACCAGGTCCGCCGCCTCTGCGGTCAGTGCCGCCCGGTCGCCGTCCAGCGCGGCGATGACGGTTTCCACCGCCTCTTCGCCCAGTTTCTGCGCGATCTTTGCCCGCCCCTTGCTGTGCAGGCGCGCGACGTAGGAGGTGTCGGGATCAGCACCCAGCCGGGCGCGGATGGTCAGTTCCAGGGCGTCGAGCGGATCAGCGGTCATGCCCCCGGCATTGTCGGCACGGGCCGGTGTGTCAATCCTTTCGCCGCGCGAACCGGCTGCGCAGCGCCCGCCGCGCGATCAGGATGCCCACGGCCACGACCCCGAACATCACGGCATCGGCCAGTTCGAACCCGTCGCGCACCACCACGCCCGAATGGGCGCGGGCGGCGATCAGCAGCGGGAACAGGGGCAGGATCAGCCAGCGCGTCATGGCAGGGAAGGTAATGCGGTGCCCGCAACAAAGCGTTAATTGCCGCCCCGCCGGCGGGCAAGCCGTCGTCCGGCAGCGAGGCCGACCACGCCAAGCGCGAACAGGACAAGCAGCTCCGGTTCCGGAATGGCAATGGCCGGCCGTCCCCCGCCCGTGGCCGGGCGCGCCGGTTCAGCGGCGATGCCGGTACCCGCAAGCCCGATCAGCAGGGCGGCGGTGGCAAGGGGAGCGAGCAATCGGACGGACATGGCCTCTTTTCGACATGGGGAAACTGTTGGTCCGACCAGACAAGCAAGGCGCGCGCCGCGATCGCGATTCAGCGGGAAAGCGGCCCGATCATGCTTAACCCGCGCGGGGCGCGCATGGTTAATGTCAAATCAACCGACTCCGATCGGCGTGCGGGCCGGGATCCCGGCATTGCGCAGGGCGGCATGGGCATCGGCGATCGTCGCTTCGCCAAAATGAAAGATGCTGGCGGCCAGCACGGCGCTGGCATGGCCATCCCGGATGCCGGCGACCAGATCGTCCAGCCCGCCCACGCCGCCCGACGCGACCACGGGGACGGTGACGGCATCGGCGATGGCGCGGATCAGGGGCAGGTCATAGCCGCTGCGCGTCCCGTCCCGGTCCATCGAGGTGACGAGCAGTTCGCCCGCGCCCAGCCGGACGAGGTTCAGCGCATGGTCCATCGCGTCGATGCCGGTTGCCCGCCGTCCGCCATGGGTAAAGATTTCCCAGCGGTCGCCGGATCGGCGCGCGTCGATGCTGGCGACCACGCACTGGCTGCCGAATCGGTCGGCGATATCGGCGACGATTTCGGGCCGGGCGACGGCTGCGCTGTTGACCGCCACCTTGTCCGCCCCGGCCAGCAGCAGCGCGCGCGCATCGTCCGCCGACCGGACGCCGCCACCCACCGTGACGGGCATGAAGCAGACCTCTGCCGTGCGGCGCACGACGTCGATGATGGTACCGCGCGCCTCGTGGCTGGCGGTGATATCAAGGAAGCACAGCTCGTCCGCGCCGCCCGCATCATAGACGCGCGCCTGTTCCACCGGATCGCCCGCATCGCGCAGGTCGACGAAATTGACGCCCTTGACCACCCGGCCATTGGCAACGTCGAGACAGGGGATGACGCGGGCGCGGACGGTCATCCGCGTGCGACCCGGATTGCCTCGGCCAGGTCCAGGCGGCCGTCATAGAGCGCGCGGCCGGTGATCACGCCCTCGATCCCCTCGGCGACATGGGGTTTCAGGGCGTGGATATCCTCGATCCCCGCGACCCCGCCCGATGCGATGACCGGGATGCTGACCGCGCGGGCCAGCGCCGCCGTCGCATGGACATTGCACCCCTTGAGCAGGCCGTCGCGGCCGACATCGGTGAACAGCAGGGCAGCGACGCCCGCATCCTCGAACCGGCGGGCAAGGTCGGTGACGCTGACGTCCGACACATCGGCCCAGCCATGGGTGGCGACCATGCCGTCGCGGGCATCGACGCCCACCACCACCCGGCCGGGATGAGCGCGGGCGGCGGTGCGAACGAGGTCGGGATCGGTCAGCGCAGCGGTGCCGATGACGATGCGCTGGACGCCAAGGCCGATCCAGCGTTCGACCGATTCCATGGAGCGGATGCCGCCGCCCAGCTGAACCTTGCCCGGAAAGGCGGCGATGACCGACGCCACCGCCTCGCCATTGACCGACCGTCCGGCAAAGGCGCCGTCCAGATCAACCATGTGCAGCCAGTCCGCGCCCGCATCGGCGAACAGCAGCGCCTGCGCGGCGGGATCGTCGCCATAGACGGTGGCACGGGCCATGTCGCCTTCGGCCAGGCGCACCACCTGTCCACCCTTAAGGTCAATGGCGGGAAAGACGGTCAGGGACGCCATTCAAGGAACCTTTCAATGAGGGCGATGCCGTAACGCTGGCTTTTTTCCGGGTGGAACTGGACGCCGATCAGGTTGTCGCGCCCGATCGCGGCGGTCACCGGCCCGCCATGATCGGTGGCGGCCAGCACATCATCGCCGGAAAAGGCAAAGCTGTGCAGGAAATACGCCTCGCCCGGCTGGATCAGCGGGTGGGGACGGGTGGGCACGACATCGTTCCACCCCATGTGCGGCACGCGCACCGCATCGCTGGCGGGCAGCGGCGCGACCTCGCCCGCGATCCAGCCAAGGCCCGGATGGGTGCCGAATTCCAGCCCCCGCGTCGCCATCAGCTGCATCCCCACGCACACGCCCAGAAACGGCGCGCCGCCCCGCAGCACGCGGGTTTCCAGCGCCTCGATCATGCCGGGCAGGGCGGCCAGCCCGTCCCAACAGGCGCGGAACGCGCCGACGCCGGGCAGGACGATGCGGTCGGCGCCCAGCACCGCATCGGCATCGGCAGTGACGATCACATCGCCCGCGCCAGCGGCCCGGAGCGCGTTGTGAACCGAATGAAGATTGCCCGCGCCGTAATCGATGAGCGCGACGCTCACGATTGCAGCGCCTCCAGCCCCGGGGCGACCAGGCTGGTCGTCATCTCGACAAATTGCGGGTCGGCAATGCCGCGGACCACATAGGGGTCACCCATCGCCCATGCCTGAACCTCGGCAAGCGTGCCGCGCGCGATCAGCACGCCGCCCGTCGGCGGGTTCTGACGCCCGGCGGCGAGGAGGCGGCCATCGGCCAGCGCCTGTTTCAGAAAATCGACATGATCCGGGCGGACGGCATCCACCTGATCCAGCGGCACCTTGTAGCTGAGCAAGACAAGGATCATCACAGCACCCCCTTGGTCGACGGGATCGCATCGGCCTTGCGCGGATCAATCTCGATCGCGCCGCGCAGGGCGCGGGCCAGTCCCTTGAACACGCTTTCGGCGATATGGTGGTTGTTCTGACCGTACAGCGTTTCGATGTGCAGCGTGACACCCGCCGTCTGGGCAAAGCTGTGGAAGAAATGTTCGAACATTTCGGTGTCCATTTCGCCCAGGCGCTTTTGCGTGAATTCTGTCTTGAACACGAGCCAGGGGCGGCCGGAAATGTCGATGGCGACGCGGCTCAGCGTTTCGTCCATCGGCGACAGGGCATCGGCGTACCGGCGGATGCCGCGCTTGTCGCCCAGCGCCTCTGCCACCGCCTGACCGATGGCCAGGGCGGTATCCTCGACCGTGTGATGCTGGTCGATATGCAGGTCGCCGACGGTGGTGACATCAAGGTCGATCAGCGAATGGCGCGACAGCTGTTCGAGCATATGGTCGAAAAAGCCGATGCCGGTGCTGATGCGATAGGCACCGGTGCCGTCCAGGTTGACGGTCACGTCGATGCTGGTCTCGCTCGTCTTGCGCTGAATGGTGGCGGTCCGCATGATGCGCCTCACATAGCGTGCTTCGCCGGTCATGCAATCTTGACCCCGCCGCCTGAGCCTTTAGCAACGGGCGCATGAGTGACAGCGTGGCCGACAGCCTGATTCCCTATGACGACATCGTGCAGGAGGCGCTGCGCGCGGTCGTCGGCCGGGTGTTGGGGCAGGTAGCCGATATGGGCGGCCTGCCGGGCGCGCACCATTTCTACATCACGTTCAAGACGCAGGCGCCGGGCGTGGACATTCCCGCGCGGCTGATCGAGCGGTTTCCCGACGAAATGACGATCGTGCTGCAGAACCGGTTTTGGGACCTGCGCGCCGATGACGAGCGGTTTTCGGTCGGGCTGAGCTTCAACCAGATCCCGTCGACGCTGATCATTCCGTTCAGCGCGATCACCGGGTTCCACGATCCCGCCGTCAATTTCGAGCTGCGGTTCCATGTCGCGGACGGACCGGAAGGGCCGGACCCGCATGACGCGGCGGAAAATGACGGCGAATCGGCCCAGCCGGTCGAGGACGGGTCCAACGTCGTCGCAGTGGATTTCAGCCGCAAGAAATGATCGTCGGTTGAGGTCGCGGCACCCTGAACCTGGTTCAGAGGCCATGCTGTGTGCTGGCAATGTCGGTTCGGGCGCGCCATGGATGCCGACACGTTCAGCATGACGGCAGGTGAAGCCATGACCCAGACCCGCACCGAAACCGACAGCATTGGCACAATCGAGGTGCCGGCCAGCGCCTATTGGGGTGCGCAGACGCAGCGGAGCATCGACAATTTCCCGTTCGGCGCGCGCGAGCGGATGCCGATCGAGATCGTCCATGCCCTTGCCATCGTCAAACAGGCGGCGGCGCGGGTGAACCGGGCGCACGGCCTGTCCGCCGAAATCGCCGACGCGATCGAAGTGGCGGCGGCCGAGGTGGCGTCCGGCGCGCTGGATGACCAGTTCCCGCTGGTCATCTGGCAGACGGGCAGCGGCACCCAGACCAACATGAACGTGAACGAGGTGATCGCCGGCCGGGCGAACGAGATGCTGGCCGGCAAGCGCGGCGGCAAGACGCCGGTACACCCGAACGATCATGTCAACATGAGCCAGTCGTCGAACGACAGCTTTCCGACCGCGCTGCACATCGCCGCCACGCTGATGGCGGAGCGCCGCCTGATGCCCGCTGCCGACCGACTGTTCGCCGCGCTGGATGCCAAGGCGCGGGCATGGGCGGGCATCGTCAAGATTGGGCGCACGCATTTGCAGGATGCGACGCCGGTGACGCTGGGCCAGGAATTTTCCGGCTATGCCAATCAGGTGTATCGCGCGCGCCGCCGGATCGAACCGGGCATCCAGCACGGGACCGGGCGGCTGGCGCAGGGCGGGACGGCGGTCGGCACCGGGATCAACGCACCGCGAGGCTTTGCGACCGAGGTCTGCCGGGCGATTGCCGATATTACCGGCTATCCCTTTACCACCGCCGAAAATGCGTTCGAGGCGCTGGCGTCCAACGATCCGCTGGTCCACCTGTCCGGCACGCTGAACACGCTGGCGACGGCGCTGACCAAGATCGCCAATGACATCCGCCTGCTGGGTTCCGGCCCGCGATCGGGGCTGGGCGAGCTGGACCTGCCTGCCAATGAGCCGGGCAGTTCGATCATGCCGGGCAAGGTCAACCCGACCCAGTGCGAGATGCTGACGATGGTGGCCGCGCAGGTGATGGGCAATCATGTCGCGATCACCGTCGGCGGGATGCAGGGGCATCTGGAGCTGAATGTGTTCAAGCCGATGATCGGTGCGGCGGTGCTGCGTTCCATCGACCTGCTGGCCACCGGCATGGAAAGTTTCGCCGAGCGGTGTGTCGAGGGGTTGCAGGCGAACGAGGCGCGGATCGCCGAACTGCGGGACCGCTCGCTGATGCTGGTAACGGCACTGGCCCCCGAAATCGGATATGATCATGCCGCAAAGATCGCCAAGCATGCGCACGAACAGGGTTTGACGCTGAAAGAGGCCGGGCTGGCGCTGGGGCTGGTGGACGAGGCGACGTTCGACCGGGTGGTGTGCCCCGAAACGATGGTGTGATCGCCGGTTCGATCGTCGGGAACCTGTGCCGCGGTCGTCGGTTTCTTCCCCGAACCATTGCGAGGGGAATTTTCCATGAGCCTCACCACCATATTGGGTGCCGCGATCGGCGGTGCCATTGACGGATCCGAAGGCGAAGACAGCGCCGTCGACGGCATGATCATCGGCGTTGTCGTCGCCCATACGCTGCGCATTGTCGTTCCGGTCGCGATTGTCGGCACGGTCGGCTGGCTGGCGTGGCGCAAGGCAAAGTCGGCCTATGCCGGCCTGACCACGCGCCGCACCGCGCCGGCGACGGAGGTGACGGCGTGATCGGGCGCGTCATCGGCGCGCTGGTCGGCCGCGAAATCGACCGCCGCGACGGCACCGGCGGCGCAAAGGGTGCCGCAATCGGATGGGTTGCGGCCACGGCGCTGCGCGGCATGGGACCCGCCGGCCTGGTGCTGGGCGGCGGATATGTCGCCAAGAAGATGTATGACCGGCACAAGGCGCGCAAACGCTGAACGCCGTTTTCCCGACCCCGTCGGGGCACTAGCCGCTTGACCATCGCCCCATGCCCGCGCCAGTAGCGGGCATGGCAGAGCGAACCGAACCCGATCCCCATGGCTTTCAACGGCGCGGGGTCCTTTTCGTGCTCTCCTCGCCTTCGGGCGCGGGGAAATCGACGATCGCCCGGCGGCTGCTGGCCGAAGAGGGCGAACACCTGCGCATGTCGGTGTCCGCGACCACGCGCCCGATCCGCAAGGGCGAGGTGGACGGCCGCGATTATCATTTCATCGATACCGACACGTTCAAGGCGATGGTCGCGCGGCACGAGTTCCTGGAATGGGCGCATGTGTTCGACCATCGGTACGGCACGCCGCGCGCGCTGATCGATCAGATGCTGGATGCGGGCAAGGATGTGCTGTTCGACATCGACTGGCAGGGCGCGCAGCAGCTGTTCCAGCTGAAGGGTGGCGACGTGGTACGCGTGTTCATCCTGCCCCCGTCGATGAAGGAACTGCGCCGCCGGCTGGAATCGCGCGGCACGGACACGCAGGAGGTGATCGACCGGCGCATGGACCGGGCGGACCGCGAGGCGAGCCATTGGGACAGCTATGACTATGTGCTGGTCAATGACGATGTCGATGCCTGTTTCCAGCAGGTGCGCACGATCCTGCACGCCGAGCGGCTGAAGCGGTCGCGCCAGCCGGGCCTGATCGGATTTATCCGCGAACTGGGTCGCGGCTGACCCCTGTTATTGCGAACGGATGAGCTGAAGGAAGCGGACGCCGGCATCGAAATCGGCGCGGCGTGCGGCGCGCGCCTGTTCGGCCTCGTTATCCTTGCCCCAGCGTTCCTCCTGCCAATCCTCGTCCACCATGGCGGCGGACCACACGGTTTGGGGATCAGCCCCGCCTTCGACCAGCCATAGCGCCAGGACGAGCGAACCCGTCGTTGTGACGAGCGGCGACAGCGCGGCCAGGTGAAAGGCGTCCATAGCGACGACCGCAGCGCCCAGCCGGATGACCGTGACCGGCGGCTGATCGACGTGCATCACGCCCTGTGTCACCTGAAACCGCACGTCATACTGCGCCTGTGCCCAGGCCAGCGGGGGATCCCATGCCTCTTCCTGCCGGTCGATCAGCGCGGCGGGATCGGTTGCGCGGTAACAGACAAGGTCGCTGGCGGCATAGGCGGCAAGGCCGGCGGCAAACTGTTCCGCATTGGGCGCGATCCGGTCGATGGCGGCATTGGCAAGGCCAGTCAGCGGCATGGCGCGCGGATCGATGGTGTCGCCCACGCCGTTCCATTCGTCCGCCACCGCATGGGCAAGTGCCTGGCCGGGCAGTTTCAGCGGTGCGCGGCCGGGCGTGTTCACTGGCCTGCGATCCAGCGTCACGCCCCAGCCGCCGGGGCCGCGAACGGCATCGGCCCGCGTCCAGAACCGCTTCATTCGACCGGGCTCCGCCAGCGGCGGGCCAGCGCCTTTGGCACCACGGCCATGCAGTACAGCCCGGTCAGGAGGATCGCGGCGCCCAGGATGCGGGGCAGGGTGTCCACCGACCGCCCGATCAGCAACAGGCCGAGCACCGCGCCCGCGACACAGGCCATGTTGGCCAGCACGATCAGGAAATAGCGGTTGCGTGCGGTGCGTTCCGCATCGTCGATGCCATTCATGCCAGCGCCTCCTTCAGCGCGCGAAGCTGATGCGCGTCATCGGCCACCCATGCCGCGCCCGCCGCGATCAGTTCGTCCGGCGCGTGATAGCCCCAGGACACGCCGACCGCGTGCGTACCGGCCGCCTTGGCCATTGCCATGTCGTAATGGGTGTCGCCGATCATCACCGTGGTTTCCGGCGATGCGCCGGATTCCGCCATCGCCTGTTCCACCATCGACGGATGCGGTTTGGACGGATGCCGGTCCGCCGTCTGCAGGGTTATGAAATGATGGTCGATGCCGTGATGGGCAAGGATCAGGCCCAGGCCGCGATCGGACTTGCCGGTGGCGACCCCCATCACCCAGCCTGTGTCCGCGAGCGAAACCAGCAGATCGGCTATCCCGTCATAGAGCGGTTCGGCCAGCATGGTGCCGCTGGACCGCAGGCGGAAAAAGGCGGCTTTGTACGCATCGGCCAGCGCCGTGTGAAAACCGTCATCGGCATCCGGCAACAGCGCGGCCATCGCTTGGGGCAGGCTGAGCCCCACGATCCGGCGGATTTGCGTGCGCGGCGGCGGGGCCAGCCCGGCGCCGTCGAACGCGGCCTCCATGGCCAGGCAGATGTTCGCCTGGCTGTCGACCAGCGTGCCGTCGCAATCGAACAAAGCGAGGCGGTTCATCCCCGGCTGCCCCGGCTGCGCCGTTCGCCGCGGCGCTCCTTGCGGACCTGCTTGGCATGGGCCTTTGCCTGCTGCTTCAGCACGGCGCGGCTGGGCGGGGGCGGGCCATCGTCGATCATCGTGCGCTCGCCAAGGCTGAGATCGAACGCGAGCAGCTTCATGCTTTCCGCGATATGCACCGGCAGTTCCGCCGTCACGTCGAGCGCGCCGCCATCGGGATGATCGATGCGCAGCCGCCGTGCGTGCAGGTGCATCTTGCGGCTGATCCCGCCGGAAAGAAACGCCTCCGGTCCCCCATATTTGCCGTCGCCGACGATGGGATGGCCGATTGCGGCCATGTGCACGCGGAGCTGATGCGTCCGCCCGGTCATCGGCTGCAGTTCGACCCAGGCGGCGCGGTTGCCCGCCCGTTCGATCATGCGATAACGGGTGCGGGCGGGCTGGCCGTTTTCCTCGTCCACATGCATCTTTTCGCCGCCGGTGCCCGGCTGTTTGCCGATCGGCAGGTCGATGAACCCGTCCTCGATGCTGGGCACGCCGACGACCAGCGCCCAATAGACCTTGCGCGCGGTGCGGCTGGAAAAGCTTTTGGCGAAATAGCCCGCTGCCCGCGCCGAACGGGCGATCAGCAGCGCGCCCGACGTATCCTTGTCCAGCCGGTGGACCAGTTTCGGCCGCCCTTCCTGTTCGAACTGGAGCGCGTCGAGCAGGCCGTCGACATGGTCGAACGTCTTGGTCCCGCCCTGGGTGGCAAGGCCGGGGGGCTTGTTCAGCACCAGCGCGGCGGCATCGCGGTGGATGACCAGCGACTGGGCAAATTCCACCTGTTCCGGCGAAAGCGGCGGGCGCTGAAGCACGGGCCGTGCGGGCTTTTCCGATTTGACGGGTTCGGCCGGGGGCACCCGGATCACCTGTCCGGCGGCGATGCGGTCGCCCGGCGTCGCGCGCGCGCCGTCGAGGCGTAGCTGGCCGGTCCGCGCCCAGCGCGACACGATGTTGAAGTTGGCATCGGGCAGATGCCGCTTGAACCAGCGATCGAGGCGAATGCCGTCGTCATCGGTCGCCACGGTGAACTGCCGCACCTGATGCTCGTCCGTCATGCCATCCCCCTGACCAGCCCGAGGCCAAGGCCGAGCGCGGCGACCGATCCAATCACGGAAACAACGGCATAGCCGACCGCCAGCGACCAGTCGCCGCGCTGAAGCATCGTCATGACCTCAAGCGAAAAGGCGGAAAAGGTGGTGAAGCCGCCCAGAACGCCGACGCCAAGGAACACCCGCCACGTCTCGCCCGCCTCAAGGCGCAGCACGGCAGCGGCGAGCATCCCCATCAACAGGCCGCCCGACAGGTTCACGAACAAGGTGCCCCAGGGCAGGTCAGTGCCGAACAGCGCGGTGGCAGCCCGTCCGGTCAGGTACCGCAGCCCTGCCCCGATCGCGCCGCCCGCCATGGCGAGAAACAGATGGATCATCGCTGCTGCCTAGCCGGAATGGCCGCCGCCCGCTAGCGTCCCGTCCACATCATTGCGGAGCAGGGTCATGCGCGTTCTCGTCTTTTACGGTTCCTATCGCCGCGATCGTCAGGGCATCCGGCTGGCCGAATGGCTGGTCAGGGCGATGACCGACCGGTCGCATTCGGTCGAACTGGTCGATGCACAAGCCGTCGGGCTGCCGATGCTGGACCGGATGTACAAGGAATATCCGGCCGGCACGGCGCCGGAGGCGATGGAGACGCTGGCCGGAATGCTGAAATCGGCGGACGGGTTCCTGTTCGTCACGGGCGAATATAATTGGGGGGTGCAGCCGGGTCTGAAGAACCTGACCGACCATTTCCTGGAAGAATGGTTCTGGCGGCCGGCCGCCATCGCCAGCTATTCCGCCGGGCGGCTGGGCGGAGCGCGAGCCAATTCCGCCTGGCATCCCACGCTGAGCGAAATGGGCATGGCGGTGGTGCCATCCACGCTGACCGTAGGCCAGATCGGTCAGGCGCTGGATGAGGACGCAAGGCCGCAGGGCGATGGCGGCCATGCGCTTGAGCGCGCATTTCCACGGTTCGCGGCCGATTTCGAATGGTGGATGGAAGCGGCCAAGGCCCAGCGCGAGCGTGCGGATCCGCCCTATTGATGGGCCGGGCAATGCGGCATAGCGGCGCGGCATGACCGAATCCGATTTCATCGATGCGCTGCGCGGCCTGCCCCTGCACCCGGGCGCACGCGGCCTGCGCGACGATGCGGCGCTGCTGGAACTGGGCGGCGAGACGCTGATCCTGACGCATGATGCCATGGCGGTGGGCGTGCATTTCCTGGCGGATGCCGACCCTGCCGACATCGCATGGAAGCTGGTGGCGACCAACCTGTCCGACCTGGCGGCCAAGGGTGCAGAGCCGCTGGGCGTGCTGATCGGCGCGACCCTGGGGCCGGGGGCGGAGCGGTTTGTCGAGGGGCTGGGCGAGGCGCTGCGCGCCTTTTCCGTACCGCTGATGGGCGGGGATACGATTTCGGTGCCGGGGCGATCGGCGGCGGTTCATGGACTGACCGCGATCGGGCGGGCGACGCACTGCCCCGTCCCCGACCGGGCGGGCGCGCAGGCGGGCGATCAGCTGTACGTCACCGGCACGATCGGCGCGGCGATGCTGGGCCACGCCCTGTTAAGCGGGGGGCGGCCATGCCCCGACGATCTGGCCCAGGCCTATCTGCGCCCCGTGCCGCTATTGGCCGAAGGGCGGATGCTGGCCCCGTGCGTCAGTGCGATGATGGACGTTTCCGACGGGGTGCTGATCGATGCTGCACGGATGGCCGATGCCAGCGGGGTGACCGCATTGATCGACAGTGCCGCCATTCCCTATGCCCACGCGCTGCGCGATGCCGACCCGCTGCTGCAGGGCGAGGCGCTGCGCTGGGGCGACGATTATGCGCTGCTGTTCGCCGCTGCAGAGGGGGCGGTGCCGCCCGGCCTGACGGCGCATCGCATCGGATGGCTGGCAGAGCGCGGTGCGGCGGCGGTGATGCTGGACGGCGTGCCGCAGACGGGGCGGCTGGGCTATGAGCATGGCGGATAGCCCGGCGGGCTAGTTCTTCGCCGCACGTTTCCGGAGGCGGCAGGGCACGATGTCGCGGGGTTCCGGGCGCGGCCCGGCGACGCGGAAGGTTGCGAAATAGCCGCCAGCGCGCGGCATCGGTTCGATTTCAACCAGCGAATAGCCGACCGCCGCGAACTCGCAGCGCAGCAGATCGGGCGGCGTGCCATGCTGTTCGGTCGGCCGGTTGGCATCGACCACCACGACCAGCCCGTCGGGTTTCAGCGATGGTCGCATCCGCCACAGAAAGGCATAGGGCTGCTCGATCTCGTGGTACATGTGCACCATGAAAATGCGGTCGAAGCTGTTTTCCGGCAGCTTGGGATCGGATGCCTCGCCCAGCCGGACCGAGACGTTGGACAGCCGCTCGCGCGTCACGCGCTCGGCCAGCGCGGAATGAATGGACGGGATGATGTCTTCGGCCAGCACGCGGCCGCGGGCACCGACCCGGTCGGCAAGGCGCGTGGTGTAATAGCCCTCGCCCGCGCCGATATCCGCGACGGTCATGCCGGGCGTGATTTCCGCCTTGTCCATCACCGTGTCTGCCTCACGCAGCCGGTCGCGCGTCTCCTCGGTCGACCAGCGGCTGGACACGATGGCCGCGACGGGACGGTCGGCGGCCGGAAAATCGTCGGTATCGTCGTCCGTCCGGTTGCCGGGGCTGCCCGGGGCAGTGCCGCAGCCGGCAAGCATCAGCGACAGGGCCAGCGCGCCGCACGCGGCGGACAGGAGCCGAAAGGCAGCGCGCGGCGCGGTCATGGTCAGTCGACGTCCTCCACCTGAACCGCCTCACCCGTCACACGCTGGGCGAGCGCGGCGGCCATGAACGCATCGAGATCGCCGTCGAGCACGTCGGACGGCGAGGTCGAGGTGACGCCGGTGCGCAGATCCTTCACCAGCTGATAGGGCTGAAGCACATAGGACCGGATCTGGTGGCCCCAGCCGATATCGGTCTTGGTCGCGTTCTGCGCGTTTGCCGCTGCCTCGCGCTCGGCCAGTTCGCGTTCGTACAGGCGGGCGCGCAGCTGGTTATACGCCTCTGCCTTGTTCTTGTGCTGGCTGCGCTGGTTCTGGCACTGCACCACGATCCCGGTGGGCAGGTGCGTGATGCGAACGGCGGAATCGGTGGTGTTGATGTGCTGTCCGCCCGCACCCGACGCGCGATAGGTGTCGATGCGCAGCTCGCTTTCGTTGATCTCCACCTCGATATTGTCGTCGATCACCGGATAGACCCAGATCGAGGAGAAGCTGGTGTGGCGGCGCGCCGAGCTGTCATACGGGCTGATGCGGACGAGGCGGTGGACGCCGCTTTCGGTCTTGGCATAGCCATAGGCGTTCTCGCCCTTGACCAGCAGGGTCGCCGATTTGATCCCCGCCTGTTCGCCGGCGTGGTAATCGACCAGCTCGACCTTGTAGCCATGCTTTTCCGCCCAGCGGGTATACATCCGCTGCAGCATTTCGGCCCAGTCGTTCGATTCCGTGCCGCCCGCGCCCGAATTGATTTCGATATAGGTGTCATTGGCATCCGCCTCACCCGACAGCAGCGCCTTGACCTTGTCCGTCTCTGCCCGGCCGGCCAGTTCGGCCAGGGCGGCAACGCCCTCGTCCGCCATGGCGGTGTCGCCTTCGGCTTCGGCCATTTCGATGAGTTCGGCGGTGTCGGCCAGTTCGGATTCGATCGCACGGGTCGCGCTGATCGCCTCGTCCAGCCGGCGGCGTTCGCGCATCACGTCCTGCGCCAGCTTGGGATTGTTCCACAGCGCCTGATCCTCGACCCGGGCATTCAGCTCGTCGAGGCGGCGCAGCGCGCGATCCCAGTCCAGCGAGCGGCGCAGCAGCGCGAGCGCATCGTTGATCTGGTCGATATGGGCTTGCGCTTCGGCGCGCATGGAAACTCTCCAGTCCTTGAAATCAGGGTCAGGGGCGCAGCGGCGCCCGGTGATCAACGAGCGAGCGCGCTAGTAGATTCCCCCCTCCCTTTGCAAGAAGTCGCTGTCGGACTGGGTGGCGCGCCGGGGCGCGGCATCCTGTTTTGCAGGATCGGTGATGACGGCCCGCTCCGCCTCTGCCCGGGCGCGGGCGGCGCGGCGCGGCTCCATCTCCGGCTTGAACGCCTCCCAGATCACGGCGGCCTTGGGCTCGTCGGTCGGCCAGGTGCCAAAGACGGGGCGGCCGCTCATCCGGTCGATGCGGACCATGCGGATGCCCGCCGGCGCGGCAAAGGGCAGCACCGGCACATCCTTGTACGCGGCCTGAGCAAAGGTCTTGTAGATCGGCGCGGCCAGCGTGCCGCCCTGTGCATAGCCGCCAAGGCTGCGCGGGGAATCATAGCCGATGTACAGGCCGGCAATCATCTGGGGCGTGCCACCGACGAACCACACGTCGTTGGGGCCGGTGGACGTTCCCGTCTTGCCCATGATCGGGCGCTTCAGATCGCGCAGCGTCGTGGCGGTGCCCCGTTGGATCACCCCTTCGGTAATGTGCACCATCTGATAGGCGCTGAGCGGATCGACGATCTGGCGCGAGCGGATGTTGGGCCGCGGCATCGGCTTTCCGTCCCAGTCGGGCGCGTTGCAGCGATCGCAGGGTCGCCATGCCTCTGGCCAGATCACCTGGCCGCGGCGGTCCTGCACATAATCGATCAGCGACGGCGTGAGCGCGCGGCCGTGGTTGACCAGGATGGAATAGGCATTGACCATCCGCAGCACGGTCGTTTCGCCCGCGCCCAGCGCATAGGACAGATAGGGCGGGAAGCGCCCTTCGCTGACGCCCACGTCTTGAATCAGCTTCACCACCTTGTCCATGCCGGTCTGGGTGGCGGTGCGCACCGTCATCAGGTTGCGCGATTGTTCGATGCCCCAGCGCATGGTGCGCGGCCCGGCCGAGCCGCCGCCGAAATTGCGGAAGCATTTCTGGCCGAGGCGCGGGCCCTGATTCACGCAGAGCGGGCCATCGACGATGATGCTGGCCGGGCTCATCCCCGCTTCAAGCGCGGCGGTGTACACGATCGGCTTGATCGTCGATCCCGGCTGGCGATTGGCCTGGGTTGCGCGGTTGAACGCCTGAACCCGCGAATCGAACCCGCCCTGCATGGCCAGCACGCGGCCGGTGCGGGGTTCTTCGACCACCATGCCGCCCGACACGCGCGGGATGGATTTCAACGCATAGGCCGCGCCCTGCGGTGCAACCGCGATGATGTCGCCCGGCTTCAGCGCGGCAAAGGCGGTGCCGCCCGTGCCCCGCACTGGCATCAGCGCGCCCGACCGGGGCAGCGTGGCGGTGCGCCCGTCGGTCAGTCCGATCTGCGCGCTTTCACCGTCGCGGGAAATGACGATCGCGGCGCGCCAGTCGGCATAGTCGAGTTCCACATTGGTGCGGATCAGCGCGGCGAACCAGTTGCCGTCGCGGATTTCCTCGGTGCGGATCGGGCCAGACCAGCCGCGACCGGATTCATACCGGATCAGCCCTTCGCGCAGCGCCTTTGCCGCATATTCCTGAATCTTGGGATCGAACGAGGTGCGGACCCACAGGCCGCCGGCATAGACGCTGTAGGGTCCGTCCTCCTGATACTCGCCGAACTTGTCGAGCAGCTGGCGGCGCACCTCTTCGACGAAATAGCCGCCCCCGCGCTCGAACCGGGGCGTGCGGCGCGGCGCGGCGCCCAGCGGGGCGGCAACCGCGGCGGAATGCTGCGCCGGGGTGATGAAGCCGTTGCGCAGCATTTCGCCCAGCACCCAGTTGCGTCGTTCGATCGCACGGTCGGCATGGCGATCGGGATCGTAATTGGCCGGCCCCTTGGGCAGCACCGCAAGATAGGCCATTTCCGGCAGGGTAAGCTGGGCCAGCGGCTTGTCGAAATAGGCATTGGCCGCCGCCTCGACCCCGAACGCGTTCCGGCCGAGCGCGATCTGGTTCAGATACAGCTCGAGGATCTTCTGCTTGGACAGCGTATCCTCGATCCGCCAGGCAAGCAGTGCCTCGCGCGCCTTGCGGACATAGCTGACTTCGTTGTTCAGCAACAGGTTCTTGGCAACCTGTTGCGTGATGGTGGATGTGCCGCGCGGCGTTTCCCCGCGCACCACACCCTGAAACGCCGCGCGAACCAGGCCGGGATAATCAAGCCCGCCATGTTCGAAAAAGGTGCGATCCTCCGCCGCCAGAAACGCACTGACCAGGAGCGGCGGATATTCCGAATAATCAAGCTGGATGCGCCGTTCGCGGGCATAGATGTGGACCGGCGCGCCGTCATTGGACCGGACATAGCTGGGCAGCGGCGGTTCATAGGTCTTGAGCGCCTCAACCGAGGGCAGGTCGCGGGCGACCATCCCCCACAGCACCGTCGTGCCGACCCCGGCCAGCAGCGCGATCCACGCGATCAGGCGGAACCACCAGCGCCGGCGGATCCCGGACAGCCGGGTCCGCAGCCCGGCGGCATTGCGCTGGATGCGAACCGTGACGGGCGGCGTTTCGGATTGATCCATATCGCCGGGGGTTTAGCAAAACCGGGCCGCTTTGCCAGTGCCGAGCGGGCCGCGTTCGTCGCAATCGGTCGCCCGCCCTAGCTGGCGGGTGCAGCTTCGCGTGACGCGAGGCGGCGGGCGAAATGCACCTCCACCGCGCGTGCGACCGTTTCGGCCATCCGCTTGCGCCCGTCGGCAGAGGCAAGAAACCGGGCATCCGCCTCGTTCGTCAGATACCCTGCCTCGAACAGGATCGACGGCATGTCGGGCGCTTTCAACACCACCAGCGAGGCCATGCGATGAAAGTTCGGTTTGACCGGGATCAGGCCCTCTGCCTCTCGCCCCAGCAGCCGGGCAAAGGCGGCAGACAGGTTCATCGTTTCGCGCTGGGTCAGGTCGATCAGGATCGAGCGAACGTCCGATTCGGCGCCGCCCAGGTCGATGCCGGCGATGATATCCGCCTTGTTCTCGCGCGCGGCGAGACGGGCGGCTTCCTTGTCCGACGCGATTTCGGACAGGGTATAGGCGGTGGCCCCCGACGCTTCGGCATGGGGCGCGCTGTCGCAATGGACCGAGATGAACAGGTCTGCGCCCAGCCGCCGGGCAATGCCGAAACGGTCCTGCAGCAACAGATACCGGTCATCGTCACGCGTCAGGGCGACGCGCACCTTGCCGGTGGCGAGCAGCCGGTCGCGCATGGCCCGCGCCAGGGCCAGCGTCATCGCCTTTTCCGCGGTCCCGTCAAAGGGCGAGATGGTGCCGGGATCGCGCCCGCCATGGCCGGCATCGATCACCACCAGCGGACGGCTGGGGTCATCGCCCAGAATACGGGGCAGGGGCGGGGCGGGGCGCGCGGCGGGAACGGCGGCGGCGACGCGGGTTGTCGCCCCGGCGATCAGGGTGCGGCCGCGCGCCGCCGCAGCGGCAAAGCGGCGATCGTCCACCGTTTCGAACGTCAGGGTCAGCGACTGGCCGGCGGGATCCAGCCGGCCGCCGGTAATGACGGCGGGGCGATCAAGGTCGAACACGATGCGTGCGGTATCGCCGTCCGGCCGGCCCTGTCGGATCCGGGCGACCGGCCCGGATGCGGCGACCGTGCCGCCCGGGCTGGCCCCCGCAATGTCGACGGCGATGCGGCGGGGATCGTTGACGACGAAGCTGCTGGCCGATGCGACGCGGGAATCCAGCCGGATGACAATCCGGCCCGGGTCCACGCGCACGGACTGAACCGACCCGGCCCAGGCGGCCGGGCCGCCAAACCAGGCCGCGAAAAAGGCGATGATGAACCCCACCCGTGCGATATTGGGCACAAGGGCCGGGCCGGTCCAGCCCAAACGCATGATCGTCTGCCTTCCCCCAGATCGGTCGATGCGGATGGTTTACGCGCCGTCACTCAAGACGCGGTGAATCGGTACGGTTAACGCCTCGCTAGGCATTTTGCGCGATAGCAGACGCATGTTCCCATGGTGTTGCCGCGCCGGGCGCGCGGTGCTAGGGAATTATACGGAACCACTCTGGTTCGCATTTTTACTGCGTGGGCGACGCGTTTCGCGCGACCCCGCCGACGCAGGTCTTCAGGTTGACGTTCGCCATGCTGCACTATCCTTGCCCATTGCCCGAAATCGCCCTGGCGGCGACGGGCGGTGCGGCGAATGGGGCGCCGGTCCACCGGACCGGCCGTGCGGCCGGCAGCGAAATACACAGCGTAATTTCCAATCCCGGGGCGGCCAGTGCTGCCCCGGCCTTTTCTGACATCAGCGCGCCATGCCCCCCACGCGGCGGGCGCGCCCGGAGAATCATAAATGACCATGCGTATGTTGATCGACGCACGGCACCGGGAGGAAACCCGCGTCGCCGTCGTCAAGGGAAACCGAATCGAGGAGTTTGATTTCGAATCGGCCGAGCGCAAGCAGCTCAAGGGCAATATCTATCTGGCCAAGGTGACACGGGTCGAACCGTCGCTGCAGGCCGCGTTCGTCGAATATGGCGGCAATCGCCACGGGTTCCTGGCGTTCAGCGAAATCCACCCGGATTATTATCAGATCCCCAAGGAGGATCGCGAAGCATTGCTGCGCGAGGAAGCGGAGCACGCGGCCGAAGAAGCGGCGCTGCGCGACGACGGGGACGACGACGATCACGACCATGACGATGGCGCCGACCATGACGGCGATGTCGAGGTGCTGGAACGTCCCGCCGACGAGGAAGAGGGCGCCGAGCCGTCCGAAACCGGCGGTGGCGACGACAGCCGCCCGCGCCGCAAGGGCCGCGGCAATGGCGATGATGCGGTCGAGGCGCTGCGCCAGCGCCGCATGAACCTGCGCCGCCGCTACAAGATCCAGGACGTGATCAAGCGGCGTCAGGTGATGCTGGTTCAGGTCGTCAAGGAAGAGCGCGGCAACAAAGGCGCGGCACTGACCACCTATCTGTCGCTGGCCGGCCGTTATTGCGTGCTGATGCCCAACACCGCGCATGGCGGCGGCATTTCGCGCAAGATTTCGTCCGCGGCCGACCGCAAGCGGCTGAAGCAGATCATGGCCGACCTGGCCCTGCCGCCCAGCATGGGCTGCATCGTGCGCACCGCCGGGCTTCAGCGGACCAAGGTCGAGATCAAGCGCGATTTCGACTATCTGGCACGGCTGTGGGACGGCATCCGCGAAACGACGCTGAAATCCACCGCGCCTGCCCTGGTCTATGGCGACAGCGACCTGATCAAGCGGGCGATCCGCGACATCTATAATCGCGACATCGACGAGGTGATCGTCGAGGGCGAGGACGGGTATCGCCAGGCCAAGGATTTCATGAAGCTGCTGATGCCCAGCCACGCCCGGCGCGTGCGGCATTATGCGGACAGCGTGCCGTTGTTTCAGCGGTTCGGCGTCGAGGATCAGCTGGCGGCTATGTATCATCCGGTCGTCCAGCTGAAATCCGGCGGCTATCTGGTCATCAATCCGACCGAGGCACTGGTGTCTATCGACATCAATTCCGGCCGATCGACCCGCGAACACAATATCGAACAGACGGCGACGGCCACCAATCTGGAGGCGGCTCAGGAAATCGCCCGCCAGCTGCGCCTGCGCGACATGGCGGGTCTGGTCGTCATCGATTTCATCGACATGGATCATTCGTCCAACGTCCGTAAGGTCGAAAAGGCGATGAAGGAGGCGCTGAAGAACGATCGCGCCCGCATCCAGGTCGGCCGGATCAGCCCGTTCGGCCTGATGGAAATGAGCCGCCAGCGGCTGCGCACCGGCGTGCTGGAAGCGTCCACCCGGCCGTGCCCGCATTGCGAGGGCACGGGTCTGGTCCGCACCGCATCGTCCGCCGGCCTGTCGGCCCTGCGCCTGATCGAGGATGAGGCCGGTCGCGGCCGCGGATCGAACCTGTTGCTGCGCGCCAGCCAGGAAGCGGCGCTGTACGTGCTGAACAAGAAGCGCGCCGAACTGGCGGAGATCGAGGAACGCTATGGCGTGACCATCGAGGTCGCGTCCGACGGCGAGCGCGAAGGCGCGCGGATGTCGGTCGAAGCGTCCGGCCCGCCGCCGGTATTCACGCCGCGCCTGCCGGTGCTGATCGAGGATGCCGACGACGACCTGCCGTTCGAGGACGAGGACGAGGCGTTCGAGGAAGAAGCGGCTGACGAGGAGGCCGATGCCCCCCGTCGTCCGCGTGGCGACGGTGAGGGCGAGGGAGAGGGCGGTCGCAAGCGTCGCCGTCGCCGTCGCGGCCGCCGTGGCCGTCCGTCGGACGAGGAAGGCGGCACGTTCGCCGAGGGTGAAGCCGGAGCCGAAGCCGAGGGTGACGGCGATATCGACGAAGCGGGCGAGGCAAGCGAGGCCAGCGAAGCCAGCGAAGCCGATGCGGGCAACGACGCCGCCACGGGCGACGATGGCGCGCCGCGCAAGCGCCGCCGCCGGGGTCGCCGCAGCGGTCGCCGCAACCGCGAGGGCGGCGAGCAGCTGCCGGAAACGGGTGCTGATGCCGAATCCGACGCTGAGGCCGAGGCCGAGCCTGTGGTCGCCGACGAAGCACCCGCAGCCGCCGAGACAGTGGCTGAAGCCGAGCCGGAAAAGCCCAAGCGGACTCGTCGCCGGCCCAAGGCGGAGGCTGCCGTTGCCGCTGCTGCTGCTGCCGAACCGGTGGCCGAAGCAGTTGCCGAGCCGGTTACTGCCGAAGCTGCAGCCGAACCTGCCGCGGAAGAGCCTGCGCCCAAGCCGAAGCGCAGCCGGTCGCGCAAGCCCAAGCTGAGCGAGGACGCCGAGGCAGAGGTGGCCGTTCCGGCCGCTGAAGCCGAGCCGGTTGCGGCAGCGCCCGAACCGACCGAGGTCGCCGAGGTGGTTGAGGCTGCCCCTGAAAAGCCCAAGCGGACGCGCCGGAAAAAGACCGAAGCTGCAGCAGCGCCTGCCGAACCGGCCGCGGCAGCCGAGGAAACCGAATCGGGCGAGGCATTGCCGCCCCGTCGCGGATGGTGGCAGCGCACGTTCGGCGCCTGACATCCCGGACCGGTGAGGGGCGGCATCGCGCCGCCCTTCACCGCCGGTTCAGCCCGGAAGGACAAGGAAACCGCCGCGCCCGACTTGCGGCGGGGGAGAGAAAGCGGTCCAATGACGGCGATGAAGCGCCTTGTCACCTTGTTCGCCATGGCCTGTCTGTTCCTGGCGCTTCCCGCTCGCGCGCAGTCGATCCTGCGCGATGCGGAAACCGAGGCGCTGCTCAATGACATGTCGCGCCCGCTGGTGGAAAAGGCCGGCCTGGACCCGCGCAATTTTCAGGTCGTGCTGATCAACGACCCGTCGATCAACGCCTTTGTCGCGGGCGGTCAGGCGGTCTATATCCACACCGGTCTGCTGGACAAGGCGGAGAGCGCCAACGAGGTGCAGGGCGTCATCGCCCATGAAATCGGCCATATCATCGGCGGTCACGTGCCGTTGCGCGATCGCGGGTCCGGTCCGGCGACCGGCATTTCGATCCTGAGCCTGGTACTGGGCATCGCCGCGATGGCGGCGGGGGCCGGCGAGGCCGGAGCGGGCATCCTGGCCGCCGGGCAACAGGCCGCGATGGGCAGCTATCTGGCGTTCAGCCGCACCCAGGAAAGTTCGGCCGACGCCGCCGGCGCGCGGCTGCTGCGCGATTCCAACATTACCGGAAAGGGCTTTCTGTCCTTTTTCAAAAAGCTGCAGAACACCGAGTACCGGCTCGCGATTCCGCAGGAAAACAGCTATAACCGTACCCACCCGCTGTCGGGCGAGCGCATTGCCAATCTGACCGCGGATGTGGAGGCTTCGCCCGCCTTTTCCCGGCCGCTGAGCACCGATCTGGAACGCCGGTTCAAGCTGGTTCAGGCCAAGCTGCGCGGATATGTGAACGATCCTCAGGATACGCTGCGCGCCTATCCGACCAGCAACACGTCGGAAATCGCGGATTATGCCCGCGCCTATGCCTGGCACAAATCGGGTTATCCCGATCAGGCGCGCGTTGCGACCATGGCGCTGGTCAAGGCGGAGCCGAACAATCCCTATTTCCTGGAGCTGGAGGGGCAGATCCTGCTGGAGTCCGGCAAGCCGAAGGATGCGATCGCCCCGCTGCGCCGCGCGGTCCAGTTGACCAATGGCCAGCCGCTGATCGCAACAACGCTGGGCCATGCGCTGATCGCGACCGAGGACACGGAACAACTGGACGAGGCGGAGCGGGTGTTGCGCGCCGCCGTCAACCGCGACCGGGAAAATCCGTTTGCCTGGTTTCAGCTTGGCACCGTTTACGAGCGCAAGGGCGACCGTGCCCGCACCGCGCTGGCCACTGCCGAGCGCGCGTTGATGATGGGTGAGCCGGGCCTTGCCATGGCCAGCGGCCAGACCGCGCTCGGCCTGTTGCCGCAGGGGTCGGGCGAATGGCTGCGTGCGCAGGATATCGTGATGGTGGCCCAGAACGCGTTGTCGGAACAGCGCGGTCGCAGGCGGAATTGAGGCAGGACATGGCAGGAGAACGGGGCGGCGCGCCGCTATGGGTGGTGGCGCTGGTCGCACTGGGTTCGGCGGCGATCGGCGGCGGCATCGTGGCGGGCGCGGACCGGCTGCGCGGCGGCGGGGCGGCGGGCGGCGATGCCGTTCGCGATTACCTGTACGAACATCCCGAAGTGCTGCCCGAGGCGATGGACCGGCTGCGCGCCCGCGAAACGGCCAAGATCGTGGACAGCAACGAGGCAAAGCTGCTGAAGCCGTTCGACAGCGCATGGGCCGGCAATCCGGACGGCGATGTCACGGTGGTTGCGTTCATGGATTATGCCTGCGGCTATTGCCGGGCCAGCCTGCCGTCCGTCGAGCGGCTGCTGGCCGAGGACAAGGGCGTGCGCATCGTCTATCGCGAGTTGCCCATCCTGTCCGAGGCGAGCCGCGATGCCGCCAACTGGGCGCTGGCGGCGGCGGAACAGGGCAAGTTCAAGCCGTTCCACGACCGGCTCTATGCCGCGGGCCAGCTGTCCCCGGCGACGATCCAGGCGACCGTTGCGGCTGTCGGGCTGGACAGGGCGCGGGCCGAGCGGGTGATCGCATCGCCCCGCGTGGAACAGGAAATTGCCGCCAACCTCAATATCGTGCGGGACCTGGGGGCCAGCGGAACGCCGACCTGGGTGATCGGGGATCAGGTGATCAACGGCGCCGTCCCCTATGAAGCGATGAAGGCGGCGGTGGACAAGGCACGTCAGAAAAGCTGACCCATCGCCATTGCGGGCATCCGGACGGTGCCCCATGTTGCTGGACAAGGAACAAGGGGCGACAACGGTTCAATGGATTCCATCCTGTCATTGCGGGGGGTCGGCAAAACCTATGCCGGCGGCTTTACCGCGCTGAAATCGGTCGACCTGGATATCCGGCGGGGGGAAATCTTTGCCCTGCTCGGCCCCAATGGCGCGGGCAAGACGACCCTGATTTCGATGATCTGCGGTATCGTGACGCCCAGCAGCGGGACCATCATGGTCGATGGCAAGGATGCGGTGCGCGATTGGCGCGGCGCGCGCGAGCGGATCGGCCTGGTGCCGCAGGAATTGTCGGTCGACATGTTCGAAAAGGTCGAGGCGACCGTCCGGTTCAGTCGCGGCCTGTTCGGCAAGCAGGCGGACGAGGCCTATATCACCGGCATCCTGTCCGATCTGTCGCTGGCGGACAAGCGCAAGTCGAAGATCATGGAATTGTCCGGCGGCATGAAGCGCCGCGTGCTGATCGCCAAGGCACTGGCGCATGAACCCGACATCCTGTTTCTGGACGAACCCACGGCGGGCGTCGACGTGTCGCTGCGCAAGGATATGTGGCGCCTGATCGGGCGGCTGCGCGAACGCGGGACGACGATCATCCTGACCACGCATTACATCGAAGAGGCCGAGGAGATGGCCGACCGGGTCGGCGTCATCAACAAGGGCGAATTGCTGCTGGTCGAAGACAAGGCCGCGCTGATGCAGAAGCTGGGCAAGCGCGAACTGACGGTGACGCTGGCCGAACCGCTGGCCGCGATCCCGCCGGAACTGGCCGAATGGCAGCTGGAGCTGCACGAGGAGGGCAGCGTGCTGCGCTATCGTTTCGACGGGCAGGCGGAGCGGACCGGCGTGCCGTCGCTGCTGCGCCGGTTGGCGGACCTGGGCATCGGCTTTGCCGACTTGGAAACCAGCAAGTCGTCGCTTGAAGACATCTTTGTCGATCTGGTCGAGCAGGGGAAACACTGACATGGCGATCGCCAATCCGCGCGGCGTGCTCGCCATCTATCGCTTCGAGATGAACCGGGCGTTGCGCACCTTGTGGCAGAGCCTGGTGACGCCGGTGCTGACGACATCGCTGTATTTCATCGTGTTCGGCGGGGCCATCGGCAGCCGGATGAACGGCGTGGGCGGCGTGGAATATGGCGCGTTCATCGTGCCCGGCCTGATCATGCTGACACTGTTGACGCAGAGCATCCTCAATGCATCGTTCGGCATCTATTTCCCGAAATTCACCGGCACGATCTATGAACTGCTGTCCGCGCCGGTTTCGGCGGTGGAGCTGGTGATCGGCTATGTCGGTGCGGCGGCGACCAAATCGGTGGCGATCGGCCTGATCATCCTGATCACCTCGACCCTGTTCGTCGATCTGCGCATCGACCATCCGGCGGCGATGATCGCGTTTCTGCTGCTGACCGCCATCAGCTTTTCGATGTTCGGGTTCATCATCGGCATCTGGGCCAAAAACTTCGAACAGCTGAACTTCGTGCCCGCGCTGCTGGTGACGCCGCTGACCTTTCTGGGCGGCGCATTCTATTCGATCGACATGCTGCCCCAGCCCTGGCGGACGGTCAGCCTGTTCAATCCGGTCGTCTATCTGGTCAGCGGCTTTCGCTGGAGCTTTTTCGGGCAGGGCGATGTGCCGATCGCGGCAAGCCTCGGCTTTACCGCGGCCTTCCTGGCACTGTGCCTGGGCATCATCGCCTGGATGTTCCGCACGGGATACCGGCTGAAAAACTGAGCCGCCCCGCCGCGTACACGGCAGGGCGACGGGTCAGGCGATGCGGTGTTCGCCCTTGACCCAGCGGACGGTGCCGCTGCTGGCGCGCATCACCACGCTTTCGGTGACCAGCTTGCCATTGAGGCGCTTGACCCCGTCGAGCAGCGAACCGTCGGTGACGCCGGTCGCGGCAAAGATGCAGTCGCCCTTGGCCAGTTCCTTGAGGTCATAGATCTTGTCCAGATCCTCGATCCCCCATTTGCGGGCGCGGGCCCGCTCGTCGTCATTCCGGAACACCAGCCGGCCCTTGAACTGACCGCCGACGCAGCGGAGCGCAGCCGCCGCCAGCACGCCTTCCGGTGCGCCGCCCTGACCCATGTACAGGTCGATATTGGTTTCCGGATCGGCCACCGCGATCACGCCGGCAACATCGCCATCGGGGATCAGCATGATGCCGCAGCCACAGGCGCGCAGTTCCGCGATCAGCTTTTCATGGCGCGGGCGATCCAGCACGCAGATGTTGAGGTCGCTGGGCTGAACCCCGCGCGCGGCGGCGACCGCGTTGACATTTTCGGTGGGGCTCTTGCTCAGGTCGATGATGTCGTCCGGCAGGCCGGGGCCGCAGGCGAGCTTGTCCATATAGACGTCGGGCGCGTTGAGCAGGCCGCCCTCCTCCGCAATGGCCAGCACGGCCAGCGCGTTCGGCCCTGCCTTGGCTGTGATCGTCGTTCCTTCAAGCGGGTCGAGGGCAATGTCGATGCGCGGCCCCTTGCCCGGCGCCGATCCGACCTTTTCGCCGATATACAGCATCGGCGCTTCGTCGCGCTCGCCCTCTCCGATCACCACGGTGCCGTCCATGTACAGCTCGTTCAGCGCCTCGCGCATCGCCTCTACCGCGGCGGCATCGGCGGCCTTTTCATCGCCCCGGCCGATCAGCTTGGCTGATGAGATGGCGGCCGCTTCGGTCACGCGGACCATTTCCAGGACGAGAACGCGGTCAAGGATCGAGCTGGCGGCTGTCATGATCGGCGTATCTCCCTGAATACCTATGCGAGCCGGGCGATAAGCGAGCGGCCCCGGATTGTCGAGCCATGCGCTGATGGATCGCCATATTTATGCCCATAAGTGTGTGGAGCCTGATGCTTGCAGGAATATGGGGGGGCGGCGCAGTGGCACTGATGCTGATCGCAATCTGGTTTCAGACCCCGGCGCCATCCGTCCCACATGCCGATGCTGAGGCCATTATGGCGCTGCATCAGCAGCGGACGAGCGCGCGCGTCGCTTGCACAACCACCGCCGATGCCGACGAGACGGTCGTGTGCGCCCGCCGGGGTGCGGATCGCGACCGGGTGCCCCTGGTTGTTTACGACATGAACGACCCGCGACGGCCGGATGCGCTGGGCGAACGGGAAAGGTTGATCGCGCAGCGGTCTCCGTGTCAGGAAATGGGCCCCTATCTGGTCGGATGCGGCCATATCGGCGTGACCCTCAGCAGCCGGACGGGACTGTCGGGAAGCCGGCAACGGCCCCTGGCGCCCTGACTCATCCCCGATTGCGTCAACCCAGAATGTGCATCCACATCGGCTGGCCGATGATGCTGGGGCTACCGCTCAGCTTGTCCAGCGCATGGGCAACCGCACGCTCGGGCCCCTCATGCGTGACGATGACGACCAGAACGCTGCCGTCGCTGGCCGCCCCGCGCTGGATCAGGCTTTCGATGGAAACCCCGGCATCGCGCATCGCGGCGGCGATTTCGGCCAGCACGCCCACCTTGTCCGCCACGGTCAGGCGCAGATAGGCGCGGCCCCGGCGTTCGCCCGCTGCCTCCGGCTCTGCTGCCGCCAGCGCATCGGCGGGCATGGCATAGGGCGGGCCATATTCGCCCCGCGCAATGTCGATCAGGTCGGCGACGACGGCGCTGGCCGTCGGGCCTTCGCCCGCGCCGCGGCCCTGGAACAGCAGCGGACCGACGAAATTGCCCTCTGCCATCACGGCGTTCAGCGATCCGGTGACATGGGCCAGCGGGTGATCCATCGGCACAAGATGCGGGTGCACCCGCTGAAACAGGCCGTTCGACCCCGCCTCGGCAATGCCGACCAGGCGGATGCGATAGCCCAGCGCCGCCGCCTCTGCGATATCGGCGGCGATGACGTGGCGGATGCCGCTGATCGCGACGTTGCCGAATGCGGGCCGGGTGCCGAATGCCAGCGCGGCCAGGATCGACAGCTTGTGCGCGGCATCCACGCCGTCAATGTCGAAGCTGGGGTCAGCCTCTGCAAAGCCCAGCCGCTGCGCTTCGGCCAGCACATCGGCGAAATCGCGGCCTTCCGCCTCCATCTTGGACAGGATGAAGTTGCAGGTGCCGTTGAGGATCCCAGCCACGCGGGTCAGTTCGTTGGCGGCAGCGCCTTCGCGCAGCCCCTTGATGACGGGCACGCCGCCGGCCACTGCGGCCTCGAACTTGAGCGGGACGGCAGCCGCCTCCGCCGCCGAGGCGAGTTCCAGACCGTGATGCGCGATCATCGCCTTGTTGGCGGTGACCAGCCCCTTGCCGCTGGCCAATGTCGCGCGGGCAAGGGCAAGGGCGGGGCCATCCGATCCGCCGACCAGTTCCACCACCACATCGGCATTGCCATGGCGCGCCAGATCGACGGGATCGTCGACCCAGTCGAACCGGCCCATGTCGATGCCGCGATCCTTGCTGCGGTCGCGGGCGGACACGGCCACCACCTCGATCGGGCGGCCGGCGCGGCGCGCAATCAGGCCGGCATTGGTATCGATCAGGCGGACGACACCCGCGCCCACCGTGCCAAGTCCCGCAATTGCCACCCGCAAATTGTCGCCCATGTCGTCCTCTTGTTCCCGAACGACCGGCGACTAGCTGCGCTTTCCGGCGGCGTCCAGCATTGGTGCGCATTTTTTGCACACAATGCCGGCGCTGCACGCAAGCTTATTTCTTGATCAGCCCGATCTCGACAAGCCGTTCCAGCAGATAGTCATGGGCGGTGATCGGTTCGGGATAGCGGTTCGGCCGATCCGCACTGATGCAGCCGGGCAGCGTCCTGATCATGAAATCCGGCGCCGGATGCAGGAAGAACGGCATGGAATAGCGCGAATAGCCGCGGCGTTCCGGGGCCGGGTTGACGACGCGGTGCGTGGTCGACGGCAGGACATGGTTGGTCAGCCGTTGCAGCATGTCGCCGACATTGACGACCATCGCGCCTTCCGGCGGCTTGACCGGCAGCCAGCGGCCATCGCGGTCGAGCAGCTCAAGCCCGGCTTCCTCTGCACCGAGCAGCAGGGTGATCAGATTGATATCCTCATGCGCGCCGGCCCGTACTTCGGGGGCATCGGCGGGCACGGGGGGGTAATGGAGCAGGCGCAGCACCGAATTGCCGTCCTTTACCGCCGGGTCGAACCAGTCGGGCGCCAGATCCAGATAGCGTGCGATGGCGGAAAGCAGGCGGTCGCCTGCCCGGTCGAGCGCCGAGAACAGCGTCAGGAACGTGTCCTTGAACCCGTCCGGCTGATCGGGCCAGACATTGGGGGACATGAACCGCTGATAGGGATGATCGGCGGGCAGTTCGCGGCCGATGTGCCAGAATTCCTTGAGATCGACGTGCGACGCGCCCTTGGCGATTTCCGTCTTGAACGGCGTATAGCCGCGCGCGCCGCCGCCGCCGGGGATGTGATAGCGCCGCTTTTCATCCTCCGGCAGGGCGAAGAACGCCTCTGTCGCGGCCCAGGCGCGGGCGACCAGCGCGGCATCGACGCCGTGATCGCTGACCATCGCAAAGCCGAACCGCGCGAAGGATCCGCCGAGCGCGGCGGCGAAACCATCGGGATCGGCATCGGCGCTGGCCAAGGACAGCAGGGGGATTTCGGCAAGGGGGGTATCGAGCATCGTCATTCGTTCCGACCGGGTGATGGCTGTTGATGGCGCCAAGATAGGATGAACCATCCGCCCCGAACAGGGTTGAAACGCGGGTCGGGCAGGTGCAGAGACATCGCCATTGGCGGTTGCATCGCGCCACCGCCCCGATTTCCGCCAGCAGGCCGCCTTCGCGGTCTCCCGTCATGGAGCCAGCACAGTGGACAGCCCAGCGCGAGCATCGCTCGACCGGTCGCCCTTGCCCTTTGCCGAATTCGTCGCGCTGGTGGCGGCGATCATGGCGCTGACGGCGCTGGGCATCGATTCGATGCTGCCCGCCCTGCCTGCCATCGGCGAGGCGCTGGGCGTGACGGAGGACAATCGCCGGCAGTTCGTCATCACCGCCTTTCTGCTCGGCTTTTCGCTGGCGCAGCTGGTCCATGGGCCGCTCGCTGACCGGTTCGGGCGCAAGCCGGTGCTGGTCATCGCCATCGCGCTGTATGTCGTGACCAACATCGTTGCTGCCTTTTCGGCCAGTTTCACGCTGTTGCTGATCGCGCGGTTCGTGTCCGGCATGGCGGTGGCTGCGGGGCGGGTGGTGACCATCGCGCTGGTCCGCGACTGTTTTTCGGGACGGGCCATGGCGCGGGTGATGAGCATGGCGTTCATCGTGTTCATGGCGGCGCCGGTCATTGCACCGGCATTTGGCCAGTTCGTACTGCTGTTCGCGCCGTGGCGCTGGATTTTCGGCGGCATTGCCATCGTCGCATCGCTGGTCCTGACCTGGTTCGTGTTGCGGATGCCGGAGACGCTGGCACCGGCCGACCGGATCCCGCTGTCCATCGGCCGGCTGGCGGGCAGCGCGCGCATCGTCCTGTCGGATCGCTGCTCCGTCGGCTATACGCTGACCGCGGCGTGCGTCTCAGGTGCGCTGTTCGGTTTCGTCGGATCGGTGCAGCAGATCGTGTTCGACACGTTCGGCCGGCCGGAATTGCTGGTGATCGTGTTCGCCAGCGTCGCCGGGTTGATGGCGGCTTCATCGTTTCTGAACAGCCGCATCGTCATGCGGTTCGGGATGCGCGTGATCAGTCATGGTGCATTGCTGGCCATGATCGGCTTTGCCCTGATCCATCTGGGCATCGAGGCGATGGGATGGGAAACCCTGGGCAGCTTTATCGTGATGCAGGCGCTGACCATGGGCTGTTTCGGGCTGGCCAACACCAATTTCTCGGCCATGGCGATGGACCGCATGGGGCAGGTTGCGGGCGTGGCGTCCAGCATGCAGGGCTTTGTATCCAGCCTGGGCGGCGCGGTGCTGGGCGCGGTGATCGGCCAATCGTTCGACGGGACCACCGTGCCGCTGACGCTGGGCTTTGTCCTGTGCGGCGGGGTTGGCCTGGGCATCGTGCTGGTGACCGAGCGCGGACGATTGTTTCGCCCCCAACAGGCTTAATTTTCACCGCCCCGGAACGCGCCACACACGCCTTCGTTCGCAGTTCATGCAAGACCGCCACACCGACGGTCGGCGTAAACGGAGGGTGATGCAATGATGATCGACCTTGGACCGAATGACGACGGTTATGACGAGGACGGCTATGACGAAAGCCAGCGCGCCGAAATCCTGGAAGTGGAAGGCGGCGGCCCCGGCGACGGCGTGATCCAGAACGACATGAATCCCGATCTGGGTCAGGACCCGGATGCGGTTCAGGACGAGGAGGAGGATGACCTCTCCATCCTTGGCGAGGACGAGGATGAAGACGAGGACGACGAGGACGAGGACGAACTGGGCGACATCGTGCCGCTGGATGGCGAGCGCGATGAACAGGACTTCGACAGCGACAACGACGACGACCGGTAAGTGCGTTCAGCCACGCGGGGCGGCCAGCCGCTCCGCGTGCCAAGCCACATGATCGGCCATGAAGGTCGAGATGAAGTAGTAGCTGTGGTCATAGCCCGGCTGAAGCCGCATCGTCAGGTCGATGCCGGCGCGTGAACAGGCCTGTTCCAGCAATTCCGGTTTGAGCTGTTCGGCCAGGAATGGATCGGCCGCCCCCTGATCCACCAGCAAATCGGGCAAAACCGCTCCGTCATCGATCAGTGCGCAGGCATCATAGGGCCGCCAGGCTGCGCGATCCCCGCACAGATAGCCGGTCAGCGCCTTTTCCCCCCAGGGACAGGCAAGCGGCGAACTGATGGGGGCAAAGGCCGATACCGATCGGAACCGGCCCACATTGCGCAGCGCAATGGTCAATGCGCCATGCCCGCCCATCGAATGGCCGGTAATGCCCTGCCGCGTCAGATCGGCCATCGGAAATTCGCGCGCGATCAGCGCGGGCAGCTCATCCTCGATATAGCTGCGCATCCGGAAATGCGTCGCCCAGGGCGCTTCGGTCGCATCGACGTAAAAGCCCGCGCCCTTGCCGAAATCATAAGCATCGTCGTCGGGCACATCGTCGCCGCGCGGACTGGTATCCGGCGCGACAAAGATGATGCCATGATCGGCGCAGGCCCGGCGATAATCGCCCTTTTCCGTGACATTGGCGTGGGTACAGGTCAGGCCGGACAGATACCACAGTATCGGCATCCGGTCGCCGGACCGGTGCGGCGGCAGATAGACCGAAAAGGTCATCGGCGTCCCCGTCGCCGAGGACGCATGGCGATACACGCCCTGCGTCCCGCCAAATGCCCGCGCGGTCGAAACCGTTTCCATGTTCAGGGCCGCCAGATCGCGCACAGCTTGTGACCATCGGGATCGCGCACATAGGACAGGTGCATCGGCCCCAGGCTGCCGTTGCGCAGGCCCGGCGGATCTTCGCACGACGTGCCCCCGGCCGCGACGGCGACATCGTGGAACGTCTTGACCTGTTCGGCCGAGTGGCACTTGAACGCGATCGTCCCGCCATTGGCGACCGTCGCCGGTTCGCCGTTGATCGGCTGTGTCACGATGAACATCGTGCCGTCGTTCATGTAGATGAGGCGGGTGTGCCCGCTTGGCGCAATGTTGCTTTGCGGCTCGCCCGCACCCAGCACCGCCAGCACCTTGTCATAAAATGCCTTTGACCGGTCGAGGTCGCTTGATCCGACCATCACGTGATTCAACATTGCCGTTACTCCGTCACTCGGGGGGAGGGCGCGAATTGTGCGCCCAGTGCTGTCGTTCGCTTAATAGACGACGACGCTGCGGATGCTCTGACCCGCGTGCATCAGGTCGAACGCGGTGTTGATGTCCTCAAGCCCCATGACATGGGTGATCATCGGATCGATCTCGATCTTGCCCTGCATGTACATGTCCACGATCTTGGGAACGTCGGTGCGCCCCTTTGCTCCGCCGAAGGCGGTGCCGCGCCAGTTGCGGCCCGTGACCAGCTGGAACGGGCGAGTGGCGATTTCCTTGCCCGCCTCTGCCACGCCAATGATGATGCTGGTGCCCCAGCCGCGATGGCACGCCTCAAGCGCGGTGCGCATCACGTCGGTGTTGCCGGTGGCGTCAAAGGTGTAGTCCGCGCCGCCGTCCGTCATCTCGACGATTTTTGCGACGATGTCCTCGCGGCTCATCCCCTTGCTGTTCAGGAACGCGGTCATGCCGAAGCGGCGGCCCCATTCCTCGCGTTCCGGATTGATGTCCACGCCGATGATCCGGTCCGCATCCGCCAGCCGGGCGCCCTGAATGACGTTGAGGCCGATGCCGCCCAGCCCGAAGACGACGACGTTGTCGCCCACCTGCACCCTGGCAGTATTGATGACTGCGCCCACGCCCGTCGTCACACCGCAGCCGATATAACAGCTCGACTGGAACGGCGCGTCCTCGCGGATTTTCGCCACCGCGATTTCGGGGAGGACGGTGAAGTTCGAAAAGGTCGAACAGCCCATGTAATGAAAGACCGGCTGCCCCTTGTAGCTGAACCGGGTCGTCCCGTCGGGCATCAGTCCCTTGCCCTGGGTCGCGCGGATCGCGGTGCACAGGTTGGTCTTGCCGCTGAGGCACGACTTACACTGGCGACATTCGGGGGTGTAGAGCGGGATGACGTGATCGCCCGGCTTGACCGACGTGACGCCGGGGCCGACCTCTCGCACGATGCCCGCGCCCTCATGGCCCAGCACGCTGGGGAAAATCCCCTCGCTGTCGAAGCCGTCCAGCGTATAGGCATCGGTGTGGCAGATGCCGGTCGCCATGATTTCGACCAGCACCTCGCCGGCCTTTGGCCCTTCCAGATCAAGCTCGACGATTTCGAGCGGCTGTTTCGCGGCAAAGGCGACGGCGGCACGGGTTTTCATTGGGGTGCTCCACGATGGTACTTCACGGTAGCGGTTAGCGGGCGAATAGCTATGCGCAAAGAGGCGATACCGATAACAATGCGTTGCGCAAAATGCGGTTGCGGTGCAGCATAATTGCATGGCCACGCTTCCCACCATCGCAAATCACCCCGATCTGAAACTGCTAGGCGGCATGCTGGGCGACGTCATCCGCGCCTATGGCGGAGAGGCGCTGTTCAACCGGATCGAGGCGATTCGCTCCGCTTCGGTGCGGCGCCATATCGAAACGCCCGGCGGCGAGGCGAGCGATGCCGAATTGTCCGGCCTCGACCTGGACGAGGCACTGGAGTTTGCGCGCGGGTTCATGCTGTTTTCGATGCTGGCCAATCTGGCCGAGGATCGGCAGGGCGTTTCGGTCGATCCCGGCACCGGCGTCGACGATGCGCTGGCCCGGCTGAAGGAGCATGGTATCGATGCCGCCGCGGTCCGCGACCTGTTGACCGAGGGACTGATCGCGCCGGTGCTGACCGCGCACCCCACGGAAGTGCGGCGCAAGAGCCTGATCGACCATCGCAACCGGATTGCCGAATTGATGGCGATGCGTGACCGGGGCGAGGGGACCACGCCCGATGGCGATGCAGTGGACGAGGCGCTGCTGCGCCAGATCGCGCTGCTTTGGCAGACGCGCGTGCTGCGCCCCGACAAGCTGAAGGTGGCGGACGAGGTGGAAACCGCCCTGTCCTATCTGCGTGAGGTATTCCTGCCCGCGCTGCCGCTGCTTTATGCTCGGTGGGACCGGCTGCTGGGCGAACGGGTGCCCGCGTTTCTGCGGCCGGGCAGCTGGATCGGCGGCGACCGCGATGGCAATCCGTTCGTCACCGCCGATGCGATGGCCCATGCGTTCCGTCGGGCGGCAGAAGCGGTCATCGGCCATTATCTGGATGCGATCCACAAGCTGGGTGCCGAACTGTCCATTTCCACCCGCCATGTCGCGGTGACCGATGCGGTGCTGGCGCTGGCCGAGGCGAGCGGCGATGGCGCAACCAGTCGGGCGGACGAGCCCTATCGCCGGGCGCTGTCGGGCATTTATGCGCGGCTGGCCGAAACCCATCGCCAGCTGGCGGGCAGCGAACCGCCCCGGCCGGGGTTCCTGAACGGGGAAGCCTATGCCGGGCCGGGCGAGTTTCGCCGCGACCTGGTGGCGATCGCGCACGGCCTGGCCTCCAGCGGAGGCGGCACGCTGGCCACGGGCGGCGCGCTGGGCCGGCTGATCCGGGCAGTCGAGGTGTTCGGATTTCACCTGGCCACGCTGGACATGCGCCAGAACAGTGCCGTGCATGAGCGGGTGGTGGCCGAACTGCTCAAGGTGGCGGGGGTCGAGGCGGACTATGCCGCGCTGGATGAGGAGGCGCGGATCGCGCTGCTGTCGCGCGAACTGGCCAGCCCGCGTCCGCTGTCGGTGCCGCATGGCGATTATTCCGAGGAAACGGCGGGCGAGCTGGCCATCCTGCATACCGCAGCCAGCGTGCATGAACGGTTCGGTGCCGCCGCAATCCGGCAATATATCGTGTCGATGACTCAGTCGGTTTCCGACCTGATGGAGGTCAATCTGCTGCTGCGCGAGGTGGGCCTGTATCGCCCCGGCGAGCCGCCCCAGGCCGCGATCATGGCCGTTCCGCTGTTCGAGACGGTCGCCGATCTGGAGGCGGGCGCGGCGATCATGGAGCGGTTTCTGGCCCAGCCCGCAGTGGCCAGCATCGCCCGTGCGCGCGGCTATCAGGAGGTGATGATCGGATATTCGGACAGCAACAAGGATGGCGGCTATCTGACCTCCACCTGGCAGCTGTCCAAGGGATCGACGGCGCTGAAGCCGGTGTTCGATGCCGCGGGCGTGCGGTTGCAGCTGTTCCACGGCCGCGGCGGGGCGGTTGGCCGGGGCGGCGGTTCCGCCTTTGCCGCGATCCGCGCCCAGCCCGCCGGAACGGTGGGCGGCCGCATCCGTATTACCGAACAGGGCGAGGTGATCGCCGCCAAATATGGTTCGGTCGAACAGGCGGCGGTCAATCTGGAAACCATGGTGTCCGCGACCCTGCTGGCCAGCATGGAGCCGGCGCGGCTGCCCCATGCCGATCAGGCGCGGTTCGAGGCGGCGATGGACGCCCTGTCGGCGACCGCCTTTTCCACCTATCGCGGGCTGGTGTACGAAACGCCGGGGTTCCGGCAGTTTTTCCGGCAGATGACGCCGATCAACGAGATTGCCGGCCTGAAGATCGGATCGCGCCCGGCCAGCCGCAAGAAATCCGACGCGATCGAGGATTTGCGCGCGATTCCCTGGGTGTTCAGCTGGGCACAGGCGCGGGTGATGTTGCCCGGATGGTTCGGCGTGGGACAGGCGATCGCCGCATTCCCGGACAAGGGGCTGCTGAGCGCGATGCACCAGCAATGGCCGCTGTTCGCTGCCACCCTGTCCAACATGGAAATGGTGCTGGCCAAATCGGACATGGGCCTGGCTGCGCGATATGCAGCGCTGGTCGAGGATCGGGACGCCGCCGATGCGATTTTCGGGCAGATCCGCGATGGCTGGTCGCTGACCTGCGAAGGGCTGCTGACGGTGACGGGTCAGTCGCGCCTGCTGGAACATCAGCCGGTGACCGAGACGTCCGTGCGCCTGCGCCTGCCCTATATCGAGCCGCTGAACCTGTTGCAGGTCGAACTGCTGAAGCGGCACCGGGCGGGCGAGGCCGATCCGCGGATCGAGGAGGGGATCCTGTTGACGATCAACGCCATCGCCACGGCGCTGCGCAACAGCGGTTAGCGGCGGACCGGTCAGTCCTGGCCCGTGCCGTCGTCGACCAGAAACGGCGCTGCAATTTCCGGGGTCAGACGGCTGATCCGGCCGGTGGCGATGTCGACCAGCGCCCAAGTGGTCTTTGCCTCCACCTTCACCCGGCCATCGGGGCCTGTGAAGCGGACGAAGCGGTCGAACCGGGCGCCGCCATGGTCGCCGACCCAGGTGTCGGCACGTACCGTCTGACCGACGGTCACATTGCCGCGATAGTCGATTTCGTGCCGGATGACGACCCAGACATAGGTTTCCTGATGCTCAGGCCGGGCGACGGCGTGCCAGTGCGCGGCGGCTACATCCTGGATCCAGCGCACCCAGACGGCATTGTTGACATGACCCAGCTGGTCGATGTCGTCCGGCATGGCGGTGATCGAGATGGAATGGCGGCTGCTCATGCCGTCATGCGCTAGCGCGTTTCCGGGAATGCGCCAACCATCGGATAAACCCGATGGTAGGCCGCCTTATTCCTGTTCGGCCAGCGCCAGATGCACCTCGCCATGGCCGCGCGCGACCAGGCCGATTTCATTGGCGGCGGCGTGCGACAGGTCGATCACGCGCCCACGGGCAAAGGGGCCGCGATCGTTGATGCGCACGATGACCGATTTGCCGGTGTCGGGATTGGTCACCCGGACGCGGGTGCCGAAGGGAAGGGTGCGGTGCGCCGCGGTCAGGCTGCCGGGATCGCAGCGTTCGCCGCTGGCGGTACGACGACCGGCCATTTCGGCGGCGAAAAAGCTGGCCATGCCGGTCTGAAACACCACTGGCGCGGTGATGACATCAGCCTCACCGCCATGGGATGCACAGGCTGGTGCTGCCACCGCCAGCAATGCCGCAAGATATCGAAGCCCCCTTCGCATGGAAGTGCCATGCGGAGACTCCGCTCACCTGACCAGCAGGTTGCGGCGAACAGTGGGACTCCGGCGACGGATTACCACGATTCCATGGAACCGGCCGCCCACCGCCGGCTGCCACGCGGGCGACCAGCAGGGACGACTCGGGATCGATCAGACGTCGAGATTGGCGACGTTCAGGGCGTTTTCCTGAATGAACTCGCGGCGCGGCTCGACCACATCGCCCATCAGCTTGGTGAACACCTCGTCCGCCACGTCCGCCTGTTCGATCGTGACGCGCAGCATCGAACGGTGGGTAGGATCGAGCGTGGTTTCCCACAGCTGTTCGGCGTTCATTTCGCCCAGCCCCTTGTATCGCTGGATCGACAGCCCCTTGCGCCCGGCGGCAAGCACCGCGTCGAGCAGCTGGCTTGGCCGTGCGATCAGCGTTTCGCCCTTGGCAGCCGTGGCCGGGGTGACGGCTTCCTCGGCGCCCTCTTCCGCCGGGGCGTCGTCGGTCGCCTGTGCCGCACTGCGGGCGGAGGTCAGCCGCGACAGCCCGGCATAGGCTTCGGCCTGTTCGTTCGCCAGGCCGTGCAGCTTGCGCGCCTCCGCCGAGCCAAGGAACGCGGCCTCGACAATGTGGTGATCGGTAACGCCGCGCCACGCGCGCTGGAAATGATAGCCGCCCTCGCCGGTGAGCGAGACGCTCCACCGCGCCTCGTCATCGGTGCGCTGCAGCCGGTCGGCCACCGCGGACAGCCGCGATTCGCGATCTTCGCGGCTGGCATTGGGGTCGAGCGCCCCGCCCAGGGCCAGTGCCTCGATCAGCGAGGGATCGTAGCGACGCGGCACATAGCGCATCAGGACCCGCATCCGCCGGGCATGATCGACCAGCAGCGCCAGATCGGCCCCGGTCCGTGCGCCGCCCGGCCCCTCCAGCACCGCCTGTCCGACGCCATGTTCGATCAGATACTGGTCGAGTGCGGCATCGTCCTTCAGATACACTTCGGACCGGCTGCGCGCTGCCTTGTACAGCGGCGGCTGGGCGATGAAGAGGTGCCCCTTTTCAATGATTTCGGGCATCTGGCGATAGAAGAAGGTGAGCAGCAGCGTGCGGATGTGCGCGCCGTCGACATCGGCGTCGGTCATGATCACGATCTTGTGATAGCGCAGCTTTTCGATGTTGAAATCGTCGCGGCCGATGCCGGTGCCCATCGCCTGGATGAGCGTGCCAATCTCGCGGCTGGACAGCATCCGGTCGAACCGGGCGCGTTCCACGTTCAGGATCTTGCCGCGCAGGGGCAGGATCGCCTGGAAATGCCGGTCGCGGCCCTGCTTGGCCGATCCGCCGGCCGAATCGCCCTCGACCAGGAACAGTTCGGACTTGGCGGGATCGCGTTCCTGACAATCGGCCAGCTTGCCGGGCAGGGACGCGATGTCCATCACGCCCTTGCGCCGGGTCAGCTCGCGGGCGCGCTTGGCCGCCTCGCGCGCGGCGGCGGCGTCGATCACCTTCTGGATCACCTGCCGTGCGGACTGGGGATTTTCCTCAAGCCATTCGGCCAGCTTGTCGGCCATCAGGCTTTCCAGCGGCTGGCGCACTTCGGAGGAGACCAGCTTGTCCTTGGTCTGCGACGAGAATTTGGGATCGGGCAGCTTGACCGACACGATGGCGGTCAGCCCTTCGCGCATGTCGTCGCCGGTCAGCGTCACCTTTTCCTTTTTCAGCATCCCCGACTTGTCGGCATAGCTGTTGATGGTGCGCGTCAGCGCGGCGCGGAACGCCGCCAGGTGCGTGCCGCCATCCCGTTGCGGGATGTTGTTGGTGAAACACAGCACGTTTTCATAATAGCTGTCGTTCCATTCCAGCGCGACGTCGATGCCGACATCGTCACGGTTGCCGACAATCGCGATCGGTTCGGGGATCAGCGCCTGCTTGTTGCGGTCGAGCCATTTGACGAACGCGGCAATGCCGCCTTCGTAGAACAATTCCACTTCCTTCGGCTCTTCGTGCCGATGGTCGCGCAGCTTCAGCCGGACGCCGGAATTGAGGAAGGCAAGCTCGCGATAACGGTGTTCCAGCTTGTCGAAATCATATTCGGTGATCTTGAACGTCGCCGGGCTGGCCAGGAAGGTGACGCGCGTCCCCTTCTTGCCGTCGGACGGGCCGACCACCTTGAGCGGCGCCTCTGCATCGCCGTGGCGAAAGCGCATGTAATGTTCCTGGCCATCGCGCCAGATGTTGAGGTCGAGCCATTCCGACAGCGCGTTGACCACCGAAACGCCCACGCCGTGCAGGCCGCCGGACACCTTGTAGGCGTTGCCTTCCGACGTGTTCTCGAACTTTCCGCCGGCGTGGAGCTGGGTCATGATGACTTCGGCAGCCGACACGCCTTCTTCGGCATGGATGCCGGTGGGGATGCCGCGGCCATTATCCTCGACGCTGACCGATCCGTCGGCGTTGAGCGTGATCAGGATGAGGTCGCAATGCCCGGCCAGCGCCTCGTCGATTGCATTGTCCGACACCTCGAACACCATGTGATGCAGGCCGGAGCCGTCATCAGTGTCGCCGATATACATGCCAGGGCGTTTGCGGACGGCGTCCAGTCCCTTCAGGACCTTGATTGAATCGGCGCCATAGTCACTGGAATTGGGTGCGTTTTCGGGTGTCGTTGCCATGCCGAGCATATAGGCATGGCAGGCCCCAAGGGGAAGCAAAAACCGGGGGATGCAGCGGCGGGCCGGTGCAGGCCCGCTGCGGATCAGGCCGCGCGCTTCAGCTCCATCCGGCCCCAGATTTCGACCAGCGCCTCGGTCAGATCGCGCATCATCCCTTCGTCATGCGACGGGCCGGGCGTGAAGCGCAGCCGTTCGGTGCCGCGGGGCACGGTGGGATAATTGATCGGCTGAACGTAGACGCCGTATTCGGCGAGCAGGATGTCGCTGATCCGCTTTGCCTTGACAGGATCGCCGACCATCAGCGGCACGATATGCGTGGTCGATGCCATCACCGGCAGACCGGCATCGGCGAACATCGTCTTGAGCATCGCCGCTGCGGCCTGTTGCCCGTCGCGCTCGACACTCGACGCCTTCAGATGGCGAACGCTGGCCAGTGCACCGGCGACCAGCACCGGGGACAGCGAGGTGGTGAAGATGAACCCGGGCGCATAGCTGCGGATCACGTCGATGATGTTGCGATCGGCCGCAATATAGCCGCCCATCACGCCGAACGCCTTGCCCAGCGTCCCTTCGATGATGGTCAGCCGCGATGCCGCATCGTCCCGTTCGGAAATCCCCCCGCCGCGGGCGCCGTACATGCCGACGGCGTGCACTTCGTCCAGATAGGTGAGGGCGTTGTACTTGTCGGCCAGGTCGCAAATGGCGTGGATGGGGGCAATGTCGCCGTCCATCGAATAGACGCTTTCGAACGCGATCAGCTTTGGCGCCGACGGGTCGTCTGCAGCCAGCAGTTCTTCCAGATGCGCCAGGTCATTGTGGCGGAACACGCGCTTTTCACAGCCCGAATTGCGGATGCCCGCGATCATCGATGCGTGGTTCAGCTCGTCCGAATAGATGATGCAGCCGGGCAGGATCCGGGCCAGGGTGGAAAGCGTCGCTTCGTTCGACACATAGCCGGAGGTAAACAGTAGCGCCGATTCCTTGTCGTGCAGATCGGCCAGTTCGGCCTCCAGATCGACATGGTAATGCGTGTTGCCGCCAATGTTGCGCGTGCCGCCCGATCCCGCGCCGACATCGTGCAACGCGGCTTCCATCGCGGCGATGACGTCCGGATGCTGGCCCATCGTCAGATAATCGTTGGAACACCAGACGGTGATCGGTTTCGGCCCGTTATGTCCGGCAAAACAGCGGGCATTGGGAAACATCCCCTTGTTCCGCAGGATGTCGATAAAGACGCGATAGCGCCCTTCGGCATGAAGCCGATCAATTGCGGCCGAAAAGGCGCGGCCGTAATCGACCATGGGCGCATGCTGGGCGTCGATGCTCATCACGGGGCCATTAGCGGCAATCGAACAGCATTTCCAGCATCTTGGGGCGGGCATCCGCTGCCATCAACCGTGCCGCGTCCACCAAGAAACTGAAACAATTCAGCTTTTTACAACGCTTTGTCGCAATTCGCCCCGGTCCGGCGATCAATGTGATAGGGTTTATTCATTACGACCAATCGAGTCGTATCTCCTGTGGCCATGCCTTTATTGCGGGCCGAAAGGACAATCCGATGATCGCTGATGATCGGGCCTATTATCAACGGCGCGCCGCGCAGTGCCGCCAGCTTGCCGAACAGTCCAACGACACGTCCGTCCGCATGGCGCATCGGGCGATGGAGCGACGCTATCGATCGCTGATCGGCGGGGTGACCCCTGAACTGACGAACGGCTGACCGGCGCAGATCCGCCGGCCGGGACGTCAGAGCGGCCCGATTTCCGTAATGCCGAACCGATTGAGCGCCGGAGACAATCGGCGGGAATGATCGTCCATGCGGGTAAAGACTGCCTGCCCTGGTGGCGGGGTATCCGGCCATGTCTGACCTTCGGTCAGATGCGCGATGCGCCGGGCGATCCCGGGTCCGCCATCGACGAAGCGGACGGGATGCGCCGTGGCGGCGGCCAGTTGCGCCTCGACCAGCGGGAAATGCGTGCAGGCGTTGACGATCACGTCGATGCGGTCGCCATCGGGCTGTGTGAACAGGCCGTCGAGGACAGCGCGATATTCCGCCGGTTCGGTCGGCTCGCCGGCCAGATGGCGTTCGGCAAGATCAACGAGTGCCGCCGATCCGTGCCGGATGACGGTACAGTCGGGGGCAAAGCGCGCCGCAAGATCGTCGACATAGGGCTGGCGCACCGTTGCTTCTGTGCCCAGCACGCCGATGACGCGCGTCCGGCTGAGTTCGGCGGCGGGCTTGATCGCGGGGACCGTCCCGACGATCGGCAGATCAAGCGCCGATCGCACCGCCGACAGCGCAATGGTGGATGCGGTGTTGCACGCAATCACGATCAGTCGGGGATCGAACCGTTCCGCCAGCCTGCCCAGAAGGGCGGGCACCCGCGCCGCAATTTCCGCCTCGCTACGGGTGCCATAGGGATAGCCCGCCGAATCGGCGACATAGACCAGCGGCATCTGTGGCAGCACCGCGCGCGCCGGGCCAAGCACGGACAGCCCGCCGATCCCGGAATCAAAGAACAGGACGGGGCGTCGGTCGGCGGGCATCGCATCCATCCTGTGCGGCGGTTGCATGGCAAGAATCAACCCACTAACCGATTGGAGACAGCCGACTGATGGCCCGAACACCGGTGCCCCCACGGCGGAGACGAGGGCAATGGAAACGCAAATCCTGTGGCAGGCACCGGCGCTGGCGCTGCTGACCGGTTATCTGCTGGGGTCGATCCCGTTCGGTGTGCTGCTGACGCGCGCTGCGGGGGCGGGCGATCTGCGCAGCATCGGATCGGGCAATATCGGTGCCACCAACGTCCTGCGCACAGGGCGCAAGGGGCTGGCGGCGGCCACGCTGCTGCTGGACATGGCAAAGGGACTGGTCGCGGTGGCGATTGCCGGGGCGCTGTTCCCCGGCGAGCAGATCCTTGCCGGGGCCGCGGCGTTCATCGGCCATTGCTATCCCGTCTGGCTGCGGTTTCGCGGGGGCAAGGGGGTTGCGACGCTGATGGGCGTGGTGCTGGCATTCAACTGGCCGATCGGGCTGGTCTATGCGCTGGTCTGGCTGGGCCTGCTGGCGGTGCTGCGCATCTCGTCCGTTGCTGGGATGAGCGCGGCGGTGAGCGCGCCGGTGGCCGCAGTTGCGCTGGGTCGGGCCGATCTGTTGCCCGTGCTGCTGGCGCTGGCGCTGATCGTGCTGTGGAAGCATCGGGAGAATATCGCGCGGCTGATGCGGGGGCAGGAACCGCGCATCGGCGGATCGAAGCGCGCTGCCGGATGAGCGATCCCGTCCTTGACCGACTGCGGCTGATCCGCACGCCGGGCATCGGCCCGGTCAGCTATGTTCAGTTGATCGCCCGGTTCGGAACCCCGGCGGCGGCATTGGCCGCGCTGCCCGATCTGGCAATGCGGGGCGGGGGGAGGCCGCCGATGATCGCCGATCTGCGCAGCGTCGAGCGCGAGCGTGCGGCGGTGGAGCGGCTGGGCGGGCAATACTGGTTCCGGGACCAGGGGGACTATCCGGCGCTGCTGGGCGAACTGGACAGTGCGCCTGCGGTCATGGTGACGCGCGGAGACCGGGGGCTGGTGTCGCGGCCGGTGGTGGCGATGGTGGGCGCGCGCAACGCCTCTGCCGCGGCATGCCGCTTTGCCCGCCAGCTCGCCCATGGGCTTGGCGAGGCCGGGGTGACGGTCGTGTCGGGCCTGGCGCGGGGCATTGATACCGCCGCGCATCACGGATCGATCGGCACCGGCACCATCGGTGTGATCGCCAGCGGCATCGACATCGCCTTTCCGCCGGAAAATCGCGAGCTTCAGGAGCAGGTGGCGAGCCAGGGGCTGCTGATTGCGGAACAGCCGCCGGGCACGGAGCCGCTGGCCCGGTTCTTTCCGGCGCGCAACCGGATCATCGCCGGGCTGGCGCTTGGCACCGTGGTCGTGGAGGCTGCGCCGCGTTCGGGATCGCTGATCACCGCACGGCTGGCGGGCGAGGCCGGGCGAGAGGTGATGGCCGTGCCGGGCAGCCCGATCGATCCGCGGGCGCAGGGCTGCAACCTCTTGATCCGCGAAGGCGCGACGCTGGTCCAGAATGCCGCCGATGTGCTGGAGATGATCCGGCCGATCGACGCGCGCAGCGTCCGTGCGCCGGCCAGCCGATTCGATGCAGGGCCGGACGCTGACCCGGGCGAGGCGGAGCGCCGGGCGGTCACTGACCTGCTGGGTCCGGTTCCGGTCGCCGTGGACGAACTGATCCGTCAGTCCGGCGTCAGCCCGGCCATGGTGGCGATGGTGCTGCTGGAACTGGAACTGGCCGGTCGGCTGGAACGGCATGCAGGCGGACGGGTCAGCGCCAATGGATGAGCGGGCGAGTACCGTGCGGTTCGATGCGCTGGTCAGCGCGGCGATCGATCCGTTGCCCGCGATACCGCTGACCTATGCCATGATCCTGGCCCTGCACTGGGCGGCCGGGATGTCGGTCGACGCGATGTTGACGGCCAATCCATCGGTGGCCGTCGGGGTCAATCTGGTCATTTCAGTCGTCACGATTGCCCTGGTCCAGTGGCAGTTTCGGGCGGCGTTGACCGCTGCCGGATCGTCAATCGCACCGGGCAATGGCCGGATTGTCGCACTGTATCTGCTCAACCTGGTGGCAACGCTGGGCATCGCGCTTGGAGTGCTGCTGCTGGTCCTGCCGGGCATCTATGTCGCCAGCCGCTGGGCAGTTGCGGGCGCGATCCTGATTGCGGAGGGCAGGACAATCGGGGATGCGTTGGGTGAAAGCTGGCGCAGGACGCGGGCGTCGGTTGTGCCGATTTCGGCGCTGCTGATCCTGGCCGTCGTGCCGCTGGGCGTGGCGCTGGCGGCCGAAATCTGGTTTCTGGACGTCGCGCTGGACGCGGTGCCGTTCTGGCTTTCCATCCTGACCAACGGGATGCTGGCGATCAGCATGATGGCGACGACCCAGGTGGGGGTCGCCGCCTATCGGTTGCTGGAACCGGAAGATCCGGCAACGGAGGCGGATATCTTTGCCTGACCGTTGCCGGGCCGTGGGTCAGGCGAGGGTGATGTTCACCGGGATGTTGCCCCGCGTCGCGTGCGAATAGGGGCAGACCGTGTGCGCGGTATCCAGCAGCGCCTTTGCCTCGGCCGCATCCAGGCCGGGGATGGTCGCGACCAGATCGACGGTCAGGCCAAAGCCGACATCTTCGCGCGGGCCGATGCCGACGGTTGCTGCGATGCTGGTTTCGGCGGGCAGCTTTGTGCCGGCCTGTGACGCGGAAAACTTCAGCGCGCTGAGGAAGCAGGCGGCATAGCCCGCCGCAAACAGCTGTTCCGGATTGTTTCCTTTGCCATTGCCGCCAAGTTCGACCGGCATGGCCAGCGCGACGTCAAGCGCGCCGTCGGTCGTGACCGCGCGCCCGTCGCGGCCGCCGGTTGCGGTTGCCGTGGTGCGATACAGAATCTTGGTCGCCATCATCAATCTCCATCGTTTGCGGTTAAATCGTGTACGATATATGTGTGTCCCGCTCCTAACCGTCAAGGCTTGCGATTAAATCATCTGCGATTAAATCTGTTGCATGACCGAGACGCCGCCCGCCAACCCGCTCGACCAGCTGTTCTGCTTTTCCGTCCATTCGACGGCGATGGCCGTGACGCGCGCGTACAAGCCGCTGCTGGAATCCCTGGGGGTGACGTATCCCCAATATCTGGCGCTGCTGCTGCTGGGCGCGCAAGACGGACAGAGCGTGGGGGAGCTGGGCGATCAGCTGTTCCTTGAATCCAACACGCTGACGCCGATGATCAAGCGGATGGAAGCGAACGGCCTGGTCGCGCGGCGGCGGGACGATCGGGACGAGCGCGTGGTGCGCGTGACGCTGACCGATGCCGGCCGCATCCTGCTGGCCGAGGCGCAGCGGATCGCGTCGGCCATGCTGGCGGCGTGCGGCGGGGATTTGTCCACGCTGCTTCGGTCGCGGGACGATCTGCTGGCGGTCAGGCGCCGGCTGATGGTGGGCCAGCCGGGCTGAACCGGTGGATCGTCAGGCCGCTTGGTCCCGCAGCGGCAGGTTCGCGGTACTGAGCGCCATCGGGTAGAGCAGTTCGTTTTCCTGGGCGATGCGGGCATCCAGCCGGGCGAGAATGGCCAGCGTCGCAGCATCGAACCCGGGCCGGTTCTGACTGATCGCCGACGGCGTCCAGAATGCGACATGGGCGACCCAGTCCGACGCCAGCGTCTTGAACCGTTCGACCGCCACCCTTGCGGCATGGGCCGCCCCGGCGTCGCGGCTGATCATCAGCTGGGGATAGATTTCCGAATCCTCGGCATGAAGATGCGCGATCAGGGTATCGGACAGGGTCGTCATCGCGCCATGAGCGGCAGCCGTATCCGCGCCGATCGAAAGGGCATGGCGAAGCTGTCCGCCAAGCTGCGAAATCAAGCGATGTTCGCGAATCAGCCGTTCAAATGACAGCATCGTCGATCTCCAATCTCCGGAAAATGCACCGCAAGGGTTAACATCGCTCCAGAAATTGCCTGCGGAAAACACGATGGCGACGCTTGACGGGGCGGGGATGCGATCCCCACCCTCGCGCGTACACACGTAAGAGGCCGTCAAACCATCATGCAGCTGGTCATTGTCGAATCGCCCGCAAAGGCAAAGACGATCGAGAAATATCTGGGCAAGGAGTACCGCGTGCTGGCCAGTTACGGCCATGTCCGCGACCTTCCTGCCCGCGATGGCTCCGTCGACCCGGATCAGGGCTTTGCGATGGAATGGGAAGCCTATGGCGACAAGGCCAAGCAGCTGAAGGCGATTACCGACGCTGCAAAGGGGGCCGACCGGCTGATCCTGGCGACCGACCCGGACCGGGAGGGCGAGGCGATCAGCTGGCACGTGCAGGAGGTGCTGGCCAAGAAAAAGGCGCTGCCCAAGGCGGTGGAGCGCGTGACGTTCAACGCGATCACCAAACCCGCCGTGCTGCATGCCATGGCGCATCCGCGCGAGCTGGATACCGACCTGATCGATGCCTATCGCGCGCGCCGGGCGCTGGATTACCTGGTCGGCTTTACCCTGTCGCCGGTGCTGTGGCGCAAGCTGCCCGGCGCCAAGTCGGCGGGCCGCGTCCAGTCGGTTGCCCTCCGCCTGATCGTCGAGCGGGAGCGGGAAATCGAGGGGTTCGTGCCCCAGGAATATTGGTCGGTCATTGCCGATCTGGAACAGGATGCGACCCGGTTCCAGGCGCGGCTGACCCGGTTCGACGGGCAGAAGATCGACCGGCTGACCATTAGGGACGGCGCGACAGCCGAGCGGGCCAAGGCGGCGGTCGAGGCGGGCCGGTTCAGCGTTGCGAGCGTCGAGACCAAGCCCGCGACGCGCAATCCGCCGCCGCCCTTCACCACATCGACCCTGCAACAGGAGGCTGCGCGCAAGCTGGGCTTTTCCGCCAGCCACACGATGCGCGTGGCGCAGGGCCTGTATGAGGATGGCGCGATCACGTACATGCGCACCGACGGCGTGCAGATGGACGGCAGCGCCATCGATGCCGCGCGCAAGGCGATCGTCGAGCGGTACGATGCGGGCTATGTCCCCGACAAGCCGCGCCAGTATCAGACCAAGGCCAAGAACGCCCAGGAAGCGCACGAGGCGATCCGCCCAACCGATTTTGCCCGCGACCGGCTGGGGTCGGGCGATCATGCGCGCCTGTATGACCTCATTTGGAAGCGCGCGATGGCCAGCCAGATGGCGTCGGCACGGATGGAGCGCACCACGGTCGAGCTGGAAGAAGGCACCGGCCGCCATGCGCTGCGCGCCACCGGACAGGTGGTGCTCTTTCCCGGCTATCTGGCGCTGTATGAAGAGGGCAAGGACGACGTCGTTGTCAGCGGCTCCGGCAAAAATGCCGACGCCGCTGACGACGAGGAATCCCGTCGCCTGCCCGTGCTGCGCCAGGGGGATACCCCGGCAAAGCTGGGCGTGAATGCCGAACAGCATTTCACTCAGCCGCCGCCGCGCTTTTCCGAAGCATCGCTGGTCAAGCGGCTGGAGGAACTGGGGATCGGCCGCCCGTCCACCTATGCCTCGATCATTCAGGTGCTGAAGGACCGGGCCTATGTCCGCGTGGAGAAGAACCGGTTCTTTGCCGAAGAAAGCGGCCGGTTGCTGACGGCGTTCCTCGAACGGTTCTTCGAGAAATATGTCAGCTATGATTTCACGGCGGGGCTGGAGGAGGAGCTGGACGACGTGTCCGGCGGGCGCGCCGAATGGCAGGCAGTGCTCGATGCCTTCTGGCGCGATTTCAAGCCGCGCACCACACAGGTCATGGAGTTCAAGCCGTCCGAGGTCACGGCGGAACTGGACCAGTTCCTCGAACCCTATCTGTTTCCCGACAAGGGCGATGGCACCGATCCGCGCCTGTGCCCGAATTGCGGCGTCGGGCGGCTGGCCCTGCGTGGCGGCCGGTTCGGGGCGTTCGTTGCCTGCTCCAATTATCCCGACTGCAAATATACCCGCCGTTTCGCCCAGCCGGGCGGGGCAGAGGCGGGCACCGATACCGGGCCGGAAACCATCGGGACCGATCCGGAAACCGGCCTGGCGATCGAACGAAAGGCGGGCCGGTTCGGCCCCTATATCCAGCTGGGCGAAGGGGCGGATGCCAAGCGGGCGTCGATCCCCAAAGACCTGCCGGGCGAGCTTGATCTCGACTGGGCGGTAAAGCTGTTGTCCCTGCCCCGCGTCATCGGCAACCATCCGGAGACGGGCGAGCCCATCGAGGCAGCGATCGGGCGTTATGGCCCGTATCTGAAGCACGCCGGCAAATATGCGCGGCTGGCCAATACCGCTGAAGTGTTCGAAACGGGCATGAACGCGGCCGTCGTCAAGCTGGCCGAGGCAGCGGCGGGTGGCCGTCCCGCACGCGGTGCGGCGCGCGAGCCGTTGAAGATACTGGGCAAGCACCCGCGCACGGACGCGGAAATCAAGCTGATGGAGGGCCGCTATGGCCCCTATCTGACCGATGGCGAGACCAATGCGACGCTGCCCAAGTCGGTCGACAAGGACCAGCTCACCCTGGAGGAGGCCGCTCAGCTGATCGATGCCAAGGCAGCGGCGGCACCGGTCAAGAAAAAGCCCGCGAAAAAAGCGGCGGCCAAAAAGGCGCCTGCGAAAAAGGCCCCGGCCAAGAAAGCGGCGGCGAAAAAGACGACGGCGTGATCATCCCCCTGCCCGTCTCCGCCAGTATGCGGGACGGGCAGGGGGCGGAGGGCAGGTTACTTCGCCTCGCTGATCATCTGGGCCGCGGCCTCGCTCGACCAGTCCATCGGGCCGACATAGCGCCAGACTTCGCGTCCTTCGGAATCATACAGGATGGTGGTCGGCAGGCTGGCGTTCAGGCCGACGGAAAAGCGCAGGTCCGGATCGAGATAGGGAACCAGGTTCGGCAGCTTTGCCTTTTCCAGGTACGGCAGCACCTTTTTCGCCCCGTCCATGTCCTGACTGATGGCCAGTACGGCCAGTTTGCCCGTCTCCCGCTTGGCCAGTGCGTCCAGCGTCGGCATTTCCGCGACACAGGGCGCGCACCACGTGGCCCACAGGTTGACCAGCACCGGCTTGCCCTTGAACGTTGCCAGCGTCAGCGATTTGCCATCGGCATCGGTAAAGGCATAATCCGGAGCAGGCGTACCCACCTGGGTACGGTCCTGCGTCCCCTTTGCCTCTGCCACCGCGTTGCTGATCGCCGGGGTGCTGTTGTCTGCGCCTTGCCCAGCGTCGCCGGATTGCCTATCGCAACCGCCGATTGCCGCCGCCACAATCAGAACAGGCAGGACGCCCAACCGAATGACCAACGCTCATACTCCTGTTTCCGGTGGCGCCAACACCATGTGGGGCGGGCGGTTTGCCGAGGGACCCTCGGCCGTGATGCGGGAGATAAATGCCTCCATCCCGTTCGACAAGCGGCTGTGGCAACAGGATGTCGCCGGATCAAAAGCCCATGTCGAAATGCTGGGCGCGACGGGTATCCTGTCGGCAGACGATGCCGCGACGATCGCCGCCGGCCTGGATGCCGTTGCCGCCGACTATGCCGCCAATGGCGTGGCAGAGGACCTGGCGCTGGAAGACATTCATATGCAGACCGAGGCGCGGCTGGCCGAGAAGATCGGGCCGGTCGCTGGCCGCCTGCACACCGCGCGCAGCCGCAATGATCAGGTGGCGACCGATTTCCGCCTGTGGGTGCGCGATGCCATCGATGCGGTGGATGCCGGGCTGAAGGCGCTGCAACTGGCACTGCTGGCGCGGGCAGAGGATCATGCCGACAGCGTGATGCCCGGCTTTACCCATCTGCAGAGCGCGCAGCCGGTGACGCTGGGCCATCACCTGATGGCGTATGTCGAGATGGTGGCGCGCGACCGCAGCCGGTTTGCCGATGCGCGGGTGCGGATGAACCGCTGTCCGCTGGGCAGCGCGGCGCTGGCCGGAACCGGATTTCCCATCGATCGACACCGGACTGCCGCCGCGCTTGGCTTTGACGGGCCGACCGACAATTCGCTGGATGCGGTTTCCGACCGGGATTTCGCGCTGGATTACCTGATGAGCGCGGCGCAGGCGTCGCTGCACCTGTCGCGGCTGGCGGAAGAGTTCATCATCTGGGCCAGCCAGCCCTTCGGCTTTGTCCGCCTGTCCGACCAATGGTCGACCGGCAGCTCGATCATGCCGCAAAAGCGCAACCCCGATGCGGCCGAGCTGGTGCGCGGCCATTCCGGCCGGATCATCGGATGCCTGACCAGCCTGATGATCACCATGAAGGGCCTGCCGCTCGCCTATTCAAAGGACATGCAGGACGACAAGCCGCCGGTGTTCGAGGCGCATGACCTGCTCGCGCTATCGATCGCGGCGATGACCGGCATGGTGGAAAGCGCGACGTTCCGCACCGACCGGATGCGCGCACTGGCCGAAAGCGGTTTTGCCACCGCGACCGACCTTGCCGACTGGCTGGTGCGCGAGGCGGGCGTGCCGTTCCGTGAGGCGCATCACATCACCGGCCGCGCCGTCGCGGCAGCGGAGGCGGCTGGTTGCCGGCTGGACCAGCTGCCGCTGGACGCGCTGACCGACGTGGACCCGCGCATCGACGCGCGCGTTTACGATGTGCTGAGCGTTGACGCATCGGTGGCCAGCCGGACCAGCCATGGCGGCACCGCTCCGGTGCGCGTGCGTGAGGCGATCGCGGCTGCGCGGGCAAGGGTCGAGGAGAAATAACGATGCGCCGTGTTGCCCTGATCCTGACCGGTGCGCTGGCGCTTTCGCTGGCCGCCTGCGGTGCCAAGCGGGACCTGCGCCCCGCCGATGGGCGGTCGCTGCCCGTTGCGCCCTATGGCGCGGTGGAAACGCCGGGGCCGGCGGATCTGACCACGCCGCCGATCGATGCCCGGCCCAAACGCGGGGATCAGACGCTGACCCAGTCAGAGGATCGCCCCGCCGATCCATTTGACCTGCCCCCCACCCGCTGAACCGAGAACCATGGACCATTTCACCTATCGCGACGGCGAGCTGTTTGCCGAAGATATCCCCCTGTCCCGTATCGCGGCAGAGGTCGGTACGCCCTGTTACGTCTATTCGCAGGCGACGTTCGAACGCCATGCACAGGTGTTCCGCGACGGGCTGAACGCCGTGGAAGCGCCGGTCCACATCGCCTTTGCGATCAAGTCCAATCCCAATCTGGGCGTGCTGCGCGTCCTGGCCAATCAGGGGTTCGGCGCTGACGTGGTGTCGGCGGGCGAAATGCACCGCGCCATCGCGGCGGGCATCGCCCCGTCGGAAATCGTGTTTTCCGGCGTCGGCAAATCCGAGCGTGAGCTGATCGCCGCACTGGATGCCGGCATCGGCCAGTTCAACCTTGAGCTGGAAGAAGAGGGCGTCGTCCTGTCCCGCCTGGCCGCAGAGCGTGGCATCCGCGCGCCCTGCGTCATCCGCGTCAATCCCGATGTCGATGCCCGCACCCATGCCAAGATTTCGACCGGCAAGGCGGAGAACAAGTTTGGCCTGCCGATCAGCGATGCCCGCGCGATTTTCGACCGGCTGGCCCCGCTGCCTGGCCTAACCCTGCGCGGGGTGGCGTGCCATATCGGCAGCCAGCTGGGCACGCTGGAGCCGCTGCGCGCCGCCTATGTCAAGATTGGCGAGCTGGTTCAGGAACTGCGCGCCGCAGGGCACGTCGTCACCCATGTCGATCTGGGCGGCGGGCTGGGCGTGCCCTATCGCCCGGCGGACAGCTTTCCCAGCCCCGCCGACTATGGCGCGATGGTCGCAGAGGTGACCCGCGGCTGGAACGTCACGCTGATGTTCGAACCGGGGCGCGTGATCGCTGGCAATGCCGGCGTGCTGCTGACCGAAGTGCTGTGGGTGAAGCCGGGGGTCGCCAACCCCTATGTCATCATCGATGCGGCGATGAATGACCTGATGCGGCCGGCGCTGTACGATGCCTATCACGATTTCGTGGCCGTGCGCCCGGATGGCGAGCGGATGACGGCGAACATCGCCGGGCCGGTCTGCGAAAGCGGCGACACCTTTGCCATGGGCCGGGACATCGACCGGGTGGCGCGCGGCGATCTGGCCGTGCTGCGTACTGCCGGTGCCTATGGCGCGACCATGGCCAGCACCTATAACAGCCGCGACCTGGTGCCCGAGGTTCTGGTCAATGGCGACCGGTATGCCGTGGTCGCCGATCGCATCCCCGCCGGCACGGTGATGGCCGCCGAACGCGTTCCGGAGTGGCTGAAGGCATGACGCTGAACGGCCTGCCAATGCTGATGAAGCTGGCAGGTCGCCCGGTCATTCTGGCTGGCGATGGCGAGGCGGCGGACGCCAAGCGCCGCCTGCTGGAACGGGCCGGGGCGATTGTTGCGCCCATCGACCACCCCTGTGCGCGCCTGGCCATCGTGGCGATGGAGGATGAGGCAGCGGCGATGGCGGCCATTTCGACGCTACGGGCGCGCGGCGTGCTGATCAACGCAGTCGACCGGCCGGACCAGTGCGATTTCACGCTGCCAGCGATTGTCGACCGCTCGCCCGTGCTGATCGCGATTTCGACGGGCGGCGCTTCGGCGGGTCTTGCCGCGGCCCTGCGTCAGCGGCTGGAGGCGATGATCCCCGCCGATCTGGGCCGGCTGGCCGAGGCGCTGAATGCAGCGCGCGCGGTGCTGAAGGCGCGGCTGCCCGATGGCGGCGAGCGGCGCCGCGCGCTGGCCGCGGCACTGGCGGCGGGCGGGACGATCGATCCGCTGGCAACGGGCAGCGCCGATCGCGCACCGGACTGGGCTGCGGGCGGCGCGGCGCGACCGGCGGCTGAGCTGGTGCGGCTGTCCCTTGCATCGCCCGATCCCGATGCGCTGACGCTGCGCCAGGCACGGCTGCTGGCCAGTGCCGACCGCGTGACGCATCGCCCGGACGTGCCGGCCGCCATCCTTGACCGGGCGCGGGCCGATGCGGTGCGGGTGGCGACTGACGCGCCGCCCGTCGACCGTCCCGACGGGTTATGGATTGATGTGGAAATGCGGGCATGACTCACGCGATGGTCGTCGATGCGGACGGTGCTGTGCACGCGATGGACCGCGATGCCGCGCTGGCGGCAGCGGGGCCGCTGATCTGGGTGCATCTGGACCGCGATCATGCCGATACCCTGGCCTGGCTGAAGGGCAGGGCGCACCTGCCCGACGCCGCGATCGATGCCCTGACCGCGACCGAAACCCGACCGCGCTGCGAGGCCGTGGGGGACGGCGCGCTGGTCAACCTGCGCGGGCTGTCGCCGGATACGGCATCGATGTCCGATCCCTTTGCCTCGGTGCGGATCTATGCTCGCGGGTGCCGCGTGATTTCCGTCGCCCGGCTGCCGATGAACTCGATCGACGCGGTATGCGCCGAGGTTCAGGCGGGCGAGATCAAGGATGCGGGCGACCTGATCGCCGCCTTTGCCGATGCGATCACCGCGGAGCTGGATCCCGTGGTTGTCGATCTGGGCGACGAGCTGGACGATTGCGAGGAGGGGATCGACCAGCACCGGCTGTTCGCGTTGCGCCGCGCGGTGGGCCGGGCGCGCGCCCGTGCCATTGGCTATCGCCGGTTCCTGGCGCCGCAGCGCGATGCGCTTGAGCGGCTGGCGGCGTTGCCTGCGGACTGGCTTGCCGAGGATGACCGGCTGCATCTGGCAGCGGCGGCCGACCGTGCAGCGCGGATGGCGGAGGAGCTTGAGGCGATCCGTGAACGTGCCGCGCTGCTGCATGAAACGCTGACCGACCTTCGCGCCGAACAGATCGACCAGCGGGCTCTGGTCATTTCGATTGTCGCCATGGTGTTTCTGCCGCTCACCTTTCTGACCGGCCTGCTTGGCATGAATGTCGAAGGGATACCCTATGCCCGCGAACCCTGGGCATTCTGGGGCGTCGTCGGCATCTGCGTCATCCTTGCGGTGGCGATCGCGGTCTATTTTGCCCGGCGTCACTGGTTCCGCGACTGAACGGGCCGACAGAGGGGTCGAATCAGCCCCGAATCAAAAGGGGGCCGGCATCGCTGCCAGCCCCCCATGTCGCCTGATCCTACCGTCCCACCCTTCCGGGCGGACCTGTCGGATGCCGGGCGGCATCGCCTGTCCCGCCTGACCCCCAAGGGGGTCCGCATCTGACCGGCGTTTCGGTCATCGCTGTTCCGGCGCGGGATCGGACGAGCCCGTGTCGGTTTTACCGATGGCCAGCGGACCTTCCGGCTTTCGCCTTTCCGTCCGCTTCTGGCTGAGAGTGGAGCCGCCAGTGCCCTCGTCCGTCCCTGCGTTGCCGCATCGTCGGTCGAGCGAACCACCTGCTCTTCATCAACCCGCCCCATGCACCCTCTCGGCTGCCTGAGGCTGAACCTTCCTTTCGGTTCCATAGGCGCCAGCCTGGCTTGCACCCGACTATTGCCCTTGTGGAACCGTCTGTCCGGTTCGACTTGCCACCACAATGCGGTTTGCTTGCGCCACCAGCACTCGGTATCAAGCCGTCAAATCGTTGATTTCGCTTCGATTTCTCGCCGCTTCATCGCCGCTCTGACCTGGTGATGGTCTCACTCAAGGCGAGTCGCACCAAGGGTGATTCGTGCCCGTATCGCTGTGAGTTCTGTGGATAACGGGGATAACTATCCCGCCGGTTGCCATCCGGGCGGGGCCAGGTCGAAACCGGCAAAGTCGAACCCCGGTACGACGATGCAGCTGACCAGCGCGCCGTGCGGTCCTGCCTCTGCCGATTGCCACCAACCGGCGGGCACGATGTATTGCGGCTGGTAGCCAAGCGCGGGATCGTTGCCAAGGACGATGCGCTGCACCGGACCGTTTTCGTCCGGCGCTATGGCCAGCCGCAGCGGCGATCCGCCGTGCCACAGCCATAGCTCATCGGCGTCAACGCGGTGCCAATGCGATGATCCGCCGCCATCCAGGGCATAGAGAATCGCGGTTGCAGCGGCCCGTTCGTTCGGTTCGCCGCTCTTTCGCCACGTCTCACGGTACCATCCGCCCTCTGGATGCGGCTGTAACGAATGCTGACGAACCCATTCATCGACCATAAAAGCGCACCCCGCCATTGTCCTTTTCAACGGTTCGGAAAGAAAAACGGCTGAATTCCGCCATTTCTTTCATTCCGTTCATGCAACCCTCGTCCGGATCGGGCGTTTGTTGCCCGTAACGAGATTTAGAAGGGAGTAGACCCATGCGTAACCTTATTCTTGCCGCTGTCGCCGCTGCCGTCGCCCTGCCGACCGCTGCTGTGATCCCGACCCCCGATGCCCATGCAGAGGCACGCGATGGTCGGTACAAGTATCGCGAATGGCGCGGTCGTGATGGTCGCCGCTATTGCCGCAAGCCCGACGGCACGACCGGTCTGGTCGTCGGCGGTGTGGCAGGCGCGCTGGTCGGTCGCACGATCGACACCCGCGGCGACCGCACGGTCGGTACGCTGCTCGGCGCCGCCGCAGGTGCGGTTGCTGGCCGCGAGATCGAACGTTCCGGTTCACGTTGCCGCTAATGGGCCGATAACGGCCTGATGCACGGGCGGGGAGCCAAATGGCTTCCTGCCCGTTTTGCATCCACCACCAAGGAGACATCGACATGAACAAGGTGCTGGCCGCGGCAATCGCGGTATCGGCGGCGTCGCTTGGCGCCTGCAATCAATATGGCGACGGCTATGGCTATGGTCCCGGATATGCCGGTGACCGGGGCGACTGGGATGCGGCCCGCTATTATCGGGACGATCCGCGCTATTCCGAACGGCGGCTGGGCCGCAACGACGCGATTTATCGCGGACGGGACGGGCGCTATTATTGCCGCCGTGACGATGGCACCAGCGGCCTGATCATCGGCGGCGTCGCTGGCGGCGTGCTGGGCAACATCATCGCGCCGGGCGGGTCGAAAACGATCGGCACGATCCTGGGCGGGGCGGCGGGTGCCGTGCTGGGCCAGCAGGTCGACCGGGGCGACGTGCGCTGCCGCTGACCGGTCCGGTCAGCCAAGCCCGTCCCAGACCAGCTTGATGCCGACCACGATCATCAGGATGTAGATCAGCTTTTCAAATGGCTCGTGCGGCACCCGTCGCACGAGCCATACGCCTGCCAGTGTCGATGTGACCGCGATCGGAATCAGGATTGCGGCGGTTGGCAGCGCCGACCCGTCGAACTGCCCCAGTGCCCAATAGCCGGGCAGTTTCAGCAGGTTGACCAGCGCAAAGAAGATTGCCGTCGTGCCGACCAAAATGTCGCGCGGCAGCTTCATCGGCATCACCCACAGCTGAAAGGGCGGTGCCCCGGCATGGGCGACATGGCTGGTAAAACCTGACGCGATGCCCAGCATCGTACCGACCCAGCCCGGCGTTCGGCGCGCAGGGACTGTGCCGCGCCGGTTCAGCCACAGCCGCCAGCCGCCGAACAGGATCGATATGCCGCCGACCATTGCCAGCACGGCGTCCGCCGACACGCGGGCCGAAAACGCCCAGCCCGCGCCGATGCCGATGATCGCACCGGGCAGCGCCCAGCCGATGACGCGCCAATCCACCGTCCGTCGAAAGGCCCAGACGCCGACCGCGTCCTGAACGATCAGGATGGGCAGCAGGATTGCGGCCGCCAGCACCGGGTCGATCGCCGTTGCCATCATCGGCAGGCTGAGCGAACCGGCACCAGCAAAGCCGCCCTTGCTAAGGCCAAGCAGCACCACCGCCGGAATGGCGATCGCCCAGAACCACGGATCCTGAATCAAAGCCCGCGACCGTTCGCGATCCGGGCCAGCTGTGCCGTTATCTTGAGAAGGACGACGATGATCGCAGCGGCAAACCCCGCCAGCGCCAGCACGGCCCAGGTCAGCGCCTCTGCCCAGCGGCGCATCTCGTCATCCGCCATTCCGGAAGCGGCGCCATCGCTCACCGCTCGTCCTGCCGGATCGGGATTGCTCGCATCGCGCGGCTCGCCGGGGGTGGGGGAAACCCGCGTCGGATCGATCGGCCGTTCCGGCGTGACCGGGCGCACGGGGCGCTCACTGGTCACCGTCCCGTCAGGAATGCCAGGCGTCGCCGACTGGCGGATATCGGCGCTGATCGACAGGATCGACAGCAGCATCGAATAGGTAGCTAGTCCCGACAGGATCAGAAACAGCGTGCGGCCGATCCAGTCGGCGGCGCCCCTCACGCGCTCATTTCGTCCAGCTTGGCCCGGCGCTTGGCAGTGGCCTGCCGCACCCCGGCATTGCCGCCCGCGCGCAACTGCGCTTTCAGCACCTCTGGCTCAGGCGCGATCAGAAAGCCGAAGCTGACCGTGCCCTGCTTGGTTTCCACCGCATGATGCAGGCGATGGGCAGAGATGATCTTCTTCATGTAGCGCGACTTGGGAATATACCGGATCGGAATGCGCCGATGGACGATGAAGTCGTGAAAGCCGAGATAGATCATGCCATAGGCAGCAATGCCGGCACCGATCCACACCGTGATGCTGTCCCAGCCCCAATACAGGCCACCGACCATCAGCAGGATGGATGGCGTCGCAAAGATCACGAAATACAGGTCGTTCAGTTCCCAGTTGCCCTCACGCGGTTCGTGATGGCTTTTGTGCAGGAACCAGCCCGGCCCATGCATCACCCAGCGGTGCATGACATAGGCAAAGCCCTCCATCGCGGCGACCGTGGCCAGAAAGGCGAGAAATCCGATTGCGACGTTCATGCAGCCGGATATAGCCGCACGCCATGCGTTTTGCGAGCCTTGCCGCACTAGGTCTTTGGGCCATGCTGCTGACCGGTTGCGCCGTGCCGGAGGCGCGGTTGCGGGCCGGACTGATTGATGCCGGCCTGTCCCGGCCGCTGTCGGCGTGCATGGCGGAGCGGATGGTGGACCGGCTGAACCTGGCGCAGCTGCGCCGCATGGGCGACCTGCCGCGTGCACGCGATGCCGTGACGTTGGACCGGTTCCTGCGCCGCGTGCGTGCACTGGGCGATCCGGAAATCTGGACGGTGACCAGTACATCCGCCGCCATTTGCGCCGTTTCGGGATAATCTTTGCAACTGCATCGCAACTGCAAACGCCGGGGGTGGATTCGCGGCCACGCCTGTGCTTTAGCGAGCGCCGACCGATCCGACCCCTTGAACGCAGAAAGGGCCAGCGCATGAACATTCACGAATATCAGGCCAAGGAATTGCTCGCCAAGTTCGGCGTGCCCGTCCCCGCCGGCTTTGCCGCACTGACCGTCGAAGAAGCAGTCGCGGCGTCCAAGAATCTGCCCGGGCCGCTCTATGTGGTGAAGGCGCAGATCCATGCCGGTGGCCGCGGCAAGGGCAAGTTCAAGGAACTGCCGGCCGAGGCAAAGGGCGGTGTCCGCCTGGCCAAGACCGAGGAAGAGGTGCGCCACGCCGCCACCGAAATGCTGGGCAACACGCTGGTGACGATCCAGACCGGCGATGCCGGCAAGCAGGTCAACCGCCTGTACGTGACCGACGGCGTCGACATTGCTAAGGAATTCTACCTTGCGCTGCTGGTCGACCGCGCGACCGGCCGGGTGGCGTTCGTCGTGTCGACCGAAGGCGGCATGGACATCGAAACCGTCGCCCATGACACGCCGGAAAAAATCCACACCTTTGCCGTCGATCCGGCGACCGGGTTCCAGCCGCATCACGGGCGCGCCGTTGCCAAGGCGCTGGGCCTTTCCGGCGACCTGGCCAAGCAGGCGCAGAGCCTGGCGTCGAAGGTATATGACGCATTCCTGGGCACCGATGCCAGCCAGATCGAAATCAACCCGCTAGCCGTCACCGACGACAACAAGCTCTTGGTGCTGGACGCCAAGGTCGGGTTCGATTCCAACGCGATGTTCCGCCACCCGGATCTGATTGAACTGCGCGACGAAACCGAAGAAGATCCGATGGAGCTGGAGGCGTCGAAGTACGACCTCGCCTATATCAAGCTCGACGGCGATATCGGCTGCATGGTCAATGGCGCTGGCCTGGCCATGGCGACGATGGACATCATCAAGCTGAACGGCATGTTCCCCGCCAACTTCCTGGACGTCGGCGGCGGCGCATCGAAGGAAAAGGTGACCGCCGCGTTCAAGATCATCCTGTCCGATCCGGCGGTGAAGGGCATCCTGGTCAACATCTTTGGCGGCATCATGCGCTGCGACATCATTGCCGAGGGCATTGTGGCGGCCGCCAAGGAAGTGAACCTGTCGGTCCCGCTGGTCGTGCGGCTTGAGGGCACGAACGTGCAGCAGGGCAAGGACATCCTGGCCAATTCCGGCCTGGCGATCGTCCCCGCCAACGATCTGGGCGATGCCGCCAAGAAGATCGTGGCAGAGGTCAAGAACGCCGCCTGATCCAGCCATTGCAGATCGGCATTCGGGGGCCGGGACAGCGATGTCCCGGCCCCTTCGTGCATTGTGCGCCGGATGAGTCGCGGATATGGTCGGCGCAATCGTTCGCAAGGGCCAAGGATTCCGTACCGGACTTGCGAAGAACACGGTCAAGCGCCATTTCGAGGGCAGAGAATGCCAATGAAAACAGGTGCGCAGGAAAGGACGCCGGATGAAGTTGCTGGTACCGGTCAAGCGAGTGCTTGATTACAATGTGAAGCCGCGTGTT
>NZ_JBLTWP010000001.1:0-909480 GCF_049889035.1 Sphingomonas eleionomae | reverse complement strand
TGCCTCGCCCACCGGACCCGCCAGATCGGTCGTGAACGACAACCGCCCCGCCGCCACATTCTTCGCAACTAGCGTGTCCAGACCAGGCTCGAAAATCGGAATGCCGCCAGAACGCAGCAACTCTACCTTGCCCGCGTCCTTGTCCACGCACACCACGTCATGCCCGAAATCCGCAAAACACGCACCAGACACCAACCCCACATAACCCGAACCTATCATCACCAGCTTCATGGTCATCATCCCATCAGTGCCCGGACAGGGGCTGCGGGATCGCCATGCCCGACCGGGTCGTGCAAATGCAAGCTATGCCGTGCAGCATTCGCCGTCGGCCGTGACTGCGAGCGATGGTCTTGGCAGGGGGCGCATCGCGCTCAGGCGGCCGGGTCACCCTGTTCCGCCGGTGCCCTTGCCATGCCGGTTTCGATCATCGGCAGGATGATGCGGGCCAGTTCGGGCGCGCAGATCAACAGGTCGGGCAGCATCGGATCGGCACGGTTGTAACGGAGCGGCGATCCGTCGATGCGGCTTGCGTGCAGTCCGGCTGCCAGCGCAACCGCAGCGGGGGCGCAGTTGTCCCATTCGAACTGCCCACCGCTGTGCAGATAGATGTCCGCCTCGCCCCGCACGACCGCCATCGCCTTTGCTCCGGCAGATCCCATCGGCACCAGTTCGGCCCCCAGCGCCTCGGCCACCGCCATCGCATCCGCGCCGGGGCGGCTGCGGCTGACCAGCATGCGCGGGGGACTGGCCGGGGGCGGGGCAGGGGGCACCTCTGCGCTGTCCAGCACCCGGCCCAGCGCGGGCAACGCCACCGCGCCGATCGCCGGTTTCCCGTCGATGGCGAGGGCGATATGGACGGCCCAGTCGTCGCGCCCCTCGCGATACTCGCGGGTGCCGTCCAGCGGATCGATGATCCAGACGCGGCTGCGGGCCAGCCGATCCGGGCTGTCGGCGGATTCCTCCGAAAGCACCGCGTCGTCCGGCCGCGCCTCCGCCAGCCGTTCCAGGATCAGCGCATTGGCCGCGCGATCGCCCTCTGCGCCCAGCGCCTCGTCGGCCAGTTCGCCCGCCGCGCGCAGATCCATCAGCAATCGCCCCGCCGCGTCTGCAATCGACCGTGCCAGCTCGACATCGGTCATCGCATTGGCGCTCATATCACTGGCGCCCATGCGCCCAGCACATGATCGACGATCCGCTCGGCTGCGGCCTCCGGCGTCTCGCGCGCCGTATCGACGATGATCTCTGGCCGTTCCGGCACTTCATAGGGGCTGTCGATCCCCGTAAAGTTCTTCAGCCCGCCGGCACGCGCCTTGGCATACAGGCCCTTCACGTCCCGCGCCTCGGCCACATCCAGCGGCGTGTTGACAAAAATCTCGACAAATTCGCCATCGCCCATCATCGCGCGCACCATTTCCCGTTCCGCACGGAATGGGGAGATGAACGCCGTCAGCACGATCAGCCCGGCATCGGTCATCAGCTTGGCCACCTCACCCACCCGGCGGATATTCTCCACCCGGTCGGCATCGGTAAAGCCCAGATCGCGGTTCAGGCCATGGCGTACATTGTCGCCGTCCAGCAGGAAACTGTGCTTGCCCAGCGCATATAGCCGCTTTTCGACCAGGTTGGCGATGGTCGATTTGCCCGACCCGGACAGGCCGGTGAACCACAACAGGCGCGGTTCCTGACCCTTTTGCCGGGCATGGGCATCGCGGCTGATATCCACGGCCTGCCAATGCACATTCTGGCTGCGGCGCAGTGCAAAGCGGATCATGCCCGCCGCGACCGTTGCGTTGGTCAGCTTGTCGATCAGGATGAACCCGCCCAGCGCGCGATTGTCGGCATAGGGTTCGAATGCGACCGCTCGGTCCAGATAGACCTCTGCATCGCCGATGTCGTTCAGCCCCAGCGTCTTTACCGACAGCCGCTGCATCGTGTTGACGTCGATGGCGCATTTGGGCGGCTGTACCGTCGCGCTGACGGTCTGTGCCCCGATTTTCAGCCAATAGGCGCGGCCGGGCAGCAATTCCGCCTGATCCATCCAGACCAGCGTGGTCAGGAACTGGTCGGCGGCCTGCGGCGGATCGCCAGCCGCGGCGATGACGTCGCCCCGCGAACAATCCACCTCGTCCGTCAGTGTCAGCGTGACCGACTGGCCAGCGCCTGCCTCGGTCAGATCGGACGGCATGGCGACGATGCGATCCACATGGCTGGTCCGGCCCGATGGCAGGATGCGCACCGGATCACCCGGCTTGACCATCCCGCTCTCGATCAGCCCGGCAAAGCCGCGGAAGTCCAGATTGGGCCGGTTGACCCATTGCACCGGCATCCGGAACGGCCGCGCCCGGTCGCGCGTCCCGTCGACCTCCACCGTTTCCAGATGCTCGATCAGCGTCGGGCCAGCATACCACGGGGTGTGATCGGACCGTGCCGCGATATTGTCGCCGCCAAGACCCGAAATCGGGATCGCCAGGAAATCCTCGATACCGATAGACGACGCAAATTCCCGGTAATCCGAAACGATCGCGTCGAACCGCGCCTGATCATATCCGATCAGGTCCATCTTGTTGACCGCCAACACGATGTGGCGAATGCCGATCAGCGACGCCAGATAGCTGTGCCGGCGCGTCTGGGTCAGCACGCCCTTGCGCCCGTCGATCAGGATGACGGCAAGGTCGGCGGTGGACGCGCCCGTCACCATGTTGCGGGTATATTGCTCGTGCCCGGGCGTATCCGCGACGATAAACTTGCGCTTTTCGGTGGCGAAAAAGCGATAGGCGACGTCGATGGTGATGCCCTGTTCGCGCTCTGCTGCCAAGCCATCGACCAGCAGGGCGAAATCGATGGCACCGCCCTGTGTGCCCACCCGCCGCGAATCCGCCTCCAGGCTGGCGAGCTGATCTTCGAAGATCATCTTGGAGTCGTACAGCAGGCGCCCGATCAGGGTCGATTTGCCGTCGTCCACGCTGCCGCAGGTGATGAACCGGAGCAGCGATTTGCGCTGGTTGAGGTCGAGATAGGCGTCGATATCTTCGGCGATCAGCGCGTCGGGCGTGTAGGCGGGGGTATCCGGCATCAGAAATACCCCTCCTGCTTCTTCTTCTCCATGCCGGCCCCGCCAGCATCCTTGTCGATGACGCGGCCCTGACGTTCGCTGGTCGTCGTCAGTAGAGTTTCCTGCACCACATCGCTCAGCGTCGCCGCCGTGCTCTCCACCGCGCCAGTCAGCGGAAAGCAGCCCAGCGTGCGGAACCGGATCGACCGCGTGGTAATGTCCGGCATTCGGCCGAGCACGCGCTCCAGCCGTTCCGGATCGTCGGCCATGAGCAGCTGGCCCTCCCATTCAAAAGTCGGGCGGGGCGCCGCGAAGTAAAGGGGAACGATCTCGATCCCCTCCGCCATGATGTATTGCCAGATATCCAGTTCGGTCCAGTTTGAGATCGGAAAGACGCGGATGCTTTCGCCCTTGTGCTTGCGGGCGTTATACAGGTGCCACAGTTCAGGTCGCTGGTTCTTGGGATCCCAGCGATGGGCGGCCGTGCGGAAACTGAACACACGTTCCTTGGCCCGGCTCTTTTCCTCGTCGCGCCGCGCACCGCCGAATGCAGCGTCGAACCCATGATGGTCGAGCGCCTGTTTCAGCCCTTCCGTCTTCCACATGTCGGTGTGGAGCGGGCCGTGATCGAACGGATTGATGCCGCGTGCCTGCGCCTCTGGATTCTGCCAGACGAGCAATTCCATCCCCGCCGCAGCGGCTGATCGTTCGCGCAGATCGTACATCGCACGGAACTTCCACGTCGTGTCGACGTGCAGCAACGGAAAGGGCGGCGGGGCGGGGTAAAATGCCTTTTTGGCAAGATGCAGCATCACCGCCGAATCCTTGCCGATGGAATAGAGCATCACTGGCCGCTCTGCCTCAGCCACCACCTCCCGCAGGATGTGGATCGCCTCAGCCTCCAGGCGCTGAAGATGGGTCAAGGAAGGAAAATCCGGTGCCGATGCCATGGCCGCCACCTAAGCGTACCAACACCCGCCTGCCACCAACTTTATGTTTAGGGTTTGCAACGCGCGGCGGCAGGTTGGGCTTCATGCCGGTGACGAGATCGACCGATCAATGTCGAGCTTGCGACGAATCTTTCGGGAAGATGTGCGCTGCGTGACGCATAGAAAAACAGCGGCCGCCAGAGGCAGCCGCTGTTCCATCTCAACTCAGCAAAACTCAGTTGCTGTCCGAGCTGTCATCGCTATCGGCAACGATGATGATGCCGCCGACAACGGCAGCAGCAGCCACGACACCGATGATGATGCCCGTGCTGCCTTCAGCGCGGCTGGCCTTCTTCGCCGGGGTCGCCTGACGGGCAACCTTGGCGACCGACAGCTTGGCTGCCGAGTTTGCTTCGGCGGCAACGACCGGGGTCGCGGCAACCGACAGAGCGGCAACAGCCGTCATGAGCTTCATAATGCGCATACGATACTCCCTTTATAGACTCCGGCATCCACGATGCCGTGGAACCTGCAGATTCCTGAGCCGTGTTCCGGTTAACGGATTTGCTGCCCCGCAGCAAGCTCAAAAAATGCCTGTCCCGGGCCTAGTCTCCACAAGCCCGAGCAAATCACCTACGGATTTATTGTCAATCAATCGTTAAATCGAAACGTACTGCCGCATTTTCGATCATTCCGTCGTAAATCGAAAAAGAAAACCGCCGATTTTTGTCGACTCTACTGGCGAAACACCGGTCATGCGCGAAACGACCGTCGGTTTGCGTGTAATTCCGGCTTGTTCTGTTGCCATTCCGCAACATATCTCAATTTTCTCGAGTAAAATGCTATTCCCCGGAAGGATGCCGGTTCCAGTAATGCGCTGCGACGCAATGGTTGAACCGCGATCCTTGCGGCTGCATATCGCCTTGATGCTCGTTCAGCTTCGTCGGCCCGCCATGATCGTTGCCAGCCTGTCCTTCGCGGCCCTTGCCCTGACCGGCTCAAGCGGTATCGCAAGGGGTCTGGAACAGGCGACGGTTCCGGTTTCCGGCGACCGGCCGACGGTCGATCCGGCAAGCTTTACCGCACAGGGTCAGCGATCCTCTCTGGAACATGCCGAAAGCCGGTTGCACGCGATCGGCTTGCGACTGGCCATCGCTGCCCGGCCGTGGTGCGACCATGTTCAGCCGGGTATCGGCTGGTCCCTTCACACGGCCGAACAATATGACGCATCCGGCCGTGCAGCAGTCGAGGCAGCGGTGGGATTTGACGGACACCCGGCAGTCGTGGCGGTGGTCGGGGGCGGCCCGGCTGACCGGGCGGGCGTCCGGGCCGGCGATCTCGTCCTGTCCCTTGGCGCTGTCGATCTTGCCACACATCCCGGCGACGAACCGACCGATCGGGTCAACCGTATCGATCGCGCGCTTGCCGAATTGCCCCCGGACAAGGGCATCCCGATGCGCCTTGGCCGCAAGGGCGGCGCTCCGCTGGATGTCACGGTTGCGCCGGTTGCGGCCTGCCGCACGCGGTTCGAACTTGACCTGTCCAACGCTCTTCAGGCGCAGGCCGATGGCCGTCTGGTCCAGATCGGCGTCCGCTGGCTGGAACGGATGGACGATGCCGACCTTGCCGTGATCGTCGCGCATGAACTGTCGCACAACATGCTGCACCATCGGCGTCGGCTGGAGGCGGCGGGTGCCCGCTGGGGCCTGGTATCCGGTTTCGGCCGCAATGCCGGTCTGTTCCGCGAAACCGAGATGGAGGCCGACCGGCTGGCGGTGCATCTGCTGGTGCGGGCGGGCTATGACCCTGCGCGCGGCGCGGTCGTCTGGCCGATGGTGGAGCGGGAGACGGGCTCGATCGGGCTTGCCCGCAGCCGGACCCATCCCCCGGCCAGCCAGCGGATCGCGATCATGCAGGATGAGGTGCGATTGCTTGCGCCAAAGGGCGATGATCGGCCGCCCGCACTGCTCGCCCATCGCCATCGCCCGCTCACCGGCAAATGGCGCGCACTGCTGCCCGCCGAAACGGATCAGTGAGCCGCGCGCAGCGCCGCGATGGTCGTGCCGGGTGAGATCACGTCGATATCTGTTACGCAGTGGATCAGCCTGAGGCCGGGCCTTGCCAGTGCCGCGTCCAGTGCGGTCGCGAAATCGGCGGTCCGCTCCACCCGGTCCGCCCAACCACCATAAGCACGGGCAAGCGCGGCAAAATCGGGATTGCTCAGCCGCGTGCCACTGATCCGGGCGGGATATTCGCGTTCTTGATGCATTCGGATGGTTCCGTATCCGCTATTGTCCACCAGGATGACGATCAGGTTCGCACCATGCTGGACCGCGGTGGCCAGTTCTTGTCCGTTCATCAGGAAATCGCCATCGCCGGCAACGGCGACGACCTGCTTGTCGGGATGGCGCAGGGCCGCCGCAACGGCGGCAGGAACGCCATAGCCCATTGCACCGCAGGTCGGGGCCAGTTGGCTGGGTTGCATCCCGTATCGCCAGTATCGATGCCACCAGCCTGAAAAATTGCCGGCGCCGTTGCAGATGATCGTGACTTCAGCGCCCATCCGCTCGCGCATCGCCAGGACGCATTGGCCAAGGTCCATGGTCACACCGTCCCGCACGCGCGGGGTGGACCAGTCCAGCCATTCGGCATGGGCCTGCGCGCCTGCGGGCCGGGGGGTGCCGGGCGGCTCGGCTGCGGCCAGCATCGCGGCAAAGGGGAAGGGCGCGCTTTCGACGGCGATGTCCGCATAATAGACGCGGTTCAGCTCACCCGAATCGGGATGGACATGGATCAGCGCCTGTCCCGGATGGTCCGGCGTGATCAGCGTGTAGCCGTCGGTCGTCGCCTCGCCCAGCCGCGGCCCGACCGCCAGGATGAGGTCAGCCGACCGGATCCGCTCGACCAGTTTCGGATTGGGGCCATAGCCCAGATTGCCGGCCCAGACGGGGCTGTCATTGGCAATCGTGTCCTGCCGGCGAAAGGCTGCGGCAACCGGAATGCCCCAGCTGCGCGCGAAACAGTCAAAGGCCCCACCCGTCGCCTTGTCCCATCCCGCGCCGCCGACGATCGCCACAGGACGCTCGGCTATTCTCAACCGTTCCAGCACATCGGCAAAGGCGGCGGGGTCCAGCGGCCGGTCCACGCGCCCTGCTGCGGGCCGGTCCGTTGCAGCAACCCGGTCGCACAGCATGTCTTCGGGCAGGGCGATGACGACCGGGCCGGGCCGTCCTCCCGTTGCCACCGACCATGCCCGGGCGACATATTCGGGGATGCGCGCCGCATCCTCGATCCGTGTCGCCCATTTGGCGAGCGGCGCGAACATCGCGGGCAGGTCGACCTCCTGAAACCCCTCGCGGTCCCGCATCCCGCGATCGACATCGCCGATGAACAGGATCATCGGTAGGGAATCCTGCATCGCGACATGCACGCCGATGCTGGCATTGGTCGCGCCCGGCCCGCGCGTGACGAAACAGATGCCCGGCCGCCCGGTCATTGCGCCATCGGCGCACGCCATGAACGCCGCGCCGCCTTCCTGACGACAGGTGACGACGTCGATCGCGGCGGTGTCGTGAAGCGCGTCGAGTACCGCCAGGAAACTTTCGCCCGGCACCTGGAACAGGCGGTCGCAACCATGGGTGATCAGGGCATCGACCAGGATCCGGCCGCCCGTTCGGTTCATCGTCATCCCCGATCCTAACCGGACAGCGCCGGTTTGGCCAAGAGGGTCAGCGATCGATCACCAGGCTGCGCAGATTGGGGGCCAGCGGCTCGCCTGCATCGTCGGACATCAGCCACCGCTCGGCCGCGTCGACCGATTCGAACAACCGGGCGACCCGTGCTTCGGCCGCGCGGATCAACTGCATCCGGGCCAGCGAGGATGCGGTGACAAAGGCGAGCTTGCGCGATTGCACATTGGGGTCGTTCAGCATCCGGCGGAACGCCTCGACCATTTCCTGCGACTGGATCTGCATTTCGCGTACATCGGCCAGCGTCACATGGCCGGGCGACAATCGGGCATAAAGCGCGTTTCGTTCGTTGACGAACGCCTGAAGCAGCGCCGGGTTGAAAAAGCCCTTCAGCGTCATCCGCGCCAGATTGCGCTGACTGTCAATTTCGATCGAATAACTGCCCTGCATTGGGGCGGCATAGCGCCTTGTCGTTAATCATCGGTAAGCGAAACTACCGGAACGGTTGGGGATTGCGCACCCGCCCTGCGGGCCCAGGTTGCTTGACCGGCCGCCGGGCCAGTGCCTATCGGCAACGGGGATGACGGGAGAGATTCGCAGATGAACAAGCTCTATCCCACTGCCGCGGCGGCGCTGGACGGTCTGTTGCGCGATGGCATGACGATCTGTGCCGGCGGGTTCGGTCTGTGCGGTATTCCGGAACGGCTGATCGACGCGATCCGCGATGCCGGGGTCAGGGATCTGACGATCGCCAGCAACAATGCCGGAATCGACGGCGAGGGGCTGGGCAAGCTGTTGCGCACGCGTCAGGTCAAAAAGATGATCTCGTCCTATGTCGGCGAGAACAAGGAGTTCGAGCGGCAGTATCTGGCCGGCGAGCTTGAGGTGGAGTTCTGTCCCCAGGGCACGCTGGCCGAACGATGCCGGGCGGGCGGGGCGGGCATCCCCGGATTTTACACCAGGACCGGCGTCGGCACGAAAGTGGCCGAGGGCAAGGAGGTCAAGGTTTTCGACGGTGAGGAGTACATCCTCGAACGCGGCATCCGCGCCGATCTTGCGATTATCAAGGGGTGGAAAGCGGACGAGATGGGCAACCTTATCTTCCGCAAGACCGCGCGGAACTTCAATCAGCCGATGGCGACTGCCGCAAATATCTGCGTGGCAGAGGTCGAGGAAGTGGTGCCCGTCGGCTCGCTCGATCCCGATCACATCCATCTGCCCGGCATTTACGTGAAGCGGATGATCGTCGGCGCGCCGTACGACAAGAAGATCGAGTTCCGCACCGTGCGCGAGCGGACGGCCGCGTGATCCGAACGCTATCGCTTGCCGCCGCTGCCGCTGCGCTGTCCGCCTGTGCGGTCACGCCCCCGCCGCGCGCTGCCGGCACAACGACCACCGCCCCGGTGCAGCCCGGCCGCCAGTATCGCTGGCAACTGGGATCGGGCGAGGCCGCGGTGCTGTCGCGTCAGGCGCATCTGGCGATGGCGTCCTTTGTCGCCGCGCACGCGAAGGGGCCGGCATCCAGCGTCGTCCTCGCCGCCGGATCGACGCCCGCTGCGCCCCGCTTTGCCGATTGCGGCAATCGTCCGCGCGCCGTCGTCTATGACATTGACGAGACGGTCCTGCTGAACACGGGCGCCAATTACGACAGCGCCGTGCGCGGCGACCCGCCGTTCGACCCGGCTCGATGGAGCCAGTGGGAACAGGGCGGGGCCGAAAAGGTCGAGCCGGTGCCAGGCGTGATCGACGGCATTGCCGCCATCCGCGCCGCCGGCGTTACCGTTGTGTTCAATTCCAACCGCGATCGTGCCGCTGCTTCGGCCACTGCCGCCGCGCTTGCATCGGTCGGCATCGCGGGGGCGGTTCCCGGTGAAACCCTGTTCCTTAAGGGCGATGTGGCCCCCGGTTCTGCCAAGGATCCACGCCGGGCGGCGATCGACACGAAATTCTGTGTGATCGCGATGGCGGGCGACAATCTGGGCGATTTTGCCGATGCCTTTAACGACAAGGCGCTGACCACGCCTGCGCGCAGGGCGCTGGCGCAGGATGCGGCGATCGCGTCGCTCTGGGGCAATGGCTGGTTTCTGATCCCCAACGCGCTTTATGGCGCATGGGAAGGGGCCGGGTTCGACGACCTGTTCCCCGCCGACAAACGCTGGACGCCAAAGGAGGGCGAGTAATGGCCTGGACCCGCGATGACATGGCTGCCCGCGCCGCGCGCGAGCTGCGCGACGGTTTCTACGTCAATCTGGGCATCGGCATCCCCACGCTGGTGGCGAACCATATCCCCGATGGCGTCACCGTGACGCTCCAGTCGGAAAACGGGATGCTCGGCATCGGTCCGTTCCCGTTTGCGGGTGAAGAGGACCCGGACCTGATCAATGCGGGCAAGCAGACGATCAGCGAGCTGCCCCATTCCGCCTATTTCAGCTCGGCCGACAGCTTTGCCATGATCCGTGGCGGCCATATCGACCTGACCGTGCTGGGTGCGATGGAGGTCAGCCAGGGCGGCGACATCGCCAACTGGATGATCCCCGGCAAGATGATCAAGGGGATGGGCGGGGCGATGGATCTGGTCGCTGGCGTCAAGAAGATCATCGTCGTCATGGAACATAATGCCAAGGACGGATCGCCCAAGTTCATCCCGGAATGCACGCTGCCGCTGACCGGGCGGAACGTGGTCGACATGATCATCACCGATCTGGCCGTGTTCCAGCGCGCGGATCATCAGTCGCCATTCCGGCTGATCGAGCTTGCCCCCGGCGTGACGGCGGACGAGGTCGCGGCAAAGACCACCGCCGAGTATCAGGTCGCGCTGGCGGCCGCCTGAACCGGCCGCCGCCAGCGCCGCCGGTCAGCGCGCCCGGATAAAGGCGCGCAGGTCGGCGGACAGTTTCTTCAGATCCTCGTCGCGCACGTACATCATGTGCCCGGCGTGATAGTAATGCCACTGGATGCGGCCATCCATGGGCATCCCGGTGCGGTTCAATGAATATTCCGCGCCAAAGAACGGCGTTGCGAAATCATAATAGCCCTGGCCCACCCAGACGCGCAGGCGGCTGTTTTCGCGCAAGGCCTGTCCGATCCACGGCGCGACGTTCAGATACCCCTCGCCGCCGCGCGGGCCGCCGATTTTCCAGTCCCAGTCGCGCACGCCGCCAATCGCGGAATAGGTCACGTCGGGCGAGTATTTCAGCACCTCGCGCGCATATTGGTTCATCGCCGCGGTATAGGCCCCGTCGATGCCGTAAAAGCTGGGGTCATTGTCCGGCTCCTCGCCCGCATTGTCATAGTCGCGGCCGGTGTAGCGCGTATCCAGCCGCCCGATCGTCTGACCGCGATCGCGCAGCAGCTCCTTGTAGAACCGGCCGGGCGTCAGCCGCAGATCGGCATTGGCCAGATACGCCTGGCTGACGCCGGTAAAGCGCGACAGCTGCGGCAGGATCGCCTGTCGCTCCGCCTGGCTCAGGCTGTTTCCCTTGAGCAGCGCGGTGGCATAGGGGCCGATGGCAAAGGCGCGTGCCTCCTCGACAAACGCCTCGACCGTCGCGGGCTTGTCCGCCACCTTGCCATGATACCATGCGGTCGCCGCCATGCTGGGCAGGTTGGTGACATAGCCCAGTTCGTTCCCCGGCGAATCCGCCGCCTGGCTGAAATCCAGGATCGCGGAAATCAGGATGATGCCGTTGACCGTGACGTCGGTATAGCTGCCCTCCAGCTCGCGGATCACCGCCGCCGATCGCGTTGTGCCATAGCTTTCGCCGCCGATATATTTGGGCGCATTCCAGCGGCCATGTTCGTTCAGCCACAGTCGGATGAACTCCGCCATCGACTTGGCGTCCTGGGTCACGCCCCAATAATCCTTGGGGTCGGTCTTGCCGAGCGCGCGGCTGAACCCGGTGCCGACGGGGTCGATGAACACCAGGTCGGTGACATCCAGCAGCGATTCGGCATTGTCGATCACCGGAAAGGGCGGGGCGCCGTCGTCCTTTGCATCGCCGGGCACGACCACGCGGCGCGGCCCGAATGCGCCCATGTGCAGCCACAGCGATCCCGAACCCGGCCCGCCGTTCCACAGAAACGTGACCGGCCGGTTGGGATCGACCGGCCCGTCCTTCAGATAGGTATAGGACGTGATCGAGGCGAGCGGCTTGCCGTCTTTGTCCTTGAGATAAGTGTCGCCCGCAATCGCGCGATAACTGATCCGCTGGCCGCCAAAGGTGCCGGTGTGCCGCGTTTCGGACCGAACCGGTGGCGGGATGGCGGCATCGCCCTTTGCCTCTGCCTTTTCGGCGGCGGGCGGCGTCTGTGCGGTGGCAGGCAGGATCAGCGTGCAGGCGGCAAGGCTGGCGACAAAAATGGCTGAACGCATCGGTCGGTGATTTCCCCATTGAGTTCAGTCAGCTTAGCCGCGTGCCAACGTCATGCAAGCCATGCGGAGGCCGGCCGGCCCGCTGGCGTCGTATCGCTCGACAGTCGCGGTGATTTTTGCCACTCGTCCTGGTCCATGACGATCCTGCTCACTGGTTCCTCCGGCTGGCTTGGCCGGTTCCTCGCCCCGATGCTGCGCGATGCGGGGCACCGGGTCGTCGGCCTCGACGTCGCGCCGGGCGCGGATACACAGGTGATCGGATCGGTTGCCGACCGCGCGCTGATCGACCGGGTGTTCGCCGACCACGCCGTCCGCGCGGTCATTCATTCCGGCGCGCTGCACAAGCCCGATATCGCGCGCTATCCGGCGCAGGCATTTGTCGACGTCAACATCACCGGCACGCTCAATCTGCTGCAGGCGGCGGTCGCGGCCGGCCATGACCGGTTCGTCTTTACTTCCACGACATCCCTGATGATCAGCCAGGCGATCCGGGACGAGGCGGGGGATGCTGCGGTCTGGCTGGATGAAACCAGCGGGCCGATTGAGCCGCGCAACATCTATGGCGTCACCAAATATGCCGCGGAACAGCTCGTCCGGCTTTACCATGCCACGCAAGGGTTGAGCGCCATCATCCTGAGAACAGGGCGTTTCTTTCCTGAAGGCGACGACACCCATGGCGATCCGCCGGGCGAAAATCTGAAGGCCAACGAATTTCTGAACCGCCGCCTGACGGTGGAGGATGCGGCGCGCGCCCATATTGCCGCGCTGGACGCCGCGCCCCGGATCGGCTGTGCCACCTATCTGGTCAGCGCGCCGACGCCCCTCACCCGTGAGGAGGCGGCGGCGCTGAAACAGGATGCGCCCGCCGTCATCGCCCGGCACTTTCCCGACGCCGCTGCCCGCTATGCGGCACGGGGTTGGCAACTGCCGTCCAGCATCGGCCGCGTCTATGATTCCGGCGCGATTCAGCGCGACCTTGGCTTTCGCTTCGACACCGATTTCGCATCGATCCTGTCCGCGCTCAGCACCGGGGCGCGAATGCCCTTTGCCCACGACCCGGATTATGTCGGGCCGGTCACACGCTCTTCCCAACCCTGAAAGATATGATAAATGTTAGCGGTAGCGGGATAGACCAAACGCCGCAGTGGAGGGGTTATGAAGGGTTTTTCGGTACGGGCGCGCCTGCCGTTGCTGGGCGCTGCGGCATTGCTGGTCGCCGGTTGCGGCGGGTCGGGGGGCAGCGCATCGGCCGGGCCGGTCGCATCAGCGCCAACGCCCGCCCCGACGGTCAGCCCGCCTGCACCGCCCGCACCTGCGCCAGCGCCTGCGCCGTCGCCTTCTCCGTCACCGTCGACGACAGCAACCAGCTTCGCCGCCGCCATGTCGCCGGGCTGGAACCTCGGTAACTCGCTGGAGGCGATCAATGCCACCGGCGCGCCGTTCACCGTTTCCCAGGAAACCCATTGGGGCAATCCCGCGGTCAACCGCCAGCTGTTGAACGCCGTCGCAGCGGCGGGGTTCAAGAGCGTCCGCATCCCCGTCGCCTGGCGGCAATATGCCGATGGCAGCGACCGGATCGGCGCCGCGTGGCTCAATCGGGTGCAACAGGTGGTGGACGATGCGCGCGCCGCTGGCCTGACCGTGATGATCAACGTCCACTGGGATGGCGGCTGGCTGCAACCAACCAATGCCGCGCGGGACGAGGCGACGGCCCGGCTGCGCAGTTACTGGACGCAAATTGCGACCCGGTTTCGCGATTATGATGATCGACTGGTCTTTGCCGGCACCAACGAGATCATGGTCACCGACGTCTATTCCGCGCCGACGACCGAAAACTGCACGGTCCAGCGCGGGTTCAACCAGGCGTTTGTCGAGGCGGTGCGGGCGACCGGCGGCAACAATGCCAACCGCTTTCTGGTGGTTCAGGGCTATAACACCAACATCGATTTCACCGTCGCGTGCAACGCCACCTTGCCGGTGGACAGCGCATCGGGCCGCCTGATGATGGAGGTCCATTATTACGACCCCTATGACTTTGCGCTCAATGAAAAGAGCACGCTGTGGCAATGGGGATCGGGTGCGACCAATCCGGCCAACACGCCCAACTGGGGCGGAGAAGCCTATACCGACGCGCAGTTCGACAAGATGAAAACGACGTTCGTGGATAAGGGGGTTCCGGTCATCCTGGGCGAATATGGCGCGATCCTGCGCACCGAATATGATCCTGCGGGCACCTATCGCACCGCGTGGAACCGCTATGTCACGCGCTCGGCGCGTCAGCGGGGGCTGGTCCCGATGTACTGGGACAATGGCTATACCACCAACCATGCGTTCGGGCTGTTCAACCGGTCGACGGGGGCAGAGGCCTATCCGGCGTTGATCGACGCCATTGTCGATGCGGGGAAATAGACCAGCTTCGCGCCCGAAAATGTCGCCGATGCTTGCTCCTGCGACCGAAAAGGTTAAGGGAGCGGCATCATGGCCTCCAAACCGCTGACCCTGTACGAAAAGATCTGGGCCGATCACGTGATCGAGCGCCGGGACGATGGCACCTGTCTGATCTTCATCGACCGGCATCTGGTGCATGAGGTGACGAGCCCGCAGGCGTTCGACGGCCTTCGCGCCAATGGCCGCCGCGTCCGCCGGCCGGACCTGACCTTGGCGGTGCCCGACCATAATCTGCCGACAACGGCGCGGGTCGATGCGGCGGGCCATGAACTGCCGATCGCCGATCCCGCCTCGGCACAGCAGCTGGCGGCGCTGCGCCGCAACGCGCCGGAATTCGGCATCGATTATATCGACGCGCTCAGCGAACGGCAGGGGATCGTCCATGTCGTCGGGCCGGAACAGGGCTTTACCCTGCCGGGCACCACGCTGGTTTGCGGCGACAGCCATACCAGCGCGCACGGGGCGCTGGGTGCGCTCGCATTCGGCATCGGCACCAGCGAGGTGGAGCATGTGCTCGCCACGCAGACGCTGCTGCTCAAGCAATCGAAAACCATGGAAATCCGGGTCGACGGCACGCTTGGGCCGGGCGTCACGGCCAAGGATGTGGTGCTGCACATCATCGGCCGCACGGGTGCTGCCGGCGGCACCGGCTATGTCGTCGAATATACCGGAGCAGTGATCCGCGCCCTGTCGGTCGAGGGGCGGCTGACCATCAGCAACATGTCGATCGAGGGGGGCGCGCGTTCCGGCCTGATCGCCCCGGATGACACGACCTTTGCCTATCTGAAGGGCCGGCCGATGGCGCCGCGGGGCGAGCAGTGGGACCGGGCCGTCGCCTATTGGCGCACGCTGGCCAGCGATCCCGGCGCCGAATATGACCGGGTCGTACTGATCGATGCACAGGATATCGCCCCCACGCTCACCTGGGGCACCAGCCCGGAGGATGTGGTGCCGATTACCGGCAGCGTCCCCGATCCCGACAGCTTTGCCGACCCGTCCAAGCGCGAGGCGGCCCGGAAATCGCTCGCCTATATGGGCCTGGAACCCGGCACGCGGATGCAGGACGTGGCGGTCGAGCATATCTTTATCGGCAGCTGCACCAACAGCCGGATTGAGGATCTGCGTGCCGCCGCTGCGGTGGTAAAGGGTCGCCGCGTTGCCAGCGCCATCCGTCAGGCGCTGATCGTACCTGGATCGGGGCTGGTCAAGCGGCAGGCGGAGGCAGAGGGGCTGGACCGCATCTTTACCGATGCCGGCTTCGAATGGCGCGAACCGGGCTGTTCCATGTGCCTGGCGATGAATCCGGACAAGGTGCCGGCCGGCGAACGCTGCGCTTCCACTTCGAACCGCAATTTCGTAGGACGGCAGGGGCCGGGCGCACGAACCCATCTCGTGTCGCCCGCCATGGCCGCCGCCGCGGCAGTGACCGGGCGGCTGACCGATGTCAGGGAGTTGATGGGAGGGGATCGTCCATGAAGCGTGTCATCGTGCTGCTTGTCGCCGGCACCATCATCAGCGGCATCGCCGCCGCCTATGCCGCTTCCGCTGCCAAGGGCCGTACCCCGGTCAGCGAAGCGGCTGCCGAAACCGCCGAATAACGGCGCCTGCCGCCAACGCCAGACCGGAGCTGCCCAGCGATGCAAGCCGTGACCAGGGTCGAGGGGCGCGCCTATCCCTGGGGCGCCAAGAATATCGACACCGACATCATCATCCCTGCCCATTGGCTGAAAACGGTCAGCCGTGAGGGGCTGGGGCGGGGCGCGTTCGAATCCGTGCGCGCAGAGCCGGGCAACCTGTTCGATGATCCCCGCTATGCCGGATCGCCCATCCTGATCGCGGGCGAGAATTTCGGCTGCGGGTCCAGCCGCGAGCATGCCGCCTGGGCGATGGAGGACATGGGCATCCGGGCCGTGATCGCCCCCAGCTTTTCCGACATCTATTCCGGTAATGCGTTCAAGAACGGCATCGTTACCATCGAACTGCCTCAGGCGGCGATCGACCGGCTGGTCGATGTGGCGCGGACGGACGCGATCACCATCGATCTGGAAACGATGACGGTGACGACCGCCTTTCAGGACCGGTTCGAATTCACCATGGATCCGTTTCGTCGACAGTGCCTGATGCAGGGGCTGGACGAAATCGGGATGACACTGGCAAAAGATACCGCAATTTCGAATTATGAATCCATGGTCGCTGCCAAGCGGCCCTGGATCAAGCGGGAGAGCGGTGATGCGGGCCTTGCTGTCACGGGAATCGGGCGGACCTGAAACTCTGGAACTGGCCGACCTGCCCGATCCGGTGGCGGGTCCGGGGCAGGTGGTGGTCCGGGTCCATACCTGTGCGATCAATTATCCCGACGTCCTGATCATCCAGGATCAGTATCAGTTCCGGCCCCAGCGTCCCTTTGCCCCCGGCGGAGAAATTGCCGGCGTGATCGACAGCATCGGGCCGGGCGTTACCGGCTGGTCGGTCGGCGACCGCGTGATGGCCGTTCCGGGCCATGGCGGGATGGTGGAACGGATCGCTGTCAGCGCGGCCCAGCTCCTGCCCCTGCCCGAGGGGCGGTCCTTTGCGGAAGGGGCGGCGCTCGTCCTGACCTATGGCACCAGCATCCATGCGCTGGTCGATCGCGGCCGTATCGCTGCCGGCCAGACGTTGCTGGTGCTGGGCGCGGCGGGCGGCGTCGGCCTTGCCGCTGTGGAACTGGGCAAGGCGTTCGGCGCGCGGGTCGTCGCTGCGGTCTCCAGCCCGGAAAAGGCGGAGGCGGCGCGGCAGGCCGGGGCCGACGAAGTCGTCGTCTATGCGCGCGGTCCGCTTGACCGGGATGGTCAGCGCGCGCTGGCGGAACAGTTCAAGGCTGCGGTTGGTGCGGCCGGGGCGGACGTCATCTATGATCCGGTGGGCGGCGATTATGCCGAACCGGCGCTTCGTTCGATCGGCTGGGCCGGGCGCTATCTGGTCGTCGGTTTTCCGGCGGGCATTCCGAAACTGCCGCTCAACCTGACACTGCTGAAAAGCTGCGATGTTTGCGGCGTGTTCTGGGGTGCCTTTGCAATGCGCGATCCGGCGGCGCATCGCGCCCATGTCGACACGCTGTTTGCGCTCTGGCGGGAAGGGCGCATTGCTCCGCGCATCAGCGAAACCTTTCCCCTTGAACGCGGCGGCGATGCCATCGCCCGCATGGCCGCGCGTCAGGTGATCGGCAAGCTGGTCGTCACGATGGACTGATCGCCCCGTTGCCAGCCGCGATCATGCTGCCTATCTGCCACACTGGACAGGATCAGCGCACAGGGGATGCGACCGAATGACGACTTTTGATGACCGCGAACGGGCTTTCGAGGCGAAGTTTGCGCATGACAACGAGCTTCAGTTCCGGGTGAATGCCCGCCGCAACAAGCTGCTCGGCCAATGGGCGGCCGAAAAGATGCGCCTGACGCCGGAGGAATCCGATTCCTATGCCAAGTCGGTGGTCCAGGCGGATTTCGAGGAAGCGGGCGACGAGGATGTCGTGCGCAAGCTGCTCGGCGATCTGACTGGTGCGGGTGTCGAGATTTCGGACGCCGAAATCCGTGCGGCGCTCGATCTGATGACGATCGAGGCGCGCCGCCAGCTGATCGAAGCGCAGGACTGACGCCGATGCCGATGGCAGCCAGCGAGATCGAAACGCTGATCCGGCAGGAGATCCCCGATGCGGAGGTGGAAATTACCGATCTGGCCGGCGATGGCGACCATTATGCCGCGCGGGTGACGAGCGAGAGTTTCCGCGGAATGCCCCGCGTGCGTCAGCATCAAGCGGTTTATGCCGCGCTGGGCGGGCGGATGGGCGGCGTGCTGCACGCGCTGCAACTGACAACGGCCGTGCCGGTCAAGGAGTAAGGCAATGAGCGACGACACACATGCCCGCATCGACGGGCTCGTAAAATCCAACGACGTGGTGCTGTTCATGAAGGGCAGCCCGCTATTCCCCCAGTGCGGATTTTCCAGCCGCGCAGTAGCGATCCTCAACCATCTGGGCACCGAGTTTGAAAGCGTCGACGTGCTTCAGGATCAGGGCATCCGTCAGGGGATCAAGGAATATTCCGACTGGCCGACCATCCCGCAGCTGTATGTCCGCGGCGAATTTGTCGGCGGGTCGGACATCATGATGGAAATGTTCGAAAGCGGCGAACTTGCCGCGCTGGTCGCCGGTCAGGACGCAAACTGATCGGTCCTGATTGACGGGTGAAATCGGCTGGTCAGCGTTCGGCATATCCGGGCGCGGCCGGCCGTTTTTATTTGGGCTGGGGCGTTAGCGGGTTGGCGGGCCGATGAGAGATCGGATGGTCATCGACCCGCCATTGAAGCGTTCTTGCGCTCGCTGCCCCTACCGCTGCACCCACCGTGCCAATCGTGGCGCTTGTCCGGATATCAACGGGTTCGCTGGTTAACGGGGCAGGGCGCTGCCTGCTGGCTGTAAGGATTTTCGACAGGCGCCTGCGCCTGCCATTCGATCAGCTGCCCTTTTTCATCGCCTCGATCAGCCGCTTGACCTCCTGGCTGCGGCCGCGGGGCAGGATCAGCACATTCTTGCCACTGGCCACCACGATCAGGTCCTCGACCCCGACCATGGCGATCCGCACCCCGTCGGTCTGGACCAAGCACCGCTCGGTATCGATGGCAATCACATCGCCCTTGTGCGCATTGCCCGCTGCGTCGGACGCGCTGATCGCGTGCAGCGCATCCCAGCTGCCGACATCGCTCCACCCCATCGAAACGGGGACGACCGCGACCCGATCGGCACGTTCCATGACGGCATAGTCGATGGAATCGGATGGCGACCGCGCAAAGGCGTCGGCGTCGGCGTGAATGGCTATACCGTCATGCCGGGCCAGCTCGATCGCCTCTGTCGCGGCGCTGCGCATCACAGGGGCAAACTGGTCCAGCGCTGCCAGATACGCATCGGCCCTGAACAGGAAGATGCCGCCATTCCAGGCATGATCGCCGCTGGCCAGCATCGCCTCTGCCTTGTCCAGCGGCGGCTTTTCCACGAACCGGTCGACGCGGTGCACGCCGTCGGCCATCCGGTCGCCCACCTTGATCCAGCCATAGCCGGTTTCGGGGGCATCGGGCTGAATGCCGAACGTCACCAGCCATCCCTGTTCCACCATCGGCCGGGCCGCCGCAATGGCCGCATGAAAGGCGGTAGCGTCCGCAATGACATGGTCGGATGGCATCACCAGCAGCATCGCATCGCCCCCGCCTGCGGCAATCGCGGCCAGCGCGATGGCAGGGGCAGTGTTGCGGCCCATCGGTTCCAGCACAATGGCCGCCGGACGGATGCCGACGTCTTCCAGCTGCTGCTGGATCAGGTCGGCGTGCTGCGCATTGGCGATGACCAGCGGCGCGGCAAACGCCTCTGCATCGGCGGTCCGCAGTGCCGTCATCTGCAGCATCGTCTGATCGCCGGTCAGCGCCAGCATCTGTTTCGGCATCTCCGGCCGTGACATCGGCCACAGGCGCGTGCCCGAACCGCCCGACAGGATGACGGGTGTGATCAATGCGGCCTCATTCATCACGTCATCCCCCGCGGCGCGGACAAGTGCCGGCCAATCCCTCATTTTGGTCTCCTGCCCGTAACTTGGGCGGCGCGGATGGGCAACGGGCATCGGGCCGGCTTGTTCCGATAGCGAGACATTCATTTTGCGTTCAGCCTATTGACTACAGATGTAATCAAGTCGATTACAACCGTAGTCGTGGGTTTGTTCATTGGGGAGTCGTAATGTCGGAACGGATCAGCGATGCCGAACATGCGGTGATGGAGGTCCTGTGGGAGGACAGCCCGCTGACGGCACAGGAAGTGGTGGAGCGCATTCCGGCGGAACGCGACTGGAGCGCGAACACCGTCAAGACGCTGCTCGGCCGCCTGCTTGCGAAGAATATCATTGCGCATGAAGAGGATGGCCGCCGCTATCGCTATCGCCCGCTGGTGGCGCGCGAGGATTATGTGGACGGCGAATCCCGCCGCCTGATGGACCGCCTGTTCGGCGGGCGTCTGACCCCGCTGGTCGCTCATATGGCAGAGCGCGATGCCCTGACCGCGGATGACATTGCCGAGATCGAGGCCCTGCTGCGGGAGCTGAAGCAATGATCGGCTGGGCGGTGGAAACGCTGGTGGCGACGACGCTGCTGATGCTGCTGGTCCTGGCGATCCGGGGGCCGGTGCGGGCGCGGTTCGGACCGCATATCGCCTATGCGCTATGGTCGATCCCGCTGGCGCGCATGGTGCTGCCGCCGCTGCCCGGCGACTGGCAGTGGAGTGCGCTGTTCGCCCCGGCGGTAGAGCGCATGCGCGCAGCGGAGGTCGTGGCGGGCGCGCTGGATCCGTCCGCGCTGCCGGCTGACCTCACCGACCGGGCGATCCCGCTCGCTTTGGCGGGGGACGGCGTGCCGATCGCCCTGGTGCCGCCGACGCTTGTCACGGACGGCGCCCCGGTCGCTGCGCTGCTGATCGCACTGTGGATCGTCGGCGGTATCGCGTTCCTTGGCTATCATCTGGCGGCGCATGCCCTGTTCGTCGCGCGGCTTCAGCGCAGTGCGCGGCTACGATCGGTCGTTGCCGATGGGACGGTCCGGGTTATCGAAACGGACGAGACCACCGGCCCGCTCGCCTTTGGCATCTGGCGAAAGACGATCGCCTTTCCCAGCGATTTCGGGGAACGCTATGACGAACAGGAACGCGCCCTCGCGCTGGCGCATGAGCTTGGCCATCACGCGCGCGGCGATCTGATCGCCAACTGGGCGGCGCTCGCGATGCTTGCCCTTCACTGGTTCAATCCGGTCGCGTGGCGGGCATATCGCGCCTTTCGCGCTGATCAGGAACTGGCCTGCGATGCCCTGGTGCTCGCCGGTCGACCCCAATCGCTGCGGCACGCTTATGGCCGTGCGATCGTCAAGAGCGCGCATGGGGGCGCGGTCTCGGCGGCCTGTCATCTGCATACGATAAACGACCTCAAAGGGAGGCTGAAGATGCTGACTAAACACGAACCGACCCCCCGCAGCCGCGTCGTCGCCGGGGGCATCACCCTGACGGGAATTGCGCTGGCCGGACTTGCGCTGACCGCATCGGGCACCGCCGCCGCCGAAAAAATGCGCGAAGGCGTAGAACGCGCCACCGGCGTCGAACTGGCCGCGATCGACCTGCCTTCCGCCATCGCGCCGCTGGCCCCGGTTGCACCGGTTCAGACCGCGGCCCCCGGACCGGCGCCTGTCGCCGAACCCGCCACTCCGCAGGCACCGGACAAGCCAGCGTCGGCGGACGGCGAAGGGAAGCAGCCGGTCAAGATCATTCGCTTCAAAAAGGGGGACAATCTGGTCCTCAGCGTCGATCGCGTCCTGGACCAGAAGGAACTGGACCGGCTGGTAGCCGAAGCGAAGCTGTCGCGGGAGGATGCCGAGCGGCTGGCCCGGATGCCCGAAATCCAGATCCCCGAAATCCGCGAGGGCAAGTGCGGCAAGGGCGACGGGATGATGGTACAGCGGAAGGATGACAAGGCGGGTGGCAAGTCGGTTACCGTCATCTGCACCGACCGGATCGAGGCAATGACCCTGAACGCCACCAAACTTGCCGATGTCGCCATGGCTGATGCCAATGGTGCGCGGGTGCTGGCGCTGCGCTCGCGGACCATGGGCCTCAGCAGCGCGATGATGGGCCTGCGCCATGCCCGCAAGTCGATCGAGATGCAGGACAGCCTGTCCGCCGATCAGAAGCGCGAGGCGCTGGCCGGGATCGATCAAGCGATCCGCGAGATCGCACAGGAACAGCAGTCGCCGGAGGAGTAAGCCCCCGGCCATTGCCGTCGACCCCTGGGGAGGGGCGGGGCCGGAGCGGAAGTTAACCCCAGATTGCTTCCGGCCGGTTCCGGCGGGGCCGTCCCGATCCTTCGCGGGGCGGCCCCGTTCGTCACCGGCCCGCGTGCGCCATCCGCTCTTGCCTCACCGGGTGGCCATGGCCATGTCCTGTCCATGACTGTTCCCCCCACCGGCATCGCGATGCGGATCGATCCGCTGGTCCTGCGCGTGCTGGCGCCCAATCCGTCGCCTTATACCTATACGGGGACGCAGACCTATCTGGTCGTCGGCGATGCCGATGCGGCGGTGATCGATCCCGGCCCGGACGATCCCGCCCATCTGGACGCCATCTTGGCGGCCCTGGGGACCCGGCGGCTGGCGGCGATCCTGTGCACCCACACCCACCGCGACCACAGCCCGGCCAGCCGGCCGCTCAGGGCCGCGACTGGCGCGCCGATCATCGGCTGCGCACCGTTGTCGATCGACGATGCGGGGCCGCGCGCCGATGCCGCGTTCGACCGCGACTATGCCCCCGACCGCGTGCTGGCAGAGGGCGATCAGGTCGCGGGAACCGGCTGGACGCTGACGGCACTGGCAACGCCCGGCCATACGTCGAACCATCTGTGCTTTGCGCTGGAACAATCGGGCGCGTTGTTCACCGGCGATCACGTCATGGGATGGTCGACCAGCGTCGTTGCGCCGCCCGACGGGGACATGGGCGATTATCTGGTCAGCCTGGAACGGCTGATGGCGCGGGACGACCGCGTCTATTATCCCGCGCATGGCGATCCCATCGAACGGCCGCAACGATTCGTGCGCGGCCTGCTCGGCCATCGCAAGCAGCGGGAGGGGCAGATCCTGCGCCTGCTGGGCGAAGGGGTGGGGGCGATCTCCGCCATGGTGGACCGGATGTATGTCGGCCTTGATCCCCGCCTTGTCGGCGCGGCGCAGCGATCGGTGCTGGCGCATCTGATCGACCTTCAGCGGCGCGGCCTTGTCACCGCGGCGGGGGACGAATGGCGCTTGTCATGACCCGGTCGTTCGCCCGTCAGCCATTGTTGATCGCCATTGCCGTCCTGCTTGCCGCGATCCTTGCGGTGCTGGCCTGGCTGGCATGGCAGCGGCATCAGGAAACCGAAGTGGTCACGCGGGACGAAAGCGGCGTCGCCGTTACCCGCGTCATCACCGCCCGGCTGTCCGGCGCGGGCGAGCTGCGCGTCTCGCGCCTGAACGGCACCATCCAGGCGACGGCAGAGGATGTCCGCTGGGGCGGGGTGCTCCGTTCCCGGCTGGTGACCAAGGCGCCGTACAGCGTCGATTATTTCGTCGATCTTTCCGCGATCCGCCCCGGCGACCTGCAATGGGATGCCGACAGCCGCACGCTGATCGTCAATGCACCCGAAGTCACCGTGGGTACGCCGAATATCGACGAAGGATCGGTGTCGGTATCCGAAGTCGACGGCCTGTTCGTCACCCGTGCGGCGGGGCAGGCGCTGGCCCGCCGCGCCTCCGCCTCCGCCACCAGCGGGGCTGGCGCCGCTGCCCGCTCGCCCGAACGCATGGCACAGGCGCGCGAATATGGCCGGCGCTCTGTCGCCCGCGTGCTGGCAATGCCGCTCGCCGCCACGGGCTATGGCGATGCGCGGGTGGTCGTCACCTTTCCCAACGAACGCCGCATTGATGACGGCGAACGCTGGGACGTGACCCGCCCGGTGGACGAGGTGCTGGCCAACCGCGGCTGACGTTCCGCTCCGCCCATGGCTTGAACCCCGCGCTCATCCGGGCCATGTGGGCGGCGACCATGCGAGGAGGGACTTCCCAATGAACGCGCCGACCCTGCCGACGGGCACCGATCTGCTGGACGAGATCATGCGCCTCAAGCGAGAGCGCAACGCCGTCATCCTCGCCCATTATTATCAGAAGCCGGAGATTCAGGATCTGGCCGATTTCGTCGGCGATTCTCTCGATCTCAGCCGAAAGGCGGCGGATACGGACGCGGATGTCATCGCGTTCTGCGGCGTGCGCTTCATGGCCGAAACCGCCAAGATCCTGTCGCCCGAAAAGATCGTGGTGCTGCCCGACATGGACGCCGGCTGTTCGCTGGAGGACAGCTGCCCCCCGTCGCAGTTCGCGGCGTTCCGGGCGCAGCATCCCGATCACATCGCGCTCACTTACATCAACTGTTCGGCGGCGGTGAAGGCATTGTCCGACATCATCGTCACCAGCTCTTCGGCCGAAAAGATCCTGAGCCAGATTCCAAAGGATCAGAAGATCATCTTTGGCCCTGACCGCCATCTGGGCGGGTACATCAATCGCAAGATGGGCCGCGAAATGCTGCTGTGGCCGGGCGTCTGTATCGTGCATGAGGCGTTCAGCGAAACCGAGCTGCTGAAACTGAAGGCGCAGCATCCCGGCGCGCCCGTCGCCGCGCACCCGGAATGTCCGCCGCATATCCTGGACCATGCCGATTATGTCGGTTCGACCAGCGGCATCCTTGCGTTTGCGCAGAATTTCCCCGGCGACACGCTGATCGTCGCGACCGAACCGCACATCATCCATCAGATGGAAAAGGCGCTGCCCGAAAAGAATTTCATCGGTGCGCCGGGCGCGGACGGCAACTGCAACTGCAACATCTGCCCGTACATGGCGCTGAACACGATGGAAAAGCTGTATCTGGCGCTGCGCGATCTTCAGCCGCGGATCGAGATCGAGGAGGGCCTGCGGATCAAGGCCAAGCGCAGCCTCGACCGGATGCTGGCCATGGCCGGCGGCACCGTTGGTCTGGGCGACCTGGGTCCGCTGGCGATCGACGGGAATTGATCCCCGTCATTGCGGGCGCAGCGATGCGCTGACCAGGTGCTGGGCCTGCGCCAGTGCCGCCCGATGCGGCGGAAAATTGCTGCCACACGCGGCGATGAACCGGCGCACCTCCGCCACGTCCCGCATCCGCGTTTCGGCGGGCCGCAACCGGGCGGGAAAGGTTCCGTATCCGGCCATCAGGGCGTGCCAGCTCATCGGCGTATAGTACCGCGCAATGCCCAGCCGCTCGACGGTGGCGGCAACATCGCCTTGCGTGAACCAGGCGGTCATCACCTGCTTCAGCGGATCGGATAGCGCCTCCATCCCCGCCGCATCGGTCCAGTAACCGGATGCCTGCTGCCGGTTCATCTGGTAATGCGCCACAATGTAATCCCGGATGCCCTCGTACCGCGCATTGATCGTGCGGTTGAACGTGTCGCGGTGGCGGGGGGTAAAGCCGCCATCCCAATAGGTCTGGATGAACGCCTCCAGCGTCGCCTGCACGATATGCAGCGCCGTTGCCTCCAGCGGCTCCAGAAACCCCTGCGACAGACCGACGGCCAGGCTGTTGGAAACCCAGCTATCGGCGACCCGGCCGACCTTCATGTCGAGGAACCGGACCGGCTGATCGTCGGGCAGGTCGAGGTGACGGCGAAACTCCGCCTCGGCCGCTTCCTTGTCGATATAGCGGCTGGAATGGACATAGCCGTTGCCGACCCGGCTGGTCAGCGGAATGCGCCATACCCAGCCTGCGGACAGCGCCGTCGCCTCGGTCTGCGGCGCAATCTCTCCGTCGGGCAGGGGGGTGGGGGCGACCACGGCCCGGTCGTTGAACAGATTGTCGGCGAACGGCAGGAACGGCACGCCCAGCGCCTGTTGATGGATCAGGCTGCGAAAGCCGGAACAGTCGATGAAAAAGTCCCCGGCCAGCCGTTCCCCGCCATCCAGGATCAGCGCGGCGACCGTCCCTTCGCCCGTCACCTCGACCCGGTCGACCGTGCGTGACAGGTGCATGGCGCCCATCGCCGTCGCCCGTCCGCGCAGGAACGTCCCCACCTTGTGCGCGTCGAAATGATATCCGTATCCGATGCGGAACGGGAAATGACCGGGTGCGATCGGTGCGCGGCCATGGGCGGCCAGCCACGCGGCCAGATACCAGTCGTCGGGATGGGCCGGTACATCCTCTCCGCGCCGGCGCGCGGCACAGGCGGCAAGGAAATCCGGTTCGCTATGCCGGTCGATTTCGGTGGGGAAGGGGTGGAAATAGCTGGCCGGGCCGTCATTGCCGCCCCATCCGTTGAACCGGATCCCGGTCTTGTACGTCGAATCGCACGCCGGCATCCATTCGCGTTCGGCGATGCCCAGCGTATCGAAAAAATGCTTGAGGTGCGGCGTCGATCCCTCGCCCACGCCGATGATGCCGATGTCCGGGCTTTCCACCACGGTCACGGCAACCCTGCGCCCGTGCCCGTGATGCGCGATCAGGCACGCCGCCATCCACCCGGCCGTGCCGCCGCCCAGGATGACGACATGGTGCGCCGTCCCGCTCACCCGTCATCGCTCCACAGCCACGCCATCACCTCGTCCAGCCGCTCGGCCCAGGCCCGCTCGTCATGTTCGGTCCCGTGATAAACTTCGGCCCGGAAATCCCTGCCCTGGCGCCACCCTGCGGCCGTCAGGCTTTCGACCCCGCGATCGAAGTAAGGGCCGTAATACTGGTCCAGCGTTGCCGTGCCCCGATCGATCCACAGCCGCCGCCCCCTGGGCGCGCCAAGCGTGCGGGTCAGATAGATTTTCCAAAGCGCCTTTATCCCCGCGCCTTCGGGATTCATCCTGCGCGGATCGCCCATCGGCCAGTGGATCGACAGCGCCCCGGCCCGGCCGAACACGCGCGGATATTTGGCCAGCGCCTCGACCGAAATCAGGCCGCCCATGCTCGACCCCATGATCGCGGTATCCGACGGGCCGGGCAGGGTGCGGTAATTCCGGTCCACCCACGGCTTCAGCTCGCTGGTCAGGTAGCGGAGATACCCCGCCGAAACGACGGGTTTGCTGTCGGCACTGCGCACCATCTCGGCCCGTTCGTGCCCCTTGGCCGCACGATACAGGCTGTCGGGCAGATAGGTGCGATACCGGTCGCCCTCCGCATTCCACGTACCGACGATGATGAACGGCTTTGCCGCGCCCTCGTCGATCAGCCGCTGGGCCGTGACATCGGCGCCCCACACCTTGCCATATCCCGACAGCTTGGGATCGAACAGGTTCTGGCCGTCGGGCATGTACAGCACGCGATAGCGGGTGCGGGCCGCGGGATAGCCACGCGGCAACCAGATGGTCAGGCGGGGGGATGCGGTGTGCCGCGATGCGATCGGCTGTACCTGCACCAGCGTGCCGTTGCGATCCGCAGGGCGGATGGCGGCAACATCCTGTGCACCGACCGGCCCGGCGATGGTCAGCATCGCCGCCGCACCCAGGCATAGCATCCCGCGCACCATCGCCCCGTCCTTCCCTCCGATTGCCTACCGGTCGGATTCTATGACGATCGCACCATGGGCTGGCAATTCGTTCGCCGTCGCCCCGTTCACTGCCATGGCGATCCGGCCATTGCCGCCGGTCCACGTCATCGCCTGGTCGGTCAGGTTGAACGCACATCGCATCCGCTGCGCACCCAGCGTCCGTTCGAACACGATATGCCCGGCCGACGCCTCGATCACCGTCATCTCGCCCCAGCGCAGCGCCGGGTGCCCGTTGCGCAGCGACAGGGCCGCCCGCGTCTGGGCCAGCATCGACTGGGGATCGCGCTCCTGCCGGTCCACCGCCAGCGCCGGGTGATCCGGGCCAAAGGGCAGCCAAGGCCGTGCGCCCGAAAAGCCATGGCCGGGCGTGTCCGCTTCCCACACCATCGGCGTGCGCGCGCCGTCGCGGCTCAGCGTCATGGGCCAGTTGGCGATGGCTTCGGGATCGCGCAGATCCTCCTGCGCGATATCCACCTGGGTCAGGCCCAGCTCCTCGCCATTATAAAGGAAGATATTGCCGCGCAGGCACGCCAGCAGCGTCGTTTTCATCCGCCCAAAGGCTGCGGCCTGATCAGGCGATGCCCAGCGCGAAATGGCGCGCGGCGCATCGTGATTTTCGAATGCCCAGCTTGGCCAGCCCGTTCCCGGCTGTTCCGGCCACCGGCCCAGCGCCTCGGCAACATGGCTGCCGTCCAGCCGGTCGGCATAGAGGAAGTCGAAACTGTACGCGCTGTTCAGCCGCCGGCCACCGGCAGTGAACGCCTTCATCTCCGGATCGGGGTCCGGCCCGCCCACCTCTGCCACCGTAAAGGTCGCGCCATATTCGTCCAGCACGCCGCGCAGCCGCTCCAGGAACAGCGGGATGTCGGCATGGGACTGGTTATGGATATGCTGCTGGAAATCGAACGGGCGCGTGCGCGGCTTGCCCGTATCCGGCGCGGGCGGATTGTCGCGCAGTTCGGGATCGTGCATCGCAAAGTTGATTGCATCGACGCGGAACCCGTCGACGCCGCGTTCCAGCCAGAACCGCGCCGTGGCCAGCAACGCGTCCTGCACCTCGCGGTTGTGAACGTGCATCTGCGGCTGGCTGGCGAGGAAATTGTGCAGATAATATTGCCCGCGTCGTGCGTCCCATGTCCAGGCGGGGCCGCCGAACACCGATTGCCAGTTGTTGGGCGGGCTGCCATCCGGGCGGGCATCGGCCCACACATACCAGTCCGCCTTGGCATTGGTCCGGCTCGACCGGCTCTCTGCGAACCAGTCATGCTGGTCGCTGGTATGGGAATAGACCTGATCGATGATGACCTTCAGGCCCAGCGCATGGGCGCGGGCGACCAGCGCGTCGAAATCCTCCAGCGTTCCGAAAATCGGATCGACATCGCAATAATCGCTGACGTCATATCCGAAATCCTTCATCGGCGAGGTGAAGAAGGGCGACAGCCAGATCGCATCCACGCCCAGCGACGCGACATGGCCCAGCCGCTGCGTGATGCCCGGCAGGTCGCCGACCCCATCGCCGTTCGAATCCTGAAAGCTGCGGGGATAGATCTGATAGATCGCGGCACCGCGCCACCATTCGTGGGCGGCCTTGGCCGGGGTCATGCCGTTCATGTCGGGCGCGTTCACTTGGTCGCCTCGCAGATCGCATAGCCTAGGGCGGGCAGGGCATAGGCCGCGCTGCCCGGGGCGGTGACGCTGGCGCATGGTCCGTGCTTTGCGGTGAAGCCGCGCGTTGCCGGGTCCACTTCCACATTGCCGCTGACCGGTTTGGTGCCGGTGTTGAACAACAGCAGCGTTTCCGCGCCCGTATCCGGGTCGAACCGCGATACGGCAAACAGCCCCGGTTCCTTGCCATAGGCGCGGACGAGGGTCCTGCCCCGGCGCAGCGCCGCGCTGTCCTTGCGGATCGCCGCCAGCCGGGCAAAGGCGCGGAACAGCGGGTGGCCCGTGTCGAAATTGCTCGCCGCCGTCGTCTTGTCGGTGCCGATCAGGCGATTGTCGTTGTACACGGCGACCTTGCTGGGGAACATGTCCTCGCGCGCGTCCTGATCGATGCCGTCCCCGGCAAAGCCCTGTTCATCGCCCGAATAGATCGTCGGGACCCCGCGCAGGCCGAACATGAACGCATGGGCCAGCTCCACCCGCGCCAGCACCTCGGCATCGCCCGCCTTTGGAAACGCCTTGCGGACATAATGGCCGAACCGGCCGCCATCGTGATTGCCGGTAAAGGTCGGCAGGATATCCGCCCCCTCGGCATACAGTGCATCGCCGTCGAGCAGCCGGACGAACAGGTCGGTACCGCCCTTGCCGGCAATGCTTTCGATCACCGCGCTGCGAAACGCGAAATCGAGCACCGCGGGATAGCGGTCGACATGGGTAAAGCGTGCCAGCCCGCCGGGATTGACCCCATCCAGCGCCACTTCGCCAAAAATGTGGAAATTGGGAATGCCCTTTTCCTTTGCCCGCTGACGCATGGCCGGCACGAACTTCTGCCAGAATTCCGGGTTCACATGGCGGGCGGTATCGATGCGGAACCCGTCAATGCCGAACCGGTCGATCCAGCTGCCGAAAATGTCGATCATCCCCTGAACCACCACGGGGCTTTCGGTCATCAGGTCATCCAGACCGACGAAATCGCCCATGGTCGAGCTTTCATTCTCGAACGTCGTGTTGCCGCGATTGTGATAGTGGATGGGGTCGTTCAGCCATGCGGGCACCTTCACGTTCCGCTCGGCCTGCGGGACATAGGGGGTATAGGCCCATGTCGGTTCGGTCAGCCGGGCGAAATTGCCCGCCGTCATCACCTGGTCCCCCGCAAAGCCGGGGTTGATCGCCTTGCCCTTCACGCCACCCTGCCGGGAATAGGGATAGTCCGCACGGGTGCGGTAGGCGCAATCGCCACATTCGCGGTACTGGATCACATCGGCCGTGTGATTGGCGATGATGTCCATATACACCTTCATGCCCCGGCCATGGGCGGCATCGACCAGCGCCTTGAAATCGGCATTGCTGCCGAAATGCGGGTCGACCTGGGTAAAATCGGTCACCCAATATCCGTGATAACCCGCCGATTCTTGGCCCGGCCCGCCCTGCACGGGTTTGTTCTTGAAAATCGGCGCAACCCAGATCGCCGTCGCGCCCAGTGCCTGGATATAGTGCAGCCGCTGGATCAGCCCTTTCAGGTCGCCGCCATGGTAAAACCCCTTGTGCGCGGGGTCGAACCCATGCGCCATCCGGTCGCCGCTGATGCCGCCCCGGTCGTTCGCCGGGTCGCCATTCTCGAACCGGTCGGGCAACAGGAAATAGATGACCTCATCCTGCGGCAGCCGCTGGCGCAGCGCCCTGGTTTCGGCCGGCGCCGCCTGTTGCGCAAGGGCGATCTGGGGCAGCATCGCTGCGGCGGCGGCAATGCCCGCCATCCATCGGGAAACACGTGTCACGCAAACGCCCTTTCGGTCTGAATTGGGGTGGCGGCGCAATGGGCCGCAACGAAATCGGCATGGGGGGGCAGCGCATCGGCCTGTCGCCGGGCATGAGTTCCGGCCAGTGTCAGAAACTCGGAAAGCTGCGCCTCGCTCAACTGATCGGCCAGCGGGTGATAGCCGCCGGGCAGGATGCCCTGACCCAGCATCACCTGGGTCCAGCCATCCTCGGTAAACAGCTCCTCGTTGAACCGGACGACGCGGCCCGCCTCGCGGAACAGGGCGATCCGCCGGGTCAGGCTGTCGGGAACCGCCATTGCCCGGCACGCGGCCCAGAACTCGCCCGGCCGATTGTTTGCATGGTAATGCAGGATCAGCATATCTCGCACGCTGACGAACTCATGCGCCATCTGCCGGTTGAACGCGTCCCGACGCTCCGCCGCATCCTGTCCACCGGGCAGGAACTGAAGCAGGTGCGCGATGCCCGTCTGGATCAGGTGGATGCTGGTCGATTCCAGCGGCTCCAGAAATCCGCCGGACAGGCCAAGCGCGACGACATTGTGCGACCATGCCCGGTCGCGCATCCCGGTCACGAACTGCAACAGGCGCGGTTCGGCCGTGGCCGGCGCGTCAAGGTTCGCCATCAGCGTTTCGGTCGCCACGGCATCGCTCAGATGGGCGCTGGAATACACCAGGCCATTGCCCGTCCGGTGTTGCAGCGGGATGCGCCATTGCCATCCCGCCTCGCGCGCGGTGGCGCGGGTGAACGGGGTCAGCGGTTCGACCCGCTCGCACGGCACCGCGACCGCCCGGTCACAGGGCAGCCAGTGCCGCCAGTCCTGATAGCCGACGCCCAGCGCCTCGCCGATCAGCAGGCCGCGAAAGCCAGTGCAATCGATGAACAGGTCGCCCGCAACGCGCCGTTCCCTGTCCAGCATCAGCGCGGCGACATCGCCGCCCTCTGCCTGTCGCTCGACGCTGACGATGCGCCCTTCGGTCCGCTCGACACCGCGCGCCTCCGAATAACGACGCAGGAACCGGGCATAGAGGCCGGCATCGAAATGATAGGCATGGGCAAGGCCGATCGGCGGCCCGTCCGCCCGCTGTTCCAGCATGCCGAAGCGATTGGCGGCGGCAGCGAGCGCCGAGGGAGAGAAATCCCAAAAATCGGCCTCGCCACCACCCATGCGATGACGAAGCCAGTAGGGGAGAAATGGAAGAAGGCCCAGCGGCCGCCCGATCGCGCCAAAGGCGTGGATGTAGCTTTCGCCGGGTGCCGACCATCCGTCGAACCGGATGCCCAACTTGAAACTGCCCTGGGTTTCGCGGACGAACTCGGCCTCGTCGATGCCAAGGCCCGCATTGAACGTGCGGATCGGCGGAATGGTCGCCTCGCCCACGCCCACCGTGCCGATCGTTTCGGATTCGATCAGCGTGATGCGCCACTCGCGCCCCAGAAAGCGGGAAAGCGCAGCCGCCGCCATCCACCCGGCCGTGCCGCCACCGGCAATGACGATATGTCGGGCTGGAGTGTCGGTCACGTCGGTTCTCCCGATGATCCTGCCGGCTGCCGGCGGCGGGGGATCATCCCCGCCGCCGACGGCGCGTCCCCCGATCAGAAGCGGAAATTCGCCCCTGCCAGGAACCGGCGGCCATAGGTCTGATAGTTCACCACGGCCCGGTCATCCTCGGGGAAGGTGGTGACGAACGGCTCGTTGGTCAGGTTTTGGCCCTGAACGAACAGGGACAGGCCGGACAGGGCGCTTCCTTCCTGGAAGTCATAGCCGATCTGCGCGTCGAGGATGGTTTCATCCCGCGCTCGGCGACGCTGGCGGACGGCACCGAAGCCCGACAGCTCACCGATGAAGCTCGACCGATACCGGGCGGAAACGCGAGCGTTCAGGCCCCATTTTTCGAAGAACGCGGTGCCATTCGCCACCCACTTCGAATAACCCGGAATATCCTCCGACGGGGCACCCGGCGTCGGGCTGATCTTCGTTTCGGTATAGGAAACGCCGCCCGTCACGCCAAAGCCGTCCAGCGCCTCGGTAAAGACGTTGAAGGGCAGGGTGCCGGCCAGTTCCGCGCCATACAGGTCGCCGCCCTCACCATTGATCGGGCCGTTGATGAAGCCCTGATAGTTGATGATGATGGGATTGCCGTTCTGATCGACGCCCTGCGGCGCAATCGGGAACCCGGTGAAATCGAATGGGATGTCGGCGTTGTAGATATAGGTTTCGAGCTGCTTGTAGAACAGCTGCAGCGCGATGTAGCCGGTCCGCCCGAAATACTTCTCGAACGTCAGATCGGCGGCATTGGCGCGCCACGGCCGCAGTTGGGGATTGCCCGCACCGCCACGCACCGTGCCATAGGTCCGGCCCGGCAACGGGTTGGTGATCCCGCCCAGATCGCCGATGGTCACGCCATAGCTGGTGCTGGCCCGCATATCTTCCAGCCGCGGCCGGATGATCTCGCGGGCCAGGCCCATGCGGATGACGAAATCGCTCGGCGTGCGCAGCGACAGGTTCACGCTGGGCAGCACATCGACATAATCCGCACCCTCGTTCCGCGGCGTGCCCTGCACATTGGGCGATCCGTTCGGATTGGTGCCGATGAACGATGCCGTGGCGCCGCGCGACTTCTGCTCGGCAAAGATCGCCTGGACGCCGAAATTGCCGGTCAGCGTCGATGCACCCACCGGCGCATCCAGATTGCCCTGCAGATAGCTGGTCATCAGCCGTTCCTGAACCCGGAACGCCTTGACGATCACGTCGCCATAGGGGTTGGGCACCAGCTGATAGATGCCGTCGGCCAACAGCCGCGTCGGATCATAGCTGATCATCGGCCCCAGCCCCAGATAGGACAGGTTGGTCGGCGACAGGCGATACTGCTCCGGCACGATCACGCTGGTCAGGCCGTCGGTATTGGCGACCAGGCCCAGGAACGCCTCGTCCGGGGTCAGCTGCTTGCTGCGGTCGGTGTAGTTCAGGCCGAACTGGATGGATCGCAGTGCGCCGTCCATCTCCTTCTCGATCTCGACCCGATACTGGCGCAGCTCGTCCTCGACGATGCGGTTGTTGTAGTACCCGTCCTGGCCGCCCCGGATGCGCCGGCCGTCGACCGCGGTCTGATCGCCGCCCCAGCCAAGCGGGCTGGTCAGCCGGATCAGGTTCCAGTCGGAATAATCAAGCCGCGGGCTGAACACCGTCCCGTCCGGGCTGGTCACGAAACCGATCGTGTCCTGTGCGCCGACGCCCGCGCCGCGGCCCGTGCCGGCGTTCGATTCCAGCACCAGCTCGTTGCGGTCGGTCTTGGACAGCGACAGGTCGACCTGCACGTTCCAGCCGTCATCGCCCTTCCAGCTGTTGTTCCAGCCGAACGAATACAGCTTGGCCTTGCGCTGGAACGCATCGTTGCGAACGACGCCCTCGACATTGGCAAAGCTGCCTTCCTCGACCAGGATGCCGTCGCTGCTGGTGCGCGTGATGGTGAGCGGGTTGCCGTTGAACGCCAGCGGCAATTCGATGCCGCGCTTGATCTGGTTGTCAGAGAAATCCGAATAGAAGGCATCGAACGTGCTGGTGAAATTGGGGCTGGGCCGCCACTGCAACGTGCCCTGCAGGCCAAGCCGGGCCAGTTCGGTCGACGTGACGAACGACTTGGATCCGCCGATGACATAGGGCGGGGCGCCATTCGCGCCCGTGGCCGCATAGCCCCAGGCTTCGAATTCCTGGATCTGATACGGCTCGTTCACATAACTGGCCGACAGCGCGATGCCGATGGTGTCGTTGGCGAACTGGTCGATATAGACGCCGTTGACGCGATAGCCGAACTCCTTCGACCCGGCGTTCAGCTTGCCCAGATCGGCATAGGTGCCACGACCACCAACCGCGATCGTGCGCTTGCCCACATCCAGGGGGCGAACGGTGCGCAGGTCGACCGTGCCGGACAGGCCCTGTCCGACGATCGACGCCATCGGCGTCTTGTATACCAGCACCTGGTTGATCACTTCCGACGGATACTGGTCATATTCCACCGCGCGGTTGTCGCCGGTCGAGGTCTGCTCGCGGCCGTTCAGCAGGGTGGTGGAGAAATCCGGCGCAAAGCCGCGGATCGAGATCGAGTTCGACCGGCCCGAAACGCGCTGCGACGTCAGGCCGGGCAGGCGGGCGATCGATTCGGCAATCGACGCATCGGGCAACCGGCCGATATCTTCCGCCGTGATCGATTCGACGATCTGGTCGCGGTCCTTCTTGGCCGACACAGCGCTCTGCAGCGAGGCGCGGAAACCGACGACGACGATGGACTGGTCCTGCTCGGCCGCTTCGGCCTGCTCGGTCGCCTCATCGGCGGCGGGGGCTGCGTCCTGCGCCAGGGCGGGCGCAGCCGTCAGCGCCAGCGCAAGGGCGCTCGACGTCAGGCACAGCCGGCTGAGGCCAAGCGGGCCGCGCGCGTTGATGGAAACCTTCATGTCTGTCCTCCCCAGGATCCCGGCGGCCCGCTTCGTGTGGCGGTGGTGGTGTCTGTTTCGTCCGCGCAAGGGTGCTGAATTCAAGATCGGGCACCGTGCATCCGATGCCGGCTGAATGCGTTCGCCCCCTTGGCGCGGGCAACAAATGTGCATACGAATACGCCTATGCACTCGTATGCACGGGGGCCAAAGGACAGGCCAGTGCGGCATTTCGGCATCACTGCGGCATACCCGATCTTTGAAATCGGGTGGCGCAAATCTGGGGGAGGGGGCATGGCCTGGCGATGACGGCACCGCGCAAGATCACGAGTTTCGATATCGCCGAACTGGCCGGGGTGTCCCAGCCGACGGTTTCGCGGGCCCTTCGCGGCAGTCCGGCGATCAGCGAGGAGACGCGCAAGCGGATCGAGGCGATTGCCGCCCAGCTGAATTACAAGGTGGACAAGAACGCCTCGAACCTGCGCTCCCAGCATTCGAACACGCTGGCCCTGCTGTTCTTCGAGGATCCCTCGCCCGATGACAGCCAGATCAATCCGTTCTTCCTGTCCATGCTGGGTTCGATCACCCGCGCCTGCGCCCAGCGCGGCTATGACCTGTTGATCTCGTTTCAGCAGTTCAGCACCGACTGGCACAAGGATTATGAGGACAGCCGCAAGGCGGACGGCATCATCCTGCTCGGCTATGGCGATTACGAAACCTATCGCGGGCGGCTGGAACAGCTGGTGGCACAGGGGACGCATTTCGTGCTCTGGGGCTCCAGCCGGGATGGACAGCCGGGCGTGACGATCGGTTCCAACAATTTTCAGGGCGGACATGATGCGACCCGCCACCTGATCGACCGGGGGCGGCGACGGATCGGATTTCTGGGCGATGCCTCCACCCATTATCCGGAATTCTTTGCCCGCTATCGGGGGCATGAGGCCGCGTTGCAGGCCGCTGGGCTGGCCAGCGATCCCGCGCTACAGGCCGATGCCCTGTCGAACGAGGCGGATGGGGAGGCGGCCGCCGCCGCCCTGCTGTCGCGTGGGCTGCCGTTCGACGCGCTGGTCTGTGCCAGTGATCTGATCGCCATCGGAGCGATGCGTACCCTTCAAGCCGCCGGCCGGGACGTGCCGGGCGATGTCGCCATCGTCGGGTTCGACAACATCCCCGCCGCGCGGCTCACCCGTCCTCCGCTGACCAGCGTGGTGCAGGACAGCCGGGCGGCCGGGCGGATGCTGGTCGACACGCTGATCGGCCTGATCCATGGCGAGGCCGTGCAGGATCAGGTGCTGCCCGTGCATCTTGAGGTCCGGCAATCCAGCGGCGGCTGATCCGCTGTGCGGCTTGGCGCGACTGGCGTTAGTGCGCTGCCGCCGCCTTGTCCTTCTTCGGGATCAGGTGCAGCACCCCGACAATCGCGGCACCCAGGATCGCGCCGATGATCCCGCTGCCGATCGCGGTCACCGCCCATTCGACCAGGCCATGCAGAGCGGGCACCGCGCCACCTGCGGCGACGGCCGCGTCGTGGATGACGTGCTCCGGCCAGTCCAGACCGAACTCGGCCAGCCCATGGACGATGATCCCGCCGCCGACCCAGATCATCGCGGCCGTGCCGATCACCGACAGGGTGGAAAGCAGGCGGGGCATCGCCGCCACCAGTCCCCGGCCGAACGCCGCCTGTGCCCCTTTGCCCTTGGCCAGATGAAGGCCGATATCGTCCATCTTCACGATCAGGCCGACCACGCCGTAAACGCCGACCGTCACCGCCGTGCCGACCAGGGCCAGCACGATGGCCTGCTGCCAGATCGGGCTGGCTTCGACATCGGCCAGCGCAATGGCCATGATTTCGGCGGACAGGATGAAATCGGTGCGGATCGCGCCCGTTACCTGACGTTCTTCCAGTTCGGCGGGGTCGGTGATCGCTTCGACGCCCTCTCCGCCATGATGGCCGGACAGCTTGTGTGCCACCTTTTCCGCGCCCTCGAAACACAGATAGGCGCCGCCAATCATCAATAGCGGCGTCAGCAGCCACGGCAGGAACGCGCTGATCACCAGCGCGGCGGGCAACAGGAACAACAGCTTGTTCTTCAGCGATCCCAGCGCAATCTTGCCGATGATCGGCAATTCCCGCTGCGGCGGCAGACCGACGACATAGCCGGGCGTCACCGCCGCATCGTCGATCACCACGCCCACCGTCTTGCTGCCCGCCCGCGCGGCTGCGGCCCCCGCATCGTCGATCGACGTCGCCGCCAGCTTGGTCAGCGTGGCCACATCGTCAAGCAGGGCAATCAGGCCACTGGGCATGGTGCGGGATCCTTTGGGCGTTGGCGGGCGACTGGCACAGCCTTATCGGTGCTCAGCGGCGGCGGCTAGAGCCACATCGGCAAAAATGACGCGGGTGCGGCGCATATCCCGCGCATACGAATACCGGTTCCATTGGCCCGCGCTTGCCCGCAAGGTCGGGGCAACAACACAGCGTCATGTAAGGGGAGGACCATGGAAAAGCCGCGTCAGGGCTGGGCGGGTCTGTTCAACATCAGCTTCGGCTTTTTCGGCATTCAGATCGGGTTCGCGCTTCAGAACGCGAATATGAGCCGCATTTTCCAGACCTTGGGTGAATCGCTCGACAATCTGCCCGCGCTGTGGATCGCCGCGCCGCTGACCGGACTACTGGTGCAGCCGGTGATCGGGCATCTCAGCGACCGGACCTGGCTTGGCCGCCTTGGTCGCCGCCGCCCCTATTTCCTGGCCGGTGCGGTGCTCGCTGCCCTGTCGCTGTTCCTGATGCCGCTGGCCGAACATCTGATCTTTGCCGCGATCATGTTGTGGCTGCTCGACGCCTCGCTCAACATCTCGATGGAGCCGTTTCGCGCATTCGTCGGCGACATGCTGCGCAAGGATCAGCATACCGCCGGCTATGCGGTGCAGACGGCGTTCATCGGCGTCGGCGCGGTGGCCGGCTCGATGTTCCCCTGGCTGCTGACCAGCCTTGGCGTCGCGAACGAGGCCGCGCCCGGGGTGGTCCCCGACACCGTGCGATGGAGCTTCTGGGCGGGCGGGGCCGCGCTGTTCCTTGCCGTCCTGTGGACCATCGTGACGACCCGCGAATATTCGCCGGCCGAGCTTGCCGCATTCGACGGCGAGGCAGAGGCGGCGGCTCAGCCTGTGCGCGCGCTGTCCAGCCGCAGCTTTGTCGCCAGCCTCCTTTGGATCGGTGCGGGCGCGGCGGTCATCGCCGCGGTTCAGGCATTCGCACTGGAAAAGGAGATGTTCCTGCTCGGCGGTCTGCTGATCGGTTATGGCATCGCCAGCATCGCGGGCATCCTGCTCGCCCGGAACGGCCGGGATGACCATATGCTGGCCAGCATCGTCGGCGATTTTGCCGGAATGCCCGACATCATGAAACGGCTGGCGCTGGTCCAGTTTTTCAGCTGGTCCGCATTGTTCATCATGTGGATTTATACGACGCCGGTGGTCGCCGCGAACTATTTCGGGGCAACCGACACCAGCGGCGCGGCCTATAATGCCGGGGGCAACTGGGCGGGCGTGCTGTTCGCCATCTATAACGGCATTGCGGCGGTGGCGGCACTGACCTTCCTCCCGCTGCTGGCGCGCCGGGTCGGGCGGGTGCGCACCCACATGATCGCGCTGCTCGCCGGGGCGGCGGGCTTTGCCGGCTTTTTCGTCATCACCGACCATCGCTGGCTGATCGTCAGCGAAATCGGCATCGGCATCGCCTGGGCCTCGATCCTGGCCATGCCCTATGCCATCCTCGCCTCGGCCTTGCCGCAGCAGAAACTGGGCATCTATATGGGCCTGTTCAACGTGTTCGTGGTCATCCCGCAACTGCTCGTGGCGACCGTCATGGGCACGATCATGAAAGCGTTTTTTCCCGATCAGCCGGTATGGACCATGGCCTTTGCCGCCGGGGTGTTCGTGCTCGCCGCGCTCGCCATGCTGCGCGTGCCAGAGCCTGAAGGGCGTTAGGCCGCCCGAAGTTCGGCAAGAAAGCGGGATGCTTCCCCGGACAACTGTCTGGTTCCGCGATTAAGGAGCCGTGCAAGTTCGCGGATCTCCCTTGCGCCTGATGTAGCCTCGCCCGCACTGCCCGAAAGGTCGGACATATCTGACCGGATGGCATCCGATGCCGACACAACTTCGCTGGCGTGATCGGCGATGGTGCGTGTCGCGGCTCGCTGAAGTGCCATCGCATTGCGGATTTCGGCCGATAGCGCTGCGATTGACCCGACAGCGGTCGCTACCTCGTCCTGGCTGTCGGCAATCGTTTCAAAACCGGTGCTGATCGCCTCGACGTGCCGGGTGATGCTGGCTGCGGCGACTGCGGCCTGGCTCGACAGTCCCTTGACCTCATTGGCCACGACAGTGAAGCCGCGGCCTGCTTCGCCGGCGCGTGCAGCCTCAATCGAGGCATTCAACGCAAGCAGGTTTACCTGCGATGCAATATCCGTGATCAGGCTGATCACGGTATCGATCGACCGCGCGGACTGAACCAGTTCTGCCGCGCGCCTGCGTCCATGCGCGGCCAGCAATGCCGCGGACCCGGCCGATCGCTCGGCGTCGTCCATCTGACCGGCGATGCGATCGAACGCCCCGGCCAGCATTGCGCTGTTATCGGCGATGCCATCCATCGCGCTACCTGTCTGATCCGCCGCCGCTGCCACGGCAGTCGCCTTGTCACCGACCAGTCCGGCACGATCCAGCGTCGAGACGGCATGGGCTTCCAGCCGGTCGGAAAGATCAGCCATTGTGTTGGCCAGCGCTGCCACCTCGGCCTCGAACGATGCGGCGGAGGCTTCGATCCGGCGTGCTTTGGCAACCTCGCTGTCTGCCCGGATCATGGCGACTTCGGCAGCGAGTTGAACGAGGCGCCGGTTTGGGACCACCGCGCGCAGCCGTCCGCCGACCGTCAGAACCATGCCCTCGGTTCCGCGGGCTTCCTCATACCGGGACAGCAGTTTGCAAACGGGCAGGTCCACTTCCGCGACGGGACATGGCCGTATCAGCGCGTCAATCCGGTCCCCATATGCCGGATTACGCATCAGTGCATGGCCAAAAGGGTTAAGCACCAAGCGGCGAATATCCCGTTCGAAGATCGCGCCGATCGGACGATTGCCGTCATCAACGACGGGCAGCAGACGCAAATCGATATTTTTCTCGAACAATGCGACGACGGTCCGCATGGGCGTCTCGGCAGTTACCGATGCGATGTTGCAATCCGCTCCACGCAGCCAGTCCGGCAGCGGAGAACTGTTTGGGGTAAGGGTGAACGACGACTGCACCATCACTTCGTTTTCTTCCAATTCCGGTAAACGCGGAGTTAGCCATTGATGACATTTGAATGACAAAACGTAATTTTATTACGTCATATTTGCGACAGAAAGATTGGATTTTGGCGGGCTGACACATCCTGTCGCCTGTGGCACAACGCAATTAAATTACGCGTTCATGAGTCGGCGTCAGACCGGCGATGATGCCACAGGAGACGATGCGATGCGGATGATCGACCATTTTCTGGCCGGGCCAGTGCCCGCCGCGACGCGGCACGGCGATGTGTTCGATCCCAATGCCGGGACGGTTCAGGCCCGCGTGGCGCTGGGCGATGCTGCGGTCCTCGATGCCGCCGTCGCCGCGGCTCAGGCCGCTCAGCCCGGCTGGGCCGCCACCAATCCGCAGCGGCGTGCCCGCGTCCTGTTCCGGTTCAAGGAACTGGTCGAGGCGAACATGGACAGCCTGGCCCATCTATTGTCCTCCGAACATGGCAAGGTGATTGCCGACGCCAAGGGCGATATTCAGCGGGGGCTTGAGGTGATCGAGTTCGCCTGCGGCATCCCGCACGCGCTGAAGGGCGAATATACCCCCGGCGCAGGCCCCGGCATCGATGTCTATTCGATGCGCACGCCCATCGGCATCGGGGCCGGCATCACGCCGTTCAACTTTCCCGCGATGATCCCGCTCTGGATGTCCGGCGTCGCCATCGCCTGCGGCAACGCCTTTATCCTGAAACCGTCGGAGCGCGATCCGTCGGTTCCCGTCCGCCTCGCCGAACTGTTCAGCGAGGCGGGGCTGCCCGACGGCATCCTTCAGGTCGTGCATGGCGACAAGGCGATGGTCGACGCGATCCTCGATCATCCCGCCATCGGCGCGGTCAGCTTTGTCGGATCGTCCGACATCGCCCATTATGTCTATCGGCGCGGCGTCGATGCGGGCAAGCGGGTGCAGGCGATGGGCGGGGCCAAGAATCACGGCATCGTCATGCCCGATGCCGATCTGGATCAGGTGGTGGCCGACCTGTCCGGCGCCGCATTCGGATCGGCCGGCGAGCGCTGCATGGCGCTGCCGGTCGTGGTGCCGGTGGGCGAACAGACCGCCGATCGCCTGCGCGACAAGCTGATCCCCGCAATCCATGCCCTTCGCGTGGGCGTGTCCACGGATGCCGACGCGCATTACGGCCCGGTGGTCAACGCCGCGCACCGCGCGCGGGTGGAACAGTGGATCCAGACCGGGGTGGACGAGGGCGCGGAACTGGTCATCGACGGACGCGGCTTTGCGCTTCAGGGGCATGAACAGGGCTTTTTCATCGGCCCCAGCCTGTTCGACCGCGTGACCCCGACGATGGCGAGCTACCGCGAGGAAATCTTCGGCCCGGTGCTGCAGATCGTCCGCGCGAATGATTTCGAGGAGGCGCTGCGCCTCCCCAGCGAGCATCAATATGGCAACGGCGTCGCCATCTTTACCCGCAACGGCCATGCCGCCCGCGAATTTGCCGCGCGGGTCAATGTCGGCATGGTCGGCATCAACGTGCCGATCCCGGTGCCCGTCGCCTATCACAGCTTTGGCGGGTGGAAGCGCAGCGCCTTTGGCGACGTGAACCAGCACGGGATGGAGGGCGTCCGGTTCTGGACCCGGGTCAAGACGGTCACCCAACGCTGGCCCGATGGCGCGCCGGACGGTAGCAATGCGTTCGTCATTCCGACGATGGGGTAACCCGCCGATGCTGGTCCGTTTCCTTGCCGCGCTGTTGCTGGTCCTCGGTCTTGCCGCGCCGGTGGCCGCGCAGGACAAGCGGATCGCGCTCACCTTTGACGACGCCCCGCGCGATCGCGGTGCCTTCCTGACGCCGGACGAGCGGACGGCCCGCCTGATCGACGGGCTGAAGCGGGCGGGCGTCGAACAGGCGGCGTTCTTCGTCAATCCCGGTTTCCTGTCCCGCCCGGACGGACAGGGGGGAGAGGCGCGGCTGGCCGCCTATGTCGCCGCGGGTCATGTGCTCGCCAACCACAGCTTTTCGCACCCCGCGCTGACCGACCTGACGGCCGAGCAATATCTGGCCGATATCGACCGGGCAGAGGCTTGGCTGTCGAAACAGCCGGGCCATCGCCCTTGGTTCCGCTTCCCGTTCCTCAATGAAGGGCGTGCCGACAAGGCAAGGCGCGATGCCGTCCGCGCTGGCCTTCGCCAACGCGGGTTGACGAACGGCTATGTCACGGCGGATGCCAGCGACTGGAACCTTGAAGGGATGACCATCGCCGCAAAACGGGCGGGCAAGTCGATGGACATGGATGGCCTGCGCGACCTCTATGTCCGGATGCACGTCGATGCGGCGGAGGCGTATGACCGGATCGCCCGCACGGCGCTGGGCCGCTCGCCCGCCCATGTCATGCTGATGCACGAAACTGACCTTGCTGCCCTGTTCCTGCCCGATCTCGTCGCGGCGCTGCGGGCAAAGGGATGGACCATCGTCACGGCGGACGCGGCCTATGCCGATCCCATCGCGCCGCTCGCCATGACCGTGGACGTCCCCTCCGCTCAGGGCACGCTCACCGAAGCGATTGCGTGGGAAAAGGGCATGCCCCCCCCGCGCTGGTATGAAGGCAACAGCTCCGAAGTGGCGACCCGCTGGTTCGCCGAAGCGGTGCTAAAGGAAGCAAAATGACCCAGTTCGATCTGACCGACGATCAGCGCGAGATTCAGGAGCTTGCGCGCCGTTTCACCGCCGATGCCATCACGCCCTTTGCGGCGGAATGGGACGAAAAGCACATCTTTCCGCGCGACACGATCAAGGCCGCGGCGGAACTGGGCTTTGCCGCCATCTATGTCAGCGAGGCATCGGGCGGCATCGGGCTTGGCCGGCTGGAGGCCGCGCTGATCATGGAGGCGATGGCCTATGGCTGCCCGTCGACCAGCGCGTTCATTTCCATCCACAACATGGCCGCCTGGATGCTGGACCGGTTCGGATCGGACGCGGTGAAGGGCAAGTATCTCGACAAGCTGGTCACGATGGACTGGATCGCCAGCTATTGCCTGACCGAACCGTCGTCCGGGTCCGACGCGGCGGCGCTCAAGACGCGCGCAGTCCGGGACGGCGACCATTATGTCGTCACCGGCACCAAGCAGTTCATTTCCGGCGGCGGTGAGAACGAACTGTATCTGGTGATGTGCCGCACCGGGGAGGATGGGCCAAAGGGCATTTCCTGCCTTGCCATCGAGCGGGATATGCCGGGCGTCAGCTTCGGCGCGAACGAGCGCAAGCTCGGCTGGCATTCGCAGCCGACGCGGCAGGTGATCCTTGAGGACGTTCGCGTGCCGGTCGAAAATCTGGTCGGCGCAGAGGGGCAGGGGTTCCGCATCGCCATGATGGGCCTGGATGGCGGCCGCCTCAACATCGGCGCCTGTTCGCTCGGCGGGGCGCAGCGCTGCCTCGATGAAAGCATCGGCTATGTAAAGGACCGCAAACAGTTCGGTCAGCCGATTGGCGAGTTTCAGAATACCCAGTTCATGCTGGCCGACATGGCCACCGATCTGGAGGCCGCCCGCGCCCTCCTTTACATGGCAGCGGCCAAGGTGACGGCGGACGCGCCCGACAAGACGCGCTTTGCCGCCATGGCCAAGCGGCTGGCGACCGACACCGGCAGCGCCGTGGTCGACCGCGCGCTGCAACTGCACGGCGGGTACGGCTATCTGATGGACTATCCCATTGAACGCTTCTGGCGCGACCTGCGTGTCCATTCGATCCTTGAAGGGACGAACCAGGTGATGCGCATGATCGTCGGCCGGGATCTGCTACGCCAGTGAGCGACATCCTCATCACCCGCGACGGCGCGGTGGGTCGCATCCGGCTCAACCGGCCAAAGGCGATCCATGCGCTGACCACCGACATGTGCGCTGCCGTGCTGGCCGCGCTTGCCGAATGGCGCGACGATGCCGGCATCCTGGCGGTTCTGATCGACCATGCGGATGGCCGGGGCTTCTGCGCGGGCGGCGATATCCGGATGCTGGCGGAAAGCGGCGGCGGCGATGGCGCCGCGGCCCGTGATTTCTTTCGCATCGAATATCGCATGAACCATGCGCTGTTCACCTATGCCAAGCCGATCGTGGCGTTCATGGATGGCATCACCATGGGCGGCGGCGTCGGCATCAGCCAGCCCGCGCGCTATCGCGTGGCGACCGAGAATACCCGGCTGGCCATGCCCGAAACCGGTATCGGCCTGTTCCCCGATGTCGGCGGCGGCTGGTACCTGTCCCGCCTGCCGGGCCGCATCGGCCAGTATCTCGCGGTGACGGGCGCACGGATCGACGGGGCCGACTGCCTCGCCCTTGGCCTTGCCACGCATTTTCTGCCTGCCGAACGGCTCGAGGATGCCAAGGCGCGCATCATCGCCGACCCGACCGGGATCGAGGCGGTGCTGGCCGACCTATCCGCCGCCGCGCCACAGCCGCGGATCCTGTCCCATCGCGACGCGATCGACCGCCTGTTCGCCAGCGACCGGCTGGAGGAGATCGTGGCCGCGCTGGAAGCCGACGACAGCGACTTTGCCCGCGACACGCTAGGCACGATCCGCACCAAGTCGCCCCAGGCGATGAAGGTCAGTCTGAAGCTGCTGCTCGACGCAGCGACCATGCCGACGTTCGAGGACGAGATGCGACAGGAATATGCCGTCGCCACCCGCGTCGTTCAGCGGCCCGACTTTATCGAGGGCGTCCGCGCGCTGATTGTCGACAAGGACAATGCGCCGGTCTGGAACCCGTCGGCGATCTCGGACATGACCGACCACATGATCGACCGCATCTTCGCGCCCCTGCCGGACGACGAGGCGTGGACGCCGGCGTGAATGCGTCATGCTGAACTGGGTTCAGCATCCATCGCGCAGCAGGCAGCGACATGGAATTTGGATGGGTGAACCCTGAACCAGGGTCAGGATGACGATATAAGGAGCAGGCGATGACCGATTACGAAACCATCCTGGTCGAACCGCGCGCCGACGGCGTGACGCTGATCACGCTCAACCGGCCAAAGGCGCTGAACGCCCTGAACGCGCAGGTGCTGGCCGATCTGCTGGCCGCGCTCGCTGCCTTCGATGCCGACCCGGCTCAGGGCTGCGCCGTCATCACCGGCAGTGAAAAGGCGTTCGCGGCCGGCGCGGATATCAAGGAAATGGCCGAAATGGGCTTTGCCGACATGTATGGCGGCAATCATTTCAGCGGGTGGGAGGCGTTTACCCGCACCCGCAAGCCGGTGATCGCGGCGGTTGCCGGCTATGCGCTCGGCGGCGGGTGCGAGCTGGCGATGATGTGCGATTTCATCCTGGCCGCCGATACCGCCAGGTTCGGCCAGCCGGAAATCAAGCTGGCCGTGGCCCCCGGCATGGGCGGGTCGCAGCGGCTGGCCCGCGCGGTGGGCAAGGCAAAGGCGATGGAAATGGTCCTCACCGGCCGGATGATGGACGCTGCCGAGGCTGAGCGTGCCGGTCTTGTCAGCCGCATCGTCCCCGCCGCCGATCTGGTGGACGAAGCGGTAAGGACCGCCGCCGCCATCGCCGCCATGCCGCCGCTCGCCGTCCTGGCGAACAAGGAACTGGTCAACGCCGCGTTCGAAACCACGCTGGCACAGGGGGTTCAGTTCGAACGCCGCCTGTTCAACGGCCTGTTCGGTACGGCCGACCAGAAAGAGGGCATGGCCGCGTTCATGGAAAAGCGTCCCGGCACCTGGACCGGGCGTTGAGATTGGCAAAGCCCTCTCCCCTTCAGGGGAGAGGGTTGGGAGAGGGGGAGGCGCGCACCCCCCCTCACCAAGCTTCGCCAGCATGCAGGCTCGTAAGCTGCGCTGTCCCCTTCTCCATGGGGGCGAGGAACGGGAGTAACCAATGACCAGCATCGCCTTTATCGGCCTTGGCAATATGGGCAGCGGGATGGCCGCCAATCTGGCAAAGGCCGGGCATGACGTGCGCGCCTATGACCTGTCGGAGGCCGCGCTGGATCGCGCCCGCACCGCCGGGTGCCTTGCCGCGCTGTCGGTGGAAGAGGCGGTTGCGGGCGCAGAGGCCATTGTCACCATGCTGCCCGCCGGCACCCATGTCGATCAGGTGTGGCGCGATCAGCTGATCCCGCTGGCCACGCCCGGCACGCTGCTGATGGATTGTTCGACGATCGATGTCGCTACTGCCCGCGCCGTGGCCGAAGCGGCGGCGACGCGCGGCCTGCTGGCGGTGGATGCGCCGGTGTCGGGCGGCATTGCGGCGGCCAATGCCGGCACGCTCACCTTCATGGTCGGCGGGACGGACGCGGCCTTTGCCCGGGCGGAACCGATCCTGTCCGCCATGGGCAAGTCGGTGATCCATGCCGGTGCCGTCGGCGCGGGTCAGGCGGCAAAGATCTGCAACAACATGATCCTCGGCGCGACCATGGCCGCAACGTGCGAGGCGTTCGTGCTCGCCGAAAAGCTGGGGCTGGATGCACAGCGCTTCTTCGACATCGCGTCGGTTTCGTCGGGGCAGAGCTGGTCGATGACCAGCTATTGCCCGGTCCCCGGCGTCGGCCCGGAAACACCCGCCGACCGCGACTATCAGGGCGGGTTCGCTGCCCAGCTGATGCTCAAGGATCTGAAGCTCGCCATGGATGCCGCCGACGGCGCGGGCGCGGCAACGCCGATGGGCAGGCGCGCGGCCGAACTCTACCAGCGCTTCGTCGATGACGGGAACGGCACGCTGGATTTCAGCGGCCTCATCCGGATGCTGGCCAGGGACTGAACCCCGTCATTGCGAGCGTAAGGGAAGCAATCCAGCGCGGGACTGGATTGCTTCGCTGACGCTCGCAATGACGATTGGATCACAACCCTCTGAGCGCCTGTGCAGGGCGCACCGACATGATCGGGATCGATCCCGCCAGCCCGATGGCCAGCGTCCCCAGCGCGCCAACGCCCAGCGTGCCCAGCACCAGCGCCCAGTCGGGCGACCAGCCAAATTCGAAAATCCGCACGATGACAAACCATGCCGCACCCAGGCCAAGCGCCAGCGCCACCCCGGCCAGCACGCTGGCCAGCAGCGCATATTCGATCGCCTGCGCGCCCAGCACCTGCCACCGCGTCGCGCCGAGCGTTTTCAGGATCACGCTGTCATAGGCGCGCGCCTGCCGCGATGCCGCGATCGCACCGACCAGCACCGCGATGCCCGCCAGGATCGCGACCGATCCGGCCAGCAGGATCGCCGTCGACATCTGGCCCAGCGACACGCTCACCTGCGCCACCACCTCGCCCACATCGATCACCGAAACCGACGGGAATGCCGCCAGCAGCGCGCGGGTCATCCCCGGCTGCACCGTGCCGGGCAGGGTGATCGTCGCGGCCAGGCTGTGCGGCGCGGCCTTCAGCGTCGATGGCGTGAACACCATGATGTAGTTGAAGCCCATCGTTTCCCAGTTCACCTGACGCAGCGATGCGATCCGCGCGTCGATCTCCCGCCCCAGCACCGACACGGTGATCGTGTCGCCGACGCCGACCTGCATCACCTTTGCCGCTTCCTGATCGAGCGAAATCAGCGGCGGCCCGGTATAGTCCCTTGGCCACCATTTTCCCGCCGTCAGCTCTGATCCTTCGGGCAGCGTGTCGGAATAGGTGACGCCCCGCTCACCGCGCAGGAACCACGCGCCTTCGGGCAGGGTCTTCATCTCCGCCACCCGCTGCCCGCGAAACGCGACGATGGTGCCGCGCAGGGTGGGCACGATGTTGAGGTCCGCGCCCGGTGCCTGCTGCCGCACCAGCGCGCCGAACGCCGCCTGCCGCTCGATCGGGATATCCAGGACGAACTGGTCCGGCGCTTTCTTCGGCACGGTGTTGCGGATTTCGCTCGTCAGGCTCGACTGGATCGCCGCCAGCGTGACGAACAGGGTGAGGCCCAGGCCAAGCGCCACGACCAGCGCCGATGTCTGCGCCCCCGGTCGATACAGGTTCGCCACCGCCAGCCGCGCCAGCGGACGGCGCGGAGAGGGAAGCCGCCGCGCCAGCCATCTGACGGCAACGCCAATGCCCAGCAACAACAGGATGGTGCCCGCAACGCCGCTCAGCACCGCTGCGGCGAACAGCGGATCGCGCGCCGTGCCCAGCGCCAGCGACAGCACCGCCGCCCCGGCCAGCGCGACCAGCGCCATCGTCCGCCGGTCGATCCGCGCCCGCCGGTCCACGGTTTCGCGAAAGATCGCAGCGGCGGGCAGGGTGCGCGCGCGTGCCAGCGGCGGCAGGGTAAAGATCAGCGCGATCAGCACGCCATAGCCCGCACTGATCGCCAGCGCCCCCGGCGCGATCGCAAATCCCGGCTTAACCGGCAACAGGTCCTGCACCGCCGTCACCAGTGCAAAGGGCAGGACAATGCCCGTCACCAGCCCCACCGCAATCGCCAGCAATGCCACCGCGCCCACCTGCATCAGGTAGATGCGGGCAATATCGCCCGATGATGCGCCCAGGATTTTCAGCGTGGCAATGCCGTTCCGCTTGATCGCCAGATAGGAACCAACGCCGTTGCTGACCCCGATCCCCGCAATCGCTAGCGCGGCCAGCCCGATCAGCGCCAGGAACTGGCCCATGCGCTCGAAAAACCGGCTGGTGCCCGGCGCCGCGCCATCGCGCGTCTTGATGTCCAGCCCCGCCTCCGGGAACGCCGCCTTCAACCGGTCGGCCACCGCCTTGGCATCGGTGCCGTCGGGCGTGCGGATGCGGTATTTGCTCTCATACAGGCTGCCCGGCAGGATCAGGCCGCTGCGCCGCAACCCGTCGAGCGAAGTGAGCGCGACGGGGCCAAGCGTGAACCCTTCGCCCACCCGGTCGGGTTCGTCGGCAATGATGTCGCGGATGCGGTAATCGGCATTGCCATAGCGCAGGCGATCGCCGAGTTTCAGCGCCAGCCGCTCGGCCAGCGCCGCGCCGATGACCACCTCGTCCGCGGTCAGCCGCGCCGCCGCCCCGCCCCGCAGGGTCAGCGTGCCATACAGCGGATAGGCCGTGTCCACGCCCTTCAACTCTGTCAGCACCGCTGACGGGCCGTTGGTGCCTGTATCGACCCGCTGGGCCATGGCGCGCAAGCGGATGGTTTCGGACAGGCGGCCGGCGGCGCGGAACGCGGCCTTTTCCGCCTCGCTCGCCTCGCGCTGCGTCATCTCCACCTCGACATCGCCGCCGAGGATCAACTGGCCCTTGGACGCGATCTCGCCCGTGATTGCGCTGGTCAGCCCGCCAATGGTCGCCAGCGTCGCCACGCCCAGGAACAGGCAGACGAACAGCAGGCGCAGCCCGCGAAACCCGGCGTGCAGATCGCGCCGCGCGATCCGCCACAGCGCTGCCCAGCTCAGCCGCTCGCTCATGCGCTGGCCCGGTCCGCGACGATCAAGCCGTCGCGCATTTCGACCACGCGGTCGCATCGCTCGGCAAGGGCAGGGTCATGGGTGATGATGACCAGCGTTGCGCCCGCCGCCCGCTGCCGGTCGAACAGGATATCCTCGATCGCGCCGCTGGTCGCGCCGTCCAGATTGCCGGTCGGCTCGTCCGCGAACAGGATGGCGGGGCGGGGCGCGACGGCGCGGGCAATCGCCACGCGCTGCTGCTCGCCGCCCGACAGCTGCGCCGGATAATGGGTCAGCCGATGGCCCAGGCCCACCGCCTCCAGCTCGGCCCGCCCGCGCTCGAACGCATCGGCCACGCCCGCCAGCTCCATCGGCACGGCAACATTTTCCAGCGCGGTCATGGTGGGCAACAGGTGAAAGGATTGGAGGACGATACCGATCCGCCCCCGCCGCGCGCGGGCCAGCGCATCCTCGTCCATCGGGCCGAACTCCATGTCCGCCACGCGAACCTCGCCGCCGGACGCGCGCTCAAGGCCGGACAGGATCGCCATCAGCGACGATTTGCCCGACCCGGACGGGCCAAGGATGGCGACGCTCTGCCCCTGCGGGATGCTCAGGTCGATCCCTTTCAGGATTTCCGTCGGGGCGGCGCTGGTGCCAAGGGTAAGGGTGACATTGCGCGCCTGGATCGCAATATGGAAAGGCTCGACAGTGGCGTGCATTGGTAAGGGAAATCCCCGGTATGGGTGTGAACTGGGTTCGGCGTGGAACGACATATGTAGCGCTGTGCGCTGCGGCGCAATTGCTGGCCGCCTGTTCGGGTGAACCGGCGGTGGACAATGCAGCGGGCATTGCAGCGGACAACGCCGCCACGCCCACGGCGCAGCCCGCCGCCGCCGCCGGGGCGGAGGCCGCGGATGCGCGCCTCGTCGTCGCGTTCGGGGACAGCCTTTATGCCGGTTACGGCGTTGCCCAGAACGAAAGCTTTCCCGCCGCGCTGCAACGCAGCCTGACGGCGCGGGGCATCGCCGCCGATGTCCGCAATGCCGGAGTATCGGGCGAAACGACGCAGGGCGGGTTGCAGCGGCTGGCCTTTACGCTGGACGGGTTCCCGCGAAAGCCGGACCTGCTGATCCTGGGCCTTGGCGGCAACGACATGCTGCGCGGCATCGATCCGGCCGAAACCGAACGCAATCTGCGCGGAATGCTGGACCTGCTCAAGGAACGCGGCATCCCGGTGATGCTGACCGGCATGGTCGCCGCGCCCAACATGGGGGCCGATTATCGCCGCCGGTTCGACGCCATCTATCCTGCGCTGGCCAAGGACTATGGCGTGCCGCTCTATCCCTTTTTCCTCGACGGGGTGATCGGCGACCGCGCGCTGATGCAGGCCGATTCCATCCATCCCAATGCCAGGGGGATCGATCGGGTGACGGATCGGGTCGCACCGCTGGTCGCCGCTGCGCTGAACCCGGCGGCTACCGGCGGTTAACCCTCAATTTGCCTTCTCAACCGGGCGGTCAGGCGGCATTCGGGGCAAACCTCGTGGAGAATTGCCGCAATGCGCCTTGCCCTTCCCATTGCAGTCCTTGTGCTCGCCGTGCCGGGCATCGCCATGCCCCAGTCGCGCGGGCCATTCGTCATCGAACAGACGGGGCAGGCGTTCGACACCATCGACGCCGCCGTGACAGAGGCGCATGACAGCAATTCCACCATCCTGATCGCGCCCGGCGTCTATCGCCAGTGCACGGTTCAGATCACCGGCAACATCACCTACCGGGCGCGGGAGCCGGGCACCGTGGTGTTCGAGGGTGAGACGTGCGAGGACAAGGCGGCGTTCGTGCTGCGCGGCAAATCATCGGTCGTCGACGGCATCATCTTTCGCGGGTTCAGCGTCGCCGACGGCAATGGCGCTGGCATCCGTATCGAACGCGGCAACCTGATCGTCCGCAATTCCATGTTCCTGGACAGTCAGGAAGGGATCCTGGGCGCGACCGATGAACCGTGGAACATCACCATCGACCGCTCGACCTTTGCCGGCCTTGGCCAGTGCGACGAAAGCGAAAGCTGCGCGCACTCCATCTATCTGGAAACGACCGGCCTGATCACCGTCACCCGCTCGCGCTTCGAACGGGGCGAGGGCGGGCATTACGTCAAGCTGCGCGGGCCACGCGTCGATATCCGCGACAACAGCTTTGACGACACGCGCGGGCAAAAAACGAACTACATGATCGACCTGTCCGTCGGCGGCACCGGCATCATCGCGGGCAACAGCTTTGTTCAGGGTCGGAACAAGGAAAACTGGACCGCCTTCATCGCCGTGTCGCCAGAGGCGCGGGAACATCGCGCGGGCGGCCTGCGGGTCGAGGGGAATGACGCGCGCCTCGCCCCCGGCGTCGACAAGAACCCCGTTTTCGTCGCCAATGCCAGCGGCGAGCGGCTGGTCATCGGCGCAAATACCCTCGGCCCCGGCATCCGGCCGTACGAAACGCGCTGATCCGGCCGCCGCGCCGCCATCGCTGGCGCTATGGCCCATGGCACGCATTGCCTGTGCGCCGCCGAACCCGCTAGGGCGGGCCGATGGGCGGCGGATCACCGTCCGCCCGACCGGGAATGGTGAATGCGTCTTGTTCCGTCCGTAACGCTGGCCCTTCGTGCCCTGATGCTGGCGGCCGCCATTCTGCTCGTCTCGCCGGCATGGGCACAGGGGACCTCGCCCGGCCCGCATATCGCCATTGATCTGGTGGCAGAGACGGATCGACCCGCGCCGGGCGGCACAGTGACGCTTGCTTTCGATTCCCGGCCCGATGCCGGCTGGCACGGATATTGGCTCAATCCCGGGGCCGCCGGTGTCGCCACCCGCTATGACTGGACACTGCCCGCCGGGGTCACGGCCGGGGTACCGCGCTATCCGGTGCCGCACCGGCTGATCGTCGCGGACATCATGAACTATGTGTATGAAGGGCCGTTCGCCCCGCTGGTCACGCTGACGCTGGATCCCGGGCTGGCCCCCGGCACGCGGCTCCCGGTCAGCGTGCGGCTCGATTACCTGGTCTGCACGAACGAGATTTGCGTGCCCGAACGGGCGGAACGGTCGATCACGCTGACGGTCGGCGATGGCACGGTCGATCCGTCGCGCCGCGCCCGGTTCGATGCGTGGCGACAGGCGATCCCGCCCCCGATCGGCAGCCCGGCCCGCTTTGCCCTGTCCGGCAACGGCGATGCCCGCACCATCCGCCTCTCCATTCCCTATCCCGCCGACCGCCCGATCGGCGATGCCTATTTCTTTCCGCTGACCGGCGATGTGATCGATTACGACGCACCGCAGCGGGTGGTGCGCGACGGCGACCGGCTGCTTGTCGAAACCCGCGCCACCGGCACGGCCAGCCGGATCGATGGGGTGATCGCCACCGATGCCGGGCGCGGCTTTGCCATCGCTGCAACGCCGGGCGAGGTACCGGCCCTGCCGTCCGGCGGGGTGGATTGGGGCGCGGCGCTGATCGCGCTGCTCGGCGCGCTGGCGGGCGGAGTACTGCTCAATGTCATGCCCTGCGTCTTTCCGATCCTCAGCCTCAAGGCGCTCAGCCTTGCCAAGGCGGGCGGGGAAGAAGCCCAGGCACGGCGGGAGGCGCTGGCCTACACCGCCGGGGTCGTGCTGGTCTGTCTGGCGCTTGGCGGCCTGCTGCTTGCGCTGCGGGCGGGCGGGGCCAGCGTCGGCTGGGCGTTTCAGCTTCAGAACCCTCAGGTGATCCTGATCCTGCTGCTGCTGGTTACCGCCATCGCCCTCAATCTTGCCGGGCTGTTCGAAATGACGCTGCCGGGGCCGCTTGCCCGCCTGACCGATGGCGGGTCGGGCGGTGCGTTCATGACCGGCGCGCTGGCCGCATTCGTCGCCACGCCGTGCAGCGGGCCGTTCATGGCGGCGGCGCTGGGCGCGGCGCTGGTCCTGCCCGTTCCCGTTGCCCTGGCGATCTTTGCCGGGCTTGGCCTTGGCCTTGCGCTGCCGTTCCTGCTGCTCGGTTTCGTGCCCGCCCTCCGCCGGCGCTTGCCGAAACCCGGCAACTGGATGGTGCGGCTGCGCCATCTGTTGTCCGTGCCGATGTTCCTGACCGCGCTGGCGCTCGCCTGGGTGCTGGGTCAGCAGGCGGGGGTTGCTGGCATGACGCTGGGGCTGGGCGCGGCGCTGCTGTTCGGCCTTGGCCTGTGGTGGTCGGGCGGGCTTCAGCGCGGGATGAGCGCCCGGGCCTGGCTGCCCGGCACGCTGGCGCTGGTGCTCGGCCTTGCGGCAATCCCCCTGATCCGCCCTGCGCCCGCCAATGCCACCGCGGAAACGCTGGCCGGCGCCGAACCGTTCAGCGAGGCACGGCTGGCCGCCCTTCGCGCCGAAGGACGCCCGGTTTTCGCCTATTTCACCGCCGACTGGTGCGTGACGTGCAAGGTGAACGAGCGGACGGTGATCGATACCGATGCTGTCCGCGATGCCCTTGCCGGGGGCAAGGTGGCGGTGCTGGTCGGCGACTGGACCGATGGCGACCCGGCGCTCGGCCGGTTTATCGAGGCGAATGGCCGCGCGGGCGTGCCGCTGTACCTGTGGTACGCGCCCGGCAAGCCTCAACCCGATGTGCTGCCCCAGATCCTGACCCAGTCGATGCTGACCGGGCGGGCGGGGGGTTCCTGAACCTTTCCTACTTGTGCGGTGCAACCTGAATGTGCAGCATGGCGTTATGGCTTTCAGCTGACACTAAGGGGGGCGATCGCGAGTGGACGGAGCGTTCGATGAAATCTGGGGCCTAGGCCGCGGCGCCGGGGCCAGGCCGGGTTTCGACGCGATTGCTGCATGGATGGCCGATACGCCGCCTGCCGAACTTGAACGCCGGTTGCAGGCCGCCGAAACCATGTTCCGCCAGCTGGGCATCACCTTTGCCGTCTATGGCGACCGGGAGGCTGCGGAACGGATCATCCCGTTCGATATCGTCCCCCGCGTGTTCACCGCCGCCGAATGGTCCAGCCTCAGCGCGGGCCTGGTTCAGCGGGTGGATGCGATCAACGCCTTTCTGCGCGACATCTATGGCCCGCAGGAAATCCTGCGCGCGGGCATCCTTCCGCCCGAACTGATCCATTGCAACGACCAGTTCCGGCCCGAAGTGGTCGGCACGCGGCCCCCGCACGATGTGTGGGCGCATATCTGCGGCATCGACCTGGTTCGCACCGGGCCGGACGAGTTTTATGTGCTTGAGGACAACGCCCGCACGCCGTCGGGCGTCTCCTACATGCTGGAAAATCGGGAGGCGATGATCCGCCTGTGCCCGGAATTGTTCCGCAGCTTTCGGGTCGCGGCGGTCGACAGCTATCCCGATCTTTTGCACGCGACGATGCAGTCGGTTGCCCCGCTGGGCCGCGAGCGCGATCCGCTGTGCGTCGTGCTGACGCCGGGCCATTACAATTCCGCCTATTACGAACACAGCTTCCTGGCCGATTCGATGGGCGTCCCGCTGGTCGAGGCGGCGGACCTGATCGTCGATGACGACATGGTTTATATGCAGACGATCGGCGGCCGGGTGCGGGTGGACGTGATCTATCGCCGCATCGACGACGATTATCTCGACCCCTTGGTCTTCCGGCCGGATTCGATGCTGGGCGTGCCGGGCATCATGGCGGCCTATCGCGCGGGCAATGTCGCGCTGATCAACGCGCCCGGCAACGGCATTGCCGATGACAAGGCGATTTACAGCTACATGCCGGAAATCGTCCGCTTCTATACCGGCAGCGAGGCAAAGCTGCCGAACGTGCAGACATGGCGCTGTCGCGAGCCGGAGGCGCTGGCCTATGTCCTCGATCGCCTGCCCGAACTGGTGGTCAAGCTGGTCGACGGGTCGGGCGGATACGGAATGCTGGTCGGCCCGACCGCCAGCCATGACGAAATCGAGCAGTTCCGCGCCGCGCTGATCGCAGAGCCGCAGCGGTACATCGCGCAACCGACGCTGGCCCTGTCCACCGTCCCGACCTTTACCGACAAGGGGCTGGCCCCCCGCCATGTCGATTTCCGCCCCTTCGTGCTCAGTGGCAGCCAGGGGGTAAAGGTCGTCCCCGGCGGCCTCACCCGGGTCGCGCTCAAGGAAGGATCGCTGGTGGTCAATTCCAGTCAGGGCGGCGGGACCAAGGACAGTTTCGTCCTGCTGCCCGAATGCGGCAGCCAGTATCAGGAACAGGGCCAGGCTCAGGTTCAGGAACAGGCGCTGGTCGATGAAACGCCCATCGACGGACAGAGTCAGGGCCGTTCGGGGGGGCTGGACTGATGCTGATGCTGTCCCGCTCCGCCGCGTCGCTCTACTGGCTTGGCCGCTATGTCGAACGCGCTGACTTCATGGCCCGGCTGGTCGAAGCGACGATCCGCCTCGATGCGCTGTCCGCCCGCCCGGCGGGGGAAGCTGCGTGGGAAAGCGCGCTGGCCGTCACCTATAACAGCGAGGGGTTTGCCGCGACGGGCGAAACGCTGACCCCCACCCATGTCGCGCGATATCTGACCACCGACGGGTCGCATTTCGGCTCGATCATCCACTGCCTGCACATGGCGCGCGACAATGCCCGCGCCGTGCGAACCGCCCTGACGCGAGAGGCATGGGCCGGCATCAACCGCGCGTGGCTGTTGTTCAGCAGCCGGAGCAGCCCCGGCGGCGCCAATGCAACGCTCAACCTGGTCGAAGCGGTGAAGGCCGAAACACGCGGGTTCGAGGGAGCGGTGCATCGCATGATGAAGAACGAGGCGGTGTGGTTCATCCGCCTGGGCGCTGCGATCGAGCGGGCGGACAACACTGCGCGCCTGATCGACGTCAAATATCACCTCCTGCTGCCAGAGGGCGAAAAGGTCGGCGGCGTGATCGACCGGGATCAGTGGACGACGATCCTTCAGACCGTGTCCGCCGTCACCGCCTATCGCTGGCTCTATTCAGAGGGGCTGAAGCCGTCGCTGGTCATCGACCTGCTCACCACGCGGGGTGAATTGCCGCGCAGCCTTGCCGCCTGTGTCGAGGAAACGGTGGAAATGCTCAGTATGCTGGCCCGCCGCACGGGATTGCAGGGGGAGGCAGACCGCATGGCCCGCGCCCGCCTGTCGCGGATGCAGCGCACGCGTTCGGGCGACGTGATCCTGGGCGGGCTGCACGAATGGCTGACCGGGTTCATCGCCGAAAATGAAAGGCTGGACGGCGTCATCGCCCGCCAGTTCCGGTTCGGCTGATGCGGCTCGCCATCGAACATACCACCCATTACCGCTTTACCGAGCCTCAGGCCCGGCTGGTCCAGCTGCTGCGTCTGACGCCGCGCGACGATGCCAATCAGACGATCGTCAACTGGCGCATCGACGTCAGCTGCGATGCGCGGCTGCGGCACGGCATGGATGGGCATGGCAACGCCGTCACCATGCTCTATGCCGAAGGGCCGCTGGACGAAATCGCGATTACCGTCGCAGGTGAGGTGCTGACCACCGACGGCACCGGTGTGCTGGGCGGGATCGCGGAAACGCTGTCCCCGATCGTCTATCGCCGCGTGACCCCGACCACCCTGCATGACGATGCGATCCGCGCCTTCGCCGACGGCGTTGCATCGGCGCATTCCGAACGGCTGCCGCTGCTCCGGGCGCTCAACCACGCGCTGCCCGGCCATTGGCCGGGACGGGCGCGCAAGACCGACCGGACAGAGGCCGCCGCCATGTTCGCCGCCGATACGGCATCGCCGCGCGACATGGCGCTGGTGTTCGTGTCGGCCGCCCGGTCGCTGTCGATCCCGGCGCGCTATGTCGTCGGCTACAGCCTGGCCGCTGCCGATGCCCATGGCGCGCCCGGCCCGCATGGCTGGGCAGAGGCATGGGTCGACGGCCTTGGCTGGGTCGGGTTCGATCCGTCGCAGGGCCATTCGCCGGACGAAGGCTATGTCCGCATCGCCGTCGGCCTGGACGCCGCCGGCTCCACCCCCATTGCCGGGATGCGCATCGGCCATGGTCAGGAAGTGCTCGACGTCGATGTCCATGTCGACCGGCTGGGCGGCGAAGGCTGATCGACCGCGATATCGGACGGTTGCGAGCCGGCCCTGTTCTCGATTAAGGGACATCGTAACATCTGATACGATCCGCCAGGCGCTGTCCGTGCGGACGAACCACAGGAGAGTTGCGTTGAGCCTGCCCGAGTTCGATTTCGCGCTTGGCGAGAATGCCGACATGATCCGCGAGAGTGTTCAGCGGTTCGCCGCTGATCGCATCGCGCCGCTGGCGGTCCGCGTCGATGCAGAGGACTGGTTCCCGCGTCAGGAACTCTGGCCGGCGATGGGCGAACTGGGCCTGCACGGAATCACGGTGGCAGAGGCGGATGGCGGCCTTGGCCTCGGCTATCTGGAACATGTCATCGCGTGTGAGGAGATCAGCCGGGCGTCCGCGTCCGTTGGCCTGTCCTATGGCGCGCACTCCAACCTTTGCGTCAATCAGATCGCGCGTTGGGCCTCGCCGGAGCAAAAGGCGAAATATCTGCCCAAGCTGATTTCGGGCGAGCATGTCGGCTCGCTCGCCATGTCCGAATCCGGCGCGGGCAGCGATGTTGTCGGCATGCGGCTGAAGGCGGAGGCAGTCGATGGCGGCTATGTGCTGAACGGCACCAAATTCTGGATCACCAACGCCACCTATGCCGACACGCTGGTCGTCTATGCCAGGACGGGGGAGGGGTCGCGCGGCATCACCACCTTCCTGATCGAACGCGGCATGACCGGGTTTTCCGTGGGGCAAAAGATCGACAAGATGGGGATGCGCGGCTCGCCGACGGCGGAACTGGTGTTCGACGACTGTTTCGTCCCCGAATCACAGGTCATGGGCCCGCCCAATGGCGGTGTCGGCGTGCTGATGAGCGGCCTCGACTATGAACGCGCGGTGCTTGCGGGGATTCAGCTGGGCATCATGCAGGCGTGCCTCGACACGGTCCTGCCCTATGTCCGCGAACGCAAGCAGTTCGGCACCCCCATCGGCAATTTCCAGCTGATCCAGGCCAAGATCGCGGACATGTATGTCGCGCTCAATTCCGCCCGCGCCTATGTCTATGCCGTCGCCCGGGCCTGCGATGCCGGCCGCACGACGCGCTTCGACGCCGCCGGCGCAATCCTGCTGGCATCCGAAAATGCCTTCAAGGTGGCGGGTGAGGCCGTTCAGGCGCTGGGCGGGGCCGGCTATACCAAGGATTGGCCCGTCGAACGCTATCTGCGCGATGCCAAGCTGCTCGACATTGGCGCCGGCACCAACGAAATCCGCCGGATGCTGATCGGGCGGGAGCTGATCGGCGCATGACCGCCCCCGTCCTGCCCACCGCCGTTCAGCCCGAAAGCGAGGGTTTCCGCGCAAACACCGCGCACAACCGCGCGCTGGCGGAAAAACTCCGCGCCGACGTCGCCCATGCCGCGCTCGGCGGAAGCGAGTCCGCACGGGCGAAGCACAGCGCGCGCGGCAAGCTGCTGCCCCGCGATCGGGTGGAACGGCTGCTCGATCCCGGCTCGCCCTTCCTCGAAATCGGTCAGCTTGCGGCTTTTGACCTGTATGGCGGCGAAGTTCCGGGCGCGGGCGTCATCGCCGGCATCGGCCGCGTTTCGGGGCGTCAGGTGATGATCCTGGCCAATGATGCGACGGTAAAGGGCGGGACCTATTTCCCGATGACGGTCAAAAAGCATCTCCGCGCGCAGGAGATCGCGCTGGAAAACCGGCTGCCCTGCATCTACCTGGTCGACTCCGGCGGCGCGAACCTGCCGCATCAGGCGGACGTGTTTCCCGACCGCGACCATTTCGGCCGCATCTTCTTCAATCAGGCGAACATGAGCGCGCGCGGCATCCCGCAGATCGCCTGCGTCATGGGCAGCTGCACGGCGGGCGGCGCCTATGTCCCGGCCATGTCCGACGAAACCGTCATCGTCCGCAATCAGGGGACGATCTTCCTCGCCGGCCCCCCGCTGGTGAAAGCCGCAACGGGCGAGGAAATCAGTGCCGAGGATCTGGGCGGCGGCGATCTGCACGGCCGAAAATCGGGCGTGGTCGATCATGTCGCGGAAAATGACGAACACGCGCTTACCATCGTGCGCGATATCGTCTCTCATCTGGGAAACGCCACCGCCAACCCGCTCACCCTGAGCCTGTCGCATGGTGCAACCCCCCGCGCGCCGAAATACCCGGCGGAGGAACTGTACGGAATCATCCCCCAGGACGTCCGCGCGCCCTATGACGTGCGCGAAGTCATCGCGCGGCTTGTCGACGCATCGGAGTTTCACGAGTTCAAGGCGCTCTATGGCACCACGCTCGTCTGCGGCTTTGCCCATATCTGGGGGATGCCGGTCGCGATCCTGGCGAACAACGGCGTGCTGTTCAGCGAAGCGGCGGTCAAGGGCGCGCATTTCATTCAGCTCGCGCAGCAACGCGGCATCCCCCTCCTGTTCCTTCAGAACATCTCCGGCTTCATGGTCGGCGGGAAGTATGAGGCAGAGGGGATTGCCAAGCACGGGGCAAAGCTGGTCACCGCCGTCGCCACCGCCACGGTGCCAAAGATCACGGTGCTGATCGGCGGCAGCTTCGGCGCGGGCAATTACGGGATGTGCGGCCGGGCCTATTCGCCCCGCTTCCTGTTCACCTGGCCCAATGCCCGGATCAGCGTGATGGGCGGGGAACAGGCGGCCAGCGTGCTCGCCACCGTCCACCGCGACGCGGATAACTGGACGCCCGAGCAAGCGGAGGCGTTCAAGGCTCCGATCCGCCAGCGGTACGAGGATGAGGGCAATCCCTGGCACGCGACCAGCCGCCTGTGGGACGACGGCATCATCGATCCCGTCCAGACCCGCGACGTGCTGGGCCTCGCCCTCGCCGCAACGCGCGAAGCCCCGGTCGCCGACACCGGCTTCGGCATCTTCCGGATGTGATGGCAATGGACAACACCCAACCTCCCCGGAACGGGGAGGGGGACCATGCGAAGCATGGTGGAGGGGTCTTCTCCACCACGCGCCAGACCATCGATAGGGCGCGCCGCGAGCGCCGATCCGGCAACCTGCCCGAAGTACTGCTTTGGCGTGCGCTGAAACTCCGGCCGGGGGGCTTCAAGTTCCGGCGGCAGCATCCGATTGGTCCCTACAGCCTCGATTTTGCCTGTCTCAGCGCCCGGCTTGCCATCGAAATTGACGCTGAAGCGCATGATCGCGGCGATGCTCCCGACAAAGATCAGGTGCGCGACAGGGCGCTGATGGCTCACGGGTTTCGTACCCTCCGCATCCCGGCGCGCGATGTGATGCTAACGCTGGACGACGTCGTGGTTGCCATCGTTACTGCGTGCCAGGCCGCTGGACCCCTCCACCATCCTCCGATGGCGGATGGTCCCCCTCCCCGTGCCGGGGAGGTTTAGGGATGCCCTGTCCTACATGCGCCCTGAACGGTAATCTGCGGCCGATGATAGCCAACCCTCTGTTCGATAAGGACAACCCGACCACGCCGCGCCCGCCCGACCACCGTCAACCGCGCTCACAAACCACGCCATTAGTGTCAAAACTGTCAAATCTGATCGGGGCTAACCCATGATCCAATCCCTTCTCATCGCCAACCGGGGCGAGATCGCCTGCCGGATCATCCGCACCGCCCGGGCCATGGGTATCCGCACCGTCGCGGTCTATTCCGATGCCGATGCCACCGCGCTGCACGTCCGTCAGGCGGATCAGGCGGTGCATATCGGCCCGTCGCCCGCCCGCGAAAGCTATCTGGTCGGTGAACGCATCATCGCCGCTGCACAGGCCGCGGGGGCTCAGGCGATCCATCCCGGCTATGGCTTCCTGTCCGAAAATGCCGAGTTTGCAGAGGCGGTGACCGCCGCCGGGCTGATCTGGGTCGGTGCGACGCCCCATTCGATCCGCGCCATGGGCCTGAAGGACGCCGCGAAAAAGCTGATGGCGGCCGCTGGCGTGCCGGTCACCCCCGGCTATCTGGGCGAGGGCCAGTCGCCGGACCGCCTTCACGCCGAGGCCGATGCGATTGGCTATCCCGTGCTGATCAAGGCGGTGGCGGGCGGCGGCGGCAAGGGGATGCGCCGCGTGGACGCCAGCGCCGACTTCCCCGATGCGCTGGCCAGCTGCAAGCGAGAGGCCGCGTCCAGCTTTGGCGACGATCGCGTCATCATCGAAAAATACATCCTGTCGCCCCGCCATATCGAGGTGCAGGTGTTTGGCGACACCCATGGCAACGTCGTCCACCTGTTCGAACGCGATTGTTCGCTGCAACGCCGCCATCAAAAGGTGATCGAGGAAGCGCCAGCGCCCGGCATGAGCGCCGAAGCGCGCGAAGCCATCTGCGCCGCCGCCGTTCGCGCAGCACAGGCGGTGGACTATGTCGGGGCTGGCACCATCGAATTCATTGCCGACGCCAGCGACGGCCTCAGCGCCGACCGCACCTGGTTCATGGAAATGAACACCCGGCTTCAGGTCGAACATCCGGTGACGGAGGAGATTACCGGCGTCGATCTGGTTGAATGGCAACTCCGCATCGCCAGCGGTGAACCGCTCCCAAAGCGGCAGGAGGACCTGTCGATCAACGGCCATGCCATCGAAGCACGGCTCTATGCAGAGGATCCGGCAAAGGGCTTTTTGCCCAGTCCCGGCCGGATCGACGATCTGATGCTTGATCCCGACCTTCGCGTGGAAACCGGGGTGAATGAAGGGGGGACGGTTTCGTCATTCTACGATCCGATGATCGCCAAGCTGATTGCTCATGGGACAGACCGGGAAACGGCCCGCGAACAGCTCATGCAGGGGCTGAACAATAGCTATGTTGCACCGCTTCGTACCAATGCGGGCTTCCTTTGGGCGGCGCTGGATCATCCCGATTTTCGTTCCGGTACCGCCGACACGGGGCTGATTGCGCGGGCAGGCGACACGCTGCTGCCGCCGGAGCATCCTTCAACCGCAGCGATCGACGAAGCAGCGCGCCGGTATCGGAGGGACTGGCTTGATTGGAACCCGGGACCTTTTGGTCATGAGGGACAAATGCTGGCCAGCCTGTTTGGCTTCCGGATGAACGGCCCTGCACGCCGGATTGTCGCCCTGTTCTCCGGCCGCGATCAGGTTACTGGCTCGACGGATGGGTTCGACCGCTCGTTCGGAATCGCCTCGTCCATGATGCCCGATGGACAGATATTGGTGACTGAACGCGGTGCGACGCATCGGTTCAGCCTGCGCCCAGCGTTCCTGTCGGGGGCGGGAATGGCCGCCGACGGTGCAATCCTCGCGCCTATGCCGGGACGGGTCACCGCCGTCGAAGTCACCGCCGGTCAATCCGTCACCAAGGGCCAGCGCCTGCTGACGCTGGAGGCGATGAAGATGGAACACGCGCTGACTGCGCCGTTCGACGGGACGGTGGCCGAACTCAACGTCGCCGAAAACGGTCAGGTGACGGAGGGGACCGTGCTGGTCCGCGTGGAACGGGCAGGGGAATAGGCTCTGGTTCGAATCTCGACACGAACCACCAAGTCTGGCTAGGCGAGCGTCATGCAGGACCATTACGACATCGCCATTGTCGGTGCGGGCCATGGCGGCGCGCAACTCGCCATTTCGCTTCGCCAGCGCGGATATGACGGGACCATCGCCCTGATCGGGGAGGAACCGGAACAGCCCTATGAGCGCCCGCCGCTCAGCAAGGAATATCTGTCCGGCGAAAAGCCCTGGGAACGGATGCTGATCCGCCAGCCCGCTTTCTGGGAGGAACGGCAGATCGCGATGCTGACCGGCCACCGCGTTGTCTCGGTCGATCCTGTCACGAATCAGCTGGCGACCGCTGATGGCGCATCCATCGGCTATGGCCAACTCATCTGGGCCACGGGCGGTGCGCCCCGGCGGCTCGCCTGCGACGGGGCCGACCTGTCGGGCCTGTTCACCGTCCGCACCCGCGCCGATGCCGATGCGATGATCGCCGCCCTGCCGGGGGTCGAGCAGGTGGTGGTGATCGGTGGCGGCTATATCGGGCTGGAGGCCGCGGCGGTGCTGACCAAGCTGGGTCGCCGGGTGGTCCTGATCGAGGCGCTGGACCGCGTGCTCGCCCGCGTTGCTGGCGAACCGCTGTCCCGCTTTTTCGAGGATGCACACCGCGCCCATGGCGTCGATCTCCGCCTGAACAGTGCCGTTGCCTGTATCGAGGGGGCAGATGGACGGGCGACGGGTGTCCGGCTGGCCGATGGGGAAATCGTCCCGGCGCAGATGATTGTTGTCGGCATCGGCATCGTGCCGGCCGTCGAACCGCTCTTGGCCGCTGGGGCACAGGGCGGGGCGGGGGGCGTGCTGGTGGATGGCGAATGCCGCACCAACATGGCTGATGTCTTTGCCATTGGCGACTGCGCCGCCCATGTGAACCGCTTTGCCGCGGGTGAAGCGCCGATCCGTCTGGAATCGGTTCAAAATGCGCATGATCAGGCCAATCTGGTCGCACGGCTGCTGACGGGGGACACGGGGCTTTCCTATGATGCCGTCCCCTGGTTCTGGTCGAACCAATATGACCTGAAGCTGCAGACAGTGGGCCTCTCCACGGGCCATGACACCACGGTCACCCGCGGTGATCCGGCCGGCGGGCGCTTCTCCCTCATTTATCTGCGTCAGGGTCGGGTGATCGCACTCGACTGCGTCAACATGACGAAGGACTATGTACAGGGGCGCAAGCTTGTCGAAACCGGGGCCATCATTCCGCCCGATCGGCTGGCCGATGCCGATGTTGCGCTGAAGGAGATGATCGCGGCGGAATAGGATTGTTTCGATCGTGATGCGACCAGCTGTGCCAATATGCGTTGGGCCGACATGAAACGACTGTGGTTCATCACCAATCCCGGATCGGGCACGACCAGCGCCGAAAAGTGCGAGGCGATCGTGGCGGTCTTCGCGGAACGCGGCCTGACGCTTGCCGGGCGCACCGATTTTCCGGAACAGGCCATGCCGACACCGGACGATCTGGAACGCGATGGCATCGACACGATCGTCCTGTTCGCCGGTGACGGCACCATCAACACCGCACTTTGTGCCCTGCATGACTGGGATGGCGGCTTCCTGATCCTGCCCGGCGGCACGATGAATTTGCTGGCAAAGGGGCTGCACGACAGCCTCGACCCCGCGGCCATCATCCATGCCGCGCATGAAGGGGCCCGCAAGGTCGCGCTGCCCTGGGTCGATACCGATGCCGGTCGCGCCTTTGTCGGGTTGATCCTTGGCCCGGCTGCGCAATGGTATCGTGCCCGAGAGGGCGTGCGGCATCGCCGCTTTGGCCAGATGGTTGCCGCCATCCGCTATGCCTGGCGTCGCACCTTTGGTCGGGGCATCCGGGTGCGGGGTGTGCCGGGCATGGACGACAGCTATCAGGCGGTGTTCGTCCGGCCTGATATGGAGGGGCTGGACGTTGCCGCGATCGACGCGCGCGACTGGCGCTCGATCATCGATCTCGGCTGGAACTGGCTGACCGGCGAATGGGTGGCCGCCCGTCCGGTGACGCAACAGATCGTGCGGGAAATGCGCGTGGCGGGTCGTCGCCCCGTCCTTGCACTATTCGATGGCGAGCCGGTTTCGTTGCCCCCCGGTGCGCCGATCCGCTGGGCGATGAGCAAGGAACGGTTCCTGTCGACCCGGGATACCGAGGCCGCAGGATGATCCGTCTGTTCCACGTCAGCGACCTGCATTTCGGGCGAGAGGATCGCGTGGCGCTGGACTGGTTCGCCCGGGCCGTCGCGGCAGAGGCGCCCGATGCCGTTGTCATGACCGGGGATCTCACTCAGTCCGCCCGGTCGCGCGAGTTTGCCGCGGCAACGCAATGGCTTGAGGGGCTGGGCGTGCCGGTTACAGTAGAGGTGGGCAACCACGACCTGCCGGTGCTGAATCCGGTGGCGCGAATGACCATGCCCTACCGCCGCTTCCTCAAGCTTGAGCGGTTGATCGAGCGGCCGCTGCAGATCGAGGGGGTGGCTATCGTACCCCTGCGCACCACTGCGCGTTTCCAGTGGCGACTGAACTGGGCAAAGGGTCATGTGTCGCGCCGACATCTGGCACAGGCGGTCTCGCATCTCGGCACACGACCGCAGGGCGCGGTGTCGCTGGTCACCGCGCATCATCCGCTGGTGGAAGCCGGGACTGTAATGAACGCGCGCACCCGCCGCGGGCCGGAGGCGCTGGCCGCGCTCGCCCGTGCCGGGGCCGATGCGGTGCTGACCGGCCATGTCCACGACCCGTTCGACATTCCATACCAGCTGGAGGGGCGGACTATCCGCCTGATCGGCGCAGGCACCCTGTCGGAGCGGCTGCGCAGCGAACCGCCCAGCTTCAACGAACTGCGCATCGAACGCGGCGAAATCCACACCCAAATCCGCCGGATGACCTGAAAAAAGCGCCGGGAAGCAGCGTTCCCGGCGCCTGTCTGTCAGTGTGAATCCGTGGATCAGTAAGCGATCCGGGTGGCCTCGATCTTCATGGGCTTCAGCATCGCCTGAACGCTGTCGTCCCCGGCCAGATGGCCCGCACCCACGGCCATGAACACCGTCCCCGGCTTGGCCATCCGCCCCTTGATCCAGTCCGCCCAGCGCGCGTTGCGATCGGTAAAGATCACCTTGTGCATCTCGGGCGATTCGGCATCGAACTGTTCGATCAGCGCCGCCAGCTCGTCGGGCTTGCCCGCCTTCCACAGGGCGAGCATCTGTTCCAGCACTTCCTGCGTCTTGTTCCGTTCGTCGATCATGCCGACCAGCATGTCCATCTGCGCCTTTTCGCTCATGCCGTCGAAAAAGCCGAATTGCTGTTCGACCGTCTCGACGCCGCTGATCGGCTTGGCCGCCGACTTGGCCGCCGCAGTCAGCGTGGCCTCGGCGCCATTTTCGGGGCTGAACCCGATCTTCGGCATCATGATCTGCATGATCGACATGGACGCGAACCAGGGGTCCAGACGGTCCAGCGCCTCGGCCGGCAAGCCCAGCTCCTTTAGCATTTCGGCATAGGCAGCGCGCTTTTCGGCCGGCAGCTTTTCGGTCAGCGACGGGCCGGTCATGTTGACGCCCTTTTCCATAACGATCTGCTGAAGCTTCTGCGCGTCTTCGGGTCCCGGCATGACGATTTCGAGGACCAGCTCGTCGGATTTGTCGAAGGCGGATTTCACCGCTTCGTCGAACCAGGAGAGGCCCGGCTTCAGAGCATGGACGGTGCCGAACAGATAGATGGTCGTATCCTCGTCCTTGACCACCCACAGGGCGGGGTCTGCATCCTGAGTGGCGGCAGCAGCGGGGGAGGCCGGTGCGGCAGGCGCGGCCTGCTGGGCGATGGCGGGCGGGCAGTAGGCAAGCGTCAGAGCGACGCCAGTGTTGAGCAGCGTACGAAGCATCGTCATTCTCCAGTCTTACGGATTGTTATCACGGCCGCACCCGTCAGGGGCGGAACTTCTTCCAGAGGTACAGCACGATCATCAGCACATAGAGCCCGACAAAGATCGCCCGATGGTCCGGTTCGGGCACCAGCCCGCCCTTCCACAGCACGAACCAGACGGGATAACCGGTCAGATAGGCGTTGAAGGCATAGACCGCCGCGAAGCGATTGTTCGCGCGTTCCACCTCATCCGTCGCCTTGTGATAGCGCCATCCGCCATAACAGATGGCCAGTGTCCACACCACGGCAAAGCCGATGGCGAATTCAGGCGGGATGCCGTCAAGGAACCCACCGCCTTCGTCTTCCACCCGCGCAGCAAGAAAGCCGGTGAAAAAGCCTGCAGTGACGAGGGCAAGGATGATCCAGCGCAGCCGGCGCTGGCGCGCCCGCTGAGCCAATTCGCCGATGCCCGGCGTGGGATCGAAGCGGTCAGAGGCCATGGCTGTTGTTTCCCTCATCCTCGAAAATCTCCTCGATCCTCATGTCGAACAGGCGGCTGATCCGGAAAGCAAGCGGCAGCGAGGGATCATATTTCCCCGTTTCGATCGCGTTCACGGCCTGGCGCGACACGCCCAGCCGACCGCCCAGCTCCGCCTGGCTCCAGTCGCGTTCGGCGCGCAGGACTTTCAGCCGATTTTTCATTCACCCCTCAACGATCCCTCCGGTGTCGTTATCACCTGACCATATGTCAGGTAACACTGACTAAATGACAGCGAGCCATGTCCATGTCAACAACTCATGACATAATGCCATGGAAAGGCGACACCCGGGCATGGCCGGTTGGTCCAACGCGTTGAGAATTCGGGGATTGCGCGTGACCGGCAAACCGGTCGATGGTGGCAATAGTGCCCTGCATATCGGCGAGGGCGAAGCAATCGGGGTGCAGGGTCGATGGCAACCAGGACAGTGCGATTCGCGGGCGCCAGCGGGACAATGCTGGCGGCTTCCATTGAAATGCCGATTGGCCCGGTGCGAGCCATCGCGCTGTTCGCACATTGTTTTACCTGCACGATGCGCAGCCATGCCGCGACCCGCATTTCAACCGCACTTGCCGCACAAGGCATTGCCACGATGCGGTTCGACTTCACGGGATTGGGGGGCAGCGAGGGGACACTGGCCGAGGCTGGGTTCGCTGCGGATGTCGAGGATCTGGTCGCGGCGGCCGACTATCTTGATGAAACGCTGGGCGCGCCCTCCATTCTGATCGGTCACTCGCTTGGCGGCGCGGCGGTGCTGGCGGCGGCGGCACGGATCCCGTCGGTGCTGGCGGTCGCAACCATCGCCGCGCCCTTTGATCCGGCGCATGTTCTGCACCGTATCGACGGCGATCTTGCCGCGATTGAGCGGGACGGGGCGGGGCCGGTGACGATCGCGGGCAGGCAGTTCACGATCAGCCGCAAGTTCATCCATGGGGTGCGGGATACCGATCCGGCGGCAAGCATCGGCGCGCTGGAGCGGGCACTGCTTGTCCTGCACAGCCCGACGGACGAACTGGTCGGCATCGACAATGCCCGGCAGATCTATGAGGCCGCGCGCCATCCCAAAAGCTTCGTGACGCTCGACCGGGCCGATCATCTGCTGACCGACCGGGCGGATGCCGCGTACGTCGCAACGATCATTGCCGCCTGGGCGATGCGCTACGTGCCCGTTCAGGCAGATACGGTCGATCTTGAACCGGGCGAGGTGCTGGTCGGCAATGGCGATGGCCGTTTTGGCACGACCATCCGGACCCGCGACCACCACTGGCTGGCCGACGAGCCGGAGGCGGTGGGCGGCGAAAACGCAGCACCGGGCCCCTATGACCTGCTGCTCGGCGCATTGGGCGCGTGTACCAGCATGACGGTCAAGCTGATTGCCGATCGCGAGGGGATCCCGCTTGAACAGGTGACAGTGCGGCTGCGGCACGAGCGGGACCATGAACATGACAGCGAGATGGCGCCTGCCGATCCGTCCGCGCGGATGCAGGCAATATGGCGCACCCTGTCGCTGCACGGCACGATGACCAGGGAGCAGCGCCAGCGGCTGATCGAGGTTGCCGACAAATGTCCGGTGCACCGAACGCTGACCGGCGAACTGCATATCCACACCGATATCGCGGACTGAGCCACCGGCGCCCCCTCGCGCATCGCTTCATCGCCTGCTAGGGCTCCGGTACGATGCCGAGTGACCTGACCGATCCCTTCAATCACATCATCGACCATCCGTTCGACAGCGCGCTGTCCGAACGCTATCTGGTCTATGCATTGTCGACGATCACGGCGCGCTCCCTGCCGGATGTGCGCGACGGGTTGAAACCGGTGCATCGGCGCCTGCTCTGGGCGATGCGTCAGCTCCGCCTCGATCCCAATCAGGCGTACAAGAAATCGGCCCGCGTCGTGGGCGACGTGATCGGCAAATATCACCCGCATGGCGACCAGTCGGTCTATGACGCCATGGTGCGACTGGCGCAGGATTTCGCGCTTCGCTATCCGCTGGTCGACGGACAGGGCAATTTCGGCAACATCGACGGCGATAACGCCGCCGCCTATCGCTATACCGAGGCGCGGCTGACGCAGGTCGCCATCGACCTGATGGCGGGGCTGGACGAGGATGCGGCCGATTTCCGCCCCACCTATAATGGCGAGGAACAGGAGCCCGAACTGTTCCCCGGCTTGTTCCCCAATCTGCTGGCCAATGGTGCGGCCGGCATCGCGGTCGGCATGGCGACCAGCATCCCGCCTCATAATGCCGCCGAAATCCTAGACGCCGCCATTGCGCTGATCGACAATCCCGACGCCGATGTGCTGGACCATGTGCGCGGCCCCGATCTGCCCACGGGCGGCCAGATCGTGGACAGTCCGGCGATGATCGCCGAGGCATATGCCACCGGGCGCGGCGGCTTTCGCGTGCGGGCGCGCTGGTCGGTGGAGGAACTGGGCCGGGGCACCTGGGTCGCGATCGTCACCGAAATCCCTTATGGCGTGCAGAAGGGCAAGTTGATCGAACAGATTGCGGCGCTGATCAACGACCGCAAATTCCCGATCCTGGCCGATGTGCGCGACGAAAGCGCCGAGGATATCCGCATCGTGCTGGAACCGCGCAGCCGGACGGTCGATGCCGCGATGATGATGGACGGCTTGTTCCGGCTGACCGATCTGGAAAGCCGGTTTCCGCTCAATCTCAATGTGCTGGACAAGGATCGCACGCCGCGCGTGATGAGCCTGGCTCAGGCGATCCGCGCCTGGGTCGATCATCAGTTCGTGGTGCTGCGCCGCCGGACCGAACATCGGCTGACGCGGATTGCCGACCGGATGGAACTGGTTTCCGGGTACATCATCGCCTTCCTCAATCTTGACCGGGTGATCGAGATCATCCGGACCGAAGATGAGCCAAAACCTGTGATGATGGCTGAGTTCGACCTGACCGATCGTCAGGCGGAGGCGATCCTGAACATGCGCCTTCGATCCTTGCGAAAGCTGGAGGAGATGGAGCTGAGGCGCGAGCGGGAGGCGCTGGAAAAGGAACAGGCGGAGCTGAACCTGCTACTCGGCAGCGAGGCTCGCCAGCGGACCCGGATGAAGCGGGACATGGCTGCGATCCGCGGTCGTTATGGCCCCGACACCGAGCTTGGCCGCCGCCGAACCGTGATCGAGGAGGCAGCGGCCGCGCGCGAAATCCCGCTGGAGGCGATGATCGAGCGCGAGCCGATTACCGTCATCCTGTCGCAGCGCGGCTGGATCCGGGCGATGAAGGGCCATGTCGATCTCGGCTCGTCCGACGCGCTGAAGTTCAAGGAAGGCGACGGCCCCCGTCTGGCGTTTCATGCCCAGACAACGGACAAGCTGCTGCTCGCATCCGATCGGGGCCGGTTCTACACGCTGGCGGCGGACAAGCTGCCCGGTGGCCGGGGCTTTGGCGAGCCGGTGCGGCTGATGATCGATCTGGAGGGCGAGATTGCGGCGCTGCTGCCGGCCAGCGCGGGCGAACGATTGCTGCTGGCCGCTAACGATGGCCGCGGTTTCGTCGTGCGTTCGGCCGAGGTGTTGGCCGAAACGCGCAAGGGCAAGCAGGTGGTGACCCCCCGTGCCGGTGCCACCCTTGTGGTCGTGCGGCCTGTCGGGCCGGATGACGATTATGTCGCGGTGATGGGCGATAATCGCCGGTTGCTGGTCTTTCCCCTGTCCGAACTGGCCGAAATGACGCGGGGGCAGGGTGTACAGCTTCAACGGTACCGGGACGGCGGGATGGCTGATGCCCGCACCTTCCGGTTTGAACAGGGCCTCAGCTGGACGATGGGCGGCGAACAGGGGCGAACACGGACCGAATCCGACCTTGGCCCCTGGCGCGCAGCACGCGGTGCGGCGGGTCGTGCTCCGCCGACCGGATTTCCGAGGGACAACCGGTTTGGCTGAATGGGCGGGCTTCAGGCCGCTTTAACCATTTAACGCTAACAGGGCATGGTGATGAACCTGTTTGGCTTGATCGGCGCAAAGTCCGCAGATCCCCCGGCACCTGTTGCGGGCGGGTCCCTACGGTCGCCTGCGCCATTGCCGGCCACAAGCTTCATCGATCTGCTGCCGGTTCCGGCGGCTATCGTATTCCGCAATTCGGACGCGCTGTCGGCGACGGCGCGCAATCCGCTGTTCCAGCATGTCTTCTCGGATGAGGCGCGGCTCGGTTCGCTGCTGGACGGCCAGCGGCACCGGTTCGACCGCCTGCTCCATGGCGCGCGGGCGTTCGAACGGTTCGACTGGCAGACCGGGGATCCCGTCGACAGCCGGCATTATGAGGTGACTCTGTCCCGGATGGGGCCGGACATTGCGGACCGTTGCCTTGTAACCCTGCTCGACCGGACTGCCGAATTGCGGACGGAGCGGTCGCTTCGCCGGGAAATGATGACCGACAGCCTGACCGGACTGCCCAACCGGGCCGGGTTCGCCGATCTGCTGGACGAGCGGGCGCTGAGCGAGGCGGGTGGACGCTATGCGGTGCTCGGCCTGAACCTCGACAGGTTCAGCCGCGTCAACGCCTGCATGGGCGGCATTGTCGGCGACGAACTGCTCATTTCGGTCGCCCGGCGGCTCAAGGGCGCGTTGAGGGCAGGCGACGTGCTGGCCCGGACGGGCGGTGACGAATTTGCCATCCTGATGCGTCTGGATGACGGCCCGGCCGACGCGATGCGGGTTGCCGGACGCATCGAAAGCGCGCTGTCGACTCCGTTCCGCCTGTCCGATTTCGATATCCGGGTGGCGTGTTCCATCGGGATCGCGATGGGGGACATGGGCGATGGCGATGGCGAAACGCTGATCCGCTACGCCCAGTTCGCGGTCAAGCGGTCGAAAAAGACGGGCTCGACCGAGATTTACGCGCCCAGCGCGTTCGATGTGGTGCGCACGGAATTCAGCATCGAAACCGCACTGCGCCGTGCGATCGACCATGGCGGCCTGACCCTGGCGTTCCAGCCGATCTGCGACCTGGCGACCGGCCGCATCCGGTCGTTCGAGGCGCTGGCCCGATGGTCGGACGAGGACGGGCGCCCCATTTCACCTGCAGACTTCATTCCGGTGGCAGAGGAATCCGGTCTGATCGTGCCGCTTGGCCGCTGGGCGATCGACGAGGCCGTACGGCAGATCGCCGAATGGGATGCGGCGCTGGGCCGGGATGCCGGCGTGAATGTCGCCGTCAACCTGTCGGCCATCCAGATCCACCGGGACGAGGTTGTGCCCCTGGTCGGTCAGGCGCTGAGCCGGCACGGGGTCGAGGGCAACCGCCTGACCATCGAATTGACCGAAAGCGCCATCATCACCGATCCCGACCGGGCGATCGATACGCTGGACGGCCTGAAATCGCTGGGCGCGTCACTGGCGATGGACGATTTCGGCACGGGCTATTCCAACCTTGCCTATCTGCAGCGCCTGCCCATCGACACGCTGAAGATCGACCGCAGTTTCATCACCGACATGCTGACCGACCGGGACAAGGTCGCCATCGTTCGCGCCATCCTGTCGCTGGCCCAGACGCTGAACATGACGACCACCGCCGAGGGTATCGAAAACCGCGAGGTCGAACAGACGCTGGCGGCGCTAGGCTGCACCATGGGACAGGGTTTCTATTATTCCCGCCCGTTGCCCCCGGACGATGCGCTGTCGTTCCTGCGTTCCCGCAACAGCTGATCCACCACATCGCGGGCGATGGCAATGGCCCGCTCGTCATCGGGAAACCCTTCGTCCAGCCAGCGCCGCTCGGTCCGCTTGAGCGCAGCCGCAACGTCCGGCCCCCGGCTCAACCCCAATTCGATCAGCGTGCCGCCCGACACTGGCAGGCGGGGCGGCGTCCAATCCGCAATTGCGCGCGCGCCCTCTGCATCGTCGTTCAATAGCAGCCGGTCCGTCGCCAGTTCCACGCCGATCCGCGACGCCAGCGGCCGCGGGGCATCATCCAGCGGGGCGATGGCGCTGGCCATGCGCTTGCGCTGAGCATTGGATAGCCGCAGCCGGGCCGCCACGCCTTCGACCGCCTTTGCATCGCGAGGCAGCACAGCCGTCAGCCGGCGCACCGGATCGGGAGCCACCCCCGCTGCATCCTCAGCCGCGATCAGGCTGGACAGCGCCGCGATCCCGCTGGCATCGATTTCCGGCAGTACCGGTGCGAAAATGCCATTGCCGTGCATCAGCGTCATGGTTTCCGCCGCCCGGGGCGCGACGAGCAGCTTCAGCATCTCTGCCGCCACCCGTTCGCGGGAAAGGGCCATCAGGTCGTTGGCCCGTGCCACACACGCCGCCAAGCCCTCGGCATCCGGCGCATCCCCGAACCGCGCCAGAAAGCGGAAGAAGCGCAGGATGCGCAAATGATCCTCGGCAATGCGGGTCAACGCATCGCCGATGAACCGCACCCGCCGCGCGGCCAGGTCGTCCAGCCCGCCAAAATAATCGTGAATCTCGTCCGATACCGGATCGGCGTACAGGGCGTTGATCGTGAAATCGCGCCGCGCCGCGTCCTCCCGCCAGTCCGTTGAATAAGCGATGGTGGCATGGCGCCCGTCGGTGGATACGTCGCGCCGCAGCGTCGTGATCTCGATCGGCCCGCTGTCAAGCACGGCCGTCACAGTGCCATGCGCGATGCCGGTCGGTACGACACGGATATCGGCCTCGTTCAGCCGCGCAATCACCGCTTCGGGCAACAGGCTGGTGGCAATGTCGATATCGGCCACGTTCAAACCCAGGATGGTGTCGCGAACAGCGCCGCCGACATATCGGCACTCGCCCTGTTCGGCGCCGATGATCCGCGTGAGTGCGGCAAGGTCGGAACGCTCGCGCCAGCGGGCTGGGGGAAGATGGGTGGGGGTCATGACAATCGAAACGTCCGCAATCGGCGGGATAGGGCGACAAGCATGGCGGCGGTTGCGCCCCAGATATAGCGATCAGGCCAGTCGATCTCGACATAATGCCGTTCCATGCCTTGCCACATCCGGCTTGCGCGGCGATGCCGGGCCGGGTCGATCGCGATATCCAGCGGTACCTCGAACCAGTCGCTGACCTCGGCTTCGGCGGGTACCAGCGGCAGGTCTGGCGGGGTAACGCCGATGATGGGGCTGACGGCATAGCCGGTGACCGTGCGATAGGTGGACAGTTCGCCCACCAGCCGCACCTGCGATGGCGGCAGCGCGATTTCTTCCTGCGCCTCGCGCAGCGCGGCTGCGGCAGCATCGCGGTCATCCGGGTCGATCCGGCCGCCGGGAAAGGCGACCTGCCCGGCATGACGGCTCAGCGTCGACGTCCGCTGGGTCAGGATCACGCCGGGTCGCGGCCGATCCGTAATCGCGATCAGCACCGCAGCGGGAACGGCATCCTGTGCGCGCACCGGCGATGGCGCATCATCGCCATGCGGGCCGGGGAAAACATCGTCGGCCGTCTCCGCCAGCGCCCGCCCTAATCGTTCGGCAAGCAGTGCAGTCATGACGCGACCAGAGGGAAATGCACCCCGTTGCTCCAGATACCGGGAATGTCGCCATCCCCGCTGACCGCCAGTTCGGCCAGCTCGTAATAAACCGGACGCGCGATCAATGCCTCCAGCCCCGACCGGACGTGCAGATAGGGGCGCGGCCCATCCACGGCATCGGCAACCCGCAAACCGTGCTGCGCGTCCAGCGGCACCAGATCCCCGGTGTTCAATCGAAACGCGATTGAGGCCCCCCGTCCATCCCCCTCGCGCGCCATGCCCGTCGCGACAAAAGGCGCGTCCTCCACGGCGATGTCCAGCTTTTCGACAGGGGTCACCAGGACGTGGCTGCCATCGGCCTCTCGCCGCAACAGGGTGGAAAACAGGCGGACCATTGCTTCCCGTCCGATCGGGCTGCCCTGATGATACCATGTGCCGTCCCGCCCGATGCGCATCTCGCTGTCGCCGCAATGGGGCGGGTTCCATTGTTCCACCGGCGGCAAGCGGCGTTCGGCGACAAGCCGGGCAATCTCGGCCATCGACAGGCGGTCGAGATCGGGGGGCGGGGGCATCGGCATGGCCTGCCTGTTATCGCGTGCGGCGGCCGGGCGAAAGGGTCAGCGGATGCCGGTTCGTGCGATCACCATTCCGGCACCCGCAGGCACGCCTGGTCCGCGTGCCAGCAGACGGCGGCGCTCGACCGGGCCGGGCAACCGCCACTCGCCCGTCCGCTCGTCGGAAAAACCGTGGAACCGACCATAATATTCGGGATCGCCGATCAGCATCAGCGCATCGGCACCCGGCAGGTCCGACCGGCCCGCCGCATCGAGGCACGCCGTCATCAGCCGCTGACCCAGCCCGCGCCCCTGAATACCGGGATCGACGGCAACCGGGCCCACCATGGTCATTGGCACAGTTCCGCCACCATCCAGCGCGAGCGCCACGGGCCAGGCCTGAATCGATCCGATCAGCGCCCCGTCCGCATCGGCAATGCCCATGCTGAACGGATCGATGACGGGCGCGCCCTGACGGATGTGATAGGCCGTCCGGTTGCGCCGATCGCTGCCGAACGCCCGGTCAAGCAGGGCATCGACCTGATCATCGGAAAAATCGGACAGGGGGGACAGGGCCGACACCGTCATCAACAACGCCTTTGCTGGCCCGCATGGACGCGGGCGGCGGCGCGCCTTAGCGTGTCGTCGTTCCGAACGAAAGCGTCTTGGTGCGAAGGATAAACGCGATGCTGCTGCATGATTCCGCCTGGGCGCCCAGTCCGCGAAAGGTGCGGATGTTTCTGGCGGAAAAGGGGGTAGAGGTGCCAACCCGCACGGTCGATCTGCGCACCGGCGAGCAGCTGGACAGCGAGTATCTCCTCATCAATCCCACCGGAGCCGTGCCCGCCCTGCAATTCGATGATGGCGAGGTGCTGACCGAAGCCACCGCAATCTGCCGGTATTTTGAGGCTTTGCATCCCGACGCTACGCTTTTCGGCGCCGATGCCCGCTCGGTTGCGCGCATCGAACGCTGGACCCGCCGTGTCGAGCAGGAAGGCTATGCCGCCTGCGTCTATGCTTTTCGCAATGGCAACGCCGCCTTTGCCGATCGCGCCCTGTCGGGTGCGTGGCCGACGATGCCGCAGATTCAGGAACTGGTTGCGCGAGCAGCGACGATGTGGACCTGCTTTGTCGAGTTGCTTGATCAGCGGTTGTCGGCCTCGCGCTGGATTGCGGGCGAGGCCTTCAGCTATGCCGATATCACCGCATTCGTGACCATTGGTTTTGCAAGGCCGGCACGTCTGCCTGTGCCCGATACGGCCGCCAATCTGCAACGCTGGCTGGCGGCGGTCGGCGCGCGGCCCAGCGCATCCGCCTGAACCGACCGCTGCGCCATTGCGGCCGGGCGCGCCGCCGCTTATGGGGCGCACCACAGCTTCATTGGGTAAAAGGGTCGTATTGGTGCAGGATCGTTTGCAGTTGCAGGTGTCGGACCTGGAGGTCGATGTCCTGACGGGCGTCTATTCCGAGGAAACGCATCTGGCCCAGCCGCTGCGCATTTCAATCTCGGTCGATCTGGAATGTCCGGATTTCTATGCGCCCGATACGCCGCTGGATGCGTCCAAAAGCTATCTCGACCTGAAACAGGCGGCGACCATGCTGCCCCAGGGCGTTCACTTTACGCTGATCGAGGGCGTGGCCGATCATATCGCCCAGACCCTGTTCACCCAGGATGAACGGGTACGCCGGGTGGAAATCCGCATCGTCAAACTCGCCATTGCAGAGGCGGGCGAATCAATCGGCATCACGCTGGTCCGGCATCGCCGGTGACGGCCGTGCCGCCCGTCGCGCTGGTCACCGGCAGCGGAAGGCGGCTGGGCGCAGCGATCGCCGCCCGTCTGGCGTCGGCGGGCCATGCGATCGCCCTGCATGGCAAGGGGGACGGGCCGGCCGATCCTGAACTGGCTGACGTGCTAACTCGTCATGGCCATGGTCATGCTTGGTTCGCTGCCGATCTGGCGAATGCCGATCATGTCGCGGGCCTGATCAATCGGGTGTCGCACCATTTCGGGCGGCCGGTCGAGGTGCTGGTCAACAACGCCTCGCTGTTTTCCGCGCATGACGGGGATACGACCGATCATCGGGACATCCTGACCCATGTTGCGGTCAACATGGCTGCCCCCGTCCTGCTGGCACAAGCGGTGGCGGCCGCTGCGGATGCAAAGCGGGGCGCGGCGATCGTGAATATCCTGGATCAGCGGATTGCTCATCCGCCGCGGGACCAGCTGGCCTATACCCTGTCCAAACAGGCGCTGGCCGAAGCGACCCGGACGCTGGCCATCACCCTGGCTCCGCGCGTGCGGGTCAATGCCGTTGCGCCGGGCCTGACCCTGCCGACCGGGGATTACAGCGACGCGCAGATGCAGCGGCTGGGCGCCATGATGCCGCTCGGTCGGCTCGCCACGCCACAGGATATCGCAGATGCGGTCCTGTTCCTGGTTCAGGCGCGGGCCGTGACCGGTCAAACCCTGTTCGTCGACGGCGGGGCGGCGATGACTGTGTTCGACCGGGATTTCGTGCACATGGCTGCTGACTGATCCAGCGTCAGCGTCGGGTGGGACAGGGGCCCAGCGCCTCGCGGATCAGGGCATAATCCTCCCTCGCGGCCTGGGCCTCGGCAGGATTGTCGGTCGCAATGTTCTCGTCCGTGGGCTGGGCGGGCAGGCCGCACGCCAGCCGGTACCACAACAGCGTGTCCCGCTCCGGCGGCCCGGCGGCCTGATCCACGATATCGCTCAGCGCGACCGCCCATCGCCGTTCCGTTCCGGGACGCCGCTGGACCAGCAGCGATACCGGCGCGCCCGTCTCTGTCGCCAGAAAGATCTGCGTCTCGCCTTCGCCAGGCAGAATGCCGGGGACGTGGAAGATGTTGGTGATGCCGGTGATCGCGGGCGGCGCGGATGGATCGATCACCTCGCGCACGGCCTGGCGCGTGGCCGCATCGATCGCCGGCGTCCATGGCTGTTGCGCATTCAGGCCGACCAGCTGGATCTGATCCGGCCGCCCCGCCACCGCGCGCGCAAACAGCATTACCCGCGCCTTCCGCAACTTCGGCGGGCGGCCGCGGGCATCCAGCGGAACGTCCAGGACATAGCCGACCCGGGGCAGGACAGACCCGTCCGCACCGCGCAGCAGGGCAGCCACATCAACTGTGACATAATAACGGTGCCAACCGGGCGGAACCATGGCTGCTTCTGGGCCGGTGATTCGGGCCAGCGACCGAATCGTTGCGTCAACGACAACGGGTGAACGCAGGGCAAGGTCGACAATTTCGGGATAGGGCGACGGTGCCTGCCCCATTTCAGCCACAGTCTGAACCGGCTGAGCACCGGCCCCCGCAGGCAAGGCGAGGGCAAGGGACGCAGCCGCGAAAGACGTTGTAAATCCGTGCATTTTCACCTCAATGGACGCCGGGTACCGCCGGGAAATGTCAGAATGGGAATGAACCGGACCTTATACAATTATTACGTCCGACAAAGCGTTTGCGTCATGTGGGACGGCACGATAGAGAAATGGGGTCGCGTTAACGAACCATCAGGGCTTGTGACGCGCAGGGGGCGGGGACATCGATCCGGCATCGGTGGCTTACGCCTTTTTTATGTCTGGTTTAGAGGGAGTGTGGTTGCGGAATGGCATATGCTGACCGGGACACAGGTGGCAGCCGGATCGTGGCAATCGTCACGGTGTCCATACTCATGGCCATACTTGGCTATGCGTTCATTACCGGCCTGGCCACCAAATTCGTGAAGGAGGCGGCGACTGAGCTCGACGTCTTCGAAGTGGCAGAACCGCCGCCGCCGCCGGAGGAAGTGCCTCCGCCGCCGCCGGAACAGCCTCAACAGGTAACCCAGCCGCCACCGGTTGTGACGCCGCCGCCGATTGTTCAGACGAACACGCCGCCGCCGAACATCATTCAGTCCGTGACGACGCCGCCGCCGAATTACGCGCCGGTTCCCGTTGCTGCGCCGCCGGTGCCCGCTGCACCTGTCGCGCCGCCGGTTCCCAAGCCCGTGGTCAGCAAGGCCGCCGGCGCGAAGGGCGACCCGAGCAAGTGGGTGACGACCGACGATTATCCGGCACGCTCGCTGGATTCGGGTGAAGAAGGCGTCACCGCGATTTCGTGGGACATCAATGAGGCTGGCCGCGTGGAAAACTGCCGCGTGACGAGCTCAAGCGGATCTTCCGCGCTTGATCGGGCGGCCTGCTCGGCCATCACCCGGCGCGGCCGCTATGAACCGGCCAAGGATCAGAACGGCAACCCCATCCGGTCGTCGTCGTCCCGCCGCGTTGTCTGGAAAATCCCGCAATAAGCTATTGCCATTCACGGATTGAACCCGGGGCAATGCCCCTGCTTCTCACGATCGACTTTTCAGAGGAATACCGAACATGCTGACCACCATTCTGTCGCAGGGCGCCGCCTCCAGCGATTTCGACGTTTTCCATGCGCTGAACGAAGGGGGCCTGATTTCGTGGTCCACCGCCATCATTCTGACGGTGATGCTGTTCTTCTCGCTGTTCATCATGTTCACCAAGCTGTTCGAGCAGCAGAAGGTGATCAATCAGGCGAAGCGCGTGCAGGGCACCTTCTGGTCCAACATCTCGAACCTGCGTGAAGGCGCAGCGAAGCTGGAAAAGAACACCGCGTTCCGCCAGATCGTCGACGATGGCATCGCCGCTCAGGAACAGCACAAGAAGCTGACCGACCCGGTCGAAGCGCATGACTGGCTGCACGGCTCGCTGGCCCGTTCGGAAGGCATGATCAACTCGCAGCTCGGCACCGGTCTGGCGTTCCTCGCCACCGTCGGTTCGACCGCGCCGTTCATCGGCCTGTTCGGCACCGTCGTCGGCATCTTCCGCGCTCTGATCAAGATCGGTGCAGAAGGCGACGCGTCGATCGGCACCGTCGCCGGTCCGGTCGGTGAGGCACTCATCATGACCGCGCTGGGTCTGGTCGTCGCCGTTCCCGCGGTTATGGCCTACAACTGGCTGCAGCGTCGCAACAAGTTCATCGCCGAGCAGCTGAGCGCGTTCTCGAATGACGTGCTGGGCTTCCTGGCTTCGGACGGTGCGGTGCGCCCCGAAGTTGCGAAGAAGGCTCCGGCTCCTGCCGCCAAGCCGGTCGCTCCGGCTGCCAAGCCCGCCGCGTAATGACGGAAACGCCGGGGCAGCGCCGATCCTGGTCTGCCCCGGTATCGCCGCGGCGCCCGGGCGCCGATGCGATCAGGATAGGAAACGTTAAATGGCAATGAGTGTAGGCGGAGGCGACGAAAGCGCGCCGATGTCCGACATCAACACCACCCCCCTGGTGGACGTGATGCTCGTGCTCCTCATCATCTTCCTCATCGCGATCCCGGTTGCGATCCAGTCGGTTGAACTCCAGCTGCCCAAGACGGCGTTCGAGCCGACGCTGACCAAGCCGGAAAACGTGCTGCTCGCCGTTCGCGGCGCGCCCGATGGGTCGGGGTGCGAGGTCTACTGGCTGCAGACCCGCGTCGACAGCAAGGAATTGCTCGACCGCGCGGTCAAGTCGCTGGAGGCTGAGGTCGAAAAGCAAGGTGGCAAGGGCAATCCCAATCTGGAATTGCCGGAAGTGCACATTCGCGGCGACGTGAACACACCCTATCGCTGCATCGGGGGCACCATCTACACCATGCAGTCGGCTGGTTTCCCGAAGGTCGGCTTCATTTCGCAGCCGCCCGTCGGCGCCAGTGCCCAGTAAGGAGACGATCCCATGGCGATGAGCACAGGGAACGCAAGTTCCAGCGATCCGATGATGGAGATCAACACGACGCCGCTGATCGACGTCATGCTGGTGCTGCTGATCATGCTGATCATCACGATCCCGCCGCAGACCCATGCGGTGAAGATCGACCTGCCGCAGCCCGATCCCAATGATCGCCGCGAGCAGATTGATTCGCAGAAGAACAAGATCGTCATCGATCCCGCCGGTACCATTCTGTGGAACGGCACGCCGATCGACGAGGCGACGCTGTCGACCTATCTGGAGCAGACCAAGGGGATGCAGCCCGAACCGGAACTGCATTTCCAGCCGGATGCCTCGGCCCGGTATGAAAAGGTCGATGAAGTGCTGGCGATCATCAAGCGCGCCAACGTCACCAAGCTCGGCTTTGTCGGCAACGAACAGTATCGCAACGATTTCTGATCGGCTGACTTCGACAGAACGGATCAAGAGGCGCCTTCGGGCGCCTCTTTTTTTTGCCGTACATGGGTTCGCTGCGGCGTCAGGCGGATCGCCTTACGTCGTTTCGCTCGGTTGAGCCCGCCGCCTGCCGCTCGCGCTGACTGCGCTGTCCGTACCGAAGACACCTGGCCGCGCCACGCAGCGATTCGCCGGGCCTTCAAAGTGCATATGTTACACCTTGATGACATTTTGCTTGGCAGGGAGTCATCAAACTGTCATGCTTGCGCCATCAAAACGTAATGACGGGAAGGATGGCCATGGTTCGCAGTTCATTGTTCGCCCCGGCGGCCGTATTCGCGCTGGCGCTGGCCGCGCCGGTTGCCGCGCAGAACGCCGCGGTGCCGGCGGCGCATGACAGCATCATCGAGGGTGATTACGCCGGCGCTGAACGCGCGCTGCTGCGTGAGGCACAGTTCAATCCCGACAGCCCGGAAATCAAGCTGAACCTGGCGGCGATCATGGTGCAGACCGGCCGCTATGCCGAAGCCCGCAAGCTGTATGATGCCGTACTGGCCGGCCCGAATGCCGACATGGAATTGACGCGGGGGCGCGTTACCACCGCGCACGCCATTGCGGCGCGCGGCATTGCCATGGCGAACAAGCCGGAGCGCCAGGCCGTCGCCTCCCGCTGACCCAACCGTAGCGATCCGTCCTCCGGCTACGTCAGCGGGAGGGCGGCACGCCGTTTACAGTCGAGGCAGGGTGACGCCGCGCTGCCCCATATATTTGCCCGCGCGGTCGGCATAGCTCGTCTCGCAGGCCTGATCGCCCTTCAGGAACAGGAACTGGCACGCCCCTTCGTTCGCATAGATGCGGGCGGGCAGGGGAGTCGTGTTGGAGAATTCCAGGGTCACATGCCCTTCCCATTCGGGCTCGAGCGGCGTGACATTCACGATGATCCCGCAGCGCGCATAGGTCGATTTGCCAAGGCAGATGACCAGCACGTCCCGTGGGACGCGGAAATATTCCACGGTTCGCGCCAGGGCAAAGCTGTTGGGCGGGATGACGCACACATCGGTCTTGCGATCGACAAAGCTGTTGGCGTCGAAGTTCTTCGGATCGACGACCGCGCTGTCGACATTGGTGAAGATTTTGAATTCGTCCGCCACGCGCGCGTCATAGCCATAGCTGGACAGGCCATAGCTGATGCAGCCTTCGCGCCGCTGCCCTTCGACAAACGGCTCGATCATGCCGTGCCGCTGGGCCTGTTCGCGGATCCAGATGTCGGACAGGATGGTCATGATTGCTCCGCTGTCGGGGCAAGACCGATCCCCAGATCGGCCGGCCCAAAGGCATGGGGAAGAAGATCGGACAGCCGGTGTTGCTCGATCGCGCCGCCGGTCAGCCCGGAACAATAGACGGCCAGGTCGCGCCCGCCCATCTGCGCCGCTTCGTTCAGCACCTGACGGCACCGTCCGCACGGCCGGATCGGGGCTGTGCCGCCGCCGGCAATCATGCCGCCTACAATGCCGACGGCCACGACCTGCCCCAGCCGTCCCTCGCTCGATGCCTTGGCCGTCGCAACGGTTTCCGCGCACAGCGACAGGCCATAGCTGGCATTTTCAAAGTTGCTACCGGTGACGATCGACCCGTCGGTCATCGCCAGCGCCGCGCCGACGGCAAAGCCGGAATAGGGCGCATGGGCGTGTTCGGCTGCGGTCCGGGCGGCGGCAATCAGCTGTTCGGGGTCAATGCTTGCGTTGGTCATCGGGCCTGTCATGGCGCAACCACCAGCCAGCGAACAGTCCCTTTCGCGCCCGCGATCCGGCGCAGGTCGCTCGCTTGCCAGATCTGCCAGGGCCGGGAAAGATAGCCCGGCTCAATCAGCAGTCGCTGCCCGACCAGCGGCCGCTCGATCGCCGCACTAATCGAATAGTCGGATTCGGCGTCCGGGCTGATCGCGAGCAGCATCGGCGTGCCCTCATGCGCCTCGGCCAGGGTAAGGAACTCGCGGATCGCCGCGATCGCCGCGGTGCGATCAACCGGAGCCGGGCAGGCGGCGGAACTGTCGATTACCAGCATCGCGGGCAGCTTATCTGCGGTGCGGGGCACCGTGCTGATGAACAACGCTGCCTGTTCGGCTGCAGGCTGGCACAGCGAAAATCGGTGGATCGCGCCGCGGCGGATGCCGGCGTCGAACAGGCCGCGCCAGTTGCGGTCGAACATCGGATCCCGCTCCCCCGCGCCGCTGGTGGCCAGCACATAGGCAAAGGCGACGTCGTCGGTGCGCGCGGCGAACCAGTCTACCTCGCCATTGGCTGCGTCGACAGCGACGCCCTGAACTGGAAAATCCCTGGCCGACGGATGCCAGCGGGCAACCGCGATCCAGACGACCAATGCGGCGAGCAGCACCGCCAGCACAGCCAGGATCAGCGCCCAACGCCGCCAGTGAAGCTGTCCCCCCGTCATCGGCCCTATGCCCGGATGTGCAGGACGCAGATCAGCGTGAACAGGCGGCGCGCGGTATCAAAATCAATCTCGATTTTGTCGGTCAGCCGCTCGATCAGCAGTTCCGCGCCCTGATTGTGGATGCCGCGTCGGGCCATGTCGACGGTTTCGATCTGGTCCGGGCTCGCGCTGCGCAGCGCCTTGTAGTAGCTGTCGCAGATGGCGAAATAATCGCGGATAATCCGTCGGAACCGCGCGAGGCCGAGCAGGATCATTTCCAGCATCGTCCCATCGGTCCGCTGAATTTCGATGGCCAGCCGCCCGTCCTCGACCCGGAGCGCAATCCGGAACGGTCCCGCATACTGGTCGGGATAGGCGCGGGCAGGGCGGAAATGGTTCGATTCCATCAGGTCAAGCATGGCGATACGCCGCTCCTGCTCGATCTCGGCACTGCGCCACAGGATCGTTCGCTCGTCCAGCGTGATATCGATGATGCGCGGGTCCGCCATGGGGCATTGTCCGTGCCGCGATCGGCGCGCAAAATCAATCGCGGGTTTTGCCTGTGTTCCACAGGGCAGGGTGCTTGAGCCAGCGTGGCGGCAGTCTAAAGGATATCCCATGGCCGATATCGATTCCCCCGTTCGCCCCGCCGCCGATGCGCCGCGCCTGCCCCAGAATGTGGAGGCGGAGGCTGCGCTGCTCGGTGCGATGATGATCGACAACAGTCTGGCCGACGACATCATCGAAATGCTGGAGGGGCAGCATTTCTTCGAGCCTGTCCACGCCCGCATTTTTGAACGGATCGCCGGCCTGCGCCGGGATTCCATGCTGGCCAATCCGGTGACGATGCGGCCGCTGTTCGCCGATGACCCAGGCATGGCGCAACTGGGCGGTCCGGGCTATCTGGCCCAGCTGACCGGCAGCGGCGCGGCGCTGATCGGGGCCAAGCAGTTCGCCAAGCAGATCAAGGACCTAGCCATGCTGCGCGCGCTGGTTCAGGTTGGGCGCGGCCTTGTCGATCGCGCGATGGACACCAGCGAGAGCGTCGACCCCCGCAAGCAGATCGAGGAGGCCGAGGCCGCCCTGTTCGGCGTCGCGGGCGAGGGCACGGCGCTGCAGACGGTAAAATCGTTCAGCGCGGCCAGCAATGCGGCCATCGACCTGATCACCCGCGCTCGTAACGCCGGGGGCGGCCTGTCCGGCATCACCACGGGGTTCGATTCGGTCAATTCCCGGACGGGCGGGCTTCAGCGGTCGGACTTGATCATCCTGGCCGGTCGTCCCGGCATGGGCAAGACGTCGCTTGCCACCAACATCGCGTTCAACGCGGCGCATCGGTGGATGGAGGACGAGCGGCGCGGCATCGAACCGTCAAAGTCGGCCGGGGCGAAGGTTGCGTTTTTCAGCCTGGAAATGTCGGCCGATCAGCTGGCGATGCGTATTCTTGCCGAACAGTCCGGGATCAATTCCGAAGACCTGCGCATGGGCAACATCGGCAAGCTGGAGTTCGCAAAGCTGGCCGATGCGTCGGTCGATCTGGCCAATCTGCCGCTCTATATCGATGACACGGCGGGCCTGACTATTTCCGGTCTCCACACCCGCGTGCGCCGGTTGCAATCGAAACTGAACTTTCAGCTTGGCCTGATCGTCGTCGACTATCTTCAGCTGCTTCAGGGGTCGGGCCGCAATTCGGGCGACAACCGGGTTCAGGAAATTTCTGAAATCAGCCGCGGGCTGAAGACGCTGGCCAAGGAAATGAACGTGCCGGTCATTGCCCTGTCCCAGCTGAGCCGTGCGGTCGAAAGCCGCGAGGACAAGCGGCCTCAGCTGTCGGATCTGCGCGAATCGGGCTCGATCGAACAGGACGCCGACATGGTCTGGTTCGTCTATCGCGAGGATTACTACGTCGCGATGCGCGAACCGGGCGAGCCGGGCGATGACAAACACAATGCCTGGGCCGAACATATGGCACGGGTCCACGGCCTTGCCGAACTGATCGTGGCAAAGCAGCGCCATGGTTCCACCGGCCGCGTCATGCTGCGCTTTGAATCGAACATCACCAAGTTCAGCGATTATGACGGCCCCGGCTATTCGGGTAGCGGCGAGTAAGCCGCGCCCGGATCAGAAGCTGGGCTGTTCAGGGTCGCCGTCGGGCACGGGCAGGTGGATGCCGCATTCCGTCTTGTCCCAGCCGGACCAGCGCCCCGATCGCGGATCTTCGCCAGGGGCGACACGCGCGGTGCACGGCGCGCAGCCGATCGACGGATAACCTTGTTCGACCAGCGGATGCCGGGGCAGGTCATGTTCGGTCAGATAGGCCTGTAAATCCGCCGACGTCCATGTGACCAGCGGGTTGAACTTGATCCGGCCCTGCGTGTCCGATGCGTCCAGTTCGAACCGGGGCAGGGCCGCTCGCGTCGATGCCTGAAACGCCTTTCGCCCGGTGATACTGGCATCGAAATCGGCCAGCGCCCGGGCCAGCGGGATCACCTTTCGAATCTCGCAGCAGCCATCCGGGTCATAGGACCAGCGAAGGCCGCTTTCGTCCTTTTTCGCCAGCGTTTCCGGATCGGGCTGAATGATGCGCAGGTCCGTCAGGCCGAGGTGCGCGACCAGCGTGTCGCGATAGGCGAGCGTCTCCGGAAAATGCTTCAGCGTCTCAAGGAAGATGACCGGCGTCGCAGGATCGACCCGCGCGATCAGGTCCAGCAGCACGGCCGATTCCGCGCCGAAAGAAGAAACCACGGCAACATCGCCCAGCATCCGCTCACCCAGCACGGTGCGCAGCATCTCCAGCGTGTCGGTGCCCCGGAACAGGTTGTTCAACCGATGCGCATCCGCCGCCGTGAACCGCGGCGCGGTGTCGATCCGGTCAATGGGGCGGGTGGCAACGGATTTAGCCATGGCGTAGTTTCCACACCGGCACGGCGGGGTCGGCCGCTGCCTGATACACCGCAGGATAGACGGTCAGCGCATGATCGAGCACGGCGGGGTCGATCGGCGCGCGCGGGGCAAAGCTGTCGAACCCGCAGCGGCGCATGAAATTGACCTGATCGATCAGAACGTCGCCTTCGGCACGCAATTCGCCGGCATAGCCAGCCTCGCGAAGGATGCGGGCAGACGAATAGCCGCGCCCGTCGCGGAACGTGGGAAACGCCACCTCGACCAGCGCCAGCCGGCCAAGATGCGGGATCAGGGCACGCGCGTCCTCGCCCGGCTCGATCCGAACGGCGTTGGCATTGGATTCGCCGAGGAAGGCGTCCAGCGGAACGGGCGTCTGCTGCACGGCCGCTTCGTCGCGGAAACGGATGGGCTCAACCATAAAGCGCTTCCTTGAACGGGGCCATGCCGACGCGGCGATAGGTGTCGACGAAACGTTCGCCCTCAACTCGGTCGCGCAGATAGACGTCAGTCACTTTCTCAACGGCATCGACGATGCCATCTTCGTCGAAACCCGGCCCGGTGATCGCCGCCAAGCTGACATCCTCGGCACCCGATCCGCCCAGCAGCAGCTGGTAATTCTCGACGCCTTTCCGGTCGACGCCCAGAATGCCGATATGCCCGGCATGGTGATGCCCACAGGCATTGATGCAGCCCGAAATCTTCAGCTTCAGTTCGCCCAATTCGCGCTGACGACCGATATCCGCAAATCGCGCAGCGATTTTCTGCGCTACGGGGATCGACCGGGCATTGGCAAGCGAGCAGTAATCCAGACCGGGGCAGGCGATGATGTCGCTGATCAGGTCGAGGTTGGGCTCAGCCAGCCCCGCCTCGGTCAGCGCCTGCCAGAGCGCCTGAAGGTCGCTCTTGCGCACATGCGGCAGCACGATGTTCTGGCTGTGCGTAACGCGCAGCTCGTCAAAGCTGTAGCGTTCGGCAAGGGCGGCCATCACATCGATCTGATCGGCGGTCGCATCGCCCGGGATGCCACCTGCGGGCTTCAGGCTGATCGTGACGACGGCATAGCCGGGCTGTTTGTGCGCGCCGACATTCTGGTCCACCCAAACCGCGAAATCGGGATCGGTCCGGTCCAGCGTATCGGTCAGCCCCTGCTCGAACGCGGGCGGGGCGAAATAGGCGGCAATGCGATCGAACTCGGCCTGTGGCGGGTCGATCCCCAGCGCCTTCACCGCGACAAACTCGTCCTCCACCTGACGGCGATATTCGTCAGCGCCGATTTCGTGGACCAGGATCTTGATCCGCGCCTTGTAGATATTGTCGCGCCGGCCATAGCGGTTGTAGACGCGCAGGCACGCCTCAAGATAGCTGAGCAGGTCGGCCAGCGGCACGAAACCCTTGATCTCCGGCGCGATCATCGGGGTTCGGCCCATGCCGCCGCCCACGAACACCCGGGCGCCATGCTCGCCGTTCCGCTCGACAATCTCGATGCCGATATCGTGCAGGCGCATTGCCGCCCGGTCGGTGGGCGATGCGATGACCGCGATCTTGAACTTGCGCGGCAGATAGCTGAATTCGGGGTGGAACGTGCTCCACTGGCGGAGCAGTTCGGCCCATGGCCGCGGATCCGTCACCTCATCGGCAGCAGCACCGGCAAACTGGTCGGACGAAATGTTGCGGATGCAGTTACCGCTGGTCTGGATGGCGTGCATCTCGACACTGGCCAGATCGGCGAGGATATCGGGCGCATCCTCCAGCTTTATCCAGTTGTACTGAATATTCTGGCGTGTGGTGAAATGGCCGTATCCGCGGTCATATTTCCGCGCGATGTGCCCCAGCATCCGCATCTGGCGGCTGTCCATCGTGCCATAGGGGACGGCCACGCGCAGCATATAGGCATGCAGCTGAAGATACAGGCCGTTCATCAGGCGGAGCGGCTTGAACTGATCCTCGGTAATCTCTCCGGCAAGGCGGCGGCGCACCTGATCCCGGAATTCGGCAACCCGCGCATCGACGATCGCCTGGTCATACTGGTCGTACTTGTACATCGCTTACCTCGTCGCGCCGGCACATGCCGGATTGCGGATTTTCATTTCACCACCGCTGCCAGATCGGCGTCCGGCGAAAGGCTAAGGTCAAGGCGCACCGTCGGGCCAAGCGCCCGGATCCGGTCCTTGATATGCGCGGGTCGGGGGCCGTCGGGCGTTTCGACCGCGTCGATCAGATAGCCGGCGTTGACCCGGCGGGCGCTTTGTTCGGCGTTCAGCACGGCCTCGCCCTCTGTCGCGACGTCCACCGCGTCGGCGACATGGCGCGACCAGCCCGATCCGGTCCACCAGATCACATCGCCCGATGCCAGGTCGTTTCCGGTCAGCAATTTCACGCAATCGTCTCCGCTTGATTGGCCAGTTGGTGCAGCGCTTCCGTCGCGCGGGCAAGCGCAGCGACTTCGCCCACCACAATGATCGCGGGGCTGGCCACGCCTTCCCGCACGATCATGTCGCCCAGGTCAGTCAGCAGCGTGCGCAGCACGCGGCGGTCGGGCCGTGTCGCCCGTTCGATCACCGCAACGGGAATGCCCGGCGACACGCCGTCCGCAATCAGTTTTTCCGTAATGTCCGTGGCGGTCGCAACGCCCATATAGATGACCAGCGTCCGCCCCTTGCCCGCAAGCCCGGACCAGTCCTGATCCGACAGGCCGCGGCATTGCCCGGCAACAAAGGTCACGGCGCTTGCGTGATCGCGGTGCGTCAGTGGCAACAGTGCCTCTGCCGCGCCGCCGATGGCCGCCGAAATGCCCGGAATGACCCTAACGGGAACGCCTGCGGCATGAAGCTCGGCCAATTCCTCGCCGCCGCGACCAAAGATGAACGGGTCCCCGCCCTTCAGCCGAACGACATCATGACCGTCCTTTGCCAGCGAGACGAGCAGGGCGTTGATCCCCTCCTGTGGCAGGGCGTGACGAGAACGCTGCTTGGCGACGCTGATCCTGCGCGCCGTTTCGGGGATCAACGCCATGATGCCGCCACCGACCAGGCCGTCATGCACGACGATGCTGGCGGTGGTCAGTGCGCGATACGCAGCAATGGTCAGCAGGTCCGGATCGCCCGGACCTGCTCCGACCAGGATCACCTGGCCAACACCATCGTGGTTCAACCGCTTGGGAGCGTTGCTTTCCATCGCTGCGAGATGCGTTTGGGCGAGGCATTCCGCAACGCAAGGTTGCTTTGACCGGGTTTAGCCCAGCTATGCCTTAACCGTCGCGCAGGCCTATGCCGATCGATGCCCGCGCCTGATCCACCTCCGACGACACCACCGGATAGGCACAGTAATCCGCGGCGTAATAGGCGCTGGGGCGATGATTGCCGGACCATCCGATACCGCCAAAGGGCGCGGCTGAGGATGCGCCATTGGTCGGCCGGTTCCAGTTGATGATGCCCGCCCGGATATTTGCCCAGAACTGGTCGTACAGGGCGGGGTTCTGGCTGATCAGCGTGGCGGACAGGCCATAGCGGGTCGCGTTCGCCTCCCGGATCGCGGCCTCGAAACTGTCGGCGCGCGATACCTGCAGGATCGGGCCGAACAATTCGACATCCGGGCGGTCGGCGGCGTCCGTCATGTCGATGATCGCGGGCGACAGGAATGGCCGGTCGTCCATTGGCCGCTCAAGGTAGCGCACCGGCTTTCCGCCGCGCGTCAGCAGCGACAAAAAGTTCTCCTGCAGCATATCGGCGGCGTCATTGTCGATCACCGGGCCCATAAAGGGCTGCGGGTCGGAATGCGGCTCGCCGAAGATCAGCCGTCCGGCAAGCCGGTCGATTTCGGTCATCAGCGGATCATAGAGCTTCTGATCGACGATCAGGCGCCGGCCCGCCGTGCAACGCTGCCCGGCGGAGGTAAAGGCCGATTGCACCACCAATACCGCTGCGGAATAAAGGTCGGGCGTGTCGAACACGACGATCGGATTGTTGCCGCCCATTTCCAGCGCCAGGATTTTCTCCGGCCGCTCGGCAAACTGACGGTTCAGCGCAATGCCCGTTCGCGCCGATCCGGTGAACAACAGGCCGTCGATATCCGGATGGGCAGAAAGGGCCCGCCCCTCGTCCGGCCCGCCGATCAGCAGCCGCACGCACGCCTCCGGCACCCCCGCCTCGCGGTAGCAGTCGATCAGGAATGCGCCGGTCGCCGGGGTCTTCTCCGATGGTTTGAACACGACGGCATTGCCGGCGATCAGAGCGGGGACGATGTGGCCGTTCGGCAGATGCGCCGGGAAATTGTACGGGCCAAGCACCGCAAGCACGCCATGCGGCTTGTGCCGCACCGCTAGCCGGCCGCCCATCGCCTGTTCGATCCGGCGCTGGCCGGTCCGGTCGGAATAGGCGGTGACGGAAATATCGACCTTGGCGATGACCGTATCGACTTCGGTCCGCGCTTCCCACAGGGGCTTGCCCGTTTCGCGCGAGATCAGATCGGCAAACGCCTCGTGCCGCGATCGCACCACATTGGCGAAGCGCCGCAGCGTTTCGATGCGATAGGTGACGGGGCGCGCCGCCCAGGCGGCCCAGCCCTGTCGCGCGGCAGCAACTTCGGCATCGGCACTGCCGATTTCACCTTCCCACAGAGCCGCCCCGGTCGCTGGCTCAAAAGAAACGATCTTGGCGCTCATCCGTGTCGCATCCAACCCCTTGCCGGCGTTGCGCTTGCCAGAAATCGGCGGCGTGCGCCACACCTCGCTTTCATGCCCGGTGACGTCATGCCAGCGCCTGGCCCATCCGCCGGATGGCCGCGATCTTCCGGTTGAACGGTTCCCAGTCGTCGTCCCGGTCAATCGCGGCCCAGATTGCCTCGACCTCGTCGATCAGCATCGAACAGGGTGCGGCGTCCGACCAATAGGGATGATCGCGCTGCTTGCGGGGAGCGCGACCGGCTAGGGCAGCCCTGACCGGATCGAACGGCGCGGCATAGCTGTCCGGCAACGTGCCGCCGAACCCGTCGAAAAAGAACCGGTCGATCCCGATGCCCGATTCCCGCAGTGCCCCCTCGGCCGCTTCGACCAGGGCAATGTCGCCCGACAGGTCGCCCGATTTCAGCCCCAGCCGCCACAGGAAGCCGGCGGCGATCGCCTCCTGATACGCCTCAGGAAATTGTTCCAGCGCCTCGATCAGGGGCGGTGCCTCGCTGATCGTCCGCAGCGCGACGGCCAGCTGCATGGCGTCCCAATGGATCGCCTCTGGCTGGCGGCCAAAGGCATACAGGCCCGCATGATCGAAATAGGCGGCGGTAAAGCCGGGGTCCCATTGCGGCGTCCAGCGCCATGGCCCGTAATCGAAACTTTCGCCCGTGACATTGATATTGTCCGAATTCAGCACGCCGTGAACAAATCCCGACGCCATGAAACTGGCTGCCATCCGGGCCGTCCGCTGCACAACCAGCGCCAGCAGGCGGGCGGCCGGCGCATCGCCCGGCGCTTCCCCGAAATAGGTCGCCAGGACATATCGGGTCAGCTTCAGCATCCGCTCGGCATCGCGCTCATGCGCCAGCCGCTGGAACATCCCGATCCGGATATGCCCGTGGCTCAACCGCACCAGCACGGCGGACCGAGTGGGGGAGGGCTCGTCATTGCGCTCCAGCGCCTCGCCCGTTTCGACCAGGGAAAAGCTTTTGGAGGTATCGACGCCCTGCGCCTCCAGCATTTCGGTGGCCAGCACCTCGCGAACCCCGCCTTTCAGCGTCAGTCGCCCGTCCCCGAACCGGCTATAAGGCGTGCGCCCCGATCCCTTGGTGCCAAGGTCGAGCAAGCGGTTCGCACCATCGCGCAGCTGGGCGAACAGAAAGCCGCGACCATCGCCGATTTCCGGGTTGTACACGCGGAACTGATGCCCGTGATACCGCAGGGCCAGCGGCTGCGGCAGATTATTGGGCAACGGGCGAAACTGCCCGAAATGCTGGGTCCATTCGGCATCATCCAGGCCGGCCAGGCCGACCGCATCGGCCCAGCGATCGTTCCTGAACCGCACGATGGCCTGTGGAAAGGCGGCGGCATGGACGGGATCGGCAAATCCCTCGCCCAGCGTCAGGAATTGCGGATCGGCATGATAGCGGGACGGGCGGGGCGGCACGATGGCGGCTTGCGGCGCAATGGTCATCCGTGGATATGGGGGGAGATGGCGGATCGAAACAACCCGGTCACGGAACATGGCGGCCAGGCCCCGGCCTATGTCGATGGCTATTGGTGGTCAAAGGACGGATTGCGCCTGCATTATCGCGACTATCCGGGGCGTGCCGACCGGCCGGTGATCCTTTGCATTCCGGGCCTGACCCGCAATGCCCGTGATTTCGAAGGATTGGCTGCCCGGCTGGCGGGGGAATGGCGCATCATCGCCGTCGACCTGCGCGGCCGGGGCGAAAGCGCCTATGCCCGCGATCCGATGACCTATGTCCCGCTCACCTATCTTCAGGACCTGGATGCCCTGATCGGCGAACTGGGGCTGGACCGGATGATCCTGTTTGGCACCTCGCTGGGCGGCATCCTGACCATGCTGCTGGCCACGGCGGAGCGGGGGCGGATTGTCGGCGCGATGCTGAATGACGTTGGTCCGGAACTGGAGGCAGCGGGGCTTTCCCGGATTCGCGGTTATGTCGGCCGGGCCGTCTGGCATCCCACCTGGATTCACGCCGCCCGCGCGCTGGCCGATGCGAATCGCGACATCTATCCCCGGTATGACATCCCCCAATGGCTGACGATGGCCAAGCGCCTGTTCCGGCTGAACAGTCAGGGGCGCATTGTCCTGGATTACGACATGAAGATCGCAGAGCCGTTCCGCGTGCCAGGGAATGAGGCCGGACCCGATATGTGGGGCGCCTATGACGCGCTGGGCGATGTGCCGGTGCTGGTGCTGCGCGGGGCGCTGTCCGACATTCTGGGCGCCGATGCCCAGCGGCGCATGGCGGAACGGCTGCCCGGAGCAATAGCGGTCACCGTGCCGGATGTCGGCCATACCCCGACGCTGGACGAGCCGGAGGCGGTGGCCGCGATCGATGCGCTGTTGACCCGGATCACCGGCACCGTCTAGCCGCGCGCATGGCCCAGCCCGTTCATATCCTGCATCTTCATTCCAGTTTCGACCTTGGCGGCAAGGAAGCGCGCGCCGTTCGGCTGATGGCCGCATTCGGCGACCGAGCACGCCACACCATCGTTTCGGGCGTGCCCGATGCGCTGGGCGCCCGCGCTGCAATCCCCAAGGGCGTGCGGTACGAGGTTGCTCAGGATCCGCCCCCCCTGACGGGCAAGCCTTCGGTTGCTCGCTATGAGGCGATTGCCCGCTTCATGCGCCGGTTCGACCTGGTGCTGACCTATAACTGGGGTGCGATCGACGGGGTGATGGCCAAGCGCGTGTTTCCGAAGGGGACACCGCCGGTGGTGCATCATGAGGACGGGTTCAACGAGGACGAGGCAAGCGGCCTCAACCCGATCCGCAATGTCTATCGCCGCTTTGCCCTTGGCGCTGCCCATGCGCTAGTGGTGCCCAGCCACATCCTGGAAAAGATCGCGCTCGGCACCTGGAAACAGCCGGCAATGCGGGTGCATCGCATCGCCAACGGCATTCCCGTCGCCCGCTATGCACAGGCGTGTTCGGCAAAAGCTATTCCCGGATTCGTCCGCCGCGCCGACGAGGTGGTGGTGGGCACGCTGGCCGGAATGCGGCCGGTCAAGGACCTGCCGATGCTGGTCCGTGCGGTGGCCGGCGTCGTCCATGCCCGGGTCCGGCTGGTGATCGTCGGAGAAGGGCCTGAACGCCCGGCGATCATGGATGCGGCCGAACTGAACGGCATGGACGATATGGTCCACCTGCCCGGATTTCTGCCCGACCCCTGGCGCTATATGGGCCTGTTCGACATTTTCGCCCTGTCCTCCCGCAGCGAGCAGCAGCCGATCGCGGTGATGGAGGCGATGGCCGCCGGCCTGCCGGTCGTATCGACGCCGGTCGGCGACATCGCCCGGATGGTGGCGCCGGAAAACGAACCGCTGATCAGCATCGACCACAATCCGGTGCATCTGCGCGACCGGATTCAGGTGATGGCGCTGGATGCCGATGCGCGCCGCCGGATCGGTGCCGCCAATCAGGCGCAGGCGCGGGCGCTGTTCGATGAAGACCGGATGATTGCGGCCTATGCCGCGCTCTATGCCGGCGCGATGGGCAGGCCCGGAATATTGGGCTGACGCCGGTCATGCGTGTTGCCCCAGCAGCACGCGTCAAGGAAATGCTCGCCCTCTTGCGCGGCATCCGCTAGTGACGGGGCGGGGAAGGTTGTTTGCTGTACCGGAGGCAGAGTGTTCAAGGGTTTGAAGCCGATCATCTATAACGGCCAGGAAGTGTGGCCGCTGATCGAAGGGGGAAAGGGCGTCGCCGCCACCAATCATGCCAGCGCCGGGGCATGGGCCGCGGCGGGCGGCATCGGTACCGTCTCCGCCGTCAACGCAGACAGCTATGATGCCGAAGGGCGCATCATCCCTCAGGTCTACCGCGCGCTCACGCGCCGCGAACGGCATGAGGAGCTGATCGAATACGCCATCGAAGGCGCGGTTCAACAGGTGCAGCGCGCATGGGAACTTGCGGGGGGCAAGGGCGCGATCAACATCAACGTCCTGTGGGAAATGGGCGGTGCTCAGCGGGTGCTGCACGGCGTTCTGGAACGGACGCGCGGCATGGTGGCCGGGGTCACGTGCGGCGCGGGAATGCCCTACAAGCTGTCGGAAATTGCCGCGCATTACAACGTGTCCTACCTGCCGATCGTGTCATCCGGCCGGGCGTTCCGCGCGTTGTGGAAGCGCGCCTATTCCAAGGCGGCAGAGCTGTTGTCGGCCGTGGTCTATGAAGACCCCTGGCTGGCCGGCGGGCATAACGGCCTGTCCAACGCAGAGGATCCGCGCGCGCCGCAGGATCCCTATCCCCGCGTGCAGGCGCTGCGCGAAACGATGCGCGAGGGCGGGATTTCCGACGACGTGCCGATCGTGATGGCTGGCGGCGTCTGGCACCTGCGCGACTGGAACGACTGGATCGACAATCCTGAACTGGGTCAGATCGCCTTTCAGTTCGGTACGCGCCCGCTGCTGACCAAGGAAAGCCCGATTCCTGAGGCATGGAAGCAGAAGCTGATGGAGATCGAGGAGGGCGATGTGCTGCTTCACCGCTTCTCGCCGACCGGCTTTTATTCCTCGGCCGTCCGCAATCCGTTCCTGCGTAATCTGGAAGCGCGTTCGGAACGCCAGATCCCCTTTTCCACACAGGCAGCGGGGGATCACACCTTCCAGCTGGACGTGGGGGTAAAGGGCAAGAATTTCTGGGTGACGCGCGGCGATCTTCTCCGCGCGCGGGAATGGTTCGGCCAGGGCTTCACCGATGCGCTGAAAACGCCCGACAACACGCTGGTGTTTGTCACGCCCGCCGAAAAGCAGGAAATCCGGAAGGATCAGGCGGATTGCATGGGCTGCCTGTCGCAGTGCAGCTTTTCCAGCTGGGCCGATACAGAGACCAATTCGACGGGTCGCCTGGCCGATCCGCGCAGCTTCTGCATCCAGAAGACGTTGCAGGACATCGCCCATGGCGGGGAAACCGACCGCAACCTGATGTTCGCTGGCCATGCGGCCTACAAGTTCAAGCGTGACCCCTTTTACTCCAATGGTTTCGTGCCGTCGGTAAAGCAGTTGGTCGACCGCATCCTGACTGGCGACTGAGCGACCGGTTGCGGGGAAGAGGGGGCGTGAACGGAATGCGGATCGACAGGCGGATGGCCGCAGCCATGGTTGCCGCGCTGGCCTTGTCAGCCGGCGTTGCCGAGGCGCAGCGCAGGGAAACCCCCTATTACGCGTCCATCGCGGCGCAGGAGGCGCGGATGCGGACCGGGCCGGGGCAGAATTATCCGGCCAGCTGGCTTTACGTCCGCAGAAACCTACCCGTCCGCGTCGTCGCCATCTACAAGGATTGGCGAAAGGTCGAGGATCCGGGCGGCACGCAGGGCTGGGTATTCTCATCCCTGTTGAGCGCCAGCCGGACGGCCATGGTCACGGCCGATGTCGCCGAATTGCGCGCATCGGCCAGCACGACCGCCCGTGTGTCGTGGCGTGCCCAGCGCGGCGTCGTGGGCAAGGTCAGCAAGTGCCGCGGCAGCTGGTGCTATCTCGATGTGAATGGCCGCGGCGGCTATGTCGAACAGGCAAAGCTGTGGGGCGTCGATCCCGGCGAGACGTTCTGACGGTCGATTGATCCGTCTGCGCCGGGTCCGATCGACGGCGGATCAGTTCATCAGCTCCACCGCCATCGCCGTTGCCTCGCCGCCGCCGATGCACAGCGATGCCAGGCCGCGCTTCTGACCATTGCGGCGCAGGGCAGAGATCAGCGTGGCCAGGATGCGCGCGCCCGACGCACCGATGGGATGACCCAGCGCGCATGCGCCGCCATGGACATTGACCACGGTGTGATCCAGCGACAGGTCGCGCATCGCGATCATCGCAACGACGGCAAAAGCTTCGTTCACTTCGAACAGGTCGACATCGCCGGTCTGCCACCCCGCCTTGTCCAGCGCCTTGCGCATCGCATCGACGGGTGCGGTCGTGAACCGGGCGGGGGCATGGGCGTGCGCAGCATGGGATACGATCCGGGCGACGGGGTCCAGGCCCAGCCGGTCGGCCACGCTGGCCCGCGTCATCACCAGCGCGGCTGCGCCGTCCGAAATGGACGAAGCATTGGCGGCCGTGATTGTGCCGTCACGGGCAAAGGCGGGCTTCAGCGTCGGGATCTTTGCCGAATCGGCCTTGAGCGGCTGTTCGTCGGTATCGACGGTCACTACGCCTTTGCGCCCGTTCACCTCGACCGGGACGATCTCCGCACGAAACGCCCCCGATGCCTGAGCCGCCCGCGCGCGTTCCAGCGATGCGATGGCATAGGCGTCCTGATCTTCCCGCGTGAACTGGTAATCGCGTGCTGCCTCTTCGGCAAAGCTGCCCATCAGCCGGCCGGGCTCATAGGCGTCCTCCAGCCCGTCCAGAAACATGTGATCCTTCATCGCATCATGCCCGATGCGGGCGCCCGAACGATGGGTCATCGACAGATAGGGGGCGTTGGTCATGCTCTCCATGCCGCCTGCGACGATGACATCGGCTGATCCGGCGCCCAGCGTCTCGGCGGCCATGATTGCGGCCTGCATCCCAGACCCGCACATCTTGTTCACGGTAGTCGCCTCGACATGCAGCGGCAGGCCGGCCCCCAGTGCCGCCTGGCGTGCCGGTGCCTGGCCAAGGCCGGCGGGCAGGACACAGCCCATATAGATGCGCTCCACCGCCGCACCCGACAGGCCGGCACGCTCCACGGCCGCACCGACGGCCGTCGCGCCCAGCGCCGTCGCGCTGGTCCCGGACAGGCTGCCTTGGAAACTGCCCATCGGCGTGCGCGCGACAGAAAGAATAACGATCGGATCGGAAGACATTGGTGCGCTCCGGCGTTGATGTAGCGGCCCGGCAGGACAAGGTGCCGGGCAGATGGCGAAAACAGCAAACTAGGCGCGCGGCGGCAGATATGCAAAGGCGGCCGCTGACAGGGAGATTACGATGGACGGCCCCTTTGTCGAGGCGATCAAATGGATTGCGACCGCCAGTGGCGTGATCGCCGCGCTGATGGTGTCGCTGGACAGCGGGCGGCGCGTGACGGGATGGGGGTTCGTCATTTTCGTGGCCTCGTCCATCGCCTGGATCACGGTGTCGGTGCTGGCCGGCGATCCTGCGCTCGGCACGCAGAACGGCGTCCTGCTGGCGATCAATATCTTCGGGGTCTACCGGTACCTAATCCGGAAAGCCGCCGATGCCGATGGCTGAACTGGACTGGATATGGCCGTTCGGACTGGGATTGCTGGGCCTGGTGTTCGGCAGCTTCATTGCGACCGCGGCGATCCGCTGGCCCGCCGGACGCTCACCCATGGCTGGTCGGTCGGCATGCGATCACTGTGCAGCGACGCTTGGCCCGGTCGAACTGATCCCGCTGATCGGTTTCCCGTGGCTGCGCGGGCGATGCCGCCGGTGCAGCGGGCGGATCAGCTGGATTCATCCGCTGATCGAGGCGCTGGCCATGCTGATCGGCGTGATTGCGGGGATGGAGGCACCGGGGATGGACGGGGCGGCTGGCGCGGTCTTTGGCTGGATGCTGTTGCTGCTGGCCAGCCTGGATGTCGCGGCGTTCTGGCTGCCCGATTGGGGCACCGGCGCGCTGGCCATGATTGGGCTGGGTGCGGGACTTGTCGGGCTGGACCCGCCGCTGATCGATCGCGCGATCGGCGGCGTTGCCGGCTTTGTCGCATTATGGGCAGTGGCGCAGGGCTATCGGCGGGCGCGCGGCCGCATGGGGCTTGGCGGCGGGGATCCCAAATTGTTCGGCGCGATCGGCCTGTGGCTGGGGTGGCAGGCGCTGCCCTTGGTTCTGCTCGGCGCGTGCATCATCGGGTTGATCGTCGTGCTGGCGATGCTGGTCAGCGGGCGGAATGTCCATTCGGGCAGCCGCTTGCCCTTTGGGGCATTGCTGGCGCTTTCGGCATTCCCCATCTGGATGATCGACGCTATCCGATAGCAAATCGAAACGGAAAAAAGAGGAGGGCTGGCGATGAGCGACCTGACGGCACTGCTGGCGGCCCAGCGCACGGCGTTTCAGGCCGAAATGCCCGTATCGCTTGGGGTCCGCAAGGACCGGCTGACCCGCGCCATCGCCATGATCCGCGACAATGCTGATGCGTTCTGCGACGCGCTGTCGGAGGATTTCGGGCATCGCAGCCGGGATCAGTCCATGCTGACCGATATCGTCGCATCGGTTGCGCCGCTTGGCCATGCGCTTAAATCGCTCGACCGCTGGGCACGGCCCGACCCGCGAAAGGTGCAGTTCCCGCTCGGCCTGCTCGGTGCCCGCGCCTGGGTGGAATATCAGCCAAAGGGCGTGGTCGGCGTCATTTCGCCCTGGAACTTTCCGGTGCAGCTGTGCATTGCCCCGCTGGCCGGGATCCTGGCCGCCGGTAACCGGGCGATGGTCAAGACCAGCGAGTTCACGCCCGCGACGGCGGCGCTGTTCGAGGCGGTCTGTCCCCGCTATTTCGCGGCCGAGGAGCTGGCCTTTGTGTCCGGCGGGCCGGATGTGGGCAAGGCATTCGCCGCGCTGCCCTTTGACCACCTGATCTTTACCGGCGCGACAGGGATCGGCCGCCACATCCTGCACGCCGCCGCCGATAACCTGACCCCCGTCACGCTGGAGCTGGGCGGCAAATCGCCCGTCATTTTCGGCAAGGGCGTCGACATGGCGCGGGCGACCGAGCGGGTGACGATCGGCAAGATGCTGAATGCCGGACAGATCTGTCTTGCCCCCGATTATCTGCTGGTGCGCGAGGATCAGGAACAGGCCGCCGTTGATGGCCTGAAGGCTGCGGCCAGCGCCATGTATGCCCGGTTGATCGACAATCCGGATTATACCGCGATCATCAACGACCGGCACCATCAGCGCCTGACCGAATGGCTGGACGATGCCCGGGCAAAGGGCGCGCGGATCGAGACGGTCAATCCCGCCAATGAGGATTTCGGGGCCAGCAACAGCCGCAAGATGCCGCTCCACATTGTACGCGGCGCAACCGATGCGATGACCGTGATGCAGGAAGAGATTTTCGGTCCGATCCTGCCGGTACGCACCTATGCCGCCATTGATGACGCGATTGCCGAGGTGAACCGGCGCGACCGGCCGCTGGGCCTCTATTATTTCGGGCCGGACGTTGCAGAGCGGCGGCGCGTGCTGGATCGCACTATTTCCGGCGGCGTGACACTGGACGATGTGGTGCTGCACGTGTCGATGGAGGATCTTCCCTTTGGCGGCATCGGGCCATCGGGGATGGGGGCCTATCATGGCCTGGACGGGTTCCGGACATTCAGCCACGCCCGCGCCATCCTGAAGCAATCGAGGTTGGACGTCGCCAAGCTCGCCGGGCTGAAGCCCCCATACGGAAAGACGATCCGCGCGACGATCCGCCGCCAGCTTGGATAAAAAAATAGGCCGCCTCACGAAGAAGCGGCCTGTGACAAGTTTTAGGAGAGGATGCCTGAAAGGCATGGTTTATATGCAGTGCAGCGCGTTTGTTCGCAAGTGCAAAATGATATCGCTATCATTGCATATTCTGCAACTCATGGTTTCTATGCGTGAACGCGCCAGCCAATCGGCTTGAACCTTCCGCCGTTGGAGGCAGGGGCAGAGCAGGCGGTCAGTCCGATCACCAGGTCCATTTCGGCACGGAACCGAATCGCGTCACCCGCCCGGCTGATCGGCGGCAGGACGGACAGCCTGCCGGTTTCGCCATCGACCGCGACATGCATGAAGATATTGAAGGCAACCGGGATCCGGTCCGGGGCAATGCCCCAGGGTGCCAGCGCCGCGGCCAGATTGCCGAAACACCCGCGATGCACCGGCAGGTCCGGATAGAAGTGGCGAAACGTACCCTCGGAGCAGGGGGTCAGCAGAAAGTCGTGACGGCCGACATCATCGTGAATGATGGTCAGCATCGGATTGGAACGGTTGGAAAACAGCTGGTGCCCGGTCGTCAGGAATAGCGTCTCGGCATAATCCAGCGTTCGGCCGGACGAGATGACTTCATCCAGGTCATGCGCGTTGAACGCCAGCAGGTCTGAAACCTGAACCCCCTTTGGATCGACGACCTCCAGCACCTGACCTTGTTCGAGGGAAAAGGCGGTGCCGCTGCGCTCGGGGATTAGGTTGAGTGGCGGCTCTTGTGCGGTCGCCGTCACTTGGCTTCCCCGCCGGCATAGCTGAACGGGCATTCCCATTCCGGGTCGACGGCGCGGCCCGAATATTGCCGTGCCTCGCTGACCTCTCCATGCCGGGCGAGCATCGGATTGCGGCTGCCCGCCAGTGCTTCGTCCCGTGCCAGGATCTTTTCGCGCATCCCCTCATATTTTCCCTCCGCACGCAGCCGTTCGAACTGATCATGCAGATTGAAGATCATCGCTGGCCTCGCGAACCGGCGGGCGGGGCGGCTGGCGCCGGGATGCAGGCCGACGATGAAGAACGCCTCTCCGCCGAAACTCAGCGAGAAATGCGGATTGTCGGGATCGGCGCTGACCCGCGGATCATAGGTTTGGCCGCGCCACACATCCTTGTCCGACAGCGACTGGACGCGGCGCCACAGGGCGCCCTCGAACGCCGGCTCGTCCAGTTCCGCCGGTCCGTCGAAAACCACTGCCATGCTGCGATACAAGGCGCGGTCGCGGCGATACTCCTCGACAAATGCCATCAGCCTGTCGTGAATGCGCACATCGTCCCATGCGCTGTCGATCCGGTCGCAAGCCAGGACAGACAGCGTTCCCCGTGCCAATGCCGCCTTTGCCCCGACACAGGGAAAGGATCGTTCCTCGACATGCGCAAACAGGCGCTGTTCCAGCTCATGCTGCGCGCTATGTTGCCAATTGAACATTCCGGTCGGCCCCTCCTTTTACCGTGGAGGGGGTAACCTTCGGCAAATCAAACGGTTCCGGGCAGCTTTGCCTTGGCAAATCCCGTCCAGGCAGCGTCATAGTCGGGCTGGGCGTGGCCCAGCGCAAAGCGGGTGGGGCGATAGACCCATCGGCTTTCCAGCATGAATGCCATGGTGCCTTCGATCTTGTGAGGCGTCAGCTCTGCCTCGCTCGCCTTGCGCCAGCTGGTGACGTCCGGCCCATGCCCGGCCATCTGATTGTGCAAGGAAATCGCGCCGGGGCCAAAGCCTTCGCCCTCCTTGGCATCATACACGCCATGGATCAGGCCCATCGCCTCCGACATGAAGTTGCGATGGAACCAGGGCGGCCGGAACGTGTCCTCCGCCACCATCCAGCGGGGTGGAAAGATCACGAAATCGGCATTGGCCGTGCCCGGCACATCGCTCGGGCTGGTCAGCACGGTAAAGATCGACGGATCGGGATGATCGAAACTCACCGTGTTCATGGTGTTGAACCGCGAAAGATCATACCGGCATGGCGCATAATTGCCGTGCCAGGCGACCACATCCAGCGGGCTGCGGCCAAGGTCGGTCGACCAGAGCGTGCCGTCGAATTTCTGGATCAGCTCGAACGGTCCCTCCTCATCCTCGAACCAGGCAATGGGCGTTTCGAAATCGCGCGGATTGGCCAGGCCATTGGCGCCGATCGGCCCCAGGTCCGGCAGGCGGAAGGGCGAGCCGAAGTTTTCGCAGACATAACCGCGCGAGGCACCATCGGTCAGTGTCACGCGAAACCGCACCCCGCGCGGGATCAGCACGATATGGCCCGGCGCGGCCTCGATCCGCCCAAGCTCGGTCAGCACCGCGATCCCGCCCTGTTGCGGCACCAGCACCATTTCCGCATCGGCGTTCACGAAAGCGCGGGCGGTCATGTCCCTGTCCGCGCGCCAGATATGGAGCGCCGCGCCATGCTGATCCCCCGGCGATCCGGCAACCAGCATCGTGGTCAGGCTGTCGAGCCAATCGGCCCCTTCGCTGATCGTCAGCGGGGACCAGCGCAGCCGGTTCGGCGCAAGCGGCGCGTCCCCGGTATCGGCGACAAACAGCGGTGCGCCGGCATAGGGCGCAAAGGGTTCGTGCGCCGCGCTGGGTCGCAGGCGATATAGCCAGCTGCGGCGATTTTCATGCCGTGGCGCGGTAAAGGCGGTGCCCGACAACTGCTCTGCATACAGGCCGAATGCGGGTCGCTGCGGCGAATTGCTGTTGACGGGCAGCGCACCGGGCATTGCCTCCGTCGCGAAATGGTTGCCGAAACCGGACAGATAATCGGTCATGGTTGCTCCATGCCCCCTCTCCTGAAAGAGAGGGGAAGTGTCCATCAAGCCTTTGCGGGCACGACGCCGCGTCGGATCTGGTCCAGTTCGATGCTTTCGAACAGCGCTTTGAAATTGCCCTCGCCAAAGCCGTCATTGCCCTTGCGCTGGATGATCTCGAAAAAGATCGGGCCGACCATGTTTTCGGTAAAGATCTGCAGCAGCAATCCCCCACCGGTTTCCGGCGCCCCGTCGATCAGGATCTTGCGCTTGCGCATCTCCTCGACGTCATGGGCATGGCCGGGCAGGCGCTTGTCGATCAGGTCGAAATAGGTGTCGGGTGTGTCCTGAAACCGGATGCCGCGTGCGCGCAGGGCATCGACCGTGGCAAAGATATCGTCGGTCGCCAGCGCGATGTGCTGAATGCCCTCGCCCTTATAGTCCTTGATGAACTCTTCGATCTGGCTGTGTTCATCCTGGCTTTCGTTCAAGGGAATGCGGATCTTGTTGTCCGGCGCGGTCATCGCCTTGGAAAACAGGCCCGTCGCCTGACCTTCGATGTCGAAATAGCGGATCTGGCGAAAGTTGAAGATGCGCTCGTAATAATCCGCCCAGTAATCCATCCGCCCGCGCTTCAGATTGTGGGTCAGGTGGTCGAGCGTGTGCAGACCGACTGAATGATCGTCCGCGCTGGCGCCGGTCGGCTCGAAATCGATGTCATAGATCGTGGCCGCGCCGCGCCGGTCGACCAGATACAGGTTCGCCCCGCCAATCCCCTCGATCGCCGGGATGTTCAGCTCGGCCGGGCCGACCTTGCCCTCCACCGGCACGGCGCCTTTCTCGACGGCGAGTTTGAGTGCAGCGGCCGCGTCCTTGACGCGAAAGGCCATGGCATTGGCGCTCGGCCCGTGCTGCTCCCGGAAATCGGCGACCTGGCCCGCTGGCTCCATGTTCAGGATGAAATTGATGTCACCCTGAGCATAATGACGCACATTCTTGGACCGGTGCGTGCCGACATGGGTAAAGCCCATTGCGGTGAACAATCCGGCCAGCGCCTGCGGATCGGGGCCGGTGAACTCGACGAATTCAAAGCCATCGAGACCCATCGGGTTGGGCAGATCAGACATTGCGCTCTCCGGTATAACTGGTAACATCGGTTACTAAATAGCGGAACCAAGCTTGGATGCCAAGGCTCAGTCTCGATCAGTTTCTGCCCTATCGCCTGTCCATCGCGTCGAACCGCGTATCGGCGGCGATTGCGACGGCGTATCAGGCGCTGTTCGGCCTCAAAATCCCCGAATGGCGGCTGGTCGCCGTGCTGGCGGAAGAGGGGGCGGCCAGTCAGCAGGCGTTGGGCGTGCGCACGCGGATGGACAAGATGACGGTCAGCCGCGCTGCGCTGACGCTGGTCGAACGCGGGCTGGTGACGCGCAAGGCCAATCCGGCCGATCAGCGGTCGCAGCTTCTATCGCTGAGCGCATCCGGCCGGCAACTCTATGATGAGATCGCACCAAAGGCATTGGCGATGGAGGCGGAATTGATGGCCGGTTTCACTGATGCCGAACGCGAGCGATTGACCGGCTATCTGGTGCGGTTAGAGCAGGCGGCGGAGCGGATCGGCACGGGCCACAGCTGAATCCCGCCAGAACCGATCATGGCCCGATTATGGGGGAATGCGAATGACCGATGCCGTCGTGCGCGCGGGCCTGTCGATCGATGCCGCGCTGGCCGGGTTTCTGGAGGGCGAGGTGCTGACCCCGCTGGGGCTGGACGCCGATGGCTGGTGGTCCGGCGTTGCTGCGATCCTTGCCCGGTTCGTACCCGAAAACCGGGCGCTGCTGGCGGAGCGGGACCGGATTCAGGCCGCTCTGGACGACTGGCACCGCAACCATCCCGGACCGATTGCCGACATGGCAGCCTATCAGGCGTTCTTGCGTCAGATCGGCTATCTGGTCGATGAGCCCACCCCCTTTGCCATCGGCACCACTGATGTGGACGCAGAAATCGCGACGATGGCCGGGCCGCAGCTTGTCGTCCCCGCGCTCAATGCCCGGTTCGTGCTGAATGCCGCCAATGCCCGCTGGGGCAGCCTGTACGATGCGCTGTACGGAACGGATGCGGTTCCGGGCGGGGCAAGGCCGGGCGGATATGATGTGGACCGCGGCGCGCAAGTGATTGCGCGGGCAAAGGCCTTGCTGGATCAGGCGGTGCCGCTGACCGGGCTGAGCTGGGCAGACTGGTCGGGTGGCACGCTGCCGCTCGCCGATCCGGGCCAGTTCGTCGGCTCTGCGGGCGACAATCTGCTGTTCCGTCACCATGGACTGCATATCGAGGTTGTGATCGACCGCGCCCATCCCATCGGCGCGACCGATCCGGCCGGGATCGCCGATGTGGTCCTGGAATCGGCGCTGACCGCGATCATCGACCTGGAGGATTCGGTTGCAGCCGTGGACGCGGCCGACAAGCGGCTGGGCTATGCCAACTGGCTCGGCCTGATGCGCGGCGATCTGTCGGAAACGTTCGACAAGGGCGGGCGCAGCCTGACCCGGCGGCTCCACCCCGACCGCGATTATGCCGCGCCGGATGGTGCGCCCTATCGACTGCCGGGCCGCGCTCTCCTGTTCGTGCGCAACGTCGGTCACCTGATGACGACGCCGGCCGTCCATCTGCCCAACGGCAGCGAGGTGCCAGAGGGCATCCTCGACGCGATCGTTACCTCGACCATCGCGCTGTTCGACCTGCGCGGGCTGGGCCAGCATCGCAACAGCCGCACGGGCAGCGTCTATATCGTCAAGCCGAAGATGCACGGTCCCGCCGAATGCGCCTTCACCAACGCGCTGTTCGACGCGGTGGAGGATCTGCTCGTCCTGCCGCGCCACACGATCAAGGTGGGCGTGATGGATGAAGAACGGCGGACCAGCGCCAACCTCGCCGCCTGTATCCATGCGGTGCGTGACCGGATCGTGTTCATCAACACCGGCTTCCTCGATCGCACGGGGGACGAGATGCACACCGCGATGCACGCCGGCGCGATGATCCCCAAGGCGGAGATGAAGGCAAGCGCCTGGATCAGGGCCTATGAGGATCGCAATGTCCGCATCGGCCTGGCCTGCGGTCTGTCCGACCGGGCGCAGATCGGCAAGGGGATGTGGGCCGCGCCCGATCGCATGGCGGACATGATCGAACAGAAGATCGGCCATCCGATGAGCGGCGCCAACACCGCCTGGGTCCCGTCGCCCACCGCCGCCACGCTGCACGCCATGCACTATCATGCGGTCGACGTGTTTGCGCGGCACCGGGACATCGCGGGTGAGGCGATCCCCGGCCTCGACGGGCTGCTGACCATCCCGGTCGCTGCCGGGCGCAACTGGAAGGCCGGGGAAGTGGCGCGGGAACTCGACAATAATGCTCAAGGGATCCTGGGCTATGTCGTCCGCTGGATCGATCAGGGGGTCGGTTGTTCAAAGGTGCCGGATATCAACGATATCGGCCTGATGGAGGATCGGGCGACCCTGCGCATCAGTGCTCAGCACATGGCGAACTGGCTGCATCACGGTGTTGCCACGCCGGATCAGGTCGATGCCGCGCTGACCCGCATGGCGGCAAAGGTGGATGCCCAGAATGCGGCCGATCCGTTGTACCGGCCACTGACGCCGGACAGTGCCGCCTTTCGCGCAGCCCGCGCGCTGGTGTTCGATGGCATGGCGCAGCCCAATGGCTATACCGAGCCGCTGCTTCATGCCTGGCGCCTTCGGGTCAAGGCGGGCGCTTACTGACTGGATTGTCAGTAAGCCATGGTCTAGCCTCTCCGGCAGGAGAGAGGAGTGCCGATGGCCGAGCGGTTTGACGTGGTCGTGGTGGGTGCCGGGATTTCCGGCATCGGCGCTGGCGTTCACCTGAAACATCGCTGCCCGGATCGAAGCTTCGTGATCCTGGAGGGGCGGGATCGGATTGGCGGCACTTGGGACCTGTTCCGCTATCCCGGCATCCGGTCGGACAGCGACATGTTCACGCTGGGCTATTCCTTTCGCCCGTGGACGGACAGCAAGGCGATTGCCGATGGTCCGTCCATTCTGCGCTATCTGCACGACACGGTGCGGGACGAGGGGCTGGACGGACATATCCGCACGGGCACGCGGGTCATCGCTGCCGACTGGTCGACGCCCGATGCGCTGTGGCGGGTGACGGTCGAGCAGGGCGGGGCGCAATCGTTGATCGAATGCAGCTTCCTGTTCCTTGGATCGGGCTATTACGACTATGCGCGTGGCCACACCCCGGATTTTCCGGGACAGGCGGCGTTTGCGGGGCAGGTGATCCACCCGCAATTCTGGCCGGAGGAACTGGATTATTCCGGCAAACGGATCGTGGTGATCGGCAGCGGGGCAACCGCAGTGACGCTGGTGCCGGAACTCGCCAAACAGGCGGGCCATGTCACGATGTTGCAGCGATCGCCCACCTATATGGCGTCGCGCCCGTCTGAGGATGCCCTTGCCAACTGGATGCGCGATCATCTGCCGTTAAAGCTCGCCTATGGCATCACCCGCTGGCGCAACGTCCTGTTGCAGCAGATATTCCACAAGCTGGCCCGTGCCCGGCCGCGTCAGTTTGCCGACCGGCTGATCGGCATGGTCCGCGATGCGCTTCCCGCGGGCTATGATGTCGAGACGCATTTCACCCCCAGCTACAAACCGTGGGATCAGCGGGTCTGCCTGGTCCCTGATGCCGACCTGTTCACCGCGCTGGGCGAGGGGCGGGCGGGGGTGGTGACCGGCCGGATCGATCGGTTCGCGGCGGATGGCATCCGCCTGACTGATGGGCGGATGCTGCCCGCCGATATCGTGGTGACGGCGACGGGGCTGGAACTGAAGCTGATGGGCGGCATTGCGGTCAGCGTGGACGGCGTGCGGCTGAACCTGCCCGATACGTTGAATTACAAGGGCATGATGCTGTCGGACGTGCCCAATCTGGCGATCTGTTTCGGCTATACCAATGCCAGCTGGACGCTGAAGGCCGACCTGACAGCGGCCTATGTCTGCCGCCTGCTGAACGCCATGCGCGCGCGCGGAATGCGGCAGGCAACGCCGCGCGTCTCGGCAGAGGCGACGGGCGAGGCGCCGTTTCTGGATTTCACATCGGGGTATGTTCAGCGCGCCATGGCACAATTCCCCAAACAGGGGACCCGCAAGCCATGGCGGCTGCACCAGAATTATCTGCTCGACCTGCTCGCGCTGAAATACGGGTCGGTCGACCGCGAGATGGAATTTTCCAATCCGGTCCCGGCACGCGCCGCCGCCTGAATTTTTGGTGCAACGCAACCAGCCCCTGTTCGTTGGGGAGTGGGAGGCGATCGTTGCATGCATGAACTTTTGGCGGAAAACGCCCATAATCTTACCAACCTCGTGCCGCCCCCGTCGCCCGACGGGCCGTTTGCGCTGTTCCTGGACCTCGACGGCACGCTGATCCCCATTGCAGATCGGCCGGATGCGGTGGTCGTGCCTGACGCGTTGCCGTTGCTGCTGGCCCGTCTCGCCGAACGGCTGGACGGACGGCTTGCCATCATCAGCGGGCGTTCGCTTGCCACCATCGATTCGCTGCTGGGGCTGGGCATGATCGCCGCCAGTGGCAGCCACGGGCTGGAGCTTCGCAACACGGACGGCACGATCACGGCCGTAACCCGTCCCGATACGCTGGACGAGGCGCTGTGCGAGCTTGAGGTATTTGCCGGACAGCGGCCGGGGATGCTGGTCGAGCGCAAGCCGCTGGGCGTCGGCATCCATTATCGCGGCGCACCCGAACAGGCGGACGAGGCCGAGCAACTGGTCGAATGCCTCGCCTCTATTCACCGGCTAAAGGTGCAGCGGGGCAAGATGGTGTTCGAACTGCGCCCGCGCGGAGCGGACAAGGGAACGGCGCTGCGCCGGTTCATGGACGATCCGGTCTTTGCCGGTGCGCTTCCCTGGTTCGTCGGCGATGACGTGACGGACGAGCCGGCATTCATCGCCGCGCGCGACCTTGGCGGCGGCGCTGTGCTGGTGGGAGAGGCGCGGCCGACCGCTGCAACATACCGTCTGCCTGATGTTGATGCGGTCCATGCCTGGCTGGACGCGATGGATCAGGCGAAATGATGGATCGGACAACGCTGGACCTGTGGCCCATCGGCAATTGTCAGGTCGCCGCGCTGATCGACCGGCAGGCACGGCTTGTCTGGGGCTGTGCGCCGCGCTTTGACGGAGATCCGCTGTTCAGCTCCCTGATCGACGGGCGGGATCCCGCATCGGGTGATGCTGTCGGCCTGTGGGCAATCGATCTGGAAGACTGCGCTGAGGTCGAACAGGCGTATGTCCGCAACACCGCGATCCTGCGCAGCCGGTTGCGGGATCAGGCGGGCAACGCCATCGAAATCCTCGATTTCTGTCCCCGGTTCGAACGGCTGGGGCGGACCTATCGCCCCGTCTCCTTTGCCCGCATCGTTCGCCCGCTGGCGGGAAGCCCGCGTATCCGCGTCCGGTTGCGCCCGACGCGCGACTGGGGCGACAGCGCGGTTATCACGACCAGCGGATCGAACCATATCCGCTATCTGCTGGCCGGGCAGACGATGCGCCTGTCCACCAACGCGCCGGTCGGGCTGACGCAGGAGGAACGCTGGTATCGGGTCGAGCGCCCGCTGCACTTCTTCCTCGGTCCGGATGAGAGTTTTTCGGGCGACATTGCGACCACGATGGACGAAATGCTCGCCTATACCACCCATCACTGGCAGCATTGGGCGCGCGGCCTTGCCACCCCGCTGGAATGGCAGGATGTCGTCATCCGTTCCGCGATCACGCTGAAGCTGTGCCAATATGAGGAAACCGGGGCGATCGTCGCCGCGCTGACCACGTCGATCCCGGAACATGCCGGATCGCAGCGCAACTGGGACTATCGCTATTGCTGGATCCGCGACGCCTATTACACGGTTCAGGCGCTGAACCGCGTCGGTGCGCTGGACGTGCTGGAGGGGTATCTCGGCTATCTGCGCAACATCGTCGACGATGCCAAGGGTGGTGCGATCCAGCCGCTCTATGGCCTGCTCGGCGAAAAGACGCTGATCGAGGCAGAGGCGCCCCGCCTGTCCGGCTATCGCGGCATGGGGCCGGTGCGCGTCGGCAATCAGGCCTATGAACAGGTTCAGCACGACGCCTATGGCCAGATCGTCCTGTCCAACGTGCAGGCATTTTTCGACGAGCGCTTGCTCCGTATGGCGGGCGAGGAGGATTTCGCCGCGCTGGAACGGGTCGGCGAACGCGCCTTTGCCGTGTATGATCAGCCGGATGCGGGCCTTTGGGAACTGCGCACCCGCCAGTCTGTCCACACCTATTCCGCCGCCATGTGTTGGGCGGCGTGCGACCGGCTGGCCAAGGCGGGGGAGCGGCTGGGCCTTGGTGATCGTGCGACCTTCTGGGCCGGTCGGGCGGATACAATGCGCGCAACGATCGAGGGCGCGGCCTGGCGGCCGGACACCCGGCGCATGTCGGCGACGTTCAGCGGCGATGATCTGGACGCCAGCCTGATTCAGCTTCTGGACCTTCGGTTCCTGACGCCGGACGATCCCCGCTTTCAGGACACGCTGACCGCCGTGGAACAGGGTCTGCGCCGGGGCAGCCATATGCTGCGTTATGACACGGAGGATGATTTCGGCCTGCCCGAAACGGCGTTCAACGTCTGCACCTTCTGGCTGATCGAGGCGCTGCATTTCACCGGCCGCGACGCCGATGCGCGGGCATTGTTTGACGAAATGCTCAGCCGCCGCACCGCCGCCGGCCTGCTGTCCGAGGATATCGATCCGGCGACCGGGGAATTGTGGGGCAATTACCCGCAAACCTATTCGCTGGTCGGCATGATCAACTGCGCTGTTCTGCTCAGCAAACCATGGAGTGCCATAAGATGAGCCGCCTGATCGTCATTTCGAACCGCGTTTCGGCGCCGCGTGACGGTCAGAACGGAGCGCAGGGCGGTCTGGCGGTGGCATTGTCTGCGGCGCTGCGCGAAATGGGCGGCATCTGGTTCGGCTGGTCTGGGGAGACAACGGACAGCTTCAACGGGCATATCCATTTTCAGCGGGCGCAGGGCGTTACCAGCGCCACGGTTGACCTGGAGCCGCAGGATATCGAGGAATATTACAACGGCTATGCCAACCGAACGCTATGGCCGCTGTTCCACTATCGCATCGACCTTGCCGAATATGAGCGGGGGTTTGCCGGCGGCTATCAGCGGGTCAATGATCGGTTTGCCGAAACTGTCCGGCCGCTGATCGACAAATCGGATCTGGTCTGGGTTCAGGATTATCATCTGTTCCCGCTGGGCCAGATGCTGCGCGACCGCGGCTGCACCAACCGGATCGGCTTTTTCCTGCACATCCCATGGCCGCCCCGCCGGCTACTCAACACGATGCCGGAAGCCGCCGATCTGGGTCGGACGATGTTCGCCTATGACCTGATCGGCTTTCACACCGAGGAATGGCTGGACAGCTTCGTCGATTTTGCAGTCCGCGATCTTGGCGCGAAACTGGATGGCGACCTGCTGACCCTTGGCGACCGGCACGTCCGGGTGATGACCTGTCCCATCGGCATCGACACGCGAGAGTTTGTTGCGGCCGCACAGACGACCAATGCCCGCCTGACCTATCGCCGGATGAAGGACAGTGCCGTTGGCCGCGACCTGATCGTCGGGGTCGACCGCCTCGATTATTCCAAGGGGCTGGAAGAACGGTTTCTGGGCTATGAGCGGTTCCTTGCCGACCATCCGGAGGAGCGCAAGGAAGTGTTCCTGTTGCAGATCGCGCCCCCGTCGCGCGGCGCTGTCGAGAGCTATCGGAAAATCCGCGCCTCGCTGGAGGGGCTGGCCGGTCACATCAACGGGGCCTATGCCGATATGGACTGGGTGCCGATCCGCTACGTCAATCAGGGGTATCCTCGCGACGTGCTGGCCGGCATTTACCGCGCGGCGCGGATCGGGCTGGTCACGCCGCTTCGCGACGGCATGAACCTGGTGGCCAAGGAATATGTCGCAGCCCAGAACGCCGACGATCCCGGTGTCCTGATCCTGTCGCGCTTTGCGGGCGCCGCAGCGCAGCTCGGCGAGGGGGCCGTGCTGGTCAATCCGTTCAGCGCGGATGAAATGTCGGACGCGCTGCTGCGTGCGCTGCGGATGCCGCTGGATGAGCGACAGGCGCGCTGGCGGTCCATGATGGACAATGTGGAGCGCGAGGATGTGCTGTGGTGGCGCAAGCGGTTTACCGATGCCCTGGTCCAGGAGCCGGTAGCCGCCTGATCCTGGCTCTGTTCTCGCTGCGAAGCGACGACGGACGTGGCAATCACGCCGTCAACGGATCCACGGCCCTTCGCGAAACCATTTCGTGATGATGTATTTGGTGCCCTGCGTCACCGCCATCCCTTCGTGCAGGGTGTCGTAATTGGGGCTGCCATCGGCCAGCATGTTGTTCCACGCGAGCAGGAACCCGCGCTTCGGCCGAAACTTGACCCCGGCCAGCGGAAACCAGGTGGCGCCCCCTTCTTCCACGTCATTCAGGAAGATCATCGCCGTCCACGTGCGCTGGCCGCCCGATTTCTGCATGTCCGCCCAATAGCTTTCGGTGGAATGAAAGAAATCGTGGTGCGCGCGGAATTGCTGGCCGGGCGCATATCGCTGGCCCTGAATGGTTTCGCCATAATTGGGATGGATGCCCAACAGGTCGGCAATCGCCTCGTCCACCGGCTGGATATCCGGCGCCCAGCGATCGAGGTCGCAACTGTCGCTGGTGCGGAAATAGGGGTCGGCGCTGTCGGACAGCAGCGTCGATTTGCGGCTGCCCGCATCGATCCGCGCAATCATCAGGTCGCACGTCGCCTGCGGAATGAAATCCGCGCCGAAATAAATGTCGGCATTGGGGATATTGGCGCGTTTCAGTCGGGGATTGGCGTCAAGCCGCGCCTTGACGTGCGCGCCGATCTCGGCACGGACGGGGCTCGGCTCCGGGGGGCGTCGGGTCGTCGTCTTCACGATGCCGGTCTTGCCCCCGATGGGTCCCGAAACGCAAGAGGCCGGGGTCGCCCCCGGCCTCTCTGGTTCAATCGGGCATCCGCTTACCAGAAGATGTCATAGACCACATCAACCACCTGACCGGTCCGCAGATCGACCAGCAGCGCATCGTCATAATAACGGACCCAGCGGAACGCGCCGTATGCCGGCGGCAGTCGATAGCTGAACGGGTCGTTGATCCAGTAATTCGGGGCAAACAGGAACGACCCCAGCGTTATGCCGACCGAAAACCGGCGATAGCCATAGCCCCAGCCCTGCGGTGCGTAATATCGCGGCAGGCGATAGGCTTGACGATTGCGCTCGCGGTACCAGCGCCAGTTATAGCGGTTGTCCCGGCTCCAGCCGCGATTCCAGCCGCGCCGGTCGTCCCATCCCTGGCGATACCGCTGATTGTCACGCCAGTCGCCATAGTTGCGGCCCCAATTGCCGTTTCGGTCCCAGCCGCGATCGTCGTTGCGATCCCGGGGCAAGTCTTGGCGATCCATGCGAAAATCACGGCGATCCTCGCGCCGGTCCACCCGGAAATCGCGCCGGTCGTCATTGCGGTCGCGCCGGAAATCCTGGCGATCGTCGCGGCGATCCCGGCGGAACTGTTCCTGAGTCACCTGACCATTGCGGAACGCACCGCGATCCTCGCGCCGCTCCTGCCGGAAATCCTGGCGATCATCGCGCCTGTCGACCCGGAACTCCCGGCGGTCGTCGCGACGCTCGCCACGAAACTCCTGCCTGTCGTCCCGGCGTTCCTGCCGGAACTCCGGCCGGGGCTGGCGCTGCTGACCCTCGCCGCCGCCCCAACGCTGGCGGTTTTCGCCGCCACTCCGGCCGCCGCGATTGCCATTGCCCCAGTTCCCCCGCTGGCCTCGCTGGCCGCGTTCCCGGTCCTGCATGAACAGTTCAGGCTCCGCTGCCACGCCGACGGGCAAGGGCAGGGTGTTGAGGGCCGACGGACTTGTCTTGCGCGGATCGGATCCGGTGGCGGCACTAGCCGGGACGGGCCACAGGGCAGTGGCGGCGATCAGGCCGAACAAAAGGGAATGGCGCATCATTGGCTCTCCTGCGGCCGGAAGTCCGGCTATGACCCCGATCTAGGCGCGCCAGGATGAGCCGTGGCTGAATTGCGCTGAAAGCGGTTTGTCAGGAAGCATCCCCTGTCGGCACCGTGCCGAACGGCTCAATCGTTTCATCACCGCGGGCGACCCTTGCCGCCTGCTGGATGGCAGGGACGATGCGCGGATAGCTGCCGCAAGGGCACAGATGAGCCAATGCCTCGACAATCTCCTCGTCCGACGGATCGGGCCGTGCGCGGATCAGCGCCGCTGCGGCCATGACGATCCCCGGTGCGCAATATCCGCATTGCAGCGCGTTCGATGCCAGCAGTGCCTGCTGCACCGGATGGCTGCGGTCGCGCGACAGCCCTTCGATCGTGGTCACGAATGCCCCTTCGATGCTGCCGATCGGCACCTGACAGGACCGCCGCGCATCGCCGTCGATATCCACGGTGCACGCGCCGCAATGCCCGGTGCCGCAGCCATATTTCGTACCCGTCAGGTTGGATGCATCGCGCAGTGCCCAGAGCAGGGGCGTGGCGGGGTCCAGCCGATATTCAACAGGCTGATTATTGACGGTAAAGCGGGTCATGACGGACGGACCCTAATTGCCGCCGGGCATTTGTCGAGCGTTCAGTCACGCCAGCTCCGATCGATCCGGTCGACCAGGCGCACCATGGCGGCAAAGTCCGCTGCGCCGGTGCCGCCGGGCGCCTGAACCAGGCTCAGGTCGCGCTGGTGAACGGCAATGACGGCGTCCGGCACCTCGATCGCCTCGCCCAGCGACCCCGTCGCCAGCTGGATCTCGCAGGCGCGCTGCAATGACCAGTATGTCAGGAACGCCTCGGGCAGGGTGCGACCCATGACCACCGGACCGTGATTGCGCAGCAGCATCACCCGCTTGTCGCCAAGGCTCGCCAGCAGGCGCTCGCCTTCGTCCGGGCGCACCGTCACCCCTTCGAAATCATGATAGGTGATCTGTCCGATCAGCGAGCAGGCATAGAAATTGGTCGGGCGCAGCCCGGCGCTAGAGGCGCAGACGGCCATGGTCGCCGTGGTATGCGTATGGATGATGCAATGCGCGTCGGGCAGGTTGCGGTGGAACACCGAATGCTGGGTAAAGCCCGCCCGGTTGACCGGATAGGGGCTGCCATCCAGCGTGTTGCCGTCAATGTCGATCTTGACCAGCTTGGATGCCGTCACCTCGCTGAAGTGTAGGCCAAAGGGGTTGATCAGGAATGCGGTATCCTCACCCGGCACTTTCAGCGTGATGTGGTTGTAGATCATTTCCGACCAGCCGAGCATGTCGAAAACCCGATAACACGCGGCCAGCTGCTGCCGCGCTTGCCATTCGGCATCGCTGATCCGCGATTTCATATCCAGCGCCGTTGCCATCATTCGATCCATCCGCCATGTTTCGAACATCGAGTATGCCACAGGCCGGCAATTGCGCAATGGCCGGGGCGGGGTTGCAGGGGGCGGGTGACAATGCTGATCAACGAACGCGACGGGGCCGTGCTGGTGCTGACGCTGAACCGCCCGGACCGGCTGAATGCCGCGCCGCCGGAACTGTTCGATGCCCTGCGTCAGGCACTGACCGACCGTGGCGATGCGCGCGCTGTCCTGATCCGGGGGGCGGGGCGGGCCTTCTGCTCCGGCGCGGATGTGGCCGGTGCGGCGATGGCTGGCGGTGACCCGGGCGAGGCGACGCATCGCGCGCTGGCCGATCATTATCATCCCACGATGGCCGCCATCGCCGATCTGCCCGTGCCCGTGGTCAGCGCCGTTCGCGGCGCCGCAGCCGGGATCGGATGCAGCCTTGCCCTGGCCGCCGATTTCTGTGTGGCCAGCGACACCGCCTATTTCCTGCAGGCGTTCATCAATATCGGTCTGGTGCCCGATGGCGGCGCAAGCTGGATGTTGCCGCGCCAGATCGGGCGCGCTCGTGCGCTGGAAATGATGATGCTGGGCGAACGGATTGCGGCGGACAAGGCGCTTGGCTGGGGGATGATTCACACGGTCGTCGCTGATGACGAACTGGACAAGGCCGCCTTGGCGCTGGCGCATCGGCTGGCTGCCGGGCCGACGGTTGCGCTTGGCCTGATCCGGCGCGGGGTACAGGCATCGCTTGAGCAGGATTATGCCGGTGCGCTGGCCAGGGAAGCCGCGGATCAGCGCACCGCGCGCGGCACATCTGACGCACTGGAGGGCGGGGCGGCATTTCTTCAGAAAAGAAAGCCATGCTTTCGCGGTAATTAATGGTGAACGGCCCTGATTGCTGTTGCGACCCTGTGGATATTGCGTAGAGTTGGGCCATGGTTCGTTTCGTCTACATCGTTGACGATGAAGAAGAGGTCCGCAATTCGTTGCGGGCACTGATGGGTACTCGTCCCAACTGGATGGTTACCGGTTATCCCACTGGCGATGCGTTTCTGGACGGCATCGACGGGCGCGACGACGGCGTCGTGTTGCTGGATATCCGGATGCCAGGCACGTCGGGCATCGACGTGCTGCGACAATTGCAGCCGATGGCCGCACGCTTTCCCGTCGTCATGGTGACCGGTTCGGGCGACATCCGCTCCGCGGTCGAGGCGATGAAACTGGGCGCTGTCGAGTTTGTCGAAAAGCCGTATCAGCCGGAGCAGCTGTTCGACGCGATCGAGCTGGGCTTTGCCGCGCTGGAGGAAGCGCGCGCGCGTGAGCAGATCCGCGGCGATGCCCGTGCGCTGATCGGCCGGTTGTCCCCGCGCGAGCGGGCTGTGCTCGACCTGTTGATCGATGGCGCGCCGAACAAGGTGATTGCCGACCGCCTCGGCCTCAGCGTCCGGACGGTCGAAGTGCACCGGGCCAACCTGATGGACAAGCTGGAGGCGCGTTCGCTTTCCACTGTCCTTCGCCTTGCCTTTCATGCGGGTCTGGTCGCCGACGACACGCTTTGAAAATGTGGAAAATACTGATCTTGTCCCGTGACCCGGTTATAGGGATGGTGAGTCAAGCGTTGTTTGTCGGGGCGAGTTCGTATGGGTGCGATGGCGGCGATCGGGGGGACTGCCAGCCTTGCATCCGCCCGCCCGGCGGGACGATCGGGCTCGCCGGGCGGGCATAGCCCGGCGGTCCAGGCATGACGTTTCCAATCGCATATTTTACGTGGGAGCCGACGACCGACCAGCTCCGCTGGGACGGCAATGCCGCTTCGCAGCTTGGGCTTGCCAATGATCAGCTGGACAGTCTGACGCGCTGGTCCGCGCATTGGGCGCAGGAATCCCGGATGGATGCGGCGCGTGTGATCGCTGAATCGTCCCGCGAAAGGCCGGACCCCGTTCGGCTTGTCGTTCATCAGCAGGAAAAGGCCGGTGGCGTCCGTCCGCTGCAGCTATGCGGCGACTGGGTCGATGGCCTGATCTGCGGCGTGGTCTTTGACATTGCGCAGGTCGAGGCAGAGGACATCGCCCGGTCGCCCGTTCTGGCTGCTCGTCAGTTTACCCACGATATCGCTCAGCCCCTTGCCGCGGCCAGCAATTATCTGGCGGCGCTGGAAATGGTTGCCGGACAGTCCGAGGCGGATCCTGCGCTGATCCAGATGGCCGGCGCCGCGCGCAATCAGGTCACGCGCGCAGGGATATTCGTCCGGTCGCTGCGGGAACGGATCGTTGAGGCGGACGCCCGCTGACCGGCGTCAGTTGCCGGCGCCGCGAAATAGAAAAAACGCTCCGGCAGCGATCAGCGAAAAGCCGATCAGGTGGTTGGCCGTGATCCGTTCGCCCAGATACAGGATCGAAAACAGCGCAAAGACGCTGAGCGAAATCACTTCCTGAATGCCCTTGAGCTGTGCGGTGGAATAGACGGCGGAACCGATTCGGTTGGCCGGCACCGCCAGGAAATATTCGGGCAGCGCGATCAGCCAGCTGACCAGGATGACGATCACGATCGGCACCTGCTTGTATTTCAGATGGCCGTACCACGCGAAGGTCATGAAGACGTTCGATGCGATCAGCAGTGCGATGGTCAGGATCCGGGGCGGGATGGACATGATCGGCGTTCCTTACGGCCGGACGATTTCCACGATGATGTCGCCTGGTTCGATCCGGGCGGCTGCATCTTCGAAAAAGCCATGGGGCGCACCGTCGCGGTACAGCCGCAGGCCAAGGCCGGTGGTGATCGCCGACAGCGGCTTTCCAACCTCGTCCGCCCGTGCCGGACGTTCGGCCAGCGCCACCTTTCCGCTGACCGATGCCAGGTCGAGCAGATATTCCGCCACATGGCCGCCCTGGCACGATCCGGCCAGCAACAGTCCGGCAAAGCTTACTGGATTGATGACCGTCGTTGCCCCGGCGGCACGCGCGGGCAGTTCATTGTCCTCTGCCTTCACGATCACGCTGATTGGCAATTCTGGCGCAAGGTGGCGAGCCGTCAGGGTAATCAGGATCGATGTGTCGTCGCGTCCTGCCGACACGATCATCGAACAGGCATCCGCAATGCGGGCGTCCATCAACGTCTGATCGCGGGTCGCATCACCGGGCAGGACGATGCAGCCCATCGCCTCTGCGGCGGCCAGCGCATCGGCATCGCTGTCGATCACCACGATCCGGCCCGCGTCGTGGCCCCGCGCGATCAACTCGCAGATCGCTTCGGATCCGGTCGTGCCATATCCGGCGACGACGATATGCCCGGTCAGGGTCCGTTGCAGTCGCGCCATGCGCCATTTCTCCCATGTGCGGCGGATCACGAAATCATAGGTGGTGCCGATGAACAGCAGCACGATAAACACCCGGATCGGCGTCACGATCAGTGCATCGAACATCCGCGCCTGTGTCGTCACCGGGGCGATGTCGCCATAACCCGTGGTGGTGATCGAGATCATCGTAAAATAGACGACGTCCAGGAAGCTGATCTGGCCGTCATAATTGTCGCGAAGCCCGGCGCGATCGAACCAGTGGACGGCAATGGCCAGGCCCACCATCCCGATCACGCCTGCCACCCGCCATGCGATCGACAGCCAGACCGGCATCCGGGATGCACGTCGCATCGCCTGGCCCGTGCGGCGGTCGCCGGGCGGCAACCTCATTTGCGGGACGGCAATTGCTTGGCGGGGTCGACCGGATCGCGGCCCTTGCGCAGTTCGAAATGAAGCTGCGGCCGGTCGGCCTGACCGGTGCTGCCGGTATATCCGATGATCTGGCCGCGTTTCACCGCCTGGCCCCGCTGCACAGACAACCGGCTGGCATGGCCATAGACGCTGGTCCATTCCGACCCGTGCTTGACCATGATGATACCGCCCAGCGTCGCGACCGACGTGCCGGTATAGGCAACGACGCCGTCTGCGGTCGCCCGGATGGGGGTGCCGGCCGGAACGCCGATCTTGACCCCGTCCAGTCGCTCGCCCGATGCGCCGGGGCCGAACCGCTTGACGATGGCGCCATTGTCGACCGGCCAGTCGAACCGGCCATTGAACCGCGCGGTGTCCGCGACGGCCGCTGACGGCGGCAGGATGCGAGCGGACGACGCCGTCGCCGCGGCAGGCTTTTCGGCCGGGCCAAGGGCTGGCTCACCCCCGGTGACAAGGGAGTCGATATCGAGTTCGAACGCCGCCTGCCGCCGTGCCGATGCCGGGGTGCCTGCTACTGCGGGCAGAGGAGCGGGCGGCGGCGCGACGACGGCCGTTGCCGCATCGGGGATCAGGATGCGCTGATCGACGCGCAGCAGATAGGGCGGCTCCAGCGCATTGGCGGCCAGCACGTCGCGCCATGGCACGCCATAGGCACGCGCGATCGCAATGCCGGTCTCGCCCGCCTTGACGCGGTGATATCGGCCCGCGGGGATGGTCAGCGTCTGGCCGCGCCGGATGGTGTAGGGCTGGGTCAGGCCGTTGGCCCGCGCAATCGCCTCTGACCCCGCACCGGTCTTTGCCGAAATCGAGCGCAATGTATCGCCCGGCGCAACGGTATAGCGTGATCCGGCCACCGTCCGCGCATCGGCGACGACCGGTCGCGCTTCCCATGCCGGTGTTGCCGTCGGCAGTGCGACGACATCCGCATCCTGCCGTTCGTAACCGGGTTCGGGCAGGGGCGCGGGGTCGATTGGCCCGCTGACTTGCGGGGCAGGGGGCCGGTATGCCTGGCGCGGGATGCAGCCCGCCGTCGTCGCCAACAATGGCAACAGCACGGTAATCCAGATGCCCCGATCCATGGCGTCCCCCCGTTCCGGCTTCAGCGCAAAGCCTGTGCCAGCATAGCCATGGATTCCCGGTGCGTCAGGTCCAAATGCAGCGGCGTTACAGCAACATAGCCATCCGCCACCGCCTCAAGGTCGGTATGGTGCGCCGGCGTGCTCGGCACCGCGCCCAGACCGAACCAGTGATACTCATACCCGCGCGGATCGCGGTTGGTCACGATGTTCAACCGGCCATAGTCGCGAAACCCCTGTTCGACGACGCGCACGCCGCGCACATCGGCGGCGGGAAGGGCGGGAAAGTTGATGTTGACCAGCGTTCGCGGCGTCCATTCTGCTGCGATGATCGGGCGCAGCACGCGTTCGCCCCATGCCCTGGCCGCATCGAACGGCACGGCATCGCCCATCGCCTCTCGCGCATAGACCTGGCTTAGCGCGATCGACCGGATGCCCGCCAGCGCGCCCTCCATTGCCGCCGATACGGTGCCCGAATAGGTTACGTCCTCGCCCAGATTGGCACCGCGATTGACGCCGGACAGGATCAGGTCGGGCGGACTGTCCTTCATCAGCTTGGCAACCGCCATCATCACAGCATCGGTCGGTGTCCCGCTGACCGCAAAGCGTCGCTCGCCGAACCGGCGCACCCGGAGCGGCCGGGTGAGCGTCAGCGAATGGCCGGCACCCGATTGCTCGTCGGCCGGTGCCACCACCCACACGTCGTCGGACAGGGTGGCCGCAATCTCCTCCAGCACCGACAGGCCGGGGGCATGATAGCCATCGTCATTGGTCAGCAGGATGCGCATCAGTTGGCCGGGTCCAGCCGCTCGATCCCCGCCATATAGGGCCGCAGTACTTCGGGCACGGTCACGCTGCCATTGGCGTTCTGGTAATTCTCGATCACCGCAACCAGTGTGCGCCCGACCGCCAGGCCGGAACCGTTCAGGGTGTGGACGAACCGTGTCGCCTTCTCACCCTCCGGCCGATAGCGCGCGTTCATCCGGCGCGCCTGGAAATCGCCGCAGTTCGATACGCTGGAAATCTCGCGATACGCGCCCTGTCCGGGCAACCATACCTCCAGGTCCCACGTCTTGCGCGCGCCAAAGCCCATGTCGCCCGTGCACAGCAGCATCCGGCGATAGGGCAGGGCCAGCGCCTCCAGCACGCTTTCCGCCGCCGCCACCATCCGCTCATGTTCCGCCTCGGACTGGTCCGGCGTGGCAATGGCGACCAGTTCGACCTTCTCGAACTGATGCTGGCGGATAAAACCGCGCGTGTCGCGCCCCGCCGCGCCCGCTTCCGACCGGAAACAGGGCGTCAGCGCCGTAAAGCGCAGTGGCAGGGCATCGGCGGCCAGGATCTGTTCGCGCACCAGATTGGTCAGGCTGACCTCAGCCGTGGGGATCAGGTAACGGCCGTCCGTCGTCTTGAACAAATCCTCCTCGAACTTCGGCAACTGGCCGGTGCCAAAGGCCGCGTGATCGCGCACCAGCAGCGGCGGGGCCATTTCCTGATAGCCATGCACGGCGGTCTGATGATCCAGCATGAACTGGCCCAGCGCCCGGTGCAGCCGGGCCATGGCACCGCGCAGGACCGTGAAGCGCGCGCCGCTGATCGCCGCGCCCGCTTCGAAATCCATGCCCAGCGCCGGTCCCAGATCGGCGTGTTCGCGCGGTACAAAGTCGAACGACGGCGGGGTGCCCCAGCGCTTTTGCTCGACATTGCCGGCCTCGTCCGCGCCCTCCGGCACATCGTCGGCGGGCAGGTTGGAGATGCCGGCAAGCAGCGCGTCCAGCGTTTCGCCCGCCCGGCGTTCCTCGCCCTCCAGCTGGGGCATCCGGTCCTTCAGCGCCGCGACCTCTGCCTTCAGCGCCTCGGCAGCGGACGGATCGCCCTTTGCCATGGCTGCGCCGATCAGCTTCGACGCCTCGTTCCGGCGCGACTGAACCGTCTGCAATTCCGTGGTTAGCGCGCGGCGGCGCTCGTCCAGCGCCAGGATTTCGGCGGAGCGCGGTTCTGCCCCGCGCCGCGTCAGCGCGGCGTCGAATGCAGCAGGGTTTTCGCGGATCAGGCGTAGGTCATGCATGGCCGCGCTATGGCGCGCGTGCCGTCCCTAGGCAAGCCGGGGTTTGCCCGGATGCGGCTGGCCGGACCAGTCGGCCCATGCCGGCCCGCCGGACGGGATCAGGCCGTGGCCGTTTCCCGGCGACGCTGCCACCGCTTGCGCAGGACTAGCGCGCCAGCCGCGCCGCCGAACAGCAACAGCATCGGCGGTGCCGGAACCGGTTCCGGGCCACCCGGATCGCCGGGATTGTCGCCGCCGCTGCTGGACGGGGGATGATAGCCCCCGTTCGAGCTCCACCCGCTCGACGTCGAAGAGCTGGTCGAGCTGGACGAGGACGTGGACGATGACGTCGACGTGGACGAAGAAACGTCGCCGCTCGAGCTGGTCGAGGTCGAAGACGACACATTGCCGCTGGACGATGAACTCACATCGCCGCTGGAGCTGGACGTTGAGGACACGTTGCCGCTGGACGTGGACGTCGAAGAACCGCCCGTGGACGTCGATGTGGAGGAGCCACCCGTCGAGGTCGACGTGGACGATCCGCCCGTCGAGGTAGAGGACGACACATCGCCGCTCGATCCACCCGACGACGTGGAAGTCGAGGAGCCGCCGGTCGACGTCGAAGAGCCGCCCGTGGACGTGGAGGACCCGCCCGTCGAGGTGGACGAGCCGCCCGTGCTGGTCGACCCGCCGCTGGTGCTGGTGGAGCCGCCGCTGGAACTCGAGGTTGACGAGATGACGACGCCGCCACCACCGCCACCGCCGCCGCCAAAGAAGCCGCCGCCGAAAAAGCCGCCGCCGCCAACAAAGCCGCCCGTGCCGCCGACCATTACCGGCGCCGCAAAGCCGCCGCCGCCCGACACCATCGGCACTTCGCCGCCCAGCGGCACCGGCGCGCCCTGGCTGGTCATCGTGACGACTGCGGGAACGCAGGCGGTTTCGGTCCGGCCTTTCTTGATGATCCGGCGCGTCATCTTGCTGCCGCCCTCGGCATAGATGCGGCGCGCCTCGCTGCCCTCGACCTGGCGCTTGACCACGCGCTTCTTGGCAATCTCGCCCGCGCCGACGCTGTAGGATGCGCCGCGTTCCGCCTGGGCCTGGTCGGCCATATGGACTGCACCGCCGCCGACAAGAGCGCCGCCCGCTGCGCAGGCACAAAGTTTTGCCAAGGCCATCTTCACAGACATGATCGTCACTTCCCTTATGCCGCGGCCCCCGATGTGCGGATGGGTCGCAACGGCATGTGCGCCGTTCGATAGAATGAAGTGCAGAACAAAACATTAAGCGCAAGTTCGTTAACCATCAGTTCAACCGAAACAGATCAATTCTATGACCAACCTTGGTGATTATTATGGTTAACGTCCGATTTTGAAACGAAAGCAATGCGGCGAAAGTTAACGACGTGCGGCGTGAAAATGGCCGCCATCTATCCGGCGACGCAAATGGTGCGCTGCATTGATGCGTTCGCGGTATCGGAAGATTCGCGGCCTTGTCGCGCGCTGTCAGCACCCCTATAGGCGCGCCATCGAACGGCGCCGCCGGGCGGGGCAGCGCCAGTGTGGAGAGAGTTTATGGCGACTGTGTTGGGCGACGCGGGCGGGCCGGAGGGTGTACCCCTAGTAGCGAATGACGGCATGGATGACGGCTATCGGCCGTCGCCGGACGAACCGTTCATGAATGAGCGGCAACAGGCCTATTTCCGCCGAAAGCTGCTGGCGTGGAAAGAAGCCATCCACCGGGAAGCGCAGGGCACGCTCTCTACCTTGCAATCCGAACCGCTGCGCGAGGCCGACCTGACCGATCGTGCGTCCAGCGAGACCGATTGGTCGATCGAACTGCGGACCCGCGATCGGCAGCGCAAGCTGGTGTCAAAGATCGACGCGGCGCTCCGGCGGCTGGACGATGGCGAATATGGCTATTGCGAAGTCACGGGCGAGCCGATTTCGCTCGGCCGACTGGAGGCGCCCCCCATCGCCACGATGACCGTCGAGGCGCAGGAACGGCACGAGCGGAACGAGAAGATTTCGCGGGACGAGTGATCCGTTAACGCTTTGGATAAGCCTTTGCGTTAGCTTCTTCCCGAACAATAACAGTTGGTCGGGTTGATGGAACGGCAGTCGTTCGACAATGGCAATGGCAACGCGGCAATGTCGGCCGGGCAACGCAATGCCGCGCGCGACAGCCTGTTGCTGACCGCCAAGCTGAAGGTGGACGGCCGCTCGGAAACGCAGGTGCGGATCCGCAATCTGTCGGAAGGCGGATTGATGGCCGAATATCCCGCCATGGCTGCCATCGGAACCCCTGTGCAAATCGAAATCCGGGGCATCGGCTGGATCAAGGGTTCCGTGGCCTGGGCAACGGACGGCCGGCTGGGCATCGCCTTTGACAACAAGGTTGATCCGCTCTCGGCTCGCAAGCCTGTCGGCGGCCAGGCCAGGGCCGGGACCAAGCCCAAACCGAAACCGCTGATCCCGTTCGGCTGACCTGCCGCGGTCGGTTGGCCGACTCGCAATATAGCTCGCCGGACACGAATTGGGCGCGAAACGCCATCGCGTCCGCGCCCCTTCGTTACCGGAAGCTGGTGGGTCAGATGCCCTCCAGTTCCTCTTTCACCCGCAATTTCCTGCGCTTAAGGTCGGCGAGAAGTCCGGTGTTCGGCCTGGGTCGTTGTGCCTCGTCAGCAATCCTGCGGTCGAGCAATGCGTGTTTTTGCTCCAGCGCGGCGTGATGTGCGTTCTGCATAGAACAGACCTCCTTGCTTGTGTTGCCGGGTCATTGAGTAAATCACGGGTCCGCAGCTTTGTCGCGTGCTGATTCGGCGCCTTCGATATATGGTTGCGGGGATGCGACCGGCGGTGATCGGGCGGGGGGAGATTGCGTGTCGATGGACGAAACAGAGCTGACCCGGCGACTGGAAGCGCTGCGGATCGAGCATCGCGATCTGGATGCGGCCATCAACGCCCTCACCGATGCCGGGTCGTCGGATCAATTGCAGCTTGCCCGGCTGAAAAAGCGCAAGCTGCGGCTCAAGGACGAAATGGCGATCATCGAGGACTGGCTGGTGCCGGATATCATCGCCTGACGCGCGGTCTGCATCGCGCCGGATTGAGACATGGGCAGCGATGAAAGCGTTGGAGTGGCGGGGCCTATTATGGCATCGATCGCCGATGAGCGATGGTCAAACGACGACGGAAATTCACGCCCGGCTGATCGACAGCCTGTATACCGAGGCGATGGTTCTGGCTGACGACGCGCGCAGTTATTTCGACCGGTATGGCACCGATGACCGGCACGGACTGGACCCGATCGACCGGGTATCCTTTTCCTGCGAATCGTTGAAGGTGACGACGCGCCTGATGCACGTCATCGCCTGGCTGCTGACCCAGCGGGCGGTGCTGACCGGGGAACTGCCGGAGCGGGATGCGATGGATCAGTCGCGACGGCTGGGCAGTGCGCCGGTGACCGATCCCGCGCTGCTCGATCGCCTGCCCCCCGTTGCCGCCGGCCTCGTGTCCGCCAGCATCGACCTGCACCGGCGTGTCGCCCGGATCGAGCAGGGGCGCGTCGAAAAGCGTTCGCCATCCAGCCCCGCCCGCGCGATGATGGACCGGCTGGCGGCGTCGTTCTAGGCGCTGGGCGCCCTGCTGCGCAGCAGGGCACTGCGCAGGCACTGGCAGACGATTTCGTCCCGCTGATTCCACAATTCATGGCGCCAGATGACGATGCCTTGGCCAGGGCGCGACGCGCTGGGCCGCAATGCCTTCACCTCGCTGACCGCGCGCAGCGTGTCGCCGATGAACACCGGCTTTGGCATCCGCACCTCGTCATAGCCCAGATTGGCGATCAGGGTGCCCAGCGTGGTTTCCCCAACCGTCACGCCGATCATGAGTGCGAATGTGAAGGTGCCGTTGACCAGGATCTGGCCGAACTCGCTGGCCCGCGCCGCTTCTGCATCGATGTGCAGCGGCTGCGGGTTATGGGTCATCGTCGAAAACAACAGATTGTCGGTTTCGGTAACCGTGCGACGGATCGGATGTTCAATCCGCTCCCCGATGTTCCATTCGTCGAAATAGCGTCCGGCCATCATCACTCTCCCGCCGCCGCCCTGCCACAGGGCAGGGCGGGGTGAAAGGGGCCGATCAGGGTTCCCGGCGCTTTGCCTCCGGTGCATTTTCCCAGCCGCCGCCCAGTGCCTTGAACAGGGTCACCTGAGCATCGGCCAGCGCCGCGTCGGACTGCGCCAGTGCTGCACGCGCCTCGGCCCGCTCCTGCTCGGATGCGATCAGCTGCAAAAAGCTGTCGGCGCCATAATCGAACCGCAGCTTGGACAGGCGGGCCGCATTGCCGGACGAATCCACCGCGCGGCGCAGCGCACGGTTGCGGTCGAGTTCGCCGGCATAACGGGCAAGCGCCTGCTCCACTTCGCGCAGGGCCGTCAGGACCGCCCCGTCAAAGGCGGCAAGTGACCCTTCGGCACCCGCCTCTGCCTGACGCAGCTGGCTGCGCGCCGCCGACTGGTTGGGAAAGCTCCACGAAATCAGCGGGCCGAGCGAGAAGGACACGCTGTCGCTTTGGACCAGGTTGTTGAGCTGCTGCGAACCCAGGCTGACCGAACCGAGCAACGAAATGGACGGATACAGGGCTGCCGTGGCAACCCCCACCCGTGCCGTATCGGCTGCCAGCTGGCGTTCGGCCGCGCGCACATCCGGCCGCCGGGCAAGCAGTGCGGCGCCGTCGCCGACCGGGATCAGCTGGTTCAGGCGGGGTGCGGTGGTGCAGCCGTTGGCCGCTGCATCGATCTCGGCGGGCGGCTTGCCGGTCAGTGTCGCCAGCGCATACAGCGCGGCCCGGCGCTCCGCCTCCAGCGAAGGGAGCTGCGATTCGCTCTGCGCAAGCAGCGCCGTTGCGCGATCAAGGTCGCGGCGCTGGCCTCGCCCGGCGTCGAACAGTCGCCTGGTCAGATCGACGGTCTGCTGCTGCAGCTTCACCGTTTCGCGTGCGACGGCAATCTGGCTGGCGTTGCTGCAGATCTGGGCATAGGTCCGCGCCGTTTCGGCCGCGACCGAGACGCGGGCTGCGTCGACCTGCGCCTGTGCCGCACCCACATCGCCGCGCGCAGCCTCGACCGCGCGGGTGACGCCCCCGAACAGGTCGATTTCATAGCTGGCATCGATACCCGCACGGTAGAAATCGGTTTCGAACGACGGAATGGTCTGTCCGCCGAACTGCGCGCCGATCTGGTTTCCGCCGGTCCGCTGACGGGTATATTGGGTCGACAGGTCCGTGGTCGGAAACCGCCGGCCGGTCGCCTGGATCAGCACCGCGCGGGCACGCGACAGGTTGGCGACAGCCTGGCGAATGTCGGTGTTGTGCGCCAGCGCATCCGTCACCAGCCGGTCGACATTGGGGTCGTCATACAGCCGCCACCACTGGTCGGGCGGCGGCGTCGGTGCGACGCCCGTGTTCGATGCCGTCTCGGCAAACTGGCCGGTGCCGGTTCCCGCCGTGCTGCCAGGCGTGGTCGGCGGCGCGTAATCCGGGCCGACGGCGCACGCTGCCAGCATGGACAGCGGGATCAGGGTGATGAGCGCGCGGTTCATGCCGGCACCTCCTGTTCCTGTGCGGGCGGGGGCGGGGTGCCCTTCCGCCGCTTGAACCTGCGGCCGACGGTATCGCCCAGCTTGCGGCTCATGACATAGAATGCGGGCGTAAAGATCAGGCCGAACACGGTCACGCCGATCATGCCAAAGAACACCGCAACGCCCAGTGCGGCGCGAAGCTCCGCACCCGGACCCGATCCGATCACCAGGGGCAGCGTGCCCAGGATGAACGCGATCGACGTCATCAGGATGGGGCGCAGACGCTGCGCCGCTGCGTGCTCGGCCGCTTCCAGCGTGCCCATGCCCGAATCCTCGTTATGCTTGGCGAACTCGACGATCAGAATGGCGTTCTTGGCCGCCAGACCGATCAGCACGACCAGGCCGATCTGGGTCAGGATGTTGTTGTCCATGCCCATGATGTTGACCCCGATGATCGCGGCCAGCAGGCACATCGGCACGATCAGGATCACCGCGAACGGCAGCACGACGCTCTCGTAATTGGCCGCCAGCAACAGGAACACGAACAGCACGGCCAGCGCAAAGGCGATGATGCCCGTGTTGCCCGCCTGTTTCTGCTGATAGGCCAGCTCGGTCCACTCATAGCTGAACCCGTCCGGCAGCACCTTGTCCGCCAGCGCTTCCATCGTCGCCAGGCTCTGTCCGGTCGAAAAACCGGGAACCGTATCGCCCTGCAATTCTGCCGTGGGATACAGGTTGTAACGAACCACGCGATACGGGCCAGCGTCATTGCGGACGGTCAGCACCGCGTCCAGCGGCACCATCTGCCCCGATGCGGACCGAGTCTTCAACCGGCCGATATCCGCCATCTCATCGCGATAGGGGGCGTCGGCCTGTGCCGTCACACGGAACGTGCGGCCGAGGAAGTTGAAGTCGTTGACATAGGTGGAGCCGAGATAGGTGCCGAGCGTAGAAAACACGTTCTGCACCGGCACGCCCAGCTGTTCCGCCCGTTCGCGATCGACATCGGCGTACAGGCGCGGCGTGCGGGTGTTGAACAGGCTGAATGCCCCTGCAATCCCGTCGGCCTGGGCTGCCGCACCCATCATGGCAAAGGTGGCCTGTTCCAGCGCGGCATAGCCCCGGTTTTCGCGATCCTCGATCATCATCTTCCAGCCGCCGCCGGTGCCGATCCCCTGGACGGGCGGCGGCGGGATGACCAGCAACAGCCCTTCGTTCAACTCGCCAAGGGCGGCGCGCAGCTCGTTGGCCACGACATCGGCGTGGGGGCGAACGCTGTGATCCTTGAATGCCACGAACATCGCGGCCGTATTGGGCGCGGTCGAGAAGCTGGCACCGTCCAGGCCGACAAAGGCCGGGGTGTCACGCACGGCCGGGTTGGCCAGCGCGATTTCCTGAGCCCGCTTCATCAGCGCAGTTGTCCGCTCCAGCGATGAACCCGGCGGCAACTGGGCAGCGACGATCACATAGCCCTGATCCTGCGGCGGGATGAATCCCGCGGGCGTCGCGGCAAACCGCCACCCGGTCACTGCGATCAGCAGCACATAGGCAATGCCGACGATCGCCAGCGTCCGCACCGCGCGCGCGGTCAGGCGGCCATAGCGATTTGACAGCCAGTCAAAGCCGCGATTGAAGCCGCGCGCAAAGCGCGTGCCCCATCCGCGCCAGCCGGGCTTCGGCTCGGCATCATGCTTCGGCTTCAGGATGATCGCTGCAAGCGCCGGCGACAGGGTCAGCGAGACAAAGGCCGAAATGGCGGTTGCCGAGGCGATGGTCAGCGCGAACTGCTGATAGAAGGTGCCCGAGATGCCCGGAATGAAGCTGGTCGGGATGAACACCCCGCACAGCACCAGCGCAATCGCGATCAGCGCGCCCGACACCTCGTCCATCGTCTCATGGGCGGCCTGAAGCGGGGACAGCCCCTTTTCCTCCATCAGACGTTCGACATTCTCCACCACCACGATCGCGTCATCGACCACGATACCGATGGCCAGCACCATGCCAAACAGCGACAGGTTGTTGATCGAATAGCCAAAGGCAAACAGCACCGCGAGACTGCCGACCAGCGATACCGGGATCGCGATGATCGGAATGATCGCCGCACGCCAGCTTTGCAGGAACAACAGCACGACCAGCGACACCAGCACGATGGCTTCGATCAGGGTATGCTGCACCGCCTCGATCGACGCCGAGATATATTCGGTCGGGTTATAGGGGATGGAATAGGTCATCCCCGGTGGGAAGCTCTTCTTGGCGGTGTCCAGTTCCTTGATAACCGCCTCTGCTGTGGTCAGCGCGTTCGATCCCGGCAACTGGCTGACGGCGATCGCAACCGTCGGCCGGTTGTTGAGGAACGCGTTGATGTTGTAGTTTTCGGCACCCAGCTCGATCCGGGCAACATCACGCAGGCGGGTCAGCGCCCCGGCATCGTCGCGCTTGACGATGATGCCGCCGAATTCCTCCGGCGTGGTCAGGCGACCCTTTGCCTGAATGCCCAGCTGAAACGCGGTGGCGGAATCCTTGGTAAAGGGCGGCTGACCGACACCGCCGACGGCGACCTGCGCGTTCTGTGCACGAACCGCGGCGATGATCTCGTCCACCGTCAGGTTGCGGGCAGCGGCCTGATCCGGATCGATCCAGACGCGCATGTTGTAATCGCGGCCACCGAATACCTGGGCATTGCCGACGCCCGGAACGCGCGCCACGCGATCGATAACCTGGGTGCCCACATAATTGGATACATATTGTTCGGAAAGCGACCCGTCCGGCGAATAGAACATCGCCACCATCAGGAAGTCGGGCGAGTTTTTCAGCACCGTGACGCCGATCTGGCGCGTCTGTTCCGGCAGGCGGGGTTCAGCCGAGGCCACGCGGTTCTGCACCAGCACTTGGGCCTGATCGGCGTTGGTCCCCTGCGCGAACGTCACCGTGATCTGTACCTGTCCGTCGCCCGTGGACGAGGACTGGAGGTAGATCATGTTTTCGACGCCGTTGATCGCTTCTTCCAGCGGAGCGGCAACGGTTTCGGCCAGGGTTTCGGCGCTGGCGCCGGGATAGCTGGCCGACACCACCACCGTCGGCGGCGCGATGTCGGGATATTGCGTCACGGGCAGCACCGGCAGCGACACAAGGCCGAATACCAGCACAAGGATTGACAGGACCGCCGCAAAGATGGGCCGGTCAATGAAAAAGTGGGGGAACTTCATGGGATCACTCCGCCGCGCTGGCTTCGGATGCTGGCGGTGTGGTTACGGGCTGGGATGCAGGCGCGGCGTTCGCGGCGCGCGGCTTCAGTGGAACCTGTTTCGGCGTGACGACCATGCCCGGCTGCAGCGCGGTGATGCCGGTCGTGACCACCTTGTCCTGCAGCGTCAGGCCTTCCTTGACCACGCGCAGCCCCTCGACCGGCGGGCCCGTTTCGATGGGCCGCGGTTCAATCTTGTTACCCTTGCCCAATACGTAAACCAGCTTGCGCGTCTGATCGGTAATCACCGCTTCTTCCGGCACCAGCATCGCCTTGTACGTGCCGGAACCGAGCAGCCGGGCGCGGCCGAACATGCCCGGGGTCAGGAATCCGCCCGGGTTGCTGATGACCGCATGGGCGCGGATGGTGCCCGAACCGGGGTCGATGGCGTTGTCGACAAAGTCCATCTTGCCACGCCAGTTCCAGCCACTCTCATCGGCCAGCTGAATTTCAACCGGGTTCGGCGTGCTGCGCGACGAACCGCGCTCCCCCGATCGGTCCTGCCGCAGATATTTCAGGTAAAAGCTTTCTGCCCCGTCAAAGGTGAACCAGATGGGATCGACGGAAACGACGCGGGTCAGCACGGTCTGACCCTCTGCGACGAAATTGCCCCGGCTGACGCGGCGGTTGGACACGCGCCCGCTGACCGGTGCCCGTACGGTGGTGAACCCGAGGTTGAGCTGCGCGGTGCTGACATTGGCCCGTGCCGATGCCAGATCCGCCTCCGCCGTGCGGACCGCTGCCAGCTTGGTTTCAAACTCCTCGCGGCTGATCGCCTGTGCGGCAACCAGCTTGTCGGCGCGCGACAGCTCAGAACGGGCATTGGACAGCGCGGCCTGGGCGCGCTGTGCCTGTGCCTGTGCCTGGGCCAGCGCGGCGCGATAGGGGCGGGGGTCGATCACGAACAAGGGCTGGCCGGAACGAACATTCTGGCCATCAGTGAACAGGATCTGCTCGATCGTGCCGGACACCCGGGCGCGCAGCTCCACGTCCTGGATCGCCTCGAACCGACCGGTATACTCATCCCAGTCGACGACATCGCGCGCCAGCGGCGTGGACACGGTGACCGTCGGGGGTGGGGGAGCTTGCGGCGCGGGCTGGGAAGAACATCCGGAAATAGCCAGCGCACCGAAAATCGCCGCTGCCCGGCTGATGCCAAACCCGTTCATATCCCATTTATCCCTGTCTCTGGTCGCCCCCTGGCCGGGCGACTCATTTCTACGCGATCACACTTAGGTGCACCTGCGAAGAAGCAGCTTCAAGGGGCGGTGGCAATAATTATTGAACAATGCCGTTCATTTTTTATGCGCGCCGCGGTTCGGCGGGGTTTTCCCGATGATCCGTGGCAACGCTTGGAACCGGTGCCAATCAAGGGGATAGAGTGGTTTAAGGGCGTCCGCCGTTGCCCGCATCGACATGGAGGATGAATGACCGGATTTCCTGCCGACCGACTGATCTTCGGCCCCGATGATGTCGATCTGTCCCGGTCCCCCCTGGCCGGAAAGCTGGATGCCGAAACCTATGTGCTGGGTGCGTTCAATCCCGGGCTGACCCGGTTGCGCAATGGCAATCTTGTGTTGTTCGTTCGGGTGGCAGAGGCGCTGCGCCACCCGATCGTCGATGGTCATGTCCATGCGATCCGCTGGAACGACGGCAGCTATGTCCTTGATGCCTGGCCGCTGGACGGCGTCGATATGGCCGATCCGCGCAAGTTCCTGATCCGGGGGGAGCAATGGACGGTCATGGCGCTGACGTCGCTGTCCTGGATCCTGCCGGTCGAACTGGATGCCGACGGGCAGCGCGTCGTCGCCTTTCATTATGACCGGGCGATTGCGCCGCATGCGAGCTTTCAATGCTATGGTATTGAGGATGCACGGGTATCGCGCTGTGGGGATCACTGGCTGATGACGACGTGTTCCGTCAGCCCGGAACGGCACTGCACGACCCTGTACCGTTCCGATAACGGTCTTGATTTCGCGTTCGAGGACATCGTGCTCGACCATCAGAACAAGGATATGCTGATCTTTGAAGGGCAGATCGACGGGCGTTATTGGGCGCAGACGCGGCCGCTTGGCGACCTGTATTTCGCCTATCCGCCGGGCAGCGCGTGGCGTCCGGGGCCGTCCATCAATCTGGCGGTGTCCCCCGATGCGCGGCACTGGAAACCGCATTGCCGCCCCGGCATCCGGCCCGGCGCGTCCACCCTTGCAACCGCACGCATGGGTGGCGGCGCGCCGCCGATCCTGACGGACGATGGCTGGCTGACCCTGTGGCATGGTGTCGAGCCGAGCGGAAAGGTCGGCATTTACCGGACATACTGGTCAATCCTTGACCGCCACGACCCGTCGCTGATCGTTCGCAGCGACGACCAGCCGCTGCTGGAGGCCGCGCCCGCGCTGACCGCGCCGATGGAGGACAGGATGTATCTGCGCGACATCGTGTTCACCACGGGCATCGTGGATGCGGCCGATCATTTCATCGTTGCATCGGGAGAGGCCGACCTTGCCTGTCGCATCACGGCGATACCAAAGTCGACGTTCGGGCTGAGCTAACACATCGTGCCGCTTCTTGCGCTCAACGGGAGGAGGCAGGTGCCCCTGATCTCCACAGTGACGTAACCCTGCCATGGGCCGTGCACCGGTGTGCGCGACTATTTCAAAGTCGGTCCTGGTGGCAAATCGTAACGAGTTCGGGGGGCATTTCAATCCATGCCCCTCGAGCGACGAAAAACGATGGTGCAAAAGTGGGAGCCCGTTTCACCCGATCGTCGGAAATGGCGCAGTTCCGCCATTTTCTGTTTGACGATGGTGACCCCTACGGGAATCGAACCCGTGTTTCAGCCGTGAAAGGGCCGCGTCCTAACCGCTAGACGAAGGGGCCGTGTCGATGACGACGGAGGCGCTCACTATGCGAGGGGCGGGCGGGGGTCAAGCGGTCTTGCGAAATTTTCGTTCAATCGGCCCATGCCGCATCGTCCACGTGCAGTTCTGCGGCCGGTCGGCTGCCCCAATCGTCGGTTTTCGCCCGTCCTGCCAGCCATAGCCGCCGGTGCGTCGGCGCCCCCAGCAGCGCCTGGCCAAGCGGGGTGTCCGCGGACCGGAACGCCATCGCCTTCAGGCTCGCGCCATCCTCGCCGCTGATGATGGCGCGGACATGGCCGTTGCCGACGACGTCGCATCGCACGATGCGGACCGGCCCGGTGGCGACGCGCGGCGCCGGCCAGCCCATGCCATAGGGGCCCGCTGCCTCCATCGCATCGACCAGCGCGGGGTTCAGCCCGCGCGGCGAAACCATCGCATCGACCAGCAGCGCGCGCTCGCCCATCGCCCGTTCCACCGCCACCGCCAGCCGTTCGTGCAGGAAATCGGCCAGTGCCTGCACCTGATCGGCCGCGATGGTCACGCCTGCCGCCATGGCGTGCCCGCCGCCGGCGATCAGGATCCCCATATCCTTCGCCGCCAGGATGGCCGCGCCCAGGTCGACGCCCGCGATGCTGCGTCCCGACCCCTTGCCGATGCCCGATTCGTCCACCGCGATCACGATGACCGGCCGGTTCAGCTTTTCCTTCAGCCGCCCGGCGACGATCCCGATGACGCCGGGGTGCCATCCATTGCCCGCGATCACGGCAACTGCGCCGCTGCCGTGCCGGGCGGCCTCTGCCTCTGCGCCTTCCTGAACCATCGCCTCGATCGCGCGGCGTTCCTCGTTCAGCTGGTTCAGCTCCTCGGCGATCCGGCGCGCCTCGGCAGCATCGGTGGTGGTCAACAGCCGCACGCCCAGATCAGCGCGCCCGACGCGCCCGCCCGCATTGATTCGCGGCCCCAGCGCAAAGCCCAGATCGGAACAGGTCGGTGCCCGTGTCAGCCGCGATGCTTCGATCAGCGCGTTCAGGCCGATGTTGCGGCGACCGGCCATCACCTTCAGCCCCTGTGCCACGAATGCGCGGTTGAGGCCGCGCAGCGCAGCGACATCGGCTACGGTGCCCAGCGCCACGATGTCGAGCAGGTCCAGGAGGCGCGGCTCCGCCCGCCCGTTGAACCATCCCCGTGCGCGCAGAACGCGGACCAGCGCCGCGCCCAGCAGGAACGCAACACCGACCGCCGCCAGATGGCCATGCGCCGCCCCTTCGCCCTCGTCCAGCCGGTTGGGGTTCACCAGTGCATAGGCGGCGGGCAGCTCGGTCGCGCATTTGTGATGATCGACCACGATCACCTCTGCACCCGCATCGCGCGCCATGGCCAGGGCGTCGAACGCCTGTGCCCCGCAATCGACCGTGACGATCAGGTCTGCCCCTTCGCCCTTCAGCCGGACCAGCGCCTCGCCCGACGGGCCATATCCCTCCATCAGCCGGTCGGGGATATAGGGGCGGGGAGCCAGCCCCAGATCGCGGAGCAGGCGGATCAGCAGCGCGGCCGATGTTGCGCCATCCACGTCGTAATCGCCGAATACCGCCACCTGTTCGCGCCGTTCGACCGCATCGGCCAGCCGCTCGGCCGCCCGGTCCATGTCGCGAAAGATGGAGGGGTCGGGCATGAACCCGCGGATCGACGGCGACTTGTGCGCCTCCACATCCTCGCGTGCGCATCCCCGCGCCATCAACAGGCGCGTGGTCAGATCGTCGGGCGAAAATCCCTGATCGGCTGCGTTGGCCGGGGATCGCCAGCGCCACGGCTGGCCAAGGACGGAGGAATGGACGTTGCAGACAATGGACATGATCCCATGGTCTTTAGTCCCATGCCGGGTGCCCGCGCCAGTAGTCTTGCCGACCGGTCAGCCCGCGCACACCCGCGCCCGCGCCGCCTGATATTCCGACGACAGGCGCGCAACGCGGTCCGCCACGCTTTCCACCGCCGTCACCGCGCCGATGCCCTGTCCGGAACCCCAGATATCCCGCCATGCCTTGGCCGCGCCGCCGCCGAAATTCATCGCGCTGGGGTCGCTTTCGGGCAGCGCATCGGGGTCCAGGCCCGCCGAAACGATCGACTGGCGCAGGTAATTGCCATGAACGCCGGTGAACAGGTTGGTATAGACGATGTCCGCCGCCCGGCCGTCGACGATGCCCTGCTTGTACGCCTCGACCGCATTGGCCTCGGTCGTGGCGATGAAGGGCGATCCGATATAGGCAAGGTCAGCGCCCGCCGCCTGTGCCGCCAGCACCGCGCCGCCATTGGCGATGGCACCGGACAGCGCGACCGGCCCGTCGAACCATTGCCGCACCTCCTGCGTAAAGGCGAAGGGGTTGAGCCTTCCGGCATGGCCGCCGGCACCCGTACAGACGAGGATCAGGCCATCCGCGCCCTTTTCCACCGCCTTGTGCGCGAACCGGTCGTCGATCACGTCGTGCAGCGTGATGCCGCCCCAGCCATGGACCGCCGTGTTCAATTCCTCGCGCGCGCCCAGTGATGTGATGACGATCGGCACCTTCCATTTGGCACAGGTCATCAGATCCGCCTCCAGCCGGTCGTTCGACCGGTGGACGATCTGGTTGACCGCAAACGGCGCGGCGGGCGTATCGGGATGGTCCCGGTCCCACGCCGCCAGTTCCTCGGTAATCCGGTGCAGCCATTCGTCCAGCAGGCTTTGCGGCCGGGCGTTCAGCGCGGGAAACGACCCCACGATCCCCGCCTTGCACTGGGCGATGACCAGGTCGGGTCCGGAAATGATGAACAGCGGCGAACCGATCACCGGAAGCCGCAAGCGAGCGAAGATCGAGGGAAGAGCCATCGGGCAAGGATAGCGCACCGGATGGGGCTGTCGACTCCGTTACGGCAAGCTAATCCACCCGCGTCAGCGCCGCCGCATAATGCCGCGCGCGTGCAGCATAATGCGCAGCAGACGTGATTAGCCCGGCCCGCGCCGCATCGTTCAGGGGCCGCACGGGGCGGGCAGGGGAACCGACGATCAGCGTGCCCGGCTCGAACGTCTTGCCCTCTGTCACCAGTGCGCCTGCACCCACGATGCAATCATCGGGGATATGCGCGTTGTTCAGGACGATGGCGCCCATGCCGATCAGCACCCGGTCGCCGATCGTACAGCCGTGCAGCACGGCGTGATGCCCGATGGTGCAATCCTGCCCGATGGTCAGCGGCGCGCCCGGATCGCTGTGCAGCATCGCGCCCTCCTGCACATTGCTGCGCGCGCCGATCAGGATGGGCGTGTTGTCGCCGCGCGCCACCGCCCCGAACCAGAAACTCGCGCCGTCGCCCAGCCGCACATCGCCGATCAGGTCCGCACTCGGCGCAACCCATGCGTCCGCGCCCAGCACCGGGGCCTTACCGTCAATAGCGTATAGCGGCATGGTCTCTCCAACCTTCGTCGTTGCGAGCGCAGCGAGGCAATCCAGCGACAGGAACGGATTGCTTCACTACGCTCGCAATGACGATCGACACGGCACCCTCAGGCAGCCTTTCGCCGCTGGCCCATTTCGTCGTTCAGCATCTCGGCCAGCAGGAATGCCAGCTCCAGGCTCTGTCCGGCGTTCAGGCGCGGGTCGCAATGGGTGTGATAGCGATCGGCCAGCCCCTGTTCGGTGATTTCCACGCCGCCGCCCGTGCATTCGGTGACATTCTGTCCCGTCATCTCGGTGTGAATGCCGCCGGCATGGGTGCCTTCTGCCCGGTGGACGGCAAAAAAGCCGCGCACTTCGGCCAGGATGCGGTCGAACGGCCGCGTCTTGTATCCGTTGGCGGCCTTGATGACGTTGCCATGCATCGGATCGCAGCTCCACACGACCGGATGCCCCTCGCGCTTCACCGCGCGGACCAGCGCGGGCAGGGCGGCCTCGATCCTGTCATGGCCATACCGCGTGATCAGCGTCATCCGGCCCGGCACCCGGCCGGGGTTCAGCACGTCGAGCAGCCGCAACAGGGCGTCCGGCTCCAGGCTCGGTCCGCACTTCATCCCAATGGGATTGCCGATCCCGCGCAGGAACTCGACATGGGCCGATCCCTCGAACCGCGTCCGGTCGCCGATCCACAGCATATGCGCGCTGGTGTCGTACCAGTCGCCGGTCAGCGAATCCTGCCGCGTCATCGCCTGTTCGTACGGGAGCAGCAGCGCCTCGTGGCTGGTGTAGAAACTGGTGGCCTTCAGCTGCGGCACGCTGTCCGAATCGATGCCGCACGCCGCCATGAACTCCAGCGCCTCGCCGATCCGATCGGCAACGTCGCGGTACCGCTCGGCCCAGGGGCTCTTGCCCATGAAATCGTGGGTCCACCGATTCACCTGATGCAGATTGGCGTAGCCGCCGCCGGCAAAGGCGCGCAGCAGGTTCAGCGTCGCCGCCGATTGCGAATAGCCGCGGATCATCCGCTGCGGATCGGGGATCCGTGCTTCCGGGGTAAAGGCAATGTCGTTGACATTGTCGCCGCGATAGCTGGGCAATTCGACGCCATCGATCGTCTCGGTATTGGCCGAACGCGGCTTGGCGAACTGGCCTGCCATCCGCCCGACCTTCACCGTCGGCAGCTTGGAGGCAAAGGTCAGCACGACCGCCATCTGCAGGATGACGCGGAACGTGTCGCGGATGTTGTTCGGATGGAACTCGGCAAAGCTTTCCGCGCAATCGCCGCCCTGCAACAGGAACGCCTTGCCCTCTGCCACGCGTGCCAATTCGGCGGTCAGGTTGCGCGCCTCGCCTGCGAAGACCAGCGGGGGGAACGACGCGATCTGGGTCGTTGCCGCATTCAGCGCATCGGCATCGGGGTAAATCGGCAGCTGCAGCGCCTGAAACGCATCGCCGGTCCAGCTGTCCGGCGACCATGCCGCGCCGCTCATCGGCTCGGGGGCCAGCACGTACCAGTCCTGATGATGGGCAATGCCGTTTGCCGCGATCTGATTGACGGTGGCCGCGTTCGCGCGCTTGCCATCCTCTTCCCACCCCTGAACCGTGGAACCGGGCGTGCCGAACCACGCGCCGAATGCGGATCGGGATAGGGCGCGCTCCTCGCGAAAGCGGCGGATTTTTTGTCCTGCAAGAGTCGTCATAGCCCGGCCCGTTTACCCGGGCCGGGTAATCTCCGCAACCGCTATTTCCCGATCAGGGTAAATTGCCTGTCATGCCGAGCGAAGCAAAGCAAATCAGCCGGTCGCCATGGGTTGCCGCGCCGCCGCGCGGCTCGCCATGACGCGGTGCTCAGGCCCCCACCAGTCCCAGCATCCCTTCGAACAGCCGGCGACCATCGGTGCCGCCATGGGCCGCCTCGATCCGCCGTTCGGGGTGCGGCATCATGCCCAGCACATTGCCGGCCGCGTTCAGCACGCCTGCAATCTGGCGCGCGGAACCGTTGACGTCCTCCGCATATCGGAATGCCACGCGGCCTTCGCCTTCGATCCGGTCCAGCGTCTCGGCATCGGCGAAGTAATTGCCGTCATGGTGCGCCACGGGAATGGTGATCCGCTCACCCGCCGAATAGCTGCCGGTGAACAGGTTCTGGCTGTTCTCGACGGTCAGCGCGACATCGCGGCATACGAAATCCAGGCCGGCATTGCGCATCAGCGCGCCGGGCAGCAGGCCGGTTTCGGTCAGCACCTGAAATCCGTTGCACACGCCCAGCACGGGCACGCCGCGCTCTGCCGCCTCGATCACCGCCTGGATGACAGGCGACCGCGCGGCAATCGCGCCGCAGCGCAGATAATCGCCATAGGAAAAACCGCCGGGCAGGGCGATGACATCCGTACCGGCGGGCAATTCGCTCTCGCGGTGCCACACCATGTTCGGCTTGCGGCCCGTCACGGCCTCCAGCGCCACCGCCATGTCGCGGTCGCAGTTGGAACCGGGAAAGACGATGACGGCGGCGGTCACAGCTTTTCCACCCGGTAATTTTCGATGACCGTGTTCGCCAGCAGCTTTTCGCACATGCCGGCAATGGCCTCGTCGCTGGTGCTGTCGGCGACTTCCAGTTCGAACAGCTTGCCGGCGCGCACATCGTCCACGCCCTCGAACCCCAGCGATCCCAGCGCGTGCTGGATCGCGCGACCCTGCGGGTCGAGCACGCCGTTCTTCAGCGTGACGATGATGCGAAGTTTCATGGGCAGGTCCCCGGCATTGTCGATTGAGTCGGTTTCACCCGGCCTATGGCGGGCGATGGCCTGCCCCGCAACCCGCGCTTTACTTGCCCAGCTTCTTGCGATGGCTGTCCAGGTCGAGCACGTCGGAATCCGCGCCTTCCGGCAACAGGCCAAGGCGGCGCGCAACTTCCTGATACGCCTCCACCTCACCGCCCAGGTCGCGGCGGAACCGGTCCTTGTCCAGCTTTTCGCCGGTGGTCACGTCCCACAACCGGCACCCGTCCGGGCTGATCTCGTCGGCCAGGATGATGCGGCTGTAATCATTGTCCCAGATGCGGCCGAACTCCAGCTTGAAGTCGACCAGCCGGATGCCGATGCCAGCGAACAGTCCGGTCAGGAAATCGTTCACGCGAATGGCCATGTCGGCCATGTCGTGCAATTCCTCCTGCGCGGCCCAGCCGAAAGCCAGGATATGCTCGTCGGTGACCATCGGGTCGCCCAGCGCATCGTCCTTGTAATAATATTCGACGATGGTGCGGGGCAGCTGCTGCCCCTCCTCGATCCCCAACCGTTTGGCCAGCGACCCGGCCACGACGTTGCGCACGACGACCTCGATCGGCACGATCTCGACCTGCCGGATCAGCTGTTCGCGCATGTTCAGCCGCCGGATGAAATGCGTCGGAATGCCGATGGAGCCGAGCAGCGTGAACACATGCTCGGAAATCCGGTTGTTCAGGACGCCCTTGCCGTTGATCGTGCCCTTTTTCTGGGCGTTGAAGGCGGTCGCATCGTCCTTGAAATACTGGATCAAGGTGCCGGGTTCCGGCCCTTCGTACAGGATCTTGGCCTTGCCCTCATAAATCTGGCGGCGGCGTGCCATGGCGGGATATCCTTCAAAAACGATCGGCCCCGGCCCGAACGGATGCCATAGCAACCGCCAGAGCCGGGGCGTTTCACGGGCCTATACCGAAAGGGGGGCGGGGGCGCAATCAGCCGGGCGAGCGCTCCTCTCTCTGCCGCCGCCGGACCAGCGGGCCAAGCCAGCGCCGCCACCCGAAAAAGGCCAGCCCGCCGATCACAAGCCATGGGAACAGATAGATCAGTGCCACGGCAATACTGCGGATCGCCGCGCCAAAGGACGCCGCACTGTCGACAATCGCATCGCTCATCGCGCCGCCCGGCGCTGCAGCAGCGCCGGTGTAGCGCAGGGTAAAGGTCGAATAGGCAACCCTGCGGCGCAATTCGGCCAGCAGGCCGCGCGCCTGATCCAGTTCCTCCTGCGCCTGCGCCACGCTGCGCTCGGCCTCGACCAGTTCGGCAACCTTGCCCGTCCTCGCCCGCAGGATTTCGGTCAGCCGCGCCACCAGCAATTCGCGCTGGCGAATGCGGGCATCGGCATCGACCATGGCCTTGGACACATCCTCGGCCTCGACCTCGGTTTCCGCCATCCGCCCGCCGCCCGATGCCGCGGCTTGCTCCAGCGCCCGCGCAAAGGGCCGCGCATCGCGGGTGGCCACACGCAGCGTCATCGCCGCTTCGGCGCGTTCTCCTTCGCCGTCGCTGCGGTTCATCCCGCTCAGCACGCACCGGGCGGGGCCAAGCCGGTCGCACAGCGCCAGATGGGCGTCCTGCACCTTTGCCACCGCACCCGCTGGAACCCGGAATCCCAGTGAATAGACGTAAGCGATCTTGGGCAGTGTGACATCCACCGGCGCCGCACCCGTCGCGCTCTTTGCCCGTGCCTGTGCCGGTGGTTCGGCAACCTCCATCTTGCCGGACGGTTCGGCGCTCTCCGGTGCCGAGCATCCTGCCATTGCCAGGATCGCGACGGTCATCAACAGCAGTCGGCCGGTCCGCATGGCATCGCTCCTCCGTGGAAGACAGGATATGACTATCTGCCCGATGGGAATTGGCAATCGCTATTTTCATCGGTCCGGTGGCGGCAAGGCGTTGCGCCCGGCCGCGTCCGGCCCGATATGCGCCGCGTGCCGGAACGATGCGCCGGCCGTGCAAGGGGGACGTGCACCTCTTGTCCGACTGGCGCGTTGGAGCGGCGGAATGATCTGCCATCAGCGAAGAGGAGCGACGACATGGCCTATATCCTGCCCGAACTGCCCTATGCAAAGGACGCGCTGGCGCCGCATATGTCGGCGGAAACCTTTGAGTTCCATCATGGCAAGCATCACAATGCCTATGTCGTGAACGCCAACAAGCTGATTGCCGACATCCCCGAAGTGGCAGAGGCCAAGCTGTCCGACGCGATCCTGTTCGCCAAGGAAAAGGGCAACAAGGGCCTGTTCAACAACACGGCCCAGATCTGGAACCACAGCTTTTTCTGGCAGTGCCTGACCCCCGATTACGAAGCGCCCACCGGCAAGCTGGCCGACATGATCGCTGACGAATTCGGGTCGACCGAGGCGCTGGTCAGCAAGCTGGTCGCCGAAAGCGTCGGCCATTTCGCCAGCGGCTGGGGCTGGCTGGTCCTCGACGGCGACAAGCTCAAGGTCACGTCGCTCCACGATGCCGACACGCCGGTTGCGTATGACGGCATGAAGCCGCTGCTGACCATCGACGTGTGGGAACACGCCTATTATGTCGATTATCGCAATGCCCGCCCGGCCTATGTCGAGGCCGTGGCCAACAAGCTGATCAACTGGGCGTTCGTCGCTCAGAACCTCGACGGCGAAGGCGTCAGCCGCGCCGATCAGGGCTGATCACGGATAAGGAACCCTCACCCTTCCGCAGCTGACGCCGCTCCCTCCCTCTCCCGCTTGCGGGAGAGGGAAGGGGCCCGCCGCGTAGCGGTGGGAAGGGTGAGGGCCGTTCCTTTTGGCTCACCCCTCCGGCGGCACCGGCGGATCCTTTGCCGCCTCGCCTGCCTGAAGACCGTGCTTCAGCAGCATGGGGATATTCGCCGCGGCAAAGATCAGGGTCAGCGGGATCGTGCCGAACAGTTTGAAGCTGACCCAGAAATCGGTCGATTGCGTCCGCCATACGGCTTCGTTCACGCCAGCCATCACGACGAAAAACAGTGCCCAGTTGATCGTCAGCTGACGCCATCCGCGCTCCGTAAGGCCGGGATACGCGCTTTCCAGCAACAGCTTGAGCAGCGGACGACCCGTCATCAAACCATAGCCAAGCACGACCGCAAAGGTCAGATAGACCAGGGTCGGCTTCATCTTGATGAACGTCTCGTTCTGCAGCCAAAGGGTCAGACCGCCCAGGATCAGGACAAGGCCGCCCGAGATCCAGAGCATCGGCGACACATGGCGCGTCTTGATGAACGAAAACGTGATTGAAATGCCGGTGGCCACCATGAACGCTGCGGTCGCATACAGCAGCCGCGCCAGCTCCGGCCCGCGCGTCAGGTTGTTGGCCGCGAAAAACACGATCAGCGGCCCGTAATCGATCGCCATGCGCAGCAGCGGCGAAATAGGCTCGCGGGCAGGGGACGCGGTGTTCATCGGGGCGGCAATCCTGGTTGGTCCGTTCAACGACTGATGCGCTCGACACCGGCGATGGCGCGGGCGACTTCATTGGCATCGAACGCGCGCAGATCCTCTGCCGTCTCGCCGACGCCGATGGCGTGAATGGGCAGGCGGAACCGCTCGGCCGCCGCCACCAGCACGCCGCCCCGCGCGGTTCCGTCCAGCTTGGTCATGACCAGGCCGGTCACGCCCGCCACGTCCTTGAACACCTCGATCTGCGACAGCGCGTTCTGGCCGGTGGTGGCATCCAGCACGAGCAGCACGTCGTGCGGCGCATCGGGCAACTGCTTGCCGATCACGCGCTTCACCTTGGCCAGCTCGTCCATCAGTTCGCGGCGGTTCTGCAGCCGCCCGGCCGTGTCGATGATCAGCATGTCGACACCGCGCTCGATCGCCTGACGCACCGCATCATGGGCAAGGCCTGCGGCATCGCCGCCCTCTGCCCCCGCAACGATGGGCACGCCCAGCCGCTCGGCCCAGGTTTTCAGCTGGCCGATGGCCGCCGCCCGGAACGTGTCGCCCGCGGCCAGCATCACGGAAAACCCCTGATCCTTCACCGTCTTGGCCAGCTTGGCGATGGTCGTCGTCTTGCCCGACCCGTTGACGCCGACCACCAGCACGACCTGAGGCTTCAGGCCGGTACGAATGGGCAGGGGCTCGGCCACCGGTTCCAGCGCGCGCTGGATTTCCTCCGCCACGACCAGCCGGATGCCCAGCTCCTCCAGGTTGCGCTCATATTGCCCGTCGGCCAGCCGGGTGCGCACGCGCGCCGCCGTTTCCGGGCCAAGGTCGGACGCGATCAGCGCCTCTTCGATTTCCTCCAGCCGATCCTCGTCCAGCCGCGCGGCGGACAGGCCGGCCAGGTTGCCGAGCAGACGGTCGGATGTCTTGCGAAAGCCGCCAAACAGGCGGTCGGACCAGCTCATTCAGGGGTTCCGATCAAATGGGTGTCGGTGGCGTCGGTTATGGTCACCGCTTCGATCTGTCCGATCGGCAGCGGAGAGGCAAGGCGGATTTCTGCGAAATTGCCGGCATGGCCCCGGTCGCCGGGCCGTTCGACCAGCAGCGACTGGCGCGTCCCGATCAGCGATCGCAGCCATGCGGCGCGGCGTTCGGCGGCGCGGGCGCGCAGTGCGGCGGCGCGCTCGCGGATCATCGCGTGCGGCACCTGCGGCATCCGGGCGGCGGGCGTGCCGTCGCGCGGGCTGAACGGAAAGATATGGGCATGAACGATATCGCAATCATCAATCAGGGCCAGCGTGTTCGCCGCCATGACGTCATCCTCGGTCGGAAACCCGGCAATCAGGTCCGCACCGATCGCAATGTCCGGCCGCGCGGACTTCAGCCGCCGAACGATCGCCACGGCCTGTGCCCGGCTGTGGCGGCGCTTCATCCGCTTCAGGATCATGTCGTCGCCCGCCTGGAACGACAGATGGACGTGCGGCAACAGCCGCTGTTCCTGCGTCAACAGGGCAAACAGCCGGTCGTCGATCTCCACCGAATCCAGCGATGACAGGCGCAGCCGCTCGACGCGCGTGTGGGTCAGGATGCGCTCGACCAGCGCGCCCAACGTCGGCGATCCCGGCAGGTCGGGGCCATAACTGGTCAGGTCGACGCCGGTCAGCACCACCTCGCGATACCCCTGATCGACCAGCGCAGCGATGCGATCGACCACCGCGCCTGCCGGGACGGACCGGCTGTTTCCCCGGCCATAGGGGATGATGCAGAAGGTGCAGCGATGGTCGCAGCCATTCTGCACCTCCACGAACGCGCGGGCGTGTTCGGAAAAGCTGGCGGACAGGTGCGGCGCGGTGTCGCGCACCGCCATCATGTCCGAAACCCGGACAGCATCCGTCCCGGCCCAGGCGGCGGGCAGCAGCTTTTCGGCATTGCCGATCACGCGGTCCACCTCCGGCATCGCGGCGAAACTCGCCGGATCGACCTGCACCGCGCATCCGGTAACGACCAGTTCCGCGTCCGGCCGTGCCCGCCGCGCGCGGCGGATGGCGGCGCGGGTCGATTTCACTGCTTCGTTCGTCACGGCACAGCTGTTGACGACGATCATGTCGCGGCCCGACACCATGGCACGGATCGTTTCGCTTTCCGCGATGTTGAGCCGACAGCCGAGACTGACGATCTCTGGCACAGGGGAGCCTTGGACGGACATGAGCGGCGACTTAGGGACAGTGACGGATGAAGTCCACGCGGGCGCCCGCGTGGTGCTGGATTTCTGGCTGAATCAGCCAAAGGAACGGCAATTCGCCGTCGATCCGGTGCTCGACCGGGAAATTGCCGAACGCTTCGGTGCCCTGCGCGACCGGGTGCTGGCCAGCGATGCGGCGGGCTGGCGCGACGATCGGGACGCATTGCTGGCGGCGATCATCCTGCTCGATCAGTTTTCGCGCAACATCCATCGCGGGCGGGCAGAGGCATTTGCCGCCGATGATCTGGCGCTGGAACTGTGCCTGTCGGCGATCCGTCGCGGCTGGCATGCTCAGGAACGGGGGATGCGGGCGACCTTCCTGCTGATGCCGCTGATGCACGCCGAACACCTTGTGCTGCAACGCTTCGCCATCGACTGTTTCCAGGCGGCCGGGTTGGAGGAACAGGTGCGCTACGGCCAGGCGCATCTGGCCGTGATCGAACGGTTTGGCCGCTTTCCATCGCGCAATGCGGCACTTGGCCGGTCCAGCACCCCGGCCGAGGAAGCGTGGCTCAGCGGGCCTGATGCCGGGTGGTAGGCTGCTCGCCGGGATGGACCGGCGTCGGGATCGCCGTGACGATCAGGTCCAGTTCGGCCAGCATCCGGCGAACCGCGCCCGCGGAAATCGGCATCCCGAACGTCCAGCCCTGACCCTTTGCCACGCCCAGCGCGCGCAGCCGCTCCAGGATCGTCTCATTCTCGATCCCCTCGGCCGTGATCGGCAGGTTCAGGCTCTCGCCCAGGCCGACGATCGCATTGACGATGGCGACTGAATCCAGGCTTTCGTTCAGCGAGGTGACGAAACTCTTGTCGATCTTGATCCGGTCGAACGGCAGCGCGCGCAGGTGCGCCAGCGAGGAATAGCCGGTCCCGAAATCATCGAGCGCCAGCCGGATCCGCTGGTTCTTCAGGCTGCCGACAATGGACTGCGCCAGCGCCAGATTGTCGAACAGCGCGGTCTCGGTGATCTCCACCTCCAGCCGTTCGGCCGGAAAGCCGGTTTCGGTCAGCACCTTGATGATCTTCTGCGCCAGCCACGCATCGCGCAGCTGCCACGGCGAAACATTGATCGACAGCGTCAGCGACGGGTCCCAGTCGCGCGCGGCCAGGCACGCCTGACGCATGATCGACATGGACAGGTCGGCGATCATCCCGGTTTCCTCGGCAATCGGAATGAACCGTTCCGGGCTGATCAGGCCGTGATGGGGATGCTCCCACCGCGCCAGCACCTCGAACCCGACCAGTTCGCCGGTGGTCAGGTCGCGCTGCTGCTCGAAATACGGGACGATCTGCCCGGCGGGGATCGCGTTGCGCAGCCCGAGTTCCAGGTCGTTGCGGGCGTGCAGTTCCCGCTCCATCGACGTGTCGAACCAGGCGAACCGGTTCCGCCCGGCCTTTTTCGCCGCGTACATGGCGATATCGGCGCGGCGCAGGATCGCGTCCATGCTGCGGCAATCCACGTCCGACCGGGCGATGCCGATGGAGCAGCTGACGTGGCACACGATGCCATCGGCGTCGAATGGCTGGGCCATGCGGGTGACCAGCCGTTCGGCCACGCGCTCGACCGGCTGGGGATGATCGCCGTCGAACAGGAAGCCGCAGGCGAATTCGTCGCCGCCCAGTCGCCCGGTCAGCGCGACGTGCGGCATCGCATCGCGGATTTCCGACGCCACCTGCCGCAACAACGCATCGCCGACCGAATGGCCGTACATGTCGTTGATCGTCTTGAAATGATCGAGGTCGAGCAGGATCAGCGCCATCGCCTTGTGCCGCCGCTCGCCCTGGGTCAGCAGGTTCGCGCCTTCCTCGCCCAATGCCCGGCGGTTCAGGAACCCGGTCAGCGGATCCCGGCTGGCCAGCAGATGCGCCCGCTCTTCCGCTTCGGCCCGCACCTTCACCTCGCGCCGCAGCGCCGATTGCCGCCGCCAGCCAAGCAGGATCAGCGCGACGTTCAGCATCAGTGCGATGGCAAGCGTCCGCTCCGTCGGGGCGGCATCGCGCAGATAATGGCCGATGGTGGATGTCAGCACCGAACTGCCGATGCCGACGAACAACAGGATCGCCGCCAGGCTGACCAGAGAGGATATCCAGCCGTTGCGCCGTGCGGCGCCGATCATGCTCTCAATATCCATCCGCCCAAGCGCCATGCGCGCAATGCCCCATTCGATCGATCAACGCCCGGTCATGGTGCAGCGGGGGTAACCATCGGGTTAATGCGCGCGGGACTTGCGTTTTTGTGCCGCCGGGCATAGGGGGCGTGCGACGTTTCAGCGAAACGGACATCTTTGCACACCCTGCGGGGTGACGCTGGCCGACGAGGTTTCGTCCGCCGGCGTTTCTTGCATTGACGTCCCGACGCTGGTCTGGAGTGATGATGTTCGAAAGTCTCAGCGATCGCCTTGGCGGTGTTTTCGATCGGCTGCGGGGCCGCGGTGCCCTGACCGAGGCCGACGTGCGCGCCGCGATGCGCGAGGTTCGCGTGGCGCTGCTGGAGGCGGACGTCGCGCTGCCGGTTGCCCGCGATTTCGTGGAAAAGGTGACCGAACAGGCGATCGGGCAACAGGTGCTGCGCTCGGTCACGCCGGGGCAACAGGTCGTCAAGATCGTCAATGACGCGCTCGTCGACATGCTGGGCGCGGATACGGCCGAACTGAACCTTGGCGTCACGCCGCCCGCCGTGGTGATGCTGGTCGGGCTTCAGGGGTCGGGCAAGACGACGACCACGGCCAAGCTGGCTAAGCTGATCACCAGGACAGAGCGCAAGCGCGTGCTGATGGCGTCGCTCGACGTCAATCGTCCGGCGGCGCAGGAACAGCTGGCCGTTCTGGGCACGCAGACAGAGATCGCGACCCTGCCGATCGTGCCGGGTCAGCAGCCGGTGGATATTGCCCGCCGCGCGCTTCAGGCGGCAAAGCTTCAGGGTTTCGACGTCCTGATGCTTGACACCGCGGGCCGTTTGCACGTCGATCAGGCGCTGATGGACGAAATGCGGGCGGTGTCGGACGTGGCGATGCCCGCCGAAACGCTGCTGGTCGTCGACAGCCTGACCGGTCAGGATGCGGTGAACGTCGCAGAGAATTTCTCGGCTCAGGTGCCGCTGACCGGCGTGATCCTGACCCGGATGGACGGCGATGCCCGCGGCGGCGCTGCGCTGTCGATGCGCGCCGTTACCGGCAAGCCGATCAAGTTTGCCGGCATGGGCGAAAAGCTCGACCAGATCGAACCGTTCCATCCCAAGCGGGTGGCGGGTCGCATCCTGGGCATGGGCGATGTGGTGTCGCTGGTCGAAAAGGCCGCGGCCTCGATCGAACAGGAAGATGCCGAGCGCATGGCATCGCGGCTGGCCAAGGGTCAGTTCGACATGAACGATCTGCGCAGCCAGTTGTCGCAGATGCGCAAGATGGGCGGCCTTGGCGCGCTGGCCGGCATGATCCCCGGCCTTAAAAAGGCGCAGGCGCAGGTCGATCAGGTCGGCGGCGACAAGGTGCTGGTGCGGATGGATGCGATCATCGGATCGATGACGCCAAAGGAACGCGCCAAGCCGGAACTGCTCAATGCCAAGCGCAAGATCCGCATTGCCAAGGGCGCGGGTGTCACGGTTCAGGACGTGAACAAGCTCATCAAGATGCATCAGGAGATGCAGACCGCGATGAAGCGGCTGAAAAAGATGGGTGGGCTCAAGGGGATGCTGGGCATGCTTGGCAAGGGCGGCATGGGCGGCGTCGGCAACGCGCTCGGCGGCCCGGACATGGGCGCGATGATGGACAAGATGGGCGGCGGGCTTCCCGGTCTGCCCGGCGGGCCGGGCGGGGGGAACATCCCGCCAGAGCTCGCACGGCTTTTGAACAAGAAGAAGTAACTGTTTCAGATAGAAGGACGAAGTTAAATGGCAATTTCCATGCGTTTGTCGCGCGGCGGCTCCAAGAAGCGGCCCTATTACCGGATCGTCATCGCTGACGCCCGTTCGCCCCGCGACGGCAAGTTCATCGAAAAGATCGGGACCTACAACCCGCTGCTCGCCAAGGATTCGCCGGAGCGTGTGAAGCTCGACGCCGATCGCGCCAAGCATTGGCTGGGCGTCGGCGCGCAGCCGACCGACCGCGTTGCCCGTTTCCTCGACGCCGCCGGCATTAAGGAGCGCGCGGCCCGCAGCAACCCGAAAAAGGCCGAGCCGGGTGAAAAGGCCAAGGAGCGCGCCGAAGAGCGTGCCGAAAAGCTGAAGGCCGCGGAAGAAGCCGCTGCCGCTGCCAAGGCGGAAGCCGAAGCCAAGGCCGCCGAACCCGAAGCCCCGGCCGAAGAAGCTGCGGGCGAGGAAGCCCCGGCTGCCGAAGCCGCCGAGGAACAGGCAGAGGGCTGAACCCTTGCCGGCTGACCGCCCCGTCACTCTGGCCGTCATCATCGGCGCGCATGGCGTGACGGGCGAGGTCCGGTTAAAGGTGTTTGCCGATACGCTGGCCGGTTTCGCCAGCTTCAATGGCGGCGCATTGACGCTGAAGGCGCTGCGCGATGGCCCCAATGGCGCCATCGCCCGCTTTGCTGAGGTGCGCGACCGCAACACCGCAGAGGCGATGCGCGGCACGGAACTCACCGTGCCGCGCGCCGCTCTCCCGCCGCTGGGCGAGGGTGAATATTACCATGTCGACCTGATCGGCCTGCCCGTTGTCACTGACGATGGCGTCGCGGTCGGATCGGTGGTGGCAATCGACAATTTCGGCGCGGGCGATGTCATCGAAATCGAACGGCCCGACGCCAAACGCTTCATGATCCCCATGACGCCCGCCGCCGTGCCGGACTGGAATGACGACCGGCTGGTCATCAACGCTGCCTGGATCGACGCCTGAAACCGCCTTGCGTTTCCGTCATTGCGAGCGCAGCGAAGCAATCCAGCATCCGCATCTGGATTGCGTCACATCGCTCGCAACGACGCTCCGGCTTCACGGATCTGCCTAAATCCGTGGGCCGGTTTCCGGGCCATTTCCCCTGCACGTTGCGCAGCGGGGCGATTCGCTTTTCGCTTTCCTAACCGCCTGACTTCTGATTGGCTGCGGATATGCCGATTTCAGCCCTTTTCGCGCCTGACCGCTCGCGACCGCCGCGCATGAAACACAGCCATTCTGTCAAAACTGTCAGCCGATTGACCGGTGTTCTGCTGCTTTTTTGGGCATCAGCAGCGGCCGCGCAGCAGGCGATCCCGCCGGACGCGGAAACGCAGATCCATGCCGCCTTCGATGCCTTTCAACAGGCAACGCCGGTGCCCGGCCTCGTCTATGGCGTCGTCCGCAATGGCCGGCTCGACCTGGTTCGGGCCGAAGGGGTGCAGCGCTGGGGCAGCCCGCGTGCCGTCGAAGCGGACACCCGGTTCCGCATCGCCTCCATGTCAAAGGCCTTCACTGCGCTCGCCATCCTGTCGCTGCGCGATGCGGGGAAGCTGCGCCTCGACGATCTGGCTGAAACCCATGTCCCGGAAATGAAGGGATGGGCCTATCCCACCACCGATGCCCCGCGCATCCGCATCCGCGACCTGCTGGCCCACACCACCGGCATGGTGACCGACGATCCCTGGGGCGACCGGCAACAGGTGCTGAGCGAGCCGGATTTCACCGCCATGATCGCCCGCGGTGTCCCGTTCAGCCGCACGCCGCAACTGGCGCATGAATATTCCAACTACGGCTATGCGCTGCTCGGCCGGATCATCACCAACGCGTCGGGCAAGCCCTATCAGGCCTATATCCGCGACACGATCCTGACGCCGCTCGGCATGAACCAGTCGGGGTACGAAATCGCCGATGTTCCGCCGGAAAAGCTGGCCGTCGGCTATCGCTGGGAAAATGACCGCTGGGTCGCCGAACCGTCGATGCGTGATGGCGCATTCGGTGCAATGGGCGGGTTGCACACCACCGCCATCGATTATGCCAAATGGCTGTCCTTCCTCCTGTCCGCCTGGCCGGAACGGGATGGCGCGGAAACGGGTCCGGTCCGCCGCTCCACGGTGCGCGAAATGGCGCAGGGGCTGAACTTCGTCCGCATCTCTCCCCGACCGGGACAGGGGGCGGACGACCGCTGCGTCCACGCCATCGCCTATGGCATGGGGATGCGCACGACGCCCGATTGCGACCTGGGCCTGACGCTCAGCCATGGCGGCGGCTATCCGGGCTATGGCAGCTTCGTCGTGCTGGCCCCTGAACGCGGCGTCGCCGCCTTCGCCTTTGCCAGCCGCACCTATCAGGCGCCGGCCGTTGCCGTCTGGCAAAGCCTCTATGCGCTGGCCCGCAACGGTGCCGCCCCGCCAGGGCCGCCGGTTGAGGCGCCGCACCTTGCCGGGTTCGTCGATGCCGCCCGCGCCGCCTATGCGGCCGGCACCCTCAAACCGCTTGAGGGCAAGCTGGCGATGAACTTCCTGATGGACCGATCGTCCGAAAACTGGGCGCTAGAGCTTGCCCGGCTCAAACGGCAACTCGGTGCCTGCACCAGCGCCGAGCCGCTGGCGGTGCAGACGCGGATGCAGGCCAGCTTCCGCTGGAATTGTGAACGCGGTCTGCTGGATGGACAGGTGCTGCTCGCGCCCACCGATCCGCTGACCATCCAGGCACTTCGGTTCCAGCCACAGCTGCGCCAGATCAGCCAGCCCTGATCGGATTGGCGTTCGGTGCGAACTGGCATAGGGGGGCTGGCATGACGTTTCGCGCGACCGTTCTGACCCTCTACCCCGACATGTTTCCGGGGCCGCTTGGCCATTCCATCGCCGGACGGGCGCTGACGAAGGGGAAGTGGGCGCTGGAAACCGTGCAGATCCGCGACTTTGCCACGGATCGGCACCGTACCGTCGACGACACGCCGGCCGGGGGCGGGGCGGGCATGGTGCTGAAGGCGGATGTGCTTGCCGCCGCCTGTGACAGCGTCGGCTATGACCGTCCGATGCTGGCCATGTCCCCCCGCGGTCGTCCGCTGACCCAGGCCCGCGTCCGCGAACTCGCCGCCGGGCCGGGTGTGTCGATCCTGTGCGGCCGGTTTGAGGGGTTTGACGAACGCCTGTTCGATGCCCGGCCAATCGAACCGGTCAGCATCGGGGACTATGTGCTTTCCGGCGGGGAAATGGGCGCCCTGGTCACGCTGGACGCTTGCATTCGGCTCATTCCCGGCGTAATGGGCGCGACCCAAAGCGGGGATGAGGAAAGCTTCGAAAGCGGCCTTCTGGAATACCCGCATTATACCCGACCCGTCGAATGGGAAGGGCGCACGATCCCCGAAGTGCTGCGATCGGGGGATCATGCGAGGATTTCGGCATGGCGAAAGTCGATGGCCGAAACCGATACACGGCTAAGGCGGCCGGACCTGTGGGAGCGCCATGAGGGCGCTCGGGTCCAGTCGCCCTCTGGCGCGCGGCGACAGAAGGAAGAATGAGATGAACCTCATCCAGCAGATCGAAGCCGAGAACATCGCCAAGTTCAACGAAGCGAAGAAAATCCCCGATTTCCGCCCCGGCGACACCCTGCGCGTCGGCGTGAAGGTGGTCGAAGGCGAACGCACCCGCGTTCAGAACTTTGAAGGCGTCTGCATCGCCCGCTCGAACAAGGGCATGGGCAGCAACTTCACCGTCCGCAAGATTTCGTTCGGTGAGGGTGTCGAGCGCGTCTTCCCGCTCTATTCGCCCAATGTCGACAGCATCGAAGTCGTCCGTCGCGGCGTCGTGCGTCGTGCCAAGCTCTATTATCTGCGCGGCCGCACCGGCAAGTCGGCTCGTATCGCCGAACGCCGCGACCCGCGTCCGACGGAAACCGCCGCCGCCGAATAATTGGCTGGCCGGATCGGTTGGTAAACAGAAAGGCGTCCGACCCTGTCGGGCGCCTTTCTTGCCTACAGCGCCTTTGGTGCGCCATGCTCCTCCGCGGAAATCCCTGCGCACCGCCGATCTGCCGGTTCGGGTTGCCTTTGGTCCTGAATTGTCGTTTTGAATGCGCCGGTATCCGCCGTCGGTGCAGGGATGTTTTTGGAGAGTAACAAGGATGGGCAAATGGGCCGTCGCGATCGCCGCTCTTTCGCTGGGAACAGCCGCCATGGCCATTGAGCCGCAGGCCACCCCGGCCCAGCCGCAAGCGACCCCGGCCAGCCCGCAAGCGCCCGCCGACCTGACCCTGAAACGGGTCTTTGCCTCCCCCGACCTCAATGGCAGTTCCCCGCGCACCGCGCGCCTATCGCCCGATGGCAAATGGCTGACGCTCCTGCGCAATCGCCCGGAAGAGCGGGATCGCTATGACCTGTGGGCCATGGACACCGGCGGCGGCGAATGGCGGATGCTGGTCGATTCCGCCAAGCTGTCGAGCGGCGGCGAACTGTCCGAGGCGGAAAAGATGCAGCGCGAGCGTGCCCGCATCGGCGGCACCCGCGGCATCGTCGCCTATGACTGGGCGCCGGACGGCAAGTCGATCCTCGTACCGCTGGATGGCGAGTTGTACCGGGCGGGACTGGATGGGACCTCTGAAAAGCTTCCCGCCGGCACGGGTCCGAAACTGAACCCGGAAATCAGCCCGCGCGGCTCTGTGGTCAGCTATATCCAGAACGGACGCCTGATGCTGCTGGATCAGGCGAGCGGCAAGGCGGTGGCGGCAACGCCGGAGGAATCCAGCGAGACGGTTCACTGGGGCGAGGCGGAGTTCGTCGCGCAGGAGGAAATGGACCGGACCCAGGGCTATTGGTGGTCGCCCGATGACAGCATGATCGCGGTGGAACGCTTTGACGAGGCACCCGTGGCCGTCGTCAGCCGCGCCGCGATCGGTGCGGACGGCACCCGCGTCTATGACCAACGCTATCCAAAGGCTGGCACGGACAATGTGCTGGTCGACCTCTATGTCCTGCACGATGGCGGAAAGCGCCGGGTAAAGGTCGATCTGGGCGAAAACCGCGACATCTATCTGGCGCGGGTCGACTGGGCACCCGATGGCAAGACGCTGTATGTCCAGCGGCAGAGCCGCGACCAGAAGGTCCTGGATATGCTGGCGGTCGATCCGCAGACCGGTGCTTCAAGCGTGCTGTTCACGGAAAAGGCGGGCGAGCGCAGTTGGGTCAACCTGTCCAACGCCTATCGCTTCCTCAAGGACGGAACACTGGTCTGGAGGTCGGAGCGGGACGGTCACGGCCATCTCTATCGCTTCGACCGGGGACAGTGGAAACAGCTGACCCGCGGCGACTGGGAGGTATCTGGCCTGGTCGGCGTTGATGAACGGGCAGGCCGGATCGTGTTTTCCGGCAACAAGGATGGCGTGCTGGAACGGCATTTATACACAGTGCCGCTGGCGGGCGGCGAACCCGTGCGCCTGACCGAGGCGGGCTGGTGGCATGGTGCGTCGGGCAATGGCGATGCCAGCCGGATGATCGTCACTCGATCCAACCCCGATCAGCCGCCCCAGACCTGGCTGGCCGATGCCAATGGCAAGCGCATTGCGTGGGTCAATGAAAACGCGCTCGATGCTGCGCATCCCTATTTCCCCTATGTTGCAAGCCACCGGCCAAAGCGGTTCGGCACGCTGAAGGCGGCCGACGGCACCACGCTGCATTGGGAAATGGTCACGCCGGTGCTGGAGCCGGGCAAGCGTTACCCCGTGTTCTTTCAGCACTACGGCGGCCCGCACAGCCAGACGGTGGCGCGGCAATGGTCGGGCGCGCTGCAGCAGTTCCTGGTGAAGCGCGGCTATATCTTTTTCCAGATCGACAATCGCGGCGCGGCCAACCGCGGCAAGGCGTTCGAGGATCACCTGTATCAGGCGATGGGCAGCGTCGAGGTGCAGGATCAGCTGACCGCCGCGCAATGGCTGAAGACGCAGGCATTCGTCGATCCGGACGCCATCGTCACCTATGGCTGGTCCTATGGCGGCTATATGACGCTGAAGATGCTGGAGGCGGGACAGAATGTTTTCGCCGGCGGCATTTCGGGTGCGCCGGTCAGCAAATGGGAACTGTACGATACTCATTATACTGAGCGGTACATGGGCAACCCGCGACAGGTGGCGGAGGCGTACAAGACGTCGAACACGGTGGTGAATGCGGGGAAGATCGCCGATCCGCTGTTGCTGATCCACGGCATGGCCGACGACAATGTCGTTCTGGACCATTCCACGGTGATGATGGCAGAGATGCAGAAGGCGGCAGTGCCGTTCGAACTGATGCTCTATCCCGGCCAGACGCACCGCGTTGCGGGGCCGGGGATCAGCGAGCATTTGTGGACGACCATTCTGGATTTTGCCGACCGGGTAACGGGCCGCGCCGCTGCCAAACAGCCGGAGTGATCCACTCCCCCCTTGCCGCAGTCCGATTCGATCCGCCATGGCCGACGGCATGACGATTGGCGTGGACATGGGGGTCGATCCGGCGGGCAGGCCGGTGGTGATGGACCTTGAGGAATTGCTGGCGACGCGCCTGCTGGTTCAGGGCAATTCCGGTTCGGGCAAATCGCATCTGCTGCGCCGGTTGCTGGAAAAAAGTGCCGGCCGTGTGCAACAGGTGGTGATCGACCCGGAGGGCGATTTCGTCACCCTGTCCGATACTTATGGCCATGTGGTGATCGAGGCCGCCGACCATGCCGAGCGTGAAATCGAGCGGTTTGCGGAGCGCATCCGCCAGCATCGCGCCTCTGTCGTGCTCAGCCTTGAGGGGCTGGAGGCCGAGGGGCAGATGCGCTGTGCCGCCACGTTCCTGAATGCCCTGTTCGATGCACCGCGCGACCATTGGTATCCCGCGCTGGTGGTGGTGGACGAGGCACAGCTTTTTGCCCCGGCCGGTGGCGGCGAAGTGGCCGAAGAGGTGCGCAGGGCCAGCCTGTCGGCAATGACAAACCTGATGTGCCGGGGTCGCAAACGCGGCCTGGCCGGGGTGATCGCCACCCAGCGGCTGGCCAAACTGGCCAAGAATGTCGCCGCAGAAGCGTCCAATTTCCTGATGGGCCGCACCTTTCTCGATATCGACATGGCGCGCGCAGCCGACCTGCTCGGCATGGAACGGCGGCAGGCCGAGGCGATCCGCGATCTGGCGCGCGGGCATTTCCTTGCCCTTGGCCCGGCCGTGTCGCGTCGCCCGGTTGCGGTCACCATCGGCTCGGTCGAAACCAGTGCCCGCAGCGGCAGCCCCAAGCTGGTCCCGCTTCCCGATGCGCCCGCCGGCGATATGAAGGACCTGCTGTTCGCGCCGGTCGACCACGCGCCCCAGATCGTGCGCGCACCGGAACCGGAACCCGCGTCGGCCGAGGATGTGCTCGCCGTGATCGAGGCCCCCCGGCCCGAAGATGCGCCGGAGCCGGAGCCGGATTTGTTTGCCGATCTGGATGCAGAGGCAGTGATTGCTGATGTGCTGAAGGCAATCGTGGAGGAGGCGGATTCCGCGACCCGCCCGGCGGCCGTACTGTTTCAGGATTTCCAGGTGCGGTGCCGGATGCAGGGGCTGAAACAGCCGCCCGTCGATCTGGCGGCGTTTTCGCGGCGCCTGTCCGCTGCCCGCGCCGGGATCATTGACGGGCTGGATGCTGAATGGGCACCGGCATTCCGGCTGGCCAGGGAATTGCCCGACGAGATGCTGGGGCCGTTCCTGCTGATTGCCCGTGCCGCGCGCGAAGGGGTGGCCTGTCCGGCCGATGAGGAACTCGCCCGCGTCTATGGCACGGCATCGCTCGGCCGGGTCCGCCGCCTGATCGGCTATATCGAAAGCCGCGATCTGTTCGTCGTGCGCACCGACCTTTCGGGACGGCGATCGATCGCCATTCCCCGGCTTGGCTGGACCACCATGCCCAGCGAGGCAGCCTGATTGACCGGACCACTGCTTGGCGTATGATTGCGCTAACGAAAGCAGGGGGAGGAGCCTGGTGGCGACCGCGACCAGCGATGCAGCACTGGCGGCCCGGTTCATTCAGCGCGCCAAGTTCGCCGCCACCCCCGATGACATTGCCGACTATCTGAGCATTGGGCCGGACCGCTGGCTGGACCGGCATTTCGCTGCCGCGCCTGGGCAGAGCGGGGCCGAATGGCTGACGGCGAACGGCCATGCCGCGGTGACCAGCGAGGCGCGATATTTCTGGCCCCAGGCGGGCGATCACATGATCTGGAACCAGCTGATCGCCCAGCCGGACGAGATGCGACAGCGGCTAGCCTTTGCCCTGTCACAATTCTTCGTCGTGTCGCTGAACCCGATCGACGGATATTGGCCGCCGTACATGATGGCGGGTTACTGGTCGGTGCTGACTCGCCATGCCTTTGGCAATTTCCGCGATCTGATGCAGGCGGTGACGCTGAACGCCGCGATGGGGATGTACCTCAATACCAAGGGCAATCTGAAGGAAGACCCCGCCACCGGCCGCCAGCCGGACGAGAATTACGCGCGGGAAATCATGCAGCTGTTCACCATCGGCCTGTATGAACTGAACCCCGACGGGACCGAGCGGCTAGATGCGGCCGGCAAACCGATCGAGACCTACACGCAGAGCGATGTCACCAATCTGGCGCGTGTCTTTACCGGGTACGACCATGACATGCGCCGGGTGAAACGGACCGATGTGGCGTGGCAGGATTATCCGGTGATCAGTCAGGAGTTCTGCCTTGACCCGATGGTGCTCGATTCCGCCAAGCATTCGACGCTGGCGGTCACCTTCCTCGGCCTGACCATCCCGGAAGGGACGCCGGGCGAGACGGCGTTGACCATGGCGCATGACCATCTGTTCAACCATCCGAATGTCGGCCCGTTCTTTGGCCGGCAGATGATCCAGCGACTGGTGACGAGCAATCCCACCCCCGCCTATGTCGGGCGCGTCGCGGCAGCATTTGCCGACAATGGCAAGGGCTTGCGCGGTGATCTGAAAGCGGTGTGGCGCGCCGTGCTGACCGACCCGGAGGCGATGGCGCCGCCCCGGCCCGACGACCGCCTTTCCGGAAAGGTCAGGGAGCCGGTCCTACGCTATGTCGGCTGGGCGCGCACGGTGGGCCTGAAACAGGTCGATGAACCGTTCGAGATGTTCGACACCAGCCGCAATGACGAGGCGCTGGCGCAAAGCCCGTTGCGGTCGCCATCGGTGTTCAACTTCTTTCGCTCCGGCTATCGCCCGCCGCAGACCGAGATTGCGCGGGCGGACAAGCTGGCCCCGGAGTTTCAGATTGCCAATGAAACCAGCATCGCCGGTTATCTGAACTTTCTGCAATGGACGATCCGCTGGGGCACGCGGGGCATCCGCCCCAGCTATGCCGCACTGTTGCCGATGGCGCATGACGCCCGGGCGGTCACCGAATGGCTCAATCTGCATCTGGCCGCCGGGCGACTGTCCGACGCATCGGTGACGCTGATCGCCGATGCGCTGGCCGACACCCCGCTGACGATCGACGCGCCGGAGGAGCGCAAGCTCGACCGGCTGGCCAGCGCCTGTCTGCTCGTGATGGCGTCGCCCGAATATCTGGTCGAGAAATAGGGGGGAGGCGGTCCATGGCCCACATCATCACCACGCCCGTCAGCCGCCGGACCCTGCTTGCCCGCGCATCGCAGCTGACGGCGATCGGGGCGGGCGCGCCGCTGGCCATGAGCCTCGGCCACATGGCGGAGGCGGCGGCGCCGGGGGCGGACGATTATCGGGCGCTGGTCTGCATCTTTCTATATGGCGGGAATGATCACGGCAATACGCTGATCCCGGTCGATCCCGTCAATCACAGCCGGTATCTGAAGATCCGCGGGACGATCGGCTATGGCCGCAAGGATCTTGAGGCAACGACGCTCAAACCGCGCGTGGCTCAAACGCTGACCGACGACATCGCCTATGCCGTCGCGCCGCAGATGCCGCGCGTGAAGCTGTTGTTCGATGCCGGCAAGATCGCGCCGGTGCTGAACGTCGGCCCCCTCATCACGCCGTTGACCCGGGCGCAGTTCGACGGGAACGACCGGTCGCGCCATCCACTGCCGCCCAAGCTGTTCAGCCACAATGACCAGCAATCGGTGTGGCAGGCGCTGGGCAGTGAAGGGGCGGTGGTCGGCTGGGGCGGGCGGCTGGGCGACTGGGCGATGGAGCGGAACCAGCATTCGCTGCTCACCTGCATTTCCGCCAGCGGCAATGCGGTGTTCGTGTCGGGCGACAAGGCGCTGCAATATCAGATCAGCCCAAAGGGCGCGATCCAGGTGCAGCCCATTCACAAATCGGCCTATGGCTCGCCCGCCATCGCGGCCGCGCTCGACACGCTGATGACGGCACAGCGCGACCACGCGATGGAAAACGAACTGGCCATGCTTGCCCGTCGGTCGATGCGGATGGAGGGCATCGTCAATTCGGCGCTGGCCAAGGTGGATTTGAAAACCAGTTTCGACGTCGTGCCGGGCGAGAACAAGCTGGCCGATCAGCTGCGGATCGTCGCCCGGCTGATCGGCGCGCGCGGCGAGCTGGGGTCAAGGCGTCAGGTGTTCTTTGTCTCGCTGGACGGGTTCGATCATCACAACGACCTGTCGGCCAAGCACGCCGATCTGATGGCCAAGCTGGATGAGGGCATGACGGCATTCTACATGGCGCTGGTCGAACTGGGCGTGCAGCAACAGGTGACGACGTTCACCGCATCCGATTTCGGTCGCACGCTGGTCAATAACGGCGACGGGTCCGACCATGGCTGGGGCAGCCATCATTTCGTGATGGGTGGGGCGGTGAAGGGCGGGCGCTATTACGGCACGGCGCCGCACATCTCGATCGAGACGGACGATCAGGTGGGGCAGGGGCGGTTGTTGCCTTCGACCGCGACCGATCAATATGCGGCGACGCTGGCGCGGTGGTTCGGGGTGCCGGATGCGGAGCTGGGCGCGATCCTGCCCAATCTCGGCAACTTTGCGTCGCGCAACCTTGGCTTCGTGTAACGGACAGGCTTTCTTGGGTTTCAACGCGGCGCAAAGGCGCTAAAGGAGCCGCGCTCAATCACCGAGCGGGAGCTTTCAAGGAACTGGACGTCATCATGGGTTATCGGGTTGTCGTCGCGGGTGCCACGGGCAATGTGGGCCGCGAAATGCTGAACATCCTCGCCGAGCGGGAATTCCCGATCGACGAGATCGCTGTACTGGCCTCTGCACGCAGCCAGGGCGACGAGATCGAGTTTGGTGAGACAGGCCGGAAACTGAAAGTCCAGAATATCGAGCATTTCGATCCCACCGGCTGGGACATGGCGCTGTTCGCCATCGGCAGCGATGGCAGCAAGCTGCACGCGCCGCGCTTTGCCGCTGCCGGCTGCGTCGTCATCGACAATGCCTCGCTCTATCGCATGGACCCGGACGTGCCGCTGATCGTGCCGGAAGTGAATCCGGAGGCGATCGACGGGTACAAGGCGCGCAACATCATCGCCAATCCCAACTGTTCGACCGCCCAGATGGTCGTCGCGCTGAAGCCGCTGCATGATGCCGCCCGGATCAAGCGCGTCGTCGTCGCCACCTATCAGTCGGTTTCCGGCGCGGGCAAGGCGGGCATGGACGAATTGTTCGAACAGAGCCGCAATATCTTTGTCGGTGATCAGGCCGAACCGAAGAAGTTCACCAAGCAGATCGCGTTCAACGTGATCCCGCACATCGACAGCTTCCTGGACGACGGGTCGACCAAGGAAGAATGGAAGATGGTGGCCGAAACCAAGAAGATCCTGGATCCCAAGGTCAAGGTGACGGCGACCTGCGTTCGCGTACCGGTGTTCGTCGGCCATTCGGAAGCGATCAATATCGAGTTCGAGGACGAGATTTCGGCCGAACAGGCACAGAATATCCTGCGTGAAGCGCCCGGCGTGATGCTGGTCGACAAGCGTGAGGACGGCGGATACGTGACGCCGATCGAATGCGTCGGCGACTATGCGACCTTCGTCAGCCGCGTCCGTGAGGATTCGACGGTCGACAACGGCCTGTCGCTGTGGTGCGTCAGCGACAACCTGCGCAAGGGGGCGGCACTGAACGCGGTGCAGATCGCGGAGCTGCTGGGCCGCCGCCACCTGAAAAAGGGCTGAGGCGCATCGCCATGGACGGCACCCGGCGGTTCGACAGTTTCGACGGCACCTCCATCGTCTGGCACGAGCTGGGCGAGGGGCGGCCGCTGGTGCTGATCCATGGCTATTTCAGCGACGCGAATACGAACTGGATCAAGTACGGCCATGCCGCCATTCTGGCAGAGGCGGGGTTCCGGGTGATCATGCCCGATCTGCGCGCGCATGGGCAAAGCGGGCGGCCGCACGATGCCGCTGCCTATCCAGCCGACGCGCTGGCGATGGATGCAGAGGCGCTGATCGCGCATCTGAACCTTGATGCAGGCGGCTACGACCTTGGCGGCTATTCCCTTGGCGCGCGAACCGTGGTGCGGGTGCTGGCGCGCGGCCATGCCCCTGCGCCCCGCCGGGTTATCCTGTCGGGCATGGGCCTTGAGGGGTTGCTGGACACCGGCGCGCGCGCTGGCCATTTTCGCCGCGTGCTGACCGGTCTTGGCAGCCATGCTCGCGGCACGCCCGAATGGATGGCTGAGGCGTTCCTCAAGACGACCGGCGGTGATCCGGTCGCGCTGCTCGGCATCCTCGACACATTCGTCGATACGCCGCACGATGCCATTGCCGGGATCGGTCAGCCCGTGCTGGTTGCCGCGGGCGTTGACGACGACGACAATGGCTCGCACGCGGCGCTTGCCGACCTCCTGCCCGATGCGCGGCTGGTTGAGGTGCCGGGCAATCACATGAGCGCGGTCACCAAGCGGGAGCTGGGCGAGGCGATCCGGGATTTCCTGACTGCTTGACGGGTTGCGATACGCTGGCTCACAAGACGCGCATTCGTCTGTCGCGTCCAAAGGACCAGCCATCATGATCCGTACCGGTGTATCCGCCCTTGCCCTTGCCTGCCTGCTGGCGACGCCCGCGCTGGCACAGCAGAAAACTGCGCCTGCCAAGCCTGCTGCCGAAGCCAAGCCTGCTCCGGAAAAGGCGCTGACCCCCGCCGATGCCGACGCCTTTGTCGCGGCCGCGGAAAAGGCAGCGTTCGACTTTTCGGTCGAAGCGAGCCGGATCCAGTGGGTGAACGCCACCTACATCACCGACGACACCGACGCGCTGGCTGCACAGAGTGGTGCCGAGGGCACGGAAATGGCCGTGAAATACGCGCTGGAGGCGGCGAAATATGCCGCAATCCACGGCCTGTCGCCCGATACGAAGCGCAAGCTAGATATCCTGCGCTCCAGCCTGACCTTGCCCGCGCCGACGACGCAGGGCGCGGCGGACGAGCTGGCTACCCTGGTGACCAAGATGTCGTCCGCCTATGGCAAGGGTCGCGGCACGCTGGACGGCAAGCCGATCAACGGATCGGATATCGAGGCCGCAATGGGCACCGAACGCAATCCGGCAAAGCTAAAGGAAATGTGGCTGAGCTGGCACGACAATGTCGGCGCGCCGATGGGCCAGGATTATGCACGCAGCGTCGAGATCGCCAATCTGGGTGCCAAGGAACTGGGCTTTCGCGACGTCGGCGCGATGTGGCGTTCCAATTATGACATGGACCCGGCCGAGTTTGCCCGGCTGACCGACAAATTGTGGAAGGAAGTCGAGCCACTGTACCGCTCGCTCTTCATCTACACCCGCAAGAAGCTGAATGAGAAATATGGCGATGCGGTTCAGCCGCGCACCGGGCCGATCCGTGCCGACCTGCTGGGCAATATGTGGGCACAGGAATGGGGCAACATCTATGACGTCGTCGCGCCGCAGGGTGCGGGCGATATCGGGTATGACGTCACGAAACTGCTGGAGGCGAAAAAGGCCGATCCGGTCGGCTTGGTGAAGATCGGCGAGGGCTTCTATTCCTCGCTGGGCTTCACGCCATTGCCTGAAACGTTCTGGCAGCGATCGATGTTCGTCAAGCCTGCGGATCGGGAGGTCGTGTGCCACGCTTCCGCCTGGGACATCGATCAGAAGGACGATATCCGCATCAAGATGTGCATCAAGGTGAATGGCGACGATTTCGTCGTGATCCATCATGAGCTGGGCCACAATTATTACCAGCGCGCGTACAAGGATCAGAGCTATCTGTATCTGAACGGCGCCAATGACGGGTTCCATGAGGCGATCGGCGATTTCGTCGCGCTGTCGATCACGCCCGACTATCTCGTCCAGATCGGCCTGCTCGATCCGGCCAAGGTGCCGAGCGAGGACAAGGATATCGGCCTGTTGCTGCGGCAGGCGATGGACAAGGTGGCGTTCCTGCCGTTCGGCCTGCTGATCGATAAATGGCGCTGGGCAGTGTTTTCGGGTTCGGTAAAGCCGGACGGGTATCAGGCGGCGTGGGATGCGCTGCGCCTGCAATATCAGGGGCTGGTGCCCCCCGAGGAGCGCGGCAGCGACAAGTTCGATCCGGGCGCGAAGTATCACGTGCCCGCCAGCGTACCCTATACTCGCTATTTCCTGGCGCGGCTGCTTCAGTTCCAGTTCTACAAGGCGGCGTGTGAGCAGGCGGGGTGGAAGGGGCCGCTCCACCGCTGTTCCTTTTATGGCAACAAGGAAGTCGGCGCGAAGCTGAATGCGATGCTGGAAATGGGCGCGTCCAAACCATGGCCTGACGCGCTGGAAGCGTTTACCGGCAGCCGTGAAATGTCGGGCAAGGCGATGGCCGAATATTTCGCCCCGCTGAAGGCGTGGCTGGATGAGCAGATCAAGGGGGAGGCCGACGGCTGGTAACCGGGGTGCCGGCACGCGCCCTCCCGTCCGGGGAGGGCGCGGCGGGTGTCAGCGGAACGGCGGCTCGTTGAATGCGCGCAGCTTGCGGCTGTGCAGCTTTGACCCCTCACGCTTCAGCTCTTCGCAGGTTTCGATGCCGATCTTGAGATGCTCGGCAATGGCGCGCTCGTAAAAGCGGTTCGCCTGGCCCGGCAGCTTCAGTTCGCCATGCAGTGGCTTGTCCGACACGCAGAGCAGCGTGCCATAGGGAACGCGGAAGCGGAAACCCTGCGCTGCAATGGTTGCCGACTCCATGTCGATGCCGACCGCGCGGCTCAATGAAAAGCGCAGAGCCGATTTCGAAAAGCGCAGTTCCCAGTTTCGATCGTCGGTCGTGACGATGGTACCGGTGCGCAAGCGACGCTTCAGCTCTTCGCCATCCTCGCCCGATACGGTTTGTGCCGCGCGGGCCAGGGCCTGCTGTACCTCCGCAATCGCCGGAACCGGAATTTCGGGCGGCAGCACGTCGTCCAGCACATGGTCGTCCCGCAGATAGGCATGGGCCAGCACGTAATCGCCGATGCGCTGACTGGGGCGCAGGCCGCCGCAATGGCCGATCATCAGCCACGCATGGGGACGCAGCACCGCCAGGTGATCGCAGATCGTCTTGGCATTGGATGGCCCGACGCCGATATTGACCAGCGTGATGCCCGTGCCGCCGGGGGCCATCAGGTGATAGGCCGGCATCTGATGTCGCCGCCATGCGCTGTCACTGACCAGTCGTTCCGGATCATCCCCCGCCCGGATCATCACCCCGCCGGCCGCGGATACGCCGGTATAGGGGCTGTCCGGTCCCAACTGATCGCAGGCCCAGCGAACGAATTCATCGACATAGCGATGATAGTTGGTGAACAGGATATAGTGCTGAACGTGCTCGGCCGGCGTCCCGGTATAGTGGCGCAGGCGGGCCAGCGAAAAATCCGTGCGCAGCGCATCGAACAGGGCAAGCGGGCGGACGCCCGTTCCGTCGTCCCAGATGCCGTCGGCGATTTCGTCCCCGATATGCGCCAGTTCGGTCGCCGGGAAATGGCGGGCAAGCTCGATGGCCGACACCTGATCCAGGCTCAGCGCATGGCCCGGGTCAAGCACATAGGGAAATGGGATTTCCTGCTGGCTGAGGCCCACATCGATATCGACGTCATACGCCTGGATCAGCAGATCGAGCTGTTCGGTCAGGTAATCGGAAAACACCGCCGGCTTGGTCACCGTGATGCGGTAATCGCCGGATTCGCTCAGGCGGCCGAAGGACCGGAGCGGTGCCGGCCGCTGCTGATCCTCGCCGTGATAGGTCAAGCGTATTTCGGGATAGGCAAAACTGCCGTCCGTCCGCACGCCGGGCGCCGGAACGGTCGCATCGTCCAGGTAGCGGGTCAGCGCTTCCTTCAGATTGCGGACGGATTGCTGGTACAGCCGTTCCAGCTCGGCGACGATCTCTGATGCCTGTCTCATGCCGACCGGGCTAGGCCGACAATGTGAACCTGACAAGACCGTCGCCGAGGGATCGTTTCATCCGTGGCATTTTCAAACCGGGCGCCGGTGGTCAGACGTCCGACTTGCTATCCTTTGCGGGCGATGCGTCCTTCGACGATCCGCCCGTCTTCGCGCCCTTACTGCGCAGCTTGGTCGCGCCAAAGATTGCACCGGCAACCGCGGCTGCAGCGCCGGTGGCGATGGCAGCGATCGTGCCGGGGTTGGCCTTCACCGCCTTGACCGTCTTTTCGACGGCGGATTCGCTCTTCTTGCGGCTGGTCTTGGCAGCGGCCGTCTTGGGCTTGGTTGCGGTCTTGGGCTTTGCAGATGACGCCGTGGTCTTTGCCGCGGTACCGCTGGAGGCGGGCTTCCGCGTCGTCGGCGCCTTGGTGGCCGCCGTTTTCGCCGCGGTGCCGGTCTTGGTTGCACTGGGCTTGCGCGCCGGTGCCTTTTTGGCGGGCACGGCAATATCGCTGGCGTTGGCGGTCTTGGTGGCCGCGTCCGGGCCGCTATCTGTCGTCATCGCAATCCTCCGTGAGTTCGGGACAAGGAACGACTGTCAGGCGGCGATGGTTCCACCATAAGGTGCGCCCCCGCAAGGGTCGTTGCGGGGGCGACCGGGAAATTACAATGTTTCGAGCAGGTGCTCTGCCGAGCTCACCTTGAACTCGCCGGGCGCTTCGACATTAAGGGCTTCCACGACGCCGTCATTGACGATCATCGAATAACGCTGGCTGCGTATGCCCAGGCCGAACTTCGAACCGTCCATGGTCAGGCCGATTGCGTTCGCAAACTCGCCATTGCCGTCGGCCAGCATGGTTACCTTGCCCTGCGCCTCGTTCGCCTTGGCCCAGGCGCCCATGACGAACGGGTCGTTGACGGAAACACAGGCGATTTCATCGACGCCCTTGGCCTTCAACGCATCGCCCTGTTCCAGATAACCGGGCAGGTGCTTGGCCGAGCAGGTCGGGGTGAACGCGCCGGGAACGGCAAACAGCGCAACCTTGCGTCCGGCAAAGAAGTCGCTGGACTGGACGGCGTCCGGGCCGTCCGGGGTCGCCTTGATCAGCGTGACGTCGGGCAGCTTGTCGCCGGGTTGAATGCTCATGACGTGTTCCTCCTCTGATGGTGCGAATGCGCGCGTGATCTAGGATGCATGGCGCGACATTGAAAGGCGAACCATCATGGCCGCTGATTGTTGCGTGCCCGGGCAGAAAGGATCGGCCGCGCGAGCGGGGGGACCATCGTCATCAGCGCCATGGTAATCCGCCATTTCAGCGACTCGTCCGCCATGCGCCCGTCGTTCAGCCGGGCCAGCCCAGCGGACGTATCCCCCGAAAGGATCAGCGATTCCCCTTCCGCCCGGGCCAGCCGTTGCTCGATCAACGCCGCCATGCGTGCCGCGGTCGCTTCCTCCGGCCGCCCGGTCAGCGCCGCCCGCGCCTTGCGATACACGGCAGCTTCATACCGGAACAGCGTCGCCGAATTGCGCGACAGGGAGGCGGATCGACGACGATAGCGGTGCAGGGGCCGGGGCACATACCCGCCGCTGAACCCGGCCGACAGGATCCGAACCCAGAAATCCAGATCCTCCGCCGAACGAAGCGAAGCGTCGAACCCGCCGATCGCATCAAAAGCGGAACGTCGAAACATCCCCGCGCCAAAGACGTAGAATTGCCGGGCCAGCACTCGGTCCAGCGTGATCGGCAGGACCTGCGGAAAATAATCCGTGAACCGCTCTCCGTCCCGCGAGTCTCCGAAATAGGTCGCATCACAGGTGACAAAACCGTGCCGATCGTCGGCGATCAGCGCCGCGTGCATCGCGCTCAGATAATCCGGCTCATACAGGTCGTCGCCGTCCAGCAACGACAGGATGGGCGCGCGCGCCGCCGCAATCGCCCGGTTGCGGGCCAGGGCAAGTCCGCCATTATCGGTATGAAGCAGCCGAATGCGCGGATCGGCCAGAAAAGGGGCAACGGCACCGGCAACATCGTCCGGCGCGCCGTCGTCCACCACAATCGCCTCCCAATCGGTCAGCGTCTGCGCCTGCAGCGAGGCAAGCGTTTCGCCGACCATATCCGCAACGCCATATGCCGGAACGATCACGGAAACAGCGGGCGGGCTTGGGTTTGCCATGCGGCGCACTATAGTCGGCCGTCATGGAGGCGCCACCCTATCTTGTCGGCCAGTTGCTGCTGGCCCTGCCGGGCATCGGCGACCCCCGCTTCGAACAGGCGGTGATCGCCATGTGCGCGCATAATGATGAAGGCGCGCTGGGCATCGGCATCGGCGCGATTATCGAGGGGCTGTCGCTGTACGACCTGTTCGATCAGCTGGAGATCGAGGCGCGCGATTGCCCCGACGGGCCCGTCCATTTCGGCGGGCCGGTCGAGCTGCGACGCGGTTTCGTGCTGCACAGCCTGGACTGGAGCGGGCAGGACACGATCGATGTTGCGGGCAACTGGGCGCTGTCGGGCACCGTTGATGTGCTGCGGGCGATTGCAGAGGGGCGGGGGCCGTCTCGCTGGCTGGTCGCGCTTGGCTATGCCGGATGGGGCGAGGGGCAGTTGGAGGACGAGATGACCCGCCATGGCTGGTTCAATGTCGGCGGCGATACCGAAATCGTGTTCGACATGCCGGCCGAAATCCGATGGACGAACGGGTTCGAGCGGGCGGGGATCGACCCGCGACTGCTGGCGCCCGGCGGGGGCAACGCCTGATTCCCGCCGGTCGGATCACGGGGATATAAAGGATTCTTTATACGGCGATTGCGTTCGCCCTCGTCCCCCTGTATCGGGGCTGGCAGACGGCATGGCGGAGGCGCTGTGCCCTTTTTGCCGACCAGGAGATTTGACTGTGGCCACCGCGACGATCGACGCCGCCAAGGATTATGTGATTGCCGATATCGGCCTTGCCAACTGGGGCCGGATGGAAATCGACATCGCCGAAACCGAAATGCCCGGCCTGATGGCGCTGCGCGAGGAATTCGGTCCTTCGCAGCCGCTGAAGGGCGCGAAGATCGTCGGTTCGCTGCACATGACCATCCAGACCGCCGTGCTGATCGAGACGCTGACCGCGCTGGGCGCTGATGTGCGCTGGGCAACCTGCAACATCTTTTCCACGCAGGATCACGCCGCCGCCGCCATTGCCGCCGCCGGCATCCCGGTGTTCGCGGTCAAGGGTGAGAGCCTGGCCGATTACTGGGACTATGTCGGCCGCATCTTCGATTGGGGCGACGAAACCTGCAACATGATCCTGGACGATGGCGGCGATGCCACCATGTTCGCGCTGTGGGGCGCCAAGCTTGAGGCCGGCCACAGCTTCGGCGAACCGGAAAATGAGGAAGAGGTCGAGATGCAGCGCGCGGTGAAGGAATTCATAGCTCGCAAGCCCGGTTACCTCACCGAGACGGTGAAGAACATTAAGGGCGTGTCGGAAGAGACCACTACGGGCGTCCATCGCCTGTATCACATCGCCAAGAAGGGCGAGCTGCCCTTCCCCGCGATCAACGTGAACGACAGCGTCACCAAGTCTAAGTTCGACAACCTGTATGGTTGCAAGGAATCGCTGGTTGACGCGATCCGTCGCGGCACCGACGTGATGCTGGCCGGCAAGGTCGCCGTCGTCGCCGGCTTTGGGGATGTTGGCAAGGGTTCGGCCCAGTCGCTGCGCAATGGCGGCGCGCGCGTCCTCGTCACCGAAATCGACCCGATCTGCGCGCTGCAGGCGGCGATGGAAGGTTTCGAGGTCGTGACGATGGAAGAAGCGGTGCAGCGCGCCGACATCTTCGTGACGGCGACCGGCAATGCCGACGTCATCACCGCCGATCACATGAAGGCGATGAAGCCCATGTCGATCGTGTGCAACATCGGCCACTTCGACAGCGAAATCCAGATCGCGGCCCTGTCCAATTACAAGTGGACCGAGATCAAGCCGCAGGTCGATCTGGTCGAGTTCGACGATGGCAAGCAGATCATCATCCTGTCCAAGGGTCGTCTGGTGAACCTTGGCAACGCAACCGGCCACCCGTCGTTCGTCATGTCGGCCAGCTTCACCAACCAGACGCTGGCGCAGATCGAGCTGTTCACCCGGCCCGAGCAGTACAAGAACGAAGTTTATGTCCTGCCCAAGCATCTGGATGAGAAGGTGGCGGCGCTTCATCTCGAAAAGCTGGGCGTTAAGCTGACGCAGCTCAGCCAGAAGCAGGCCGACTATATCGGCGTGCCGCAGGCTGGCCCGTTCAAGCCGGATCATTACCGCTACTGATCCGCGCAATAGCGACAAAAAAAGGGGGGCGTCCCGGTTTCGGCCGGGGCGCCCCCTTTTTCTTGCGCATACGCCTTTTGATCTTGGCAGCGCCTAACGAAAAGGGCGCGCGGATCGCTCCACGCGCCCTTCCGGTCCGGGTGTCCCGGCTTATTGGTTCGGGCCGAAGGCGATCCGCGCACCGGCGTAGAAGTACCGGCCAAGGAAGCTGTACGGCTGGTTGACCGATGCCACGTCGCCAATGTCGTTCAACAGGTTGTTGACGCCGGCATAGAAGCGGAAATTCTCCTCAACATTGACCGCAACCTGCACGTCATGCTCCCACTTCTCCCGATAGAAGAAGTATTGCGGATCGGAGATGTCGGGCTGGGCTGCGATCTGATCGTCGGTGAACCGGCGGGTCTTGCTGAAGAAATTGAGGCCATAATTGATCATCAGCGCTCCGTTCGACCAGGTCAGGTCCGCGGTACCCGAATATTCCGGATAGCCGACGGTCAGCTTGCTGATTTCGATCGCGGCACCCGGGGTTGGTTCGAAATCGAACTTGTTCAGGTAATTGCCAACGACCTGCAGGTTGAAATTGCCGATATTGGCAACCTCGAAATTGTAATTGACCTGCACGTCCAGACCAGCCGTGTTGATCGCCGCAACGTTTTGCGGTCCGAGCAGATAGTCGTTCACGTAACCAGTGCCAGATGATCGTCCGACGCGGTCGCAGAACTCATTGTCCAACGTCGGCTGATCGACACACAGATCAACAAGCTCTTGCGCCGTCGCTGTCCGAACCGCGTTCTTGAGCTGAATGTCATACCAGTCGGCGGTGACGACCAGTCCGGGAATGAAGCTTGGCTGCAGCACGACACCGGCAGTCCAGGTGCGGGCCGTTTCCTCGCTCAGATTGGCATTGCCACCGACACGGCCGGGAAGGCTGACCGTGGCCGTCGGATCGGTCGTCGGGCTGAAGGTTGCCGGATTGATGCCAAGCGAGGTGAGCAGGGCGGTACAGTTCGCCTGCCGGAACTCGGTCCCTTCCGGAATGTTCTCCGGGTCGCACGGATCGTCGATGAACGAAAACGTGCCGCTGACCGGCGAAAACAGCTCGGAAATGTTCGGGGCGCGCACGGCCTGTGAATAGGTGCCCCGGATGCGGATATCGTCGATCGGCGAATAGATGCCGCTGAAGGACCAGGTATCCGTGCGCCCTACCGTCGAATAATCCGACAGACGGATCGCGGCGTTCAATTCGAGCAGCTGCGCGAACGGAACATCGCGGAGCAGCGGCGCGCTCAGCTCGGCGAAAACCTCCTTCACGTCGAACTCGCCGCCGACCGGCGAGGTTTGCGAGAAATCGGCAAGGACGCCGTCCTGGACGAACTGGTCTGGGACGAAATCGCTGATTTCCTTGCGGTACTCGCCGCCCACGGCAAACCGGATCGGCCCACCCGGCAGCTCGAAGAACTGACCGAAATCGCCGCTGATCGATCCCGAAACAACGTGCTGCTGCACCTTGTACGTGTTGACCAGGTCGACGTTGATGAAGTCCAGAGCGGCCTGATCAGCGACACCGTCGCCCAGCACGTTCAGCGGCCGGCAGCCACTGTTTGCGCCCGGCGTGAACGTCTGGAAACCCGGGAACTGGACGGACCCGAAATCCAGCTGGAACGGCGCTGCATTCGGGTTGAGCGTCGAGCGGCAGACGATGTTGCCGGAAACCGGGTCCCGAACTGCATCCAGCGCCGCCAGATAACGGTCTGTAACGCGGTAGTTGGTCGACAGGAATTCGCTGTCGGTCACCCCGTAGGTGTAATAGATGTCATAGGTGGCATTGTCGCTCAGGCGACCGTCCGCACCGACGACACCGCGCCACGTTTCGCGCACGGAGCGCTCGCCACGGATGCCGAAATCGAAATTGTCGCGCGAGATCAGGGCACCCTGGGTTCCCGCGCCGAAGCGATCGACCAGATAGGCGTTGTCCGCTTCAAGATAGGTGAAGAAATCGAAGCTCGGCTGAGCGATCGTGAAGCTCCGCGTCTTGGCGTATTTGCCCTGTGCATACAGGCGCAGCGCCGGCGAGACCTCGAAACTGGTCAGCAGATTGACGTTGTGCACCTCGTTCTGCGGCGCCAGATCGCCCTGATACCCGGCCAGCGGCGTGCTCGATCCGCCCTGCGTCAGGCCACCCGACGAAGGCAACAGCCGACCCCGGTCGTAAATGCCGCCCGAACCGGTAAATTCGGGCACGCCGTCGAATCCGCCGACAACGAACTGGCCGGTATCCGGATCGATCGAGCCCAGGTCGATGGCCCCATCGCGCGAACTGTCGGCATAGCGCAGGTCGTTGAACAGCAGCCGGTCGAACACATTCGGATCATCGGGAAAATCGTCAGGATTGCGGACCAGACCGAACGCCCGACGCGGGTCGCCGACCCGGCCGCGGTCAAAGCTGTTCACGCGATCATCGTCGCGCCACTCATAGGACAGCGCCACATTGCCGCGATTCTCGGCAAAATTGGTGCCCAGCGTGACGCTCAGGAACCGGTTGCCGGCATCGCCCTCTTCGGAAATGCCGGTCTGCGCCCGCACCACCGCACCATCGAAATCGCGACGCAGGATGAAGTTCACGACACCGGACACGCCATCCGCACCATAGACCGCCGACGCGCCGCCGGTCTGAATGTCGATCCGGCGGACCATCTCGGTCGGAAGGGTGTTGATGTCCACCGATGCCGTGCCCGGCACCCCTGCGACGTGACGACGCCCGTCGATCAGCACCAGCGTCCGGTTGGTACCCAGGTTGCGCAGATTGAGCAGCTGGATGGCGGTGGACCCGGTGTCGCCCGTCGATCCGGACTGCTGGGCACTCGTACTGGAGCCGAGCAGGGCCGGATTCTGAACCAGCACGTCAGTCAGGTTGACCCGGCCCGACTGCTGCAGGTTTTCCGAGCTATAGGAAATGACGGGGTTGGGATTGTCGACCGCCGGGCGCTGAATGCGGCTTCCAGTGATGACAATATCCTCGCCGGTGTCTTCCGGTGCTGGGCTGGTGGCTTCTTCCTGAGCCGGCCCGGCTTCCTGCGCCAGGACGGGCGAAGCGACGATGAGTGAAGCGGGAACCAGGAACGAACCGGCCAGCAACGCTGAACGCATACAAACTTTCATGAACGCACCCCTTACGCGAAAAACCCCAGGTTCGGGCAGACAGCCGTCCTCTACCCGTCCGCGCGGCGATGCAACGCTGATACGTGTATACCACAGGGCAGGGTGTGAGAACAGTTTGCGGGTGTTGTAGAAACACCACAATGGCGCGTGATTATGCCTTATCGGGGATCACGCTATCCGCTTAGTGCTCCCGGTGTGCGCAGGGACATCAGGCTGCGTGCCTTCGAACAAGTTACGCAAATCATTCTGCATCATGCCCAGCCACCATATACCGGTCCTGTTACGGATCGGCCCGCGATCAGTGTTGCGCGCTCGCCTCGCTCTCATCGGAAACGGCGTGCCCCGGTTTACATTGCGCGGGCGTGCAGCATACTGTCTTCATCGCACTTCGTGATGGGCAGAAGACGGCAAACCGTCCGGTCCCGAGTGAGCAAGCGCAGGGGAACATGGCAGGCTGCGTAACGGGCCAGCCATCGCTCAGTCACTATTTTTGGGGTGTTTCAATGCTCAAGAGAACAGGGGTCCGGGCTGCACGCCTGGCAGTCGGAACGAGTCTTGCCATGGTCCTGGCATCAGGCGCTATGGCGCAGGACCTGTCGGATACCGCTGCTGCGGTCGATCCAGATACTGCTGACGATGCAATCATCGTTACCGGCAGTCGACTGGCTCGCGATCCGAACGCTGTGGCGCCATCGCCCATCAACGTAATATCGTCGGCGGATATCGCTGCGAACGGCAGCCAGGACGCGACCGCTGCACTGCGCCAGATCCCGGCGCTGATCTCATCGCGGACTGTGGCCGACTCCATCGAGCGCCCGGGCGGCGGCGTCGGTCAGGCAACGCTGGACCTGCGCCAGCTGGGTGCCAATCGCACGCTGGTCCTGGTCGACGGGTATCGTCACGTATCCGGTGTCGCCGGATCCCAGACCGTGGACGTGTCCACTATTCCAACCGCCCTGATCGATCGCGTTGACGTGCTGACCGGCGGCGCTTCCGCCGTGTACGGTGCTGATGCGGTGACGGGCGTGGTGAACTATATCCTCAAGAAGGATTTCGAGGGGCTGCAGCTGAATGCCCAGTCCAATTTCGCCACTTCAGGATCAGGCGGCGGCCAGTCGGTCGACCTGACCTATGGCAAGAATTTTATCGATGGTCGCGGCAATATCACCTTCTCGGCCGGCTACACGTTGGAGCAAGAGGTCTTGTTCGGCGATCGTCCGTTCACGCGGGACAATGGTCGCGGCAACAACAGCACGACGTATCAAAATCCGCTGCTGCGGTTCCAGCGCGGCGATATCGATCCGGCGACGATGCCGAATTTTGCCGGCCGGTTTTCGTCGGCGCAGGGGCGCCTGCCTTTCGGCTATGTCATCCCGTTGCCAGGCACGGCTGCTTATAACCAGCTGTTTCCGACGGGTACCAGCCCGACCGCAGCGGAACTGTCGTTGATCAACCGCGCGCTTGCCGCACCCAGCTTTGTCATCCGGCCGGACCCCCGGTTTGGTATCAGTTCGGGTCAGGGCCTGATCTTCCGCGCGGACTACGGCTTCTTCAACGCTGATATCAATAACAACGGCGTCAATGATTGCCGGGAAAGCTATATCGGTCTTACCGGCTTCGGCGGCGGCGGTTGCTACGTCTCGACGCCGGGCGGCGGGGTAAAGATTTTTGAGGACGGCGTTGTCTCGACGGGTTCGAACCAGTTTGGCGGGGATGGCGCGGTAGAGCGGACCAACCAGACGTCGCTGGTGCCGCAGAGCGAGCGCATTTTCGCCAACCTCCGGCTGACCTATGATTTCTCGCCCGGTGCAGAGTTTTTCCTCGACGCCAAATATGCGCGGAACAACACGGTTTCGCGGAACAATTACAACACGTTCTATGACAGCTTGTTGATCAGGAGCGACAACCCGTTCATTCCCGCTGCGCTGCGTGCCGATGCTTTGGCAGCGGAGGATGCTTTGGGGAACGTGGACGCCAATGGCAATCCCGTCGCCGGCCTGCGCGTCAGCCGCGACTTTCTCGACCTTGGGCCGAACATCCAGCGGGCAGAGCGCGATACCTACCGCGTTGTGGCCGGCCTGCGCGGCGAAGTGACCAGCAATCTCGATTACGAACTGGTCGCCAATTACGGGCGGACCGACAGCGCGGTCACCCAGTCGAACTCGGTCCTCTATGACCGGCTGTTCGCGGCGTTGGACGTGGTTACGGGTCCCAATGGACAGCCGATTTGCCGGTCTGACATTGACCGCAATTCGCTCTATCCGGGCAGTGAAGTGTTCCCGGTCATCGCACCGGGTTATTTCACGTTCCGTCCTGGGGATGGGCAGTGCAAGCCGGCAAATATTCTGGGTGGCGAAAACTCGCTCAGCCCGGAAGCGGTTGCGTTCATCACGACGCCGACGACCGACCTGTTCGGGCTTGAGCAGTTCGTCGTTTCGGCAACGATCAAGGGCGACACCAGCGGGTTCTTCAACCTGCCCGGCGGACCGGTTCAGTTCGCCGTGGGTGGCGAGTATCGGCGAGAGGAATCCTCGTCGCGTTTCAACGATTTTGAGCTGGGCATTTTGCCGGAAGGATCGCCGGCAGGGCCCGCGGGCACGTTCATCGGCGATGTATCGCCTAACCAGTCGTTGTTGTTCGATGCGTCCACCCGAACGTTCAACACCGGCGGCGCGTTCGACGTGAAGGAAGTGTTCGGTGAAATCTCGATTCCTCTGCTCGCCGATGTCCCGCTGTTCGATGAACTGACGATCGACGCTGCAGGACGCTATGCCGATTATTCCACGATCGGGGGTGCGTTCACATGGACCGTCAACGGCATCTGGGCCCCCATTCAGGACGTTCGGTTCCGGGGAACCTATTCCCGGGCCATTCGCGCACCGAACATTGCGGAACTGTTCAGCCCTGCACAGGGTGCGACATTCCGCCCGTCGGATCCGTGCGACGTGGTCAACCAAAACGCCACCCCCAATCGCCTGCAGAACTGCATCGCAGAGGCGACAGCGCTGGGCATCCCCAACGCCGCAGCGTTCATTGCGGGCTATAGCGACCCGCTGACCGCTCGTTTTTCGGGGACCAGCGGTGGCAACACTGCCCTCGAGGAGGAAACGGCCACGACCTGGACGGCGGGCACTGTTATTCAGCCGCGCTTTCTGCCCGGGCTGACCATTTCTGCCGACTATTATTCGATCAGCATCGAGGACGCGATTGCGGCGGTCACGGCGCAGGACATTGTCAACACCTGCTACGACAACGTGACTTTCCCGAATCAGTTCTGCGATCTGTTCGAACGCAATGGTCCAACTGCTGGCGCAACAACCTTCGGCTTTAACTTCCTGCGTCAGACGCAGCTGAACTTTGGCCGGATCGAGACGTCTGGTGTGGATTTCACGGTCAATTATGCCTTTTCGCTGGGTGATCACAACTTCAACCTTCGCGGTGGCGGCAACTGGACCGAGAAGGTCGACCGGTTCTTTGATCCGGTCGACACCACGCTGGTCAATCCCGGGCTGAATGAACTGGGGGCACCGGAATGGTCCGGCCTTGGTTCGTTCACCTATGGCCACAAGGGCTTCGGCTTCAACTACACCGTTCAGTATGTCGGACGACAGGCACTGGCGACGGTGATTCAGATCGAACGAATTGACAGGGAGTTTGGCGCAGCCGGCTGGGCACGGGAGTATTTCGTGCACAACGCGTCCATCAGTCTGAAGGCGAATGACCAGTTCACGCTCAATTTGGGCCTGAACAACATTACGGACGCAAAGCCCTATCTGGCCAGCTCGGCCTATCCCGTGAACGGGATTGGCCGGATGGCCTTTGTGGGGATCCAGGGCGCTTTCTAAAGCAGCTTGATCCTATCGTAGTTGGGGGGGCGGGCATTGTCCGCTCCCCCATTTTTGTTTGGCGACGGGGTTAAATCTCGTTGCCTGATCAAATCCTTCGCCTAGACGGTCGCGCTGTGGCATCAGGGTGGCGGGATGTTTGACAGCGGTGTTTTGGCGATTGCTGGGGGTGTGGCGGCGGCCGTTCTGGTCGGCGGCGGCTTCATGCTGCATCGCGGACTGGTCGCCGCCCGGTCGGCTCGTCTGCTGATTGCCCAACACCGGCGTAGCAACGCGCTGATTGCGGCGGCGCCGATGGCCTGGGCGCTGGTCGACATGGACGGGCGGCTGCAGGCGGATGGCGCGCTTGCCGTCCGGTTGGGTCTGGATGCCGTTCCCGATACGCTGACGGCGCTGGCCGCGGATGACCGGCTGTGGAGTGCCGAAACGGGCGCTCGACTGGTCGAAGCGGTGAACATGGCCCAGCGGTCCGGCCGATCGTTTGAACTGTCGCTGGAGATGAGCGACGGCAACCGATTCGTGAACCTGTCCGGGGATCGTTCGCCGGTCGCAATGGGTACGCCGGGTGCTGTGCTGATCTGGTTCCACGATGACAGCGTGGCGCAGCGGTCCCTGCGTCAGCAGACGGTGGCCGCTGAGGATTGGCGAGCGGCATTCCACGCGGTCAACGATCTGATCAACGCGGCGCCCATGCCGATGTGGCTGCGCACTGCCGACCTGCAACTGGCGATGGTCAACCGCGCCTATGTCGAGGCGGTGGATGCCGACAGCGCGGGGGACATCGTCGCGCGGCAGATCGAATTGGCCGAAGTCAGCGGACGTGAAGGGCCCATTGCGCAGGCGGCAACCGCGCGGGACGGCAACAGACCCGTGGTCATCGCCGCACCGGCCACGATCCGCGGTGAGCGGCGGATGTTGCGGTTCCAGGTCCTGCCGCTGGCGGACGGGATGACGGCGGGCTTTGCGGTCGACATCGACGATCTGGAACAGGCGCGCGGCGCGCTGAAGCGGTTTGGCGAGGCGCAGCGGGCGATGTTCGATCGCCTGTCCGCCGGCGTTGCCCAGTTTGCTGCTGACCGAACACTGGTATTCTGTAACCAGCCGTTTCGCCGCATGTTCGCTATTCGGCCCGAATGGCTCGCCGACCGCACCGAATTCGACCGCGTGCTCGACCGGATGCGCGAGGCGCAGCGATTGCCCGAAGTGCGCGACTTCCCAAGCTGGAAGGCGGAGCGCCGGGAATGGTTTCTGGCCGATGACGGGGGGATCGAGGAAAGCTGGCACCTGCCCGGCGCCGCGCATCTGCGCGTGCTGGCCCAGCCATTGCCCGATGGCGGACTGCTGGTGGTGTTCGAGGACCGGACGGAGCAGGTCCAGCTGGCCAGCGCGCGGGACACGCTGTTGCGGGTGCGCACGGCAACGTTCGAAAACCTGTCCGAGGCGCTGGGCGTGTTTGCCGCCAATGGCCGTATCCAGTTGTGGAACACCAAGTTCGCGGCAACGCTGGCCATCGACCCTGAAACCATGACGAGCCATCCGCGCGCGGACATGCTGGCCGCCAAGTTGCGCCCGCTGCTTGCCAAGCCGGGTCAGGCCGATCTGATTGCCGTGCTGGTCAAGTCCGCGACGCTGGAGCGCGCGCAGCGCGGCGGCACGCTGGCCATGGCGGACGGGCGGGTGCTTCAGTTGAACGCTGTGCCGCTGCCGGATGGCAACGCGCTGCTGACCATGATGGACATGACCGATTCCCTGCGCGCGCAACAGGCGCTGGAGGAACGGAACAAGGCGCTGGTGACCGCCGACCGGATCAAGACCGATTTCATGGCGAACATGAGCTATGAACTGCGCACGCCGCTGACCACCATCGCCGGGTTCGCCGAAATGCTGGATGCCGGATATGGCGGCGCGCTGAACGATGCGGGGCATGAATATACGCGCTCGATCCTGACTGCGTCGGCCCGGCTGGGCACGCTGATCGACGATGTGCTGGACCTGACCGCCAATCAGGATGTGGAGCCGGAACGTGCGCCGATGGCGATGGAGCCGGTGGCGCGGGCCGCGGCAGAGGCGGTGGCCGCACTGGCAACGGAGCGCGGTATTCAGGTCGAAGTCGATATCCAGCCTTCGGCCGGGGAGATCCGCGGCGATGCGCGCCGGGTTCGTCAGGCGGTGGAACATCTGATGCGTCATTCGATCAGCGGCCTGCCATCAGGCGCGCGCGTGCTGCTGCATCTGGACGGCACGACCCGGCGGACGCGGGTCGTGGTGGCCGATGACGGGCCGGGCGACGAAATGCCGTCGCGGCCGGGGTCCGGCGATCTTGCCCTGCCGCTGGCGCGTCAGGCGATCGAGGCGCATGGCGGCACGCTGAAACTGGTGGCGCGGCCGGGCGAGGGCACGATGCTGACCGCGGAATTGCCACGCGGATGATGCTGCCCGACGAAGCGGCGAGCGAGGCGCTGGGCCGGGCGCTGGCGGATGTGGTGATGGCGGGGGACGTCATTGCGCTGTCAGGCCCCCTTGGCGCGGGCAAGACCAGCATCGCGCGGGGTCTGCTCGCCGGGCTGGGCCTGATCGGGGAGGCGCCGTCGCCCAGCTTTGCGATCGTCCAGCCCTATGCCCCGCCGGAAGTGCGGATGCCCGTTCTGCACATCGATCTGTATCGCCTGAACGATCCCGACGAGGTAGAGGAACTTGGCCTTGATGAGGCGCGACAGGATCATGCGCTGATCGTCGAATGGCCGGATCGGGCGGGCGTGCACGCCTGGCCCGATGCGCTTCGCCTCATGCTCGATTTCGCACCGGGCGGCGGGCGTGCCTTGACAGCGAAGGTACCGGACGGTTGGACACGGCGATGGCCCTTTCCATGATTCCGCCGCCGCATGCCGATGCGTTTCTGGACCGTGCTGGCTGGACCGGCGCTGCCGTCCTGCCGCTGGCCGGCGATGCGTCGTTCCGCCGTTATTTCCGCGTCGTGCGCGATGGCGAGACAGCGGTCCTGATGGACGCACCCCCTCCGCACGAGGATCCGCGGCCGTTCATCGCCATTGCGCGCTGGTTGCAGGAACGCGGCTTTGCCGCGCCGCGCATCCTGAGCGAGGATCTGTCGGGCGGGCTCGTGCTGATCGAGGATTTTGGCGATGCGCTGATGCGGGCGGTCGTGGATGATTCAGAGGCGGAGGAAGAGCGGGTTTACGCTGCCGCCGTCGATCTGCTCGTCGAATTGCGCTCTGCGGGGGTGGCCGATGTGCCGGTCTATGACCGCGCCGTCTATCAGCGGGAGGCCGCGCTGCTGCCCGAATGGTATTGCCCGGCGGTGGGAGCGGACGGCGATGCGGTCGCCTATGCCGCGGCGTGGGACGCGGTGTTGCCGCTGGTGCTGGACCCCGCGCCGGTCGTCACGGTCCTGCGCGATTACCACGCAGAGAACATCATGCTGACCGCCGGCGGTTCGGCGCTGGGCCTGCTCGATTTTCAGGACGCGCTTGCCGGTCATGCGGCCTATGACCTTGTCTCGCTGTTGCAGGATGCCCGGCGCGAGGTCCGCCCTGAACTGGAGGCACGGATGCTGGCGCGGTACAAGGCGGCGACCGGGGAGGGCGATGCGTTCGATGCGGCCTATCATGTTCTTGGGGCGCAGCGGAATGCGAAGATCACCGGCATCTTTACCCGGCTGTGGCAGCGGGATGGCAAGCCGCGTTACCCGACCCTGTGTCCCCGCGTATGGACGTATCTGGAACGCGATCTTGCGCATCCTGCGCTGGCCCCTGTCGCTGCATGGTTCGATCGGGTGATCCCGCCGGCGCTTCGCGGTGATCCGGTCGTGATTGCCGGTGCCTGACCGCCGATGAGCACGCATGTGACGATCCGCCCGGAACTGGATGTCCGGGTGCCGGAAACCGCGATGGTGATGGCGGCGGGTCTGGGCAAGCGGATGCGGCCATTGACTGCAACGCGGCCAAAGCCGCTGGTCGAGGTGGCGGGCAAGCCGCTGATCGACCATGTGTTCGATCGCCTGCGCGCAGCGGGGGTCCGGCGCGCCGTCGTCAATGTCCATTATCTGGCCGACGCGCTGGAGGCGCATCTGACCCGGCGGGTCGAGGGGATCGAGATTGCCGTGTCCGACGAACGGGCGCAGCTGATGGAAACCGGCGGCGGGCTGGTCCAGGCCCGGCATCTGATCGGCGATGACCCGTTCCTGTGCGTCAACAGCGACAATTTGTGGGTCGATGGGCCGTTCGACACGATCCGGGCGATGATGCAGCAATGGGACCCGGCCCGGATGGACGCCCTGTTGCTGATGGTGCCGCTGGCGCGGGCGCACAATCACGGCGGGCAGGGGGATTTCCATCTAGACGCGCATGGCCGGATTACCCGCCGACGGCAGGCCGGGCGGGTCGCCCCCTTTGTCTTTACCGGCGTTCAGATCCTGTCCCCGCGCGTCATCCGCGATTGGCCGGACGGGCCGTTCAGCACCAACCTGTTCTGGGAACGCGCGATAGCCGAAGGGCGCGCCTGGGGGATGCCGCATCAGGGCCTGTGGTTCGATGTCGGCACCCCTGCGGCGATCGCCGCGACCGAGGCGGTGCTTGCCAATGGCTGACCGGGCGCGCCCCGGCCTGTACACCATTCCCATTCACCGGGCCTTTGCCGACGCGCTGGCCGATGGCCTGCTCCGCCGGTTCGGGCATGATCCGATGATGCTGGCGCGCACGCTGGTGCTGGTGCCCAACAATCGCGCCCGGCGATCGGTGAGCGATGCGTTTGTCCGCGCCAGCGGTGGCGGATTGCTGCTTCCCCGGCTGGTGGCGATCGGCGATCCGGAACTGGACGAGGCGGTGGGCGTGATGGCCGATCCCGCCGATGCGGACGACCCGCCCCCCCCGGCGGTCGACCCGCTGACCCGGCGTCTGGTCCTGGCGCGGCTGGTTCAGGCGGCGCAGGCAAAGGCCGGTCGTGCCATTGACGCGGTGGAGGCAATGCGGTTGTCCGGAGAGCTTGCCCGGACGCTGGACCAGTTGCTGATCGAGGAGCTGAGTCCGGCCGCGCTCGATGCCATCGAGCTGCCCGATGGCCTGTCGGAGCATTGGGAACGGTCGCTGGCGCTGTTCCGCGTCGTGGCCGACCAATGGCCCCGCGAGCTGGAACGGTTGGGGCGCATCGACCTGGCCCGGCGGCGCGCGCTGCTGATGGACGGCCTTGCCCGGCGCTGGAGGGCCGATCCGCCCGCAACGCCGGTCTGCGCGGCAGGGATTACCGCGTCGGCGCCGGGTATCGCCCGGCTGCTTCGCGTGATTGCCGAGTTGCCGCAGGGCATGGTGGTGCTGCCGGGACTGGCGACCGACATGGACGCCGAGCAGTGGCAGGCGCTGGGGCCGCACAAGGCCGATCCCGATACCGGCCGTCGCAAACCGTCCATCGAAACGCATCCCCAGTTTCACCTGAAGCTGTTAATCGACCGGATGGGCGTTGCGCGTGAGGAGTTCCGGCTGTGGCGGGGCGGCAGCGAACATGACGCAGCGCCCCAGCGCAGCCGCGCTGTCGCCACCGCCATGGCCCCGCCGCGCTTTACCGAGGCATGGATCGACAAGCGGCCCGATGAGCGGCGGCTGGCCGGCGTGGCGATGGCCAGCCTGCCGACACCGGCGGACGAGGCGCAGGCCATTGCCCTTGCCCTGCGGGAGGCGCTGGAGGAACCCGGCCGCACCGCGGCGCTGGTGACGCCGGATCGCGCGCTGGCACGCCGGGTTGCCGCCCATTGTCGGCGTTGGGACATCATCGTTGACGACAGTGCGGGCCAGCCGCTGTCCATCCTGCCACCCGGAACGCTGCTGATCGCTCTTGCCGAGGCGGTGTCAGAGCGCTTTGCGCCGGTGCCGCTGCTGGCGCTGCTGAAGCATCCACTGGTTCGGGCCGGTGAGGATCGGCTTGCTTGGTTAGAGGGGGTGCGCGCCCTGGACCGGGCGCTGCGTGGTCCGCGACCGGCAGCGGGCCTTGCCGGGATCGACCGTCATCTGGCGGAGCCGGCCGCCCGTCGAGAGGAAACAGAACTGCGTCAGCGGGCGGCGGCGTGGTGGCAAACGGCGCGGCCGTTGCTGGAACCGCTCGCCGAACTGGCTGATGGCGGCCCCGCACCGCTCCGCATATTGCTGGCTGCCTTGCGCGAGGGCGTGTCGGCGCTGGCCGGGGATGCCGTATGGGCGCGGGCCGATGGCCGGGCGGCGGCCGAACTGATCGGCGCACTGGAAGCAGAGGGCGATCATGGCCCGGCGCTGGTCGATCCGGGGTCGCTGCCCGCAATGCTGCGGTTGTTGATGGACGAACAGGCGATCCGCCCGCCACAGGGCGGGCATCCGCGCATCGCGATCCTGGGTCTGATCGAGGCGCAGCTGCAGACGGCCGACCTGATGATCCTGGGCGGCATGAACGAGGGCGTCTGGCCAGCCCGGCCCGCGCCCGATCCATGGCTTGCCCCGCGCATCCGCGCCGAGCTTGGCCTGCCGGGGCTGGAGCGGCGGATCGGCCTTGCCGCGCATGATCTGGCCGGGGCGCTGGGCGCACCGGAGGTGATTCTGACGCGGTCGGAACGGGATGCGACCGCGCCCACCATCCCCTCGCGCTTCTGGCTGCGGCTGGAGGCGCTGACGGCGGATCAGCGTGCGGCGGCGGAACGGGCGCGGGCGGCAATGCTGATGGCGTGGACCCAGGCGATCGACCGGCCCGCGGCCCATCGCCCGTCCGACAGACCAGCTCCGGCCCCGCCCGCCGCAAGCCGGCCGCGACGGATCAGCGTGACCGAAGTCGACCGGTTAAAGGCCGACCCCTATGCGTTCTACGCCCGCCGGATGCTACGGCTGGAACCGCTTGATCCGGTAGACGCGGATGTCAGTGCCGCATGGAAGGGGACGGCCGTCCACGCCGCGTTCGAACGCTGGGCGAAACAGGATCTGGCGCGCCCGGACCGGCTGCGCGATCATGCCGAGGCGCTGTTTACCGCCGAAACGACCCATCCGATGATGCGTGCGCTGTGGCGACCCCGCCTGATGGAGGCGATTGCATGGATGACCGATCAACTGATCGTGCAGCAGGCCGCCGGCCGCAGCGTGCTGGCCGTCGAACAGGGCGGCAGCATTGAATTTGAGGGCGTGACCCTGACCGGACGGTTTGACCGCGTTGACCGGGATGCACAGGGCGAATTGATCATCATCGATTACAAGACCGGGATGCCGCCATCGCCCCGCGCGATCCGTGCGGGGTTCAGCTTTCAGCTGGGCCTGATCGGCTTAATGGTCGAACGGGCGGGCTTTGCGGGCATTGGCGGGGATGTGACCGGGTTCGAATATTGGTCGATGGCCAAACAGGGCAGCAGCGGGAAGTTCGGGTACATCGACAGCCCCGTCGATCCGGCCAAGCGCGATCCCATTGCAGCCGAGGATTTCGTGCCGACCGCAGCGGCGGGTTTTGCCGATGCGGTGCGCCATTGGCTGACCGGCGATGAACCATTCAAGGCAAAACTGCATCCCGATTATGCCCGCTATGCCGATTATGATCAGTTGATGCGCCGCGATGAATGGTGGGGCCGTGAGTAACCTGCGCCCGCTACCCGTCCTGATGGACGAACAGGCGCGTGCTACCGCGCCGGACAGCCATGTCTGGCTGTCGGCATCCGCAGGGACCGGCAAGACGCAGGTGCTGTCCGCCCGCGTATTTCGCCTGTTGCTCGCCGGCGTTCGGCCGGATGCGATCCTGTGCTTGACCTTTACCAAGGCAGGTGCGGCCGAGATGGCGGAGCGGATCAATACCCGCCTGGGCGCATGGGTGCGGATGCCCGAGGCGATGCTGCGCAAGGAGCTGTTCGCGCTGGGCGAGGATCATCTGTCGCCCGCATTGCACGCCCGTGCACGAACGCTGTTTGCCGAGGTGCTGGATGCGCCCGGCGGTGGCATCCGCATTCAGACCATCCACAGTTTCTGTCAGAGCCTGTTGGCCGCCTTTCCACTGGAGGCGGGGCTGATGCCGGGGTTCCGGCCGCTGGAATCGCGCGAGGAAGCGGTGCTGGCCCGCGATGCGCTGGCCGTGATGCTGGTGGATGCAGAGGCGGCGGGCGACCGCACTGTGCTGGATGCGGTTGCAGCATTGAGCTTGAGGCTGGGCGAGGGGGGTGCGGAGGCGTTCCTTCGCGCCTGTGCAGCCGCGCCAGAGGCGATGGATGCGCTGCCCGATCCGATTGGCCCGTGGCTGCGCGACCGGTTGTCGATCCCGCCCGGCGATGTCGAAGCGGCCATCGCTGCGGAATGTTCGGACGAATGGCTGGGGCTTGCAGAACTGGCGCGGCTCAATGCCGAGTGGGGCACCAAAAAGGGGTTGGAACGGGCCGATCGCATCGCCGCATGGCTGGCGCGCAGCCCCGCCGACCGGGCGGCATCGCTTGGCGACCTGCACCTTGCCTGGGCGCGCAAGGATGGCGAGCCTGGATCGACGGCCAAGGGTCAGGTGCCACAAGTCGATGGCTATCCCGACCTTGCCGCACGATTGTTCGACCGGTGCGGCGGGTTGATCGGGCTGCGCGCGCAGGCGTGGTTCGCTGATCTGCTGGCCGATGGCTTGGCTGCCGGGCGGCGCTATTGCGACGGGTATCGAGCGGCCAAGCGGCGGCTGGGCGCGGTGGATTTCAGCGATCTGATCCGGGAAACCGGCCGGCTGTTGCAACAGCCCGGGATCGGCGAATGGGTTCGGTACAAGCTGGATCAGGGCACCGAGCATATCCTGATCGACGAGGCGCAGGATACCAACTGGGACCAATGGTCGATCATCCGGGCAATGGCCGATGAATTCTTTGCCGGTGAAGGCCAGCAGGCGGCGGGCACCCGCACCCTCTTCACCGTCGGTGATTATAAACAGGCAATTTTCGGGTTTCAGGGGACGGATCCCCTGAATTTTGCGCTGGCCCACCGCCATTTCGAGCGGCTGGCCGAACCGGACGTGGCGGTGGAGCGCGATGCGCCGCAATTGCCGTTTGAAACATTGGCCCTGACGCACAGCTTCCGGTCGGCGGAACCGATCCTGACGTTCGTCGACAGGGCAATCGCGGTGCTGCCAGACGCGGCGATGGGCCAGTTTTCGGACATCAAGCCACACGGAACCCATGTGCAGGGGCCGGGGCTGGTCCGGCTGTGGCAGCCAGTGACACAAGGCGGCGCGGACGAGGGCGAGGAAGGCTGGGTTGACGATGCCACCCGGGCGATTGCCAAACGGATCGCGGGGTGGCTGCGCGACGAGATTGCGTCGGGCCGTGTCGAACCGGGCGAGGTCATGATCCTGGTGCGCAGTCGGGGCGAGCTTGCCGCGCTGCTGGTCGCGCGGCTGTATGAAGCGGGCGTGCCGGTCGCCGGGGTCGACCGCCTGCGCCTCAACGCGCCGCTGGCGGTCCGCGACCTTTTGGCTGCGATCCGGTTCGTCCTTCAGCCGGACGACGACCTGTCGCTTGCCAGCCTGCTTGTCTCTCCGCTGATGGGGTGGAGCCAGCAGGACTTGCTCGACCATGCGGTGCGCAGCGAACGAGTGACGTTATGGCGTCATCTGCGCGACACGGCACCGCCCGAGCGGATTGCGCCGCTCTATGCGATGCTTGCCCAGGCCGATTTCACGACGCCGCACCGGTTCCTGGAACAGATCCTGTCCGGCCCGATCCAAGGGCGACTGCGCCTGCTGGAACGACTGGGCGAGGAGGCGCGCGATCCGGTGGAGGAGCTGCTTTCCGCCGCGCTTCAGTTCGAGGGGCAGGCAACGCCCAGTCTGCAGCGGTTCATTGACTGGTTCGACCGGGGCGAGGTCGAGGTGAAGCGAGACGCCTCCCAGCCCGGCAATGCCGTGCGGGTGATGACGGCGCACGGGGCCAAGGGGTTGCAGGCGCCGCTGGTGATCCTGGCCGATGCGACGTCCGATCCCGACCGCAGACCCGATCGCGGGTTTCAATGGGAAGTGGAGCCGGGCATCAAGCTGCCCCTGTTCCGCCCCAAAAAGGACGAGCGGGGCGAGGCGCTGACCAGCCTGATCGAAGCGGCTGGGCGGCGCGAGCTGGAAGAGCATTGGCGGCTGTTCTATGTCGCGGCGACCCGCGCCGAACGCGAACTGGTGATTGCCGGTGCGCTTGGGCCAGCGGCAAAGGGCGAGGTGCCGGGCAACAGCTGGTACGCCTTGGCAGCTCGCGCGTTCGACGATCTGGAGGTGCCCCCGCTGGACGATGGCGCAAGCGAGCGATGCTGGGGTGCGGACGGCCTGTCCGGACGGTCGAAGGCGAGGGTGGCGGAGGATCATGTTCCGGCAACCCGTGCCGACCTGCCGGACTGGGCCGATCAACCGGCACCCGCCGAGGCGCGCCCGCCGCGCCCGCTGGCTCCGTCTTCGCTGGGGGATGACACGGTGGCCGATCCGCCGCCAAGCCCGGCGATGCGCGAAGCCGCAGAACGCGGCCGCCTGATCCACGCGTTGTTCGAGCGGTTGCCGGTTGTCCCGGCCGATCGCCGGCGGGCGGCGGCGGATCGCTGGCTGGCCCGGTCGGCCGGAGTTGGCGACGCCGGGGAGCGGCTGGCGTTGATCGAGGACGCGATGCGGGTGATCGAGCATCCCAACTATGCCGACCTGTTTGCCGCCGATGCGCTGGCCGAGGCACCGATTGCCGCCGTGGTCGACGGGCTGGTCGTTGCCGGTACCGTCGACCGGCTGCTGGTTGGGCCGGACCGGGTGCGGATCATCGATTTCAAAACGGGCCGCCGCGTCCCCGCCAATGTCGGCGAAGTACCGGCCTATCACCTGAAGCAGATGGCGGCCTATGCCGCTGCGCTATCGGTCATCTTTCCGGGCCGCACCGTGGATGCCGGCCTGCTCTACACCGCGGGTCCCGCGTTGATTGCGCTCGATCCCGAGTTGCTGGCCCTGCACAAGGCGGCCTTGGGCGATCCGCAGCAAAGCTATGCCGACGCGCTGCTTGAGCCGGGGACGACACCGCCTTAAGTTGCATTCCAAGCAAGTTGCCAGACAGGAGAAACCCCATGGCCACCAAGGCCGTTTCCGACGCCAGTTTCGAATCCGATGTCCTGACCGCCGACAAGCCAGTACTGGTCGATTTCTGGGCCGACTGGTGCGCACCGTGCAAGATGATTGCGCCCGCTCTGGAGGAACTGTCGGAAGAACTGGCCGATCAGGTGACCATCACCAAGGCCAATCTGGATGACGCCCCGTCCAAGGCGGCGGAGTTCGGCATCCGGTCGATTCCGGCGCTGATCCTGTTCAAGAACGGTCAGGAAGTCGCCCGGTTCAACCGCGCGGCCCCGAAGCGGGAACTGGCCGCATGGTTGCAGAGCGAGCTGTAATCCGATCCAGCCGGGGCTGAGCGATCAGCTCCGGTAATCGGCGTTGATGCTGATATATCCATGGGTCAGGTCGCACGTCCAAACGGTGGCGCGGCCTTCGCCCAGGTTCAGATCGACGCCGATTTCGATTTCCTCGCCCTTCAGATGCGCGGCCACCGGGGCCTCGTCATACCCCTCTACCGCCAGGCCGCCCGTCGCCACCTGTACCCCGCCGAACCGGATGGACAGTTTGTCACGTTCGGCCGGCTCGCCCGCCTTGCCGACGGCCATCACGATCCGGCCCCAATTCGCGTCCTCGCCCGCGATGGCGGTTTTCACCAGCGGCGAATTCGCGATGCTCAGCGCGATGCGGTGGGCGCTGGTGTCACTGGCTGCACCTTCTACATCCACCCGGATGAACTTGCCCGCACCCTCGCCATCGCGAACGACCAGATGCGCCAGTTGCAGGCACAGGTCGGCCAGTGCTGCTGAAAACGCATCAGCGCCGTCGCTTTCCTCATCTGCCAAGGGTGCATTGCCCGCCTTGCCAGTGGCAAAGGCAAGGACCGTGTCGCTGGTCGACGTGTCGCTATCGACCGTGATGCAGGAAAAGCTTGCGCGGTTGGCGGCGCCCAACGCGCGGTGCAGGAACGCCGGGTCGACTGCCGCATCGGTAAAGATGAACCCCAGCATGGTCGCCATGTCCGGCGCGATCATGCCCGACCCCTTGACGATCCCGGCGAGCGTAACCGTCCGGCCATCCACCACGGCGCGGGTCACCGCCCCCTTGGCAAAGGTATCCGTCGTCATGATCGTGGCTGCTGCATCCTCCCAGCCACAGGGTGCGGCGGCGAAGGCGGCGTCCAGCCCTGCCTCCGCCCGGTCGATCGGCAAAGGCACGCCGATCACGCCGGTCGAGGCGACGAACACATCGGATGGCTGACAACCGAGATGGCCCGCCACCCGCGCGGCAATCGCCTCCACCGCCATGCGACCGCGATTGCCGGTGAACGCGTTGGAATTGCCCGCATTGACGACCAGCGCCCGTGCGCGGCCGAGCACCAGCGCATTGCGGCACCATTCCACTTCGGGTGACGGGCATTTGCTTTGCGTTGTCACCCCCGCCACGGCCGTGCCGGCATCGAGTTCGATATAGGTCAGGTCGCACCTGCCCCAATTCTTGTACCCGGCACGGGCGATGCGCGGAACGGCGCCGGCAATGGCTGGGATTTCCGGAAAGGGGCGGGCGAGCGGTGAACGGTCCATGCCGGGCGTGATTACAGGCTGGAAACCGGGGTGCAAGCCGATCAGCGATTTCCGTTGGACGACGGGTCGTTCGGAAACTATGTCGGGGACTGTGTGTATATACCGCACGGATGCGTAACGAAGGGCGTGCCTTGAACCTGTTGCTGTTGCTGACCGCATTGCTGACCGGCCTGTCCGGCACGATGGCGGCTGGCCAGCCGATCGGTCACGCCGCGGTCGAGGCGCGCCAGCAGACCGTGATTTCGGTTGTTGCCGAGGTGGCGCAGGCGGTGACGTCGCGCCCCTGGCTGGCGCTAATCGGCGCCCCGGTTCCCGTGCTGACGCTGGATGGTGCCGGCGTGGTTCTGGGCGATCAGCGGGCGCTGCTGCGCGGCGAGCGCCGCCTGATTTGAGTTCGCACCGGGGCGATTGACCCCGTTTTTCCGATTAGCCGCGCCGTATGCCGGCGCCGTTCGACCGCGGGGAACGCCTGCGGTCCACTCATGATCACAGACAGGAACACGTCATGTTCGGCGGCATTGCCAAATCGCTCTTCGGATCGTCCAACGATCGCTACGTCAATTCGATGAAACCGCTGGTCGCGAGGATCCGCGACCTTGAGCCGCAGATTCAAGCGCTGTCCGATGAAGATCTGGCCGCCCAGACGGTTCGGTTCCGCGAGCGGCTGGCCAATGGTGAAAAGCTGGACTCGATCCTTGCCGAAGCTTTTGCGACGGTACGGGAGGCATCGGTCCGCACGCTCGGGATGCGCCATTTCGACGTGCAGATGGTCGGCGGCATCACCCTGCACCGGGGCGAGATTGCCGAAATGCGGACGGGCGAGGGCAAGACCCTGGTCGCCACGCTCGCCGTCTATTTGAACGCGCTTGCGGGCAAGGGCGTTCACGTCGTGACCGTGAACGACTATCTGGCGCGGCGCGACGCGGCAGAAATGGGCCGCATCTATGGCTTTCTTGGCCTGACCACCGGGGTCATCGTGCCCAACCTGTCGGATGGCGAGCGCCATGCCGCCTATCACGCCGATATCACCTATGGCACGAACAACGAGTTCGGCTTCGACTATTTGCGGGACAACATGAAGTACGACCGCGAATCGATGGTCCAGCGGCCCTTCAATTTCGCCATTGTCGACGAAGTGGACTCGATCCTGATAGACGAGGCGCGCACGCCGCTGATCATTTCCGGCCCGACGGACGACAAGTCGGAACTGTATGTGTCGGTCGACGCCATCGTGAAGCAGCTTTCGCCCGAAGATTACGAAAAGGACGAAAAGCAGCGTTCGATCGTGCTGACCGAGGACGGGACTGAAAAGGCCGAGCGGATGCTGGAGGCGGCCGGGCTGCTGAAAGGCAGCAACCTCTATGATTTCGAGAACACCCAGGTCGTCCATCACCTGCAACAGGCGATGCAGGCGAACATCATGCGCAAGCGTGAGACGGATTACATCGTCAAGGATGGCAAGGTCATCATCATCGACGAGTTTACAGGGCGCATGATGGATGGCCGTCGCTGGTCCGACGGCCTGCACCAGGCGGTGGAAGCGAAGGAAGGCGTGCGGATCGAGCCGGAGAATCAGACGCTCGCCTCGATCACCTTCCAGAATTATTTCCGCATGTATCCCAAGCTTTCGGGCATGACCGGGACGGCGGCGACCGAAGCGGCCGAATTCTACGACATCTACAAGATGAACGTGGTGTCGATTCCCACCAACGTGCCGGTGCAGCGGGTGGATGAGGACGACCAGTTCTACAAATCGCTGCAGGACAAGTTCATCGCCATCGCTCGTACGATCAAGGAACATGCCGAGCGCGGTCAGCCGGTGCTGGTTGGCACCGTGTCGATCGAAAAGTCCGAACTGCTCAGCGAATATCTGACCAACGAGGGGGTCACCCATTCGGTCCTGAATGCCCGTTATCACGAGCAGGAGGCGCGCATCGTGGCGCAGGCAGGCCGTCTGGGCGCGGTGACGATCGCCACCAACATGGCCGGTCGCGGGACCGACATCAAACTGGGCGGCAACCTGGAATACCGGATCGAGGACGAGCTGGGCGATATGCCCGAAGGACCGGAGCGCGATGCCGCGATCGCCGCGATCCGTGCCGAGATCGAGGCTGAAAAGGCCGAGGTGCTGGCTGCCGGCGGCCTGTTCGTGCTGGGTACCGAACGGCATGAAAGCCGCCGCATCGACAATCAGCTTCGCGGTCGTTCGGGCCGTCAGGGCGATCCCGGCCTGTCGCGATTCTACCTCAGCCTCGATGACGATTTGCTGCGCATTTTCGGCCCGGACACGCTGTTCGCCAAGATGATGCGTTCCAGCGTCGGCGATGGTGAGGCAATTGCCAGCAAATGGCTGTCCAAGGCGATCGAAACCGCCCAGAAAAAGGTCGAGGCGCGCAATTACGACATCCGCAAGCAGGTGGTCGAGTACGACAACGTGATGAACGACCAGCGCAAGGTGATCTATGAACAGCGCGCTGACATCATGGATGCCGAAACGGTGGGCGATGTCGTCGTCGACATGCGCGCCGAAACCGTCAATGCGCTGGTCGGCGAGGCGTGCCCCGTCGGCACCTATCCCGAACAATGGGATGTCGATGGCCTGATGCAGCGGTCGCGCGAGGTGCTGAACGTCGATCCCCCCGTCCGTGAGTGGATCGAGCAGGAAGACGGCATCGAGCCGGAAACGCTGGAGGAGCGGATCCGCCAGATGGCCGACACACTGATCGAGGAAAAGGCAGCGACCCTTGACCCCGAAACCTGGACCCGGGTCGAAAAATCGATCCTGCTGCAGAATCTGGACCATCACTGGAAGGAGCACCTGGCGCTGCTGGATGCGCTGAAGGCGGTCATACATCTGCGCGCCTATGCCCAGAAGACGCCGATCAACGAATACAAGGCAGAGGCATTTGCCCAGTTCGAGCGGATGCTGACCGAAATCCGCGAGGATGTGACCCGCGTTCTGGCGATGAGCCAGTTTGCCTATGCGCCGCCGCCGGAATTGCCGGAACTGCCGGATTTCCTGACGACGCATATCGATCCGCTGACCGGTGAGGACAATTCGTACGACATTGATGGCGGTTCGATGGGCCTGGTCACCACGCGGCTACCCCCGATGCAGATTCCCCGCCCGGAACCGCAGGGGGATATTGACCCGGCGTTGTTCGTCGGCGTCAATCGCAACGCTCTGTGCCCCTGCGGGTCGGGTCGCAAGTTCAAGCATTGCCACGGGACGATTGCCTAACGATCTGCCCGCATCGGCTGGATGCAAAAGAAAAGGCGCAGTGGGAATGATCCCGCCGCGCCTTTCTTGTTTCCGGTGCCGTCGAGCCGGATCAGCCGGCAGTGGGCATCTTCACCGTCGGGCCCAGGCTTTCGATCACCGCGCGCGCATCGAACGCGCGGACATCGGTCCTCGGCTTCGGGCCCTTGCCCATGACGATTTCGGCCATTGCCTCATATTTGTTGATCGTACGCACGTCGATCTGGCGATCCCAGAACGGATCGAACCACGGGCTCCACGCGCCATAGCCCCAGCGCGGGCCGCCAAAGCGCCAGCGAGGGCCCCAATAGCCAAAGCCGCCAAAGGCGCCGAAACCGCCGCCCCAGTCATTGACGACCGTGCGGCTCTGCTTGTCGGTATCGCGGTTAGCCAAGACGAAATGGTCATAGCCCTGTTCCAGCGTCAGCTGCGCCGACCGGTAGAGCAGATACCGCTCCACCGTTTCGCGCGACGTCACGCTGTTGCCCGAAAACATGACCTGGAACCGGTCTGGCTCGATCTGCTGCTCCGAATAGCCGGCGCGCGAATAGCCGCTGCCCGTTGCGGGGCGATAGGGGGTGGGGGTGGCACAAGCTGCCAGCGTGGCGGTCAGCGCCGTCGCCAGGGCCAGTTGCTTCAATCGCTTCAGGGTCGCCATCGTCAATCTCCATTCCGCCGCAGCGCATTCCGGCGGCTCAGAACATCGCACCTGCTATCACGGCAAAACGCGCCGCGACAGTATGCGATCCATCGATAGAATGGGGCACATTGCCGCTGCCTGAATGGTGGATGAAAGCGGATATGGAAAACATCGGCAAAAATCCCGCATATCGCCGCTACGCCAGCTTCCCCGCTTGGCAGCGCGGACGACCGACACTAAGGTCCGCCGCAATCCGGCCCATCGGGGCTTCCCATCCAGACTGATCGACAGGCATCCATGACTGACCAAGGCTTCAAACGCATCCTCCTGAAACTGTCGGGAGAGGTTTTGATGGGCAGTGGCCAGTTTGGCATTGATCCTGCCACGTGCGAGCGGGTGGCGCGAGAGGTCAAGGCGGCGACCGAAACGGGGCTGGAAGTGTGCATGGTCGTCGGCGGTGGCAACATCTTTCGCGGACTGGCCGCTGCGGCGCGCGGATTCGACCGGACCAGCGCTGATTATATGGGCATGCTTGCGACGGTCATGAACGCGCTGGCGATGCAGAATGCGCTGGAGCAGCTGGGCGTCGATACCCGCGTCCAATCCGCGATCCCGATGGCCAGCGTCTGCGAACCCTATATCCGCCGTCGTGCGGAACGGCACATGGAGAAGGGCCGGGTCGTGATCTTTGCCGCGGGCACCGGAAACCCGTTTTTCACCACCGATACCGCCGCAGCACTGCGCGCCGCCGAAATGCAGTGCGATGCCCTGTTCAAGGGGACCAGCGTCGATGGCGTCTATGATGCCGATCCGAAGAAGGTGGCGGACGCCCAGCGTTATGCAACGCTCAGCTTCAACCGCGTGCTGGCCGACGACCTTAAGGTGATGGACGCCAGCGCCGTTGCCCTGTGCCGAGACAACGACATTCCGATCGTGGTGTTCAACATCCGCAGCGAGGGCAACCTGTCCGCCGTGCTGCGGGGTGAGGGCACGCACACGATCGTCCGCAACGAAGCCTGATCAGAACAGAATAGGAAGGAACATCAGCCATGGCCGCTTATGACAAGGCCGATCTGGAGCGCCGGATGCACGGTGCCGTCGAATCGCTGAAGGGCGATTTGAGCGGCCTGCGCACGGGCCGCGCATCCACCTCGCTGCTCGAGCCGGTGACCGTCGAGGTCTATGGTGCCCAGATGCCGCTCAATCAGGTGGCGACCGTTTCTGCGCCCGAACCCCGGCTGCTGTCGGTGCAGGTGTGGGACAAATCCAATGTCGGGCCCGTCGAAAAGGCGATCCGGTCGGCTGGCCTCGGCCTGAACCCGATCACGGACGGCACCACGCTGCGCCTGCCGATCCCCGATTTGACCGAGGAGCGGCGCAAGGAGTTGGCTAAGCTGGCCGGGCAATATGCCGAAAAGGCGCGGATCGCGGCCCGCAACGTGCGGCGTGACGGCATGGACAGCCTTAAGACCGACGAGAAAAAGGGCGAGATCAGCGAAGACGAGCGCAAGCGGCACGAAACCGAGGTTCAGAAGCTGACCGACGCGACGATTGCGGACATCGATGCCGCCGCCCATGCCAAGGAACAGGAAATCCTGGGCAAGTGAGTTCCGACCCCGCCGGTTCCCAAGGCGCGCCCGCCATCCCCCGGCACGTTGCGATCATCATGGATGGCAATGGCCGCTGGGCAAAGGCGCGCCGGCTTCCCCGGATTGCTGGCCATCGCAAGGGCGTGGAGGCGGTGCGCACCGTTTCCCGCGCCGCGCGCTCGCTCGGCATCGAGGTGCTGACCCTTTATGCCTTTTCGTCCGAAAACTGGCGGCGGCCGGAGGAGGAAATCGGCGACCTGATGGGGTTGCTGCGCCATTTCCTGAAGACGGAGCTGAATGACCTGATCAAGGAAGGGGTGCGGCTGCGCGTGATCGGCGATTATCGCGCGCTGGCGCCCGATCTGGTTGCGATGATCGACGATGCGGTCGATCGGACGGCGGCAGCGGCGGGCCATACGCTGGTCATCGCCCTGAATTACGGCGCACAGGCAGAGATTGTCGCGGCTGCGCGCAAGCTGGCGAAGGAGGCGGTCGCCGGGCGGATTGATCCGGATGCCATCGATGCCGACCGGTTTGATGACGAGCTGACCACGGCGGGCCTGCCGCCGCTGGACCTGTTGATCCGCACGTCGGGCGAACAGCGGCTGTCCAATTTCCTGTTGTGGCAGGCGGCCTATGCCGAACTACTGTTCGTCGACACGCTGTGGCCGGATTTCGACCAGCAGGCGCTGGCCGATGCCATCCGCGTCTTTGCCGGGCGACATCGCCGGTTCGGCGGATTGTGATCCGCACGATGGCCGCTCCTTTAGCCGACCTGTCCGTCCGCGCTGGTGTCGGCCTGGCGCTGGCGGTGGTGGGCATGGCGGTCATCTGGCTGGGCGGCTTTGCCTTCTGGCTGGCGCTGACCGTGGTCGGGCTGCTGATGCTGCGCGAATGGGGCGGACTGACCGAAACGCCGCCGCGGGCGGTATGGGTTGGCCAGATGGCGATGATGGTGCCGCTGGCGATCCTGTCGCCCTGGGCAGCGGGGCCGGGGTTCCTTGGCCTTGGCCTGATCCTGGGCGCGGCGGTTTTTGCGATGGCGGTGGATCGCCGCCTGTGGCTTTCGGGCGGCATCCTGTATGTCGGGCTGCCCATCCTGGCGCTGCTGATCCTGCGGGATCGCCCGGACGGTATCCTGTTGACGCTATGGGCGATGGCGCTGGTCTGGGCCTGCGATATCGGGGCCTATTTCGCCGGGCGTTTCATCGGCGGGCCACGGCTTGCCCCGATGGTCAGCCCGAACAAGACATGGGCCGGGCTGGGCGGCGGCGTGCTTGCCGCCGGGCTGTTCGCGCTGGTCCTGTCGCGCTATGGCCTGCCGCCGGTGCTGGCAATGGCCACGCCGATGCTGGCCGTGCTGGCACAGATCGGCGATCTGTTCGAAAGCTGGCTGAAACGACGGGCTGGGGTGAAGGATGCGAGTAACTTGTTGCCGGGGCATGGCGGCCTGATGGACCGGCTGGACGGACTGGTCCCGGTCGCGCCGTGCGCTGCCCTGTTGCTCGCTCTGGTACCGGGCATCGGCTGATGCGGACTGTGACCATTCTGGGTGCGACCGGATCGATCGGCGGGTCGACGCTGGACCTGATCGAGCGCGAGCCGGACCAGTATCGGGTCGTCGCGCTGACCGCCAATCGCGATGTTGCCAAGCTGGCCGATGCAGCGATCCGCACGCGCGCGCAGCGGGCCGTGGTGGGCGATGCCGCCTGCCTTCCCCAGCTTGAGGCCGCACTGGCCGGCACGGGGATCGAGGCGGCGGGTGGTGCGCAGGCGGTGTGCGAAGCAGCGCGCCTGCCCGCCGACTGGATCATGAGCGCGATTGTCGGTTGTGCCGGCCTTGGCCCCACGCTGGCTGCAATCGAGGGCGGCGGCACCGTGGTCATCGCCAACAAGGAGCCGCTGGTTTCGGCAGGCGAGCTGGTGCTGGCCGCGGCCAAGGCCAGCGGGGCCACGATCCTGCCTGCCGACAGCGAACATAACGCCATCTTTCAGTGTTTCGATTTTCAGCGGCCCGAACGCGTTCGTCGCATCATCCTGACCGCCAGCGGCGGGCCGTTCCGCGCCGCGACGCTGGAACAGATGGCTGCCGTTACGCCCGAACAGGCGGTCGCCCATCCCAATTGGACCATGGGCGCCAAGATTTCGATCGATAGCGCGACCATGATGAACAAGGGGCTGGAGCTGATCGAGGCGGCTCGCCTGTTCCCCGTGCCGGGCGACCGGATCGAGATCCTGGTCCACCGGCAATCGGTGATCCATTCGATGGTCGATTATGTCGACGGGTCGATCCTGGCGCAGCTCGGGCCAAGCGACATGCGGGTGCCGATCGCACATACGCTGGCCTGGCCCGACCGGATGGCGACCCCCATCGCGCCGCTGGATTTCGCCAGCCTGTCCCGGCTGGATTTCGAGGCGCCCGACGAAACCCGCTTTCCCGCGCTTCGGCTGGCGCGGGCGGCACTGAATGCGGGCGGGGCGCGTCCCGCCATCCTGAATGCCGCCAATGAGGTGGCCGTGCAGGCCTTTCTCGACCGGCGCATCGGCTTTCTTGAAATTGCCGCAATCGTGGAGGAACTCTTGTCCGGCTATGATCCGGCCGCGCCGGACGGCGTCGATGCGGTCATCGCCATCGATGCCGAAGCGCGGGTGCGGACGGACGACCGGGTGAGGAAGGGCGTTTCTTGAGCGAGAGTCCGGGCTTTCTGTTTTACCTCATCGGCTTTGCGCTGGTGATCGGCCCGCTCGTGTTCCTGCATGAGCTTGGCCATTATGCCGCCGGTCGCTGGTTCGGGGTAAAGGCAGAGGCGTTCTCGATCGGTTTCGGCAAGGAAATCGCCGGGTTCACAGACCGGCGCGGCACCCGCTGGAAATTCGGCTGGGTTCCGCTTGGCGGCTATGTGAAGTTCGCCGGGGACATGAATCCGGCCGGGCAGCCCAGCCCCGAATGGCTGGCATTGCCGCCAGAGGCGCGGGCCGAAACGTTCCAGGCCAAGCCGGTGTGGCAGCGCGCGATCATTGTCGCGGCGGGGCCGGTGACCAATTTCGTCATCGCCGTCCTGATCCTTGGCGCGCTTGCCACCTTTGTCGGTGTCGAGCGCACGCCGCCGGTCGTTGGGGCGGTGGTTGAGGGTAGCCCGGCCGCCCAGGCGGGATTGCAGGTCGGCGACCGGATGACGGCGCTGAACGGCCGCGCGGTATCCAGCTTTGGCGATGTGGCCGCTTATGTCCAGTTGCGGCCGGGTGAGAGGATCAGCCTGTCCATCGATCGCGGGGGGCAGGCGCTGACCTTGCCGCTGACCACCGGGGTGCAGCGGATGCGCGACCGGTTCGGCAATGAACACCGCATCGGACAGTTGGGCGTGATTTCGGCCGGACTGGTCTATGAACCCGTCAGCCTGATCGAGGCGCCATTGACGGGCGTCGTCCTGGCCGCGAAGCAGCTGCGCGGGATGGTGGACGGGATCGGGCAGATCATCACGGGCAAGCGGCCGATCGACGAACTGGGCGGGCCGCTGCGCATTGCCAAGATTTCCGGCGAGCAGCTCAGCCTTGGCTGGCGGGATGTCGTGATCCTGATCGCCATCATTTCCATCAATCTGGGGTTCATCAACCTGCTGCCAGTGCCGATGCTGGATGGTGGCCATTTGATGTTCTATGCGGCGGAGGCGGTGCGCGGCCGCCCGGTCAATCCGGCCGTGATGGACTGGTCGTTCCGCGCAGGGTTGGTGTCGCTGCTGACCCTGGTTCTGGTCGTGACCTTCAATGATCTTGGCGCATTCGGCGTATGGCGCGGCCTCGCCGGGTTGATCGGCACGGCAGGTTAGGGCAGGGCTGGCGCGCGCATTCGGGACAGATGCGGTTGTTTTTCGTTGTAAGGTGGGGTTCGTGACCAAGGCCAAGCTCATTTCGATCGGATCGAGCGCATCCGCGCTGCTGGCCGGCACCATGCTGTCGGGTATTGCGGCAGCGCAGACGGCGCCTGCTGCGCCCCCGCCCGCGCAACAGCAATCCGCGCCGGCGCCGGCTCAACCGACACTGGCCGTCCCGGCGGCACCGGCCGCTGCGCCGGTAAAGCTCGTCAAGTCGATCCGGGTCGAAGGGTCGCAGCGGATCGAGCCGGAAACCGTGCTGTCCTACACGAAACTGCGCGTTGGTGAGCCGTACACCAACGAGTCGGTCGACGAGGCGATCCGCGACCTGCTCAATTCCGACCTGCTGGCCGATGTGTCGATTGCCGGGGTAGAGACGGGCGACCTTGTCGTTCGGATCCGTGAAAATCCGATCATCAACCGCATCGTGCTTGAGGGCAACCGGCGGCTGAAGAACGACAAGATCCTGCCGGAAATCAAGCTGGCCCCGCGTCAGATCTTTACGCGCACTGCCGTGCGGGCCGACGTTGCGCGGATCATTGAATTGTATCGCCGTCAGGGCCGCTTTGCCGCGACGGTCGAGCCGCAGATGGTCACGCTCGATCAGAACCGCGTCGATGTGGTGTTCGAGATTTCCGAAGGACCGAAATCCAAGGTTCGTCAGATCAACATTATCGGGAACGAGCAGTTCAGCGATAATGAGCTGCGCAAGGAAATGGCGACGAAGCAGGCGCGGGCTTTCCGCATCTTTTCGTCCAACACCAGCTATGACCAGGACCGGCTGGCCTATGACCAGCAGAAGCTGCGCCAGTTCTATCTGACCAATGGTTATGCCGAGTTTCGCGTGATTTCGGCGGTTGCCGAGCTGACGCCGAACAAGGAAGACTTCATCATCACTTATGTGGTCGAGGAAGGGCCGCGCTACAAATTCGGTGAAGTGACCGTTGATAGCGCGATCCGCGATTTCGACGACGAAGCGCTGGCCAAGGGCCTGCAGATGAAGAAGGGCGATTGGTACAACGCCAAGCTGGTCGAAGACACCATCGATCAGCTGAGCGAACTGGCCGGCACGTTCGGCTATGCGTTCAGCGACGTTCGCCCTGAGTTCAACCGGGACCGCGAAAAGCTGGAGATGAACCTCGGCTTCTTCATTGCCGAGGCGAACCGCACCTATGTCGAGCGGATCGACATTACCGGCAACACGCAGACGCAGGACAAGGTGATCCGGCGCGAAATGCGCGTGGCAGAGGGCGATGCGTTCAACACGTTCCTGGTCAAGCGCAGCCAGGACCGCATTAACTCGCTGGGTTATTTCCAGGACAAGTTCGAGATCGAGCAGGCCGAAGGTTCGGCGCCGGACCGCGTCGTGCTGCGCGCCAATGTCGAGGAACGCTCGACCGGCGAACTGAGCCTGTCGGCCGGTTTCTCCAGCCTTGAACGCTTCATTCTTCAAGGGTCGATCCGCCAGCGCAATTTCCGTGGGCGGGGCCAGGATATCCGGCTGGAGGTGAACTATTCGACCTTTGCCAAGTCAGTCGAGGTCGGCTTTACGGAGCCCTATCTGTTCGACAAGAACATCGCGCTTGGCGGATCGCTGTTCCGGCGCGACTTCAATTCGTTCAACTTCCTCGGCCAGAACCGGAACACGACGTTCCAGCAGGTTTCGACCGGATTCAACATCGTGTCGGGCATTCCGCTGACCGAATACTGGACGCTGTCGGGCCGCTATACGCTTCAGCAGGACGATATCACGCTGGACGAAAGCCAGTTCTTTACGAACGGGCAGTGCGATCCGCTGCGCGCCGGACGGTATCTGTGCGATGCGATCGGCAACCGCATTACCTCTGCGATCACCCTGTCGCTGATCTATGACAACCTGAACAGCCGCCTGCGCCCGACGCGCGGCCAGCGACTGGTGGTCGGCGCCGATGTGGCGGGTCTGGGCGGCGATGTCCGGTATCTGCGCGCGCGCGGCGATTTCCGGAAATACATGAATTTCGGCAAGGGCTGGGTGTTCTCCACCACGCTTGATGGCGGATATATCTATTCGCTGGAATCAAGCCGCGGGCCGGGCAACGATCCCATCCGGATCAACGACCGCTTTTATCTGGGCGAGCCACAGTTCCGCGGGTTCCAGATTCGCGGCGTCGGCCCCCGCATCCTGCGTCAGACCTATACCGGCATCGATCCCGATACCGGCGATCAGATTCCGGTGACGGACCGTAACCAGCTGGTCGACGATCCGCTTGGCGGCACGATCTATTATCTGGGCAAGCTGGAATTGGAGCCGCCGCTGGGCAGCGGCATTCAGGAACTGGGCATCCGGCCGTCAGTGTTTGTCCAGGTGGGTGCGCTGGCCGGTCTGACCCGTCCGGTGCTGCAGGCGCCTCAGGCGCGTGATGGCGCGGGCAATCCGTTGTTCATCGGCCAGAATGCGAGCGGCGATTTCGTGTCGACGACGCAGGCGATCGACGCAAACGGCAACGCCAACCGGCCGCAGCTGCTGTTCAACGAGCTGTATCTGGGCGACACGATCAAGCCACGCGTGACGGCCGGTATCGGCGTCAACTGGAACTCGCCGTTCGGCCCGCTGCGCATCGACATCGCCAAGGATATCGTCAGCTATGAGGGCGACGATCCGAAACTTGTGACCTTCAACGTAGGAACTGCATTCTGATGACCAAGCTGAACCACCTTCCGCTCGCCGCAATGGTGATCGCGCTGGGCGCCGCCCCTGCGGTCGCGCAGGTTGCCGGCATCGCCTATGCCGACCCGTCCGAAGCGATCCTGACGGCAAAGGCGTTCGAAACCGCCAACCAGCAGATCCGCACGACGTACAAGCAGAATATCGACCAGATCACGCAGCGTCGCCAGCAGACGGATACCCAGCTGCGCCCGCTGATCACCGCGCTGGACACCAACAAGGACAATCAGCTGTCCGAAGCCGAGGTGCAGGCCGCGCAGACCGCCAAGCGCACGGAGCTGACCCAGATCCAGACGATCCAGCAGCAGTCCGAGCAGGCGATCAACACGCTGAACGAGCCGCTGATCCTGGCGCAGGCCTATGCGCTTGAAACCGTGCTGCGCGCCTATCCCGCTGCGCAGACCAAGGTCATCGCGGACAAGAAGATCAACGTGATCCTGTCGCCGGAAGCGTTTGTGTATGCGCCCGACGCCGCGAACGTCACTGCCGCGCTGAAGGCGGAACTGGACCGCACGACGCCGACCGTTGCGATCACGCCGCCGGCCAACTGGCGCCCGACGCAGCAGACGATGCAGCTGTTGCAGCAGTATCAGCAGCTGGTCGCCCGCGCAGCGCAGGTCCGCGCCGCTCAGGCGCAGCAGCAGCAGCCCCAGCAGCCTGCCGCCGGCACCACCACGCCGGCCCCCGAAGGCCGGTGAGCGAGGCCGAGGCCGAGGGCCGCGCCGTCATCGGCCCGCTGGATATCCAGCTGGTGATGGCGGCGCTGCCGCACCGTTATCCCATGCTGCTGGTCGACCGGGTGGAACAGATTGTTCCCGAACAGTCGATCCGCGCGGTCAAGGCGGTGACGATCAACGAGGGTTTTTTCCAGGGGCATTTCCCCGGTCGCCCGATCATGCCCGGTGTCCTGATCGTCGAGGCGCTGGCTCAGGCCGCCGGCGTGCTCGCCGTGGAAAGCCTGGGCTTGGCCGGGTCGGGCAAGCTCGTCTATTTCATGGCGATCGAGGAAGCCAAGTTCCGCAAGCCCGTGGAGCCCGGCTGCCTGCTGACGCTGGAGGTCGAGTTCACGCAGAAGCGATCGACCGTATGCAAATTCGCCGGCCGCGCCCTGCTGGGCGATGCCGTCGCGGCAACCGCCAATTTCACGGCCATGATTGCTGATCCGCCAAAGGCGTAAATTGTGCCGGCCTGTATTGGCGTGATGCCATGCAGGCCAGTCGCCTTTCCGGTCCGCGGCCGAAACCGGGCCGTGCGCTATCAGCGCCGCTATTCCTCCGCCAAGCATTTCTGTTCATCGCGCGGCAACCAAAGGATCACCGACGCATTACATTGGGCAAAAGGCGCAATGGGAATTGGTGATGAAAAAGATGCTACCGGTCATGTTCAGTCTGATTCCGCTGGCGGCGGTGATTACCGCCTGCGTGTCCGTTCCCTGATCGGGCAGTCAGCCCGGAACAAGACATGAAAAAAGGGCCGCCGGATCGGATCCGGCGGCCCTTTTCATTTTCATCGCCGTGGGGCCGATCAGCCCTGGGCTTCTTCCTCAGCGGCCGGCTCGGCAGCGATTTCGCCGGGCTCCGCGTTGGGATCATAGGCTTCGGTGAAGCCCGCTTCGTCCTTTTCGAACATCGCGGCCATCACGTCGACGCCCTGAGCCTGCATATCGGCTTCTTCGGGCGAGCGGGCGACGTTCACCTTGATCGTCACCGACACTTCCGGGTGCAGCGCGACCTTGACGTCATAGACGCCGATCGCCTTGATCGGCTTGTCCAGGACGACCTGGTTCTTGGCGACCTTGTGGCCTTCGGCTTCCAGCGCCTCGACCAGATCGCGGACCGCGACCGAACCGTAAAGCTGGCCGGTGTTCGATGCCTGACGGATCAGGGTCACCGACGCGCCGTCAACCTTGCCGGCGTCCTTCTGAGCCACTTCGCGGCGAGCGGCGTTTTCCGACTCGATCCGCTCACGATTGGCTTCGAACACCTTGCGGTTGGCTTCGTTGGCGCGCAGCGCCTTCTTGTTGGGCAGCAGGTAGTTACGGGCAAAGCCGTCCTTGACCTTCACCACATCGCCGATGGCGCCGAGCTTTTCGACGCGCTCAAGCAGAATGACATCCATGTCCGGCGCTCCTTACTTCACGATGTAGGGCAGCAGGCCCAGATGACGGGCGCGCTTGATGGCCTGGGCCAGTTCGCGCTGCTTCTTGGCGCTCACCGAAGTGATGCGCGACGGAACGATCTTGCCGCGCTCGGACACGAAGCCCTGCAGCAGACGGATGTCCTTGTAATCGATACGCGGCGCGTCCTTCGCGGAGAAGGGGCAGCTCTTGCGACGGCGGAAAAATGCGCGTGCCATGTCTTATTCTCCCCGGCCTTCGTCATCACGGTCGCGGCGGCCGCGACGATCGCGATCGCCCTTGCGCATCATCACGCTGGGTCCGGATTCCAGTTCATCGACCTTCACGGTCATGTAACGGATCACGTCTTCGTTGATCGCGGTCTGGCGCTCCAGCTCGGCAACGACCGTCGGCGGGCCGTCGATCTCGATCATGACGTAATGCGCCTTGCGATTCTTCGCGATGCGATAGGCGAGGCTGCGCAGGCCCCAGGTTTCGGTCTTCACGACCTTGCCTTCCATCGATTCGACGATCTTGGTGGCGGTTTCCGCCAGCGCGTCCACTTGCGCCTGTGCCAGATCCTGGCGCGCAAGGAACACGTGCTCGTACAGAGCCATGGGTCTTCCTCATTCTTGGCCGATCGCTGACATGGCCCCATGCCATGCCCCTCCGGCTGTCGTCTTCAAATGCACACCGGGGCGCAGAGACACGCCCTGCACCCCGGAGGCTTGTTCCCTTAGCCGTTTCTGGCCGAAAGGCAAGGGTCAGAACGCGATGCCGCCAATGACTGCGCCGATCAGGCCGCTGGCCACGGCGACCAGAACCGCGTCATTGCCCGACTGCACCCACTGATAGCCGCGGGGCGGGGCGTACAGGCCGCGCTGGCGATACTGGCGATAGTCGATCTGGCGATAGTTGGCCGCATATCGCCGGTCGAATCGCTGGCCGCGCTGCCACTGGCGGTCATTGCGGGCCCGATCGTGCCGGATGACCGTGCGTTCGCGATAGCCGGGGCCGCGATTGACGATGACGGTGCGGTTCGGCTGCTGTTTCACCACCTGCCGCTCGTGGCGGGGCGGGGCGGCCAGTGCTGGCGTTGCGATCAGCGATGCGGCGATTGCGCCAAGGATCAGCTTTTTCATTTTTCCTGAACTCCTCGATTGAACTTCGATGGGGTCAATCTGGGGTGCGGCTGTCCCGCAATTGTCACGGCGGTGGCGCGAAAGGGTCGCCAATTGTCGCAAGCGGCACCCTTGCGTTCAGCTTGGATGGCGCTAGTCCGGCGGGCCAGTTTCAAACGGAGGTCCGCAGGGCATGCGCGCATTCATCTTTCCAGGGCAAGGCAGCCAGGCCGTCGGCATGGGCAAGGCGCTGGCCGATGCCAGCCCCGTCGCCCGCGAAGTATTTCAGGAGGTGGACGAGGCATTGGGCCAGCATCTCTTCCGGCTGATGACCGAGGGGCCGGAGGGTGAGCTTACCCTGACTGAAAATGCGCAGCCGGCGATCATGGCGAACGCCATCGCGGTGCTGCGCGTGCTGGAGCGGGAAGGCGGCATCCGCCTGTCCGACAAGGCGGATTTCGTCGCTGGGCACTCGCTGGGGGAATATAGCGCCCTGTGCGCGGCAGGGGCATTCGATCTGGCCACCACGGCACGGCTGCTGAAGCTGCGCGGGCAGGCGATGCAGGCGGCGGTGCCGGTGGGTGTCGGTGCAATGGCGGCGCTGCTCGGCGCGGATCTGGACAAGGCGCGGGCGATTGCCGGCGCGGCGGCCGAGGGAGAGGTCTGCACCGTCGCCAACGACAATGATCCGACCCAGGTCGTGATTTCCGGGCACAAGGGCGCAATCGATCGCGCCATTGCCATCGCCAAGGATCACGGCGCCAAGCGTGCCATCGCCCTGCCGGTGTCTGCGCCGTTTCACTGTCCGCTGATGCAGCCGGCAGCGGATGCGATGGCGGCGGCTCTGGCCGATGTGGCGATCCAGGCGCCACTGGTGCCCGTTTATGCCAATGTCACGGCCGCGCCGGTCAGCGATCCCGATACGATCCGCCAGCTGCTGGTCGAACAGGTGACGGGCATGGTCCGCTGGCGGGAATCGGTGCTGGCCATGTGGGATGGCGGCGTGACGGGGTATGTCGAGCTGGGCGGCAAGGTGCTGTCCGGCATGGTCAAGCGGATCGCGCCGGACGCAACGCCGGTCAGCGTGGTCGGCATGGACGATATCGAGACGCTGCTCGCGCAGCTGTGATGACAAGGATGACGATGATGTTCGATCTGACTGGAATGACCGCGCTGGTGACCGGTGCGTCCGGGGGCATTGGTTCGGCGATTGCCCGCGCTTTGGCGGGGCAGGGCGCGCGGCTGGCCGTTTCCGGCTCCAATGTCGCCAAGCTGGAGGCGTTTCTGGCCGAACTGGGCGGCGATCACGTCGCGCTGCCGTGCAACCTGTCCGATCCGGCTGCCGTCGACGCGCTGGTGCCGCAGGCAGTCGAGGCGCTTGGCGGACGGCTGGATATCCTCATCAACAATGCTGGCGTGACGCGCGACAATCTGTCGATGCGGATGAAGGACGAGGAATGGAGCCAGGTGATCCAGGTCAATCTGGAAGCTGCGTTTCGCCTGATGCGTGCGGCCAGCCGGCCAATGATGAAGCAGCGGTTCGGCCGCATCGTGTCGATCACTTCGGTCGTTGGCGCGACCGGCAATCCGGGCCAGGCAAACTATGCCGCGTCCAAGGCCGGGCTCGTCGGCATGTCAAAGGCGATTGCGCAGGAACTGGCCAGCCGGCAGGTGACGGTCAACTGCGTCGCGCCTGGTTTCATCCGGTCGGCGATGACCGATGCGCTGCCCGATGCCGTGAAAACGGGCCTGCTCGGCCGGATTCCCGCAGGCGATCTGGGCAGCGGAGAGGATGTGGCAGCGGCCGTCGTCTATCTTGCCAGCCGTGAAGCGGGCTATATTACCGGCCAGACGCTGCACGTTAACGGCGGAATGGCGATGATTTCCTGACGCTTCGCCGCTGCCGCGCCGGTCCCCCTCTTGCGCCCGCACATTGGGCGGATTAGGTGCGATACGAACACTGCTATCATCTTGCATAAAGGAACAGGGAATGAGCGAGACCGCCGATCGGGTTAAGAAGATCGTCGTCGAGCATCTGGGCGTCGAAGCCGAGAAGGTGACCGAGGATGCCAGCTTCATCGACGATCTTGGCGCGGACAGCCTCGACATCGTCGAGCTGGTGATGGCGTTCGAGGAAGCTTTCGGCGTCGAGATCCCGGAAGAAGCCGCCGAGAAGATCACGACCGTCAAGGATGCGATCGCGTACATCGACGAGCATCAGGGCTGATCCACGACGGATTTTGATCCGTCAGCCCTGAGCATGTCGATGGGCTGGAGGACCTGTCCCATAGTTGGGAACAGGGTTTGACAGGCTCAGCCCCCACGGGTTCGAGCCTGTCTTACTATTTGGAGAATTTGCCATGCGCCGCGTCGTCGTAACCGGCCTCGGCCTGGTCACCCCGCTGGGGGCCGATGTCGAAACCGCCTGGAAAAACATCATCGCGGGCAAATCGGGTGCGGGTGTCATCGCCCGGTTCGACGCCACCGATTTCCACACCAACTACGCCTGCGAAGTAAAGCCGGCGGACCATGAATACGGATTTGATCCCGGCAAGCGGGTGGACCACAAGGTCCAGCGTCAGGTCGACCCGTTCATCGTGTACGGCATCGACGCCGCCGGACAGGCGCTGGAAGACGCCGGCCTGACCGACATGACCGAGGAACAGCGGTTTCGCGCCGGTTGTTCGATCGGTTCCGGGATCGGCGGACTGCCGGGTATCGAAAGCGAATCCCTGGTGCTGGAGCACAAGGGGCCGAAGCGCGTGTCGCCGCATTTCGTGCACGGGCGTCTGATCAACCTGATCTCCGGTCAGGTCAGCATCAAATACGGCCTGATGGGCCCGAACCATGCTGTCGTCACGGCGTGCTCGACGGGTGCCCATTCGATCGGTGATGCCGCGCGCATGATTGCCATGGATGACGCCGATGTCATGCTGGCGGGCGGCGCGGAAAGCGCGATCTGTCCCATCGGCATCGCCGGGTTCGGTCAGGCACGTGCGCTGTCGACCAATTTCCGCGACGATCCGACCCGCGCCAGCCGACCCTATGATCGCGACCGCGACGGGTTCGTCATGGGCGAGGGCGCGGGCGTCGTGGTGCTGGAGGAATATGAGCGGGCCAAGGCGCGCGGCGCGAAAATCTATGCCGAAGTGCTTGGCTATGGCCTGTCGGGCGACGCCTATCACGTGACGGCGCCGCATCCGGAGGGATCGGGCGCATTCCGGTCGATGGAAATGGCGATCCGCAAGTCGGGCCTGTCGTTGTCCGACATTGATTACATCAACGCCCATGGCACATCGACCCCGCTGGGCGACGAGCTGGAACTGGGGGCGGTTCGCCGCCTGTTCGGCGATGCGATTGGCGATCTGTCCATGTCGTCGACCAAATCGGCCATTGGCCATTTGCTGGGCGGGGCCGGTGCGGTGGAGAGCATTTTCTGCATCCTGGCAATGCGCGACGGCATCGTGCCGCCGACGCTGAATCTGGACAACCCCAGCGAAAATTGCGCTGGCGTCGATCTGGTCCCACACAAGGCCAAGGAGCGGAAGGTTCGCGCCGTGCTGAACAACTCGTTCGGATTTGGCGGAACGAATGCCAGCCTGGTGATGAAGGCCATCTGATCCGGTTCATGCCCGGTCGGGTTCGGCGGAGGAACGAATGCGCAAATTCGGATGTCTGCTGATCCTGGCCGGGCTGATTGCGTTGGCGGTCGGTGGCTATGCCCTGCGTCAATGGGGCGGGCCGGGGCCGGCCAGGGACAATCTGACCGTGATCGTGCCGCAGGGGTCGAGCCTGACCGCGGCTGCGCGTGCGATGGAAAAGGCAGGCGCGATCAAATCGGCTGACCGGTTCCGCCTTTATGCCCGCATCTTTGGCGGTTCGGAGCCGATCCGGGCAGGCGAATATCGCGTGCCCAAGGGGCTGAGCCAGTCCGACATCCTGAAAATGCTGCAGGGCGGACAGACGCTGCAACGCTTCGTGACCGTGCCGGAGGGATGGCCGTCGGTGATGGTGCACGACGCATTGATGAAGGCACCGCAGCTGGAAGGCCCGGTGGCCGTGCCTGCCGAGGGATCGGTGCTTCCCGACAGCTACAGCTATAACCGCGGCGACAAGCGGGCGGACGTGCTGGCGCGGATGCAAAAGGCAATGCGCGATTACCTTGCCGAAGCCTGGCAGCGCCGCAAGCCGACCACCGTTGTGAAGACGCCGGAAGAGGCGATCATCCTGGCGTCCATCGTCGAGAAGGAAACGGGCAAGGACGAGGAACGGCGCACCGTCGCCGCTGTCTATTCCAACCGCATCCGTCAGGGCATGAAGCTGCAGGCGGACCCGACGATCATTTATCCGATCACCAAGGGGCGCCCGCTGGGCCGCCGCATCCTGCGTTCGGAAATCGCGCAGGTGAACGATTACAATACCTATGCGATGACGGGCCTCCCCAAGGGACCGATCGCCAATCCCGGCCGCGCCAGCATCGATGCTGTGCTGGACCCCGCACCGTCCAGCGCGCTGTATTTCGTGGCCGATGGCAGCGGCGGGCATATCTTTGCCGACACGCTGGAACAGCACAACGCGAACGTCCAGAAATGGTATGCCATCCGCCGGGCGCGCGGCGAGATGTGACGTCGCGAAGCTGAGCCAGCGCCCAGCTACGCACCATCAGATACAGTAAGGATGCCCGGCGCGGGCCGGGCAGTACCGACCGGTCAGCGGGCCAGGCTGGCCGCGTCGCGGGCGAGCTGTTCCACCTCGGCCATGCTGGCGCCTTTTGGCGTGACCCAGCTGCCCCCGACGCACAGAACGGGATCGAAACCCAGCCAGTCTGGGGCGGTCGCCGCGCTGATTCCCCCGGTCGGGCAGAACTGCGCCTCGTAAAACGGAGCAGCCAGCGCCTTCAGCGCCTTTAGCCCGCCCGATGTTTCGGCCGGAAAGAATTTGAAGTGACGCAGGCCCAGGTCATAGCCGCGCATGATGTCCCCCGCCGTGGCGACGCCCGGCAGGAACGGAACGCCCGACTGGATGATGGCATCGCCCAGCCGTTCGGTCAGGCCGGGGGAGACGATGAACTCTGCCCCCGCGTTCATGGCATCGGCAAACTGGTCGGTGTTCACGACCGTGCCGGCGCCGACGATTGCACCCGGAACCTGTTTCATCTCGCGGATCGCATCCAGCGCGGCTGCGGTGCGCAACGTGACCTCCAGCACCTTCAGCCCGCCGGCGACCAGCGCCTCGGCCAGGGGGCGGGCCGTCGCGGCATCCTCGATCACCAGAACCGGGATGACCGGGCTGGTCCGCATGATCGCTTCGATACCATTCATCGCGTGTGCTCCTGGGCATAGGCAGCCGCAGCGCCATACAGGCCGGGCTGGGGATGGGTGATGATCTTGACCGGAATGGACTTCATCAGCGTAGTAAAGCGGCCCTTGGCGGTGAACCGCTGTTCAAAGCCGGATTCGAGGAGCTTGTCCTTGAGCCGCAGGCCAAGCCCGCCGGCAATCACCACGCCCTTTGGCCCATGAGCCAAGGCAAGGTCGCCCGCAATCGCGCCGAGAGCGAGGCAGAACCGGTCCAGCGCAGCGACGGCGATGCTGTCCGTGCCGTCCAGCGCCATGGTCCACAGCGTCTTGTCGTCACGGCTTTTGACAGGAAGGTTTTCCAGCTCGGCCAGCGCCTCGTAAATCGCGACGATGCCGGGGCCGGATGCCACCCGTTCGGCCGAAACGCGGGTAAAGGTCTTGCGCAGCCGCTTCAGCAGCGCATCCTCGATCCCGTCCAGCGGGGCGAAATCCATGTGGCCGCCCTCGGTTTCGATCACATGGTAATGGCCGTCCCGCCCGGTGCGAAACACCTGAGCAACGCCAAGGCCGGTGCCCGGGCCACACACGGTAATCGAGCCGCTTTCGGGCAGGGGCACGTCCGGGCCGCACAGATGAACCAGCTGGCTGTCATCGACCTGTGCCACGGCGTGGCCAATGGCGCCGAAATCGTTAATCAGCGACCAGTTGTCGACCTCCAGCCGCTCGTTGATCAACGGCGGGCGGATGATCCAGGGATTGTTGGTCAGCTTGATCAGATCGGGATTGATCGGGCTGGCGACGGCGATGGCTGCCGCACGGGGCAGCGGACGGCCGGCATCGCGCCCGAAATGCTGCCACGCCAGCTGAAGACTACCATGTTCGGCGGTTTTCAGCGTGACCGGCTCGCCCAGGGCGACGACCTTGCCATGCTCTACCTCTGCAATGGCAAAGCGGGCATGCGTGCCCCCGATATCGACCGCTACGATTTCCATCTTATCCCCTCCTGACGCGTTTACAGGCCGGCCGCAGCCAGCATGGCGGATGCGCCGCGCTCCGCCTCATCCGCCTGCCGCAGCATGGCGAACAGTTCGCGGCCAGTGCCATCCGGTGCGGGCGGCGCTTCGGCCAGCGGTCGCGCTGCCCATTCCGCCGGATCGACCAGCGCCTCCAGCGTGCCGGCCTCGGCGTCCAGCCGCACCACATCGCCGTCGCGCAGGCGGGCGATCGGGCCGCCGCCCAGTCCCTCTGGCGACAGGTGGATGGCAGCGGGAACCTTGCCCGACGCGCCCGACATCCGGCCGTCGGTGACCAGTGCGACGCGGAAGCCACGGTTCTGAAGCACGCCGAGCGGCGGTGTCAGCTTGTGCAGTTCCGGCATGCCGTTGGCGCGCGGCCCCTGAAACCGGACGACGACCACGACGTCGCGGTCAAGCTCGCCCGCCTTGAACGCGGCCTGGACGGCAGCCTGATCGTCGAACACCCGTGCCGGCGCCTCAATGGTCCAGCGGTCGCGCTCGACGGCCGACACCTTTATGCAGGCGCGGCCCAGATTGCCGGACAGGATGCGAAAGCCGCCTTCCGGTGAAAATGGTGCGTCGATGGTGCGCACGATGCTGTCGTCGCCGCTGTGGCTCGGGTGATCGTGCCAGACCAGCGCGTCCCCCTCGATCGCAGGCTTGCGGGCATAGGCGGCCATGCCGTCCCGCGCGATCGTCAGGATATCGCCGTGCATCAACCCGCCGCGCAGCAGCTCGCGGATGACGAAGCTGGGGCCGCCCGCATCCTCGAACCCGTTCACGTCCGCCGATCCGTTCGGATAGACCCGCGCGAGCAGCGGAACGCTGCGGGACAGGCGGTCGAAATCCTCCCAGTCGATCACGATGCCGGCCGACCGCGCAATGGCGGGCAGATGGATCAGGTGATTGGTTGATCCCCCCGTGGCGAGCAGGGCGATGGCGGCGTTGACGATGGCGCGTTCATCCACACACTCGCCGATGGGACGGTAGTCGTCGCCGTCCCAACCGATTTCGGCCAGCCGGTGGACGGCGGCGCGGGTCAGTTCCTGACGCAGCTTGGTGCCCGGATTGGCAAAGGAAGCGGCCGGAATATGCAGGCCCATCGCCTCCATCATCATCTGATTGCTGTTGGCCGTCCCGTAAAAGGTGCACGTCCCCTTGGAATGATAGGCGGAAATCTCCGCCTCCATCAGTTCCTCGCGGCTGGCCTTCCCCTCGGCATACAGCTCGCGGACGCGCGCCTTTTCCTTGTTGCTGATGCCGGTCGCCATCGGGCCGCCGGGGATCAGCACCATGGGCAGATGGCCAAAGCGCAGCGCGCCCATCAAAAGGCCGGGCACGATCTTGTCGCAGATGCCGAGCAATGCCGCACCCTCGAACGTGCGGTGGGACAGGGCAATGGCGGTGGACAGGGCAATGGTGTCGCGGCTGAACAGCGACAATTCCATGCCCTGATACCCCTGGGTCACGCCGTCGCACATGGCGGGCACACCGCCAGCCACCTGCGCCGTAGCACCGGCCTCCATGGCCCAGACCTTCATCTGTTCGGGATAGCGGTAATAGGCCGCGTGCGCCGACAGCATATCGTTATAGGCGGTGACGATCCCGATGTTCATCCGGTTGGCCGGTTTCATCAGGTCGCGCTGCTCGTCCGTGCCGGCATAGGCATGGGCAAGGTTCGCGCAGCCCAGTTTCGGCCGGTCGGCGCCCGAATCGCGTTCGCGTTTCATCAGGGCCAGATACGCCTCGCGCCCCGGACGGCTGCGTTCGATGACGCGGTCGGTTACGGCGGCGATTTCGGGGTGCAGGTTGGTCATCGGGATCCCCTTTGTCTCGCTTACGCGCCCCAGTGGATGTCCACGGGCAGGTCGATGTCGGCCAGCAGACGACCGATGGGATAGGCGGAGGAAGCGCCCTGTTCGATGGCGCGTTCCAGCACGTCCTTTTTCTCATCGCCGGTGATGGCGATCATCAGCGCCTTGGCCGTGGCGATGGCGGATGCGGACAGGGTCACCCGGGGAACGGGCGCCTCCGCCGGCAGGGGATCGGGCATCACGCCCAGCGCGCGGCGCTCCTTCGGCCCGGTCAGCGCCTCGGCAAGGTCGGGGCCGGGAAAGATGGACGCGGTGTGCCCGTCCGCGCCCATGCCCAGCACGACCAGGTCGAGTGGCCAGTGCAGATCCTGAAGCCGTGCATCGGCAGCGCGACCACACGCCTTGTAATCCTCGGCCTTTTCGCTGGTGATCGGAATGACCCGCGCGCCGAGCGGCAGGAAGGTGCGAGCGATCATCGTCACGTTGGACAACGCATCGCCCATCGGCACGATGCGATCGTCGGTCGGGATGATCGTCACCCGCTTCCAATCGAGCTTGGTCTTGGCCAGCTTGTCATAGGCCGGTTGCGGCGTCCGGCCGCCGGCCAGCGCGATGACGGCGCTGCCGCGCGCGTCGATCGCGCTTTCGATCACGAAGCCGATATCGCCAGCCAGTGCGCCGGCAAATTCGGACTTTTCGTCATATTCCCACCATTCGATTTCATCGGCCATGGTCGGGGTCTCCTTGATAATGGTCACTGGGACGAAGGCACGGGAACGTCACTCGTTCCAGGTCACATCGTCCTTTTCGGTCAGCGCGATCGCTGCATTCGGTCCCCAGCTGCCCGAGGCATAGGGTTTGGGCCTGACGCCCTGATCGATCCATCCCTGACGGATCGCGTCGATCCACACCCATTGCGCCTCCACCTCGTCACGGCGGACGAACAGGGTCGGATCACCCTCGATCAGGTCGAGCAGCAGGCGTTCATACGCGATGCGGCGGCGGGTGCCGGCAAAGGCGGTGGTCAGCGACAGGTCAAGCGGCACTTCGCGAAGGCGCACCCCGTCCCGGTCCAGTCCCGGCTCCTTGGCCATCACGAGCAGGCGGACATATTCCTCCGGCTGCAGTCGGATGACCAGCGTATTGGGCTGAAGCGCGCCACCGCGTTCGGAAAAGATCGAATGCGGCACCGGCTTGAACTGAACGACGATTTCGCTGCGCCGTTCGGCCATGCGCTTGCCGCTGCGCAGGTAAAAGGGCACGCCCTGCCACCGCCAGTTGTCGACATGCGCCTTGATCGCGACAAAGGTTTCGGTGGTGCTCGGGCGGCCCAGCTCCTCCTCGTAACTGCCGACGATCTTCGATCCCACGGCGCCCGGGCCATATTGGCCGGTGACCGTCAGCTTGTCGGCATCGGTGATCGGGCGCAGCGAGCGCAGCACCTTGACCTTTTCATCGCGGATGGCGGTGCCGTCAAAACGGGATGGCGGCTCCATGGCGATCAGCGCCAGCAGCTGGAGCATATGGTTCTGCACCATGTCCCGCAGCGCGCCCGATCCGTCATAATAGCCCGCCCGTCCCTCCAGCCCCACGGTTTCGCTGACCGTTATCTGGACATGGTCGATGCCGCGCGCGTTCCAGCTGGGCTCGAACAGCGCGTTGCCGAAGCGAAGCGCCAGGATGTTCTGAACAGTTTCCTTGCCCAGATAATGGTCGATGCGGAACGTGCGATCTTCGGGAAATGCGCTGGCCACGATGTCGTTGATCTGCCGGCTGGTATCGAGATCGGTACCGAGCGGCTTTTCCAGGCTGATCCGGACATTGTCACCCGTCAGTCCCGCCGATTTCAGCCCCTCGATCGTCGGCCCGAACAGGGAAGGGGCCGTCGATAGGAAAATGGCCAGACCGCCGGAAATATCGCCAAGTTTGGTTGCGAGCGCATCGAACCCTTCGATCGTGGAGGCGTCGAGCGGCTGATAATGAAGGCGGTCCAGAAAGCCCTGGATCGTGGCCGGATCCTTCCGGTCCTCCGGCAGAAACTCGTCCAGCGCCTTGGCTGCGAAATCCCGAAAGCCTGCATCGTCCATTTCCGAACGCGCCGTGCCAGTGATGGTCAGGCCATCGGTCAGCAGGCCATCGGCATGAAGGCCATGAAGCGAGGGCAGAAGCATCCGCTGCGACAGGTCGCCCGTCGCACCAAATAACAGCAGCTTGCCGAACGGCCGGGTCATAGCATCCCCTGAAACGATGGTCCGTCCTTGCGCCTAGCAAGGCTTGGCCCTGCCGCGAACCCGCAGGATGCGATTTTTTCGTATGCGGTACGATTGCCGGTTAGAGGGACAGCCCCGCCAGCGGGTCGCAACCGACCATGATGTTGAGGTTGTGGACCGCCGCCCCGGCCGCGCCCTTGCCCAGATTGTCCAGCGTTGCAACCAACCGGGCGTGACCGCGGTCATTGCCGAATACGCGCAGCGTCATCCGGTCGGTGCCGGCATTCTCCTCGATCACCAGCTGCGCTTCATCGGCAGTGGCTACGTCGATCAGCGGCGCGTTTTGATACGCCTCTCTCAACACGTTTTCGATGGTCGTGGCGGACGGCGCACGCGGCAGCATGGCCAGCGGCAACGGTACTTCCAGCAGCATCCCGCGATAGGTTGCCGCGACGGCGGGCTGAAAAACCGGCGCGTGCTCCATGCGCGAATGCTTTTGCATTTCCGGCAGGTGCTTGTGCGTTAGATTAAGACCATAGGCCCGATAGCCGGTCGCGGCCTTTCCGCTTTCGAATTCCTCGATCATCGCGCGGCCGCCGCCGGAATAGCCGGAAGCACCGCCCGCCGACAGCATCCATTGCGCCGGGATGATGCCGGCCCGGACGAGCGGGCGGACAAGGGCAAGATATGCAGTCGGCCAGCAACCGGGATTGGCGACGCGGCCCGCATCGGCAATTGCCGCAAGCTGGGTCGGTTCAAGCTCGGCAAACCCATAGGTCCAGCCATCGGCGACCCGATGCGCGGTCGAGGCGTCGATGATCCGGGTCCGGGGATTGGCGACGAGCGAAACCGCCTCCACCGCCGCGTCGTCGGGCAGACAGAGGATCGCATAATCGGCGTCATTCAAAGCCTGCGCCCGGCGGCCCGCATCCTTGCGGTCTGCATCGTCCAGCAGGATCAGATGAAATTCGGGTCGGCCTGCCAGCCGGTCACGGATTTCGAGGCCGGTGGTGCCAACCGCGCCGTCGATGAACAGCGAAGCGGTCATGCCCGGACCCGCCGCGCCGAAACCTCACCCACTTGCGCCAGCCATTCGGCCAGCGGCAATTCGATGACCCCAGAAGCGGAATCGACCGTCACGACGCTTTGATCGTCGACAAGCACTGCTACGCCATTGGTCGCAAAGAGCAGGTCGCCGGGCTGCACCGCCGAACGGTCGACCGCGGAGCCCGCCTCGTCCTGCATCGGCCGGAAACGCGGCTTTCCTGCACTGCCGCCCAGAACGAGGAAAATGAAACCGGCCGTGTCCACTCCGGCAACCGAACGTCCGCCTGCCTGATACGGTGTCCCGACCAGGTGACGGGCGCGCTCCGCAGGCGTTCCCGGAAGCCGGGCGGGCAGGGCGCGTTGGGGAATATCGGCATCCAGTCCGCTGGCGGCGACATAGCCGACTGAGCCATCCGCCGCACGGCCCCAGGCGCGATCCGCTGCAACCTCCAGCACCTCGAACGGTTCCCCGTCCAGCACAATGGACAGAGGATCCCCGTCCATCTGCGCGGTTGGCCATAACGGTAGGTCGGCGCTGGCCACCGCCGTCAACGCACGGGAATAATGCGGCGCAAAGATGCTGCCCGCCAAGCGGACGTCGACCAGATCGCGCCGTGCCGGTGTCACCCGCGGGTCATAGGCCCGCGATTTGCCGTCCAGATGGAAACGCTCAACCTGCGGCGCGGCGTCGACCGTGCCGTTCGGCGTCCGCTGGACCGAGCAATTGTCCGATTTCGTCAAGAAATGCCGCCCCTTCTTCGGTGCACGCCACGAAGATATTTCGCTTGTCGCTATCGTCGCGCTGGCGGCGCAGATAGCCGAGTGCCCCCAAGCGGTTCAAGGCGCGTGTGATCACCGGTTTAGACACGTTCAGATTCCGTGCAAGCCCGCGCACGGTATGCGGCCCTTCCTGAAGGTGGACGGTCATCAGTAGCGCCATCTGCCGATTGGTCAGATCGGGATGGCCCGAACGGACATAGCCGATCAGCGCGTTGCACCATTCCGCCAACCGGTCGGCGGTTGCGTTGGGTCGATCCTGAAGCATCATTTCGGCCATGTTCACACCATTACTGGCCCATCCGGGCAAAGAAATCGTTCCTGTAACGTCCCGTAACAGCCCGCGGTTCCCCGCAACCGCAACGTGGGATCGCCCCCCCGGTTGATCGCCGCGCGCCGCTCGCCTATGTGCGCCACCTGCATCTCCTGACAGGACCGACTGATCCGCCATGTTGTTCACCTTTCTTCTCGTCGTTCACGCGATCATCGCGGCCCTGCTTGTGACGGTCATCCTGATGCAGCGTTCGGAAGGCGGCGGTCTGACCACGGGCGGCAGCCCGTCGGGCCTGATGTCGGCACGCGGTGCGGCGGATTTCCTGACCCGCTCCACCTCTATCCTGGCGGCGCTGTTCATCGGCATGGCGATCCTGCTGGCGTTCCTGGCCGCGTCGAAGGGCAATGACCGGGTGGATACCTCGCTGGCCCGCGATCCCGCGCCTGTCAGTGCGCCGGCGCCGACCAGCGGCGCGCCGGCTGTTGACACGACGGGCAATGCCGCTGCGCCGGCCGGCGATTCGGTGCCCTTGCAGCAATAATTGTTCGACAGGCTGGTGCCCGCAGCGAGCGCCGCCGTGTTTTTTTCGCATCGTCCGGATTCGGGCGCTTGCCCTTGTTCGTTCCAAAGGATTAGGCGTTACTTCCCATGGCGCGGTATATCTTCATCACCGGCGGCGTGGTCTCCTCGCTCGGCAAGGGTCTTATGGCAGCGAGCCTTGCGGCGTTGCTGCAGGCGCGCGGTTATCGCGTACGGATCCGCAAGTTCGATCCCTATCTGAACGTCGATCCGGGGACGATGAGCCCCTATCAGCATGGCGAAGTCTATGTGACCGACGACGGTGCGGAAACCGACCTCGACCTTGGTCATTATGAGCGGTTTACCGGCGTTTCCGCGCGGCAATCCGACAATGTGACGTCTGGCCGCATCTACAAGACGATCATCGAACGCGAACGGCGCGGCGATTATCTGGGCGCGACGGTTCAGGTGATTCCTCACGTGACCGACGCCATCAAGGCATTTGCCACCGCCGATACCGATGACCTGGATTTCGTGTTGTGCGAGATCGGCGGCACGGTCGGCGATATCGAATCGCTGCCGTTTATCGAGGCGATCCGCCAGCTGAAGAACGAACTGGGCCGTGGCCAGTCGATCAGCGTCCATGTGACGCTGGTCCCCTATATCGCCGCTGCCGGCGAGTTGAAAACCAAGCCGACCCAGCACAGCGTGCGCGAGCTTGCCGCGTTGGGCGTTCAGCCGGACGTGCTGGTCTGCCGCTGCGAAAAGCCGCTGCCTGACAGCGACCGGGGCAAGATCGCCCTGTTCTGCAACGTCCGCAAGGAAGCGGTGATCCCCGCGCTGGATGCCCGCAGCATCTATGCCGTGCCGCTGCAATATCATGCCGAGGGGCTGGACGAGGAAGTCCTGCGCGCATTCGGCATGGAGCCGGGCGCTCGCCCTGACCTTGGCCGCTGGAGCGGCATCATGGAGCGGCTCGACAATCCTGAGGGTGAGGTGACGATCGGCGTCGTCGGCAAATATGTCGGCCTGCCCGATGCGTACAAATCGCTGCAGGAGGCGCTGGTCCATGGCGGGATCGCGCACCGGGTAAAGGTCAATGTCCGCTGGCTGGATGCCGAGCTGTTCGAGCGTGAGGAAAGCGAGCTGACCGCGCATCTGGAGCCGATGCACGGCATTCTGGTGCCCGGCGGCTTTGGCGAACGGGGCAGCGAGGGCAAGATTGCATCGGTCCGCTTTGCGCGCGAACGCAATGTTCCGTTCCTTGGCATTTGTCTGGGGATGCAGATGGCGTGCATCGAAGCCGCGCGCGATCAGGGGCTGGCCAACGCATCGACCACGGAATTCGGAGAGACTGGCGAGCCGATCGTCGGCCTGATCACCGAATGGATGACCGCGACGGGCCTTGAAAAGCGGGAAGCGGGCGGCGACCTTGGCGGCACCATGCGGCTGGGCGCCTATCCGGCCAAGCTTGCAGGCAACAGCGTCGTTGCATCGGTTTATGGCACGAGCGACATTTCGGAGCGGCATCGCCATCGCTACGAAGTGAACACCGGCTATCGCGAGATCCTTGAGCAGGACGGCCTGGTGTTTTCAGGCATGTCACCGGACGGGACATTGCCGGAAATCGTGGAGCGGCCTGACCATCCCTGGTTCATCGGCGTGCAGTTCCACCCGGAGCTGAAATCAAAGCCGTTCGATCCGCACCCGCTGTTCGCCGGTTTCATCGGCGCTGCAGTCAAGCAATCCCGCCTCGTCTGAGCCGTCCATTGCATCATCGAACGTGAAAAAGGGCGCCCGAACCATTGGTCCGGGCACCCCCTCGCTGCGTCGAAAAGGGAGCAAACGCAGCGATCGATGGATCAGTCGGCGTGCTCAATGGCGGGCGCAGTCGACGCCGTGCTGCCGCCAATGGCGATCTTGCGCGGCTTCATCGCCTCCGGCACCTCGCGCACCAGATCGACGGTCAACAGGCCATCCGACAGGTCGGCATTCTTCACCTGAACGAAATCGGCGAGTTCGAAGCGACGCTCGAAATTGCGATTGGCAATGCCGAGATGCAAGAACGCGCGCTCCTTGTCCGCATCGCCATCCCCCTTGCGTCCGCTGACGAGCAGCAGGTTCTGCTGGGCAGTGATGTCGATCTCGTCTGCCTTGAACCCGGCGACGGCGATCGTGATGCGATAGTGATTGTCCTCGATCCGTTCGAGGTTGAAGGGCGGATAATTCTCTGTCTGGGCCTGTCGCGCGCTTGCTTCAAGCATATCGAACAGCCGGTCAAATCCAATGGCCGAACGGCGAAACGGGGTAAAATCAATCTGACGCATCTGGTAATTCTCCAATGAGCAATTCACGTCATCTGGCGCCCGAACCATTCGCGACGCCGGTGTGATCGGGTCCAACAGGCACCCGCCACGCACTGTAGGTGGGAATTGATGGGCCGTTTTCAACTATCGTAAAGTGCCGGGAAAACCTAGGGTTGGCGCGCTGACTTGGTGAGGAGGAAAGCCAGGCTTGGGCATTCCTGCAAACTTCCTTTCTTCCTAAACCAGACCAACCCGATAGGAAAAACGGTGTAACAGTCATTCAGCGGGGTAATCATGTCCGTTCTTTCTCTATCGCTTGCCCTGTTGGGGAGCACGGCGATCAGCGCGCCGTCCGATCCGGTGCGGGTTCCGGTTCCGGTGACCGCGGTCGCGCCGCAGCCCGCAGCAGAGGATGGCGAACCTGATCCGGCGGCCGATCAGGACGCGATCGTAGTCACGGCACGGCGTCGTTCGGAAAATGTGCAGGATATCCCGGTTGCGGTATCCGTGCTGTCGGATGAGACGCTGACCGCGCAGGGGGCGTACAACATCCAGAAGCTGACCCAGCTTCAGCCGACCCTGCAATTCTATTCGCAGAACCCGCGCAACACGTTCATCAACATCCGCGGGATCGGCGCGCCGTTCGGCCTGACCAATGACGGGTTCGAACAAGGCGTCGGCATCTATATCGACGATGTCTATTACAACCGGATCGCATCGGCGACGCTGGATTTCGTCGACATCGAACAGATCGAGACGCTGCGCGGGCCACAGGGCACGCTGTACGGCAAGAACACGACTTCGGGTGCGATCAACATCACGACGGCTGCGCCGACTTTTGACCTGACAGGCAGGGCGGAGGTTTCGTTCGGCAATTACAATTTCAAGCAGGGCAAGGCGTCGATCTCTGGCCCGCTGTCCGACAAGCTGGCCGCGCGGATCAGCGTTGCGACCACCAGCCGCCAGGGGACCATTCAGAATATTGCCACCAATCAGGACATTCAGTCGATCGACAATATCGGGTTTCGCGGATCATTGTTGTGGAAGCCGACGGATGATCTGCGCGTGACCTTTTCCGGTGACTGGAACCTTCAGGATCCCGTCTGCTGCGCGCTGCCCTTTTTCAGCTATGGTCCGACCCAGCGGGCGGCCAACCGGCAGTTGCCGGCGCTGCTCACCTATTTCCCGGGCTATCCGCTGGCTGCCTATCCGTTGCCCAATGTCGATCCCTATGACCGGACGACCGACGTGGATGCCGAACTGACGGCGCGGAACGAGCATGGCGGCCTGTCCGCCCGCGCGATCTGGGACCTTGATGATGCCAACACGCTGACGTCGATCACCGCGTGGCGCTACTGGGACTGGGGACCGGCCAATGACCGCGATTATACTGGCCTGCCGGTATATACCAAGGTCAACAACCCGACCAAGCAGGACCAGTTTTCGCAGGAATTCCGGTTCAATCACAATGGACAGGGCTATAACTACGTCATCGGCCTGTTCGCATTTCACCAGAAAATCCGGACGAGCGGGATCCAGCAGGCGGGTCCTGCGGCGAGCAAGTGGCTGCTCAATCCGACGAGCGCCCTGTCCAACAACCCTGCCGTGCTGGACAACTTCCTGGCAATCAATGACATCCGCCTGGACAACACCAGCCTTGCACTGTTCGGAAAGCTCAACTGGGATGTGACGGACCGGTTCGTCGTGTCGCCCGGCATCCGGATCAATTACGACAAGAAGCAGGGCCTCTACGATTCGGTCGTCACCGGCAACGCATCGGACGGAACGCGGCAGATCGTGTCGCCGGTACCCGGTTCGCCATACTACACCGACCCATGGATTGCCGCGGCCCGCGGTGTTCAGGCATCGCAGTTCTTTGAACCGGAATTCAGCGCGTGGAACCTCTCCTACGACCTGAACCTACGATATGAGCTGGCCGACGACATCAACGCCTATGCCACCTATGCGCGGTCGTTCAAGACGGGCGGCATCAATCTGAACGGTGTGCCGGCGGACGCCAACGGGGCGCCGATCGAATCCGTGTTCACGATCAAGCCCGAAAAGGTCGATCATTTCGAAATCGGCCTGAAAACGCAGTTCCTTGACCGGAAAGTCACGTTCAACGTCACCGGGTTCTGGACCGAGATCAAGGATTTCCAGGCCAGTGTCAGCAATGGCCAGCTGGGCACCGTGCGTGGCTATCTGGCCAATGCCGATCGGGTCCGGTCGCGCGGCGTGGAGGCCGACCTGTCGGTACGGCCGAGCGAGCGGCTGAATGCCTATGTCAGCCTTGCCTATACCGATGCGACCTTCACCAGCTTTTGCGACGCGCCACCGCCGCCGGAGCTGGCCGGAGGCAGCAGCACGGGCATCGTCGTCACGGGTCGCTGCACCTATACCGGCGCGATCGGTGCGCCGGGGGTGGCAGGGGCCGTCAGCCCGCCTTTTGTCGACATTTCAGGGTCGACGCTGCCCGGCGTTTCGAAATGGGCGGCGTCATGGGGCGCAGAGTACAACCTGCCAGCCAAGCTGTTCGGCACGGATGGGCAATTCTACCTGGGTTATGATGGCAGCGGGCGTTCCAGCTGGTCGTCCAATCCGTCGCCGTCGATCTACACCAATGTCGATGGCTATTCGCTGCACAACTTCCGGCTTGGCTACCGGGCGGACGAATTCAACCTGTTCGGCTGGGTCCGTAACGCATTCGACCGGAATTATGTCGATTTCCTGCTGGCCGGGACGGGCGGCAATACCGGTCTGATCGCGGGGCAGATCGGCGATCCGCAGACCTATGGCCTGACGTTGTCCAAATCCTTCTGACCTGCTGCGACCCTTGGGGCAGAGCCGGTGGTTCTGCCCCATTTTTTCATTCAGGCCGAAACGCAGCGGCGGGATGATGCCGGAAAAGACAAACGCCCGGGCCGTTCCCGACCCGGGCGCCTGCGTGACGAATGCTCGTCAGCCCCCTTTGTTCAGCTCTACGCCCGCACACCTGTCCCCAGATCAGGCGGGGCGATCGAGCCTCCCCGAACCACGGCCGTTGCTGCCTGTGTTTCGTAAGGGCGTCCTATCGCCAAAGCCGGTCCTTGTCAGCGCCGTACAGGCCGCAGTCAGCATAATGACGTCACCCTGTGATGAATCGGCAACACGGTGATTGCACCTGTTCGGTACGGTGACTAAGCCAATGATTGACCGATCCATGCCCTGTTTCAAGGAACTGCCCACCCCATGATCCTGTCGCGATACGAGCGAATGATCGCCCGGCGATATCTGATGCCTGGCCGGGGCGAAGCGTTCATCTTTCTGGTCGCCGGGATCAGCCTGGCCGCGGTCATGCTGGGCGTGGCCGCGCTGGTCGTGGTGATGAGCGTGATGAACGGGTTCCGCGCGGAACTGTTCGACAAGATCGTCGGCCTGAACGGTCACGCCGTGGTGCAGGGCTATAATGGCCGCCTGCCCGACTGGCGGGAAATCGTCGGAGAGGCGCGGGCGACGCCGGGCATCACCTCTGCAACCCCGCTGATCGAGCAGCCATTGATGGCAAGCTATTCCGGCCGGGTTGAGGGTGTGCTGGTCCGCGGGATGCAGATTTCCGATATCCGGTCCAATCCCACGATCCGCGACAATGTGCTTCAGGGGAACCTGAATGCCCTTACGCCGGATCAATCGACCGTCGCCATCGGATCGCGGCTCGCGCAATCGCTGGGCGCCACCGTGGGGAGCGAGATTTCGCTGATCAGCCCGCAGGGACCGACGACGCCGTTCGGCACCGTGCCCCGCATCGTCAGCTATCGCGTCGTCGCAATATTCGAGGTCGGCCTGTATGATTACGACAAGGCGTTCGTCGTCATGCCGATGCAGGATGCCCAGACGCTGTTGCTGATGGGCGACTCGGTCGGCATGATCGAGATGGAGAGCGTCGATGCTGACCGGATCGGTTCGATCATCGCCCCGCTGGCCAAATCGGTCGGCGACCGTGCGCAGATTGTCGATTGGCGGATGCTCAACTCATCGTTGTTCGAGGCGTTGTCGATCGACCGGGTGGTCAGCTTCACGGTGCTGTCGCTGATCATCCTGGTGGCCGTGTTCAACATTCTGTCATCGCTGATCATGCTGGTGCGGGCCAAGACGCGGGATATCGCGATCCTGCGCACCATGGGGGCGACGCGTAGCGGCCTTATCCGCATTTTTATGACGGTGGGCACGACCATTGGCACGCTGGGCATCCTTGCCGGATTGGCGCTGGGTTTCCTGTTCATCACCTTTCGCGAACAGGTCGTAATGTTCATCGGCCTGGTCACCGGGCTGGAGGTGTGGAACCCCGAAATGCGCTTTCTGACCGAATTGCCGGCCAAGACCGACCCGGCCGAGGTAATCGGCATTGTCGTGCTTGCCTTTGTGCTGTGCGTGCTGGCGACGCTGTATCCGGCCTTGAAGGCGGCGAGCACGGATCCGGTTCAGGTGCTGCGTTATGAGTGAAGCCGTTCTTCAGACCACACAGCTCAAGCGCACCTTTTCACAGGGCGGCGCAGAGATCGAAGTGCTGCGCGGCGTCGATCTGAGCATCGCGCCGGGCGAGATCGTGGCGCTGCTGGGGCCATCGGGATCGGGCAAATCAACGCTGCTGCAGGCGGTCGGACTGCTGGAGGGCGGGTTCGAAGGGTCGATCCGCATTGCGGGGCAAGAGGTCGCGAGCCTGGATGCCCATGGCCGCACGATGGTGCGGCGCGACCGGCTGGGCTTCATCTATCAGTTCCACCACCTGCTGCCCGATTTCAACGCGACCGAGAATGTCGTGCTGCCTCAGTTGATTCACGGGACAAGCGATGCGGACGCGCGAACCCGGGCCGAGGCGCTGCTGACGACCCTTGGCCTTGGCCAGCGGTTGACGCATCGGCCAAGCCAGCTGTCGGGCGGCGAGCAGCAGCGCGTTGCCGTGGCGCGGGCGCTGGCCAATCGCCCGGCCCTGGTGCTGGCTGACGAGCCGACGGGTAACCTGGACGAGGCGACGGCGGATATCGTCCTCTCCGAGTTTCTGGCGCTGGTGCGGGGCGAAGGATCGTCCGCTCTCGTCGCCACGCATAATGAGCGGCTGGCGGCCCGCATGGACCGCGTCGTGCGCCTGCATGAAGGAGTGCTGCAATGACCGACCTGTTCACGCTGCCCATCCGGCGGGCCGATGGCACCGAAACGACGCTGGCCGAACATCGCGGCAAGGTGTTGCTGATCGTCAATGTCGCGTCGAAATGCGGGTTCACGCCGCAGTATAAGGGGTTGGAGGCGCTGTACCGCGACCTTCAGGCACGCGGTTTGGTTGTACTCGGCTTTCCCTGCAACCAGTTCGGCGCGCAGGAGCCGGGCGATGCAGCGGAAATCGCCAGTTTCTGTAGCCTGACCTATGACGTCACCTTTCCCGTCTTTGCCAAGATCGATGTGAATGGCGATGATGCCGCACCGCTGTTTCGCCACCTGAAGGCAGAGGCGCCGGGTCTGCTGGGCAGTCAGGCGATCAAGTGGAATTTTACCAAGTTCCTGGTGGATCGTGCTGGCAATGTCGTGGAACGCTATGCACCGACCACCGCGCCCGATGCGATCCGCGCGGATATCGACCGGCTGCTGGGCTGAACCCCGCTGAACTTGCTTGTGGATAAGCCCGGCTGCGCCCTTTCGATCGGGGGGAGGGACGGGTAGAACGGGACATGGCTCATTCCGGTTTCGTCCCCCTGCGCATCTTTTCCGCTTACACGATGCTGGAAGGGGCGATCCAGCCAAAGGCAATTGCCAAGCGGGCACGATCGCTGGGTTTCCCTGCCGCTGCGCTGACCGACCGCAACGGCCTTTACGCCGCGATGACGTTCAGCGACGCGGCGCGGGGCGAGGGTGTTCAGCCGATCATCGGTACGTTGCTGGCCGTGGCAAGGCCGGGGCAGGAGGGGGAGCATCGCCCCGCCATCGACTGGCTGCCGCTGCTGGCACAGGATCAGACCGGCTATGATAATCTGTGCGCCCTGGTCAGTCAGGCGCATCTGGGGCGTCCGATCGAGCTGGACGCGCACGTCACGCTGGCCTTTCTTGAGCGGCACAAGGACGGGCTGATCGCCCTGACCGGAGGGGGCGAAGGCGCCCTGGCCCGGCTGTTTTCCGAAGGACAGGCCGACCACGCCCGTGCCTATGCCGACCGGCTGCAGGCGATGTTCGGCGATCGGCTGTATGTCGAGATCAGCAGGCGCGGCGACGCGGTGGAGCAGGCCGCCGAACGCGCCCTCATCGACCTGGCCTATGATCGCGATCTGCCGATCGTGGCGACCAATCCGTGCTGTTATGCCGAGAATGATTTTCACGAAGCGCATGACGCCATGCTGTGCATCGCGCATTCGGATTACATCGCCAGCGAGGACCGGGTCCGCTCGTCCCGCGAAAGCTGGATGAAACCGGCCAGCGACATGGCCCTGCTGTTCCAGGACCTGCCCGAGGCGATTGCCAACACGCTGGTGGTCGCACAGCGTTGCGCCGTTGCGGCACCCAAGCGCAAGCCCATCCTGCCCAGCTTGGCCGGGGACCGGGATGGCGAGGCGGCGATGCTGCGTGAACAGGCGCAGTCCGGGCTGGAACTGCGGCTGCATCGCATTGCCGAGCTGGAGGGACGCGCTGTCACCGATGATTGGGCCGCGCCCTATCGGGAACGGCTGACGTTCGAGTTGGACGTCATCATCCAGATGGGCTTTCCCGGCTACTTCCTGATCGTCGCGGATTTCATCCAATGGGCGAAGGCACAGGGGATTCCCGTCGGGCCGGGGCGCGGATCGGGCGCTGGATCGGTTGTCGCGTGGGCGCTGACCATCACTGACCTTGATCCCATCAAGCTGGGCCTGCTGTTCGAACGGTTCCTGAACCCGGAACGTGTGTCGATGCCCGATTTCGACATCGACTTTTGCGAAACTCGCCGCGGCGAGGTGATCCGGTATGTTCAGGAACGCTATGGCGCAGACAAGGTGGCGCAGATCATCACGTTCGGAACGATGAAGGCGCGCGCCGTGCTGCGTGATACCGGCCGGGTGCTTCAGATGAGCTATGGCCAGATCGACCGGCTGACCAAGCTGGTGCCCAATCACCCGACGGACCCCTGGACGCTGGAGCGCGCGCTCAACGGGGTCAGCGAACTTCACGCCGAATATCAGAACGATAATCAGGTCCACCGCCTGTTCGACCTGGCGATGCGGTTGGAAGGATTGCCCCGGCACAGTTCGACCCATGCCGCCGGCGTGGTGATCGGCGACCGGCCGCTGGCCGAGCTGGTCCCGCTCTATCGCGATCCCCGGTCGGACATGCCGGTGACGCAGTTCGACATGAAATATGCCGAACAGGCGGGTTTGGTAAAATTCGACTTTCTGGGCCTTAAAACCCTGTCCGTGCTGCAGGAAGCGGTGCGGCTGTTGTCGCTGCGGGGCATATCGGTCGATCTCGACGCGTTGTCCTGGGACGATGCCGATACCTATGCCCTGCTGCAGCGGGGCGACACGGTCGGCGTGTTCCAGCTGGAATCCGAAGGGATGCGGCGCACCCTGTCCGCCGTGCGACCGTCCAATTTCGGCGACATCATCGCGCTCGTCTCGCTCTATCGCCCCGGCCCGATGGACAACATCCCCAGTTTCGGCCGACGCAAGAACGGGCAGGAGGCGATCACCTATCCCCATCCGCTGCTGGAGCCGATCCTGGCGGAAACCTATGGCATCTTTGTCTATCAGGAACAGGTGATGCAGGCCGCACAGGTGCTGGCCGGATATTCGCTGGGCGGTGCCGACCTGCTCCGCCGCGCGATGGGCAAGAAGATCAAGGCGGAAATGGACGCCCAGCGCGCCACGTTCGTCGAGGGATCGGCCAAGCATAACGGGATCAAGCCGGCCAAGGCGAACGAGCTGTTCGATTTGATCGACAAGTTCGCCGGATATGGCTTTAACAAGTCGCACGCAGCCGCCTATGCCCTGCTTGCCTATCAGACCGCGTGGCTGAAGGCGCATTACCCGCACGAATTCTTTGCCGCGTCGATGAGCTTTGACATCCATCAGACGGACAAGCTCGCCATTTTCGCGGATGACATGAAGCGGCTGGGCATCACCGCGCTGCCCCCCAGCGTCAATGCCAGCCGCGCCGATTTCTCGGTAGAGGTCGATGGCGATGCGCTGGCCGTGCGCTATGCCCTTGGCGCACTGAAGGGTGTCGGCGAACGAGCGATGGAGCAGATCGTCGAGGAGCGGGAGGCCAATGGTCCCTTTGCCTCGCTCGACGATTTCGCAGCGCGCGTCGATCCGCGGGCGTTGAACAAGCGGCAAGTGGAAACGCTGGCCGGAGCGGGCGCCTTTGATACACTCAACGCCAACCGTGCCGGGGTCGTGGCGGCTGCCGAAACGATCATGGCGGTGGCACAACGCACGCATGAGGGGCGGACCAGCGGGCAGGGCGGCCTGTTCGGCTCGGCAATGGCGTTCGAACCGGACATCCAGCTTCCCGACAGCGCGAAATGGACGCCGACCGAGCGGGTCAATGCCGAGCGGGAGGCGTTCGGCTTCTATTTCTCCGCCCATCCGGCCGATCGATATGCGGCGCAGGCCCGGCTGAATGGCGCGCGACCCATTGCGACGCTGGGCGAGGTGAAGATCGACGAGGGCGGACGGGGGACGGCCATCGTCGCCGCGCTGATCGAAGATTGCCGGTCCCGCACGTCCGCACGCGGCAACCGCTATGTCATGGCCAATCTGTCCGATGCCTCTGGCGGGGTCGTTGCATCCTGTTTCGACGAGGATGCCGCCAACGCCATGGGCGAGATTGCACGCGAGGGCGGCTGCGCGTTGCTGACGGTCGAGCTGGATCGAAAGCCGGGCGAGGAAATGCCGCGCGTCACCGTCCGCGGTGCCCGGCGGATCGACGCGGTGGCCGCCGATATGCGGTTGATGCTGGAGGTGGAGCTGACCAGCATCGCGGCGCTGGAGGCGGTGAAGGAATTGCTGATGCCCATTGCCACGGGCGGCAAGTCGGCAGTTCACCTGACCGTGCCGACCAGTGACGGGAATAGCGCGCGCCTATGGCTCGGTTCCGGCTTCCGGCTGGATCCCGGCCTTGCCGCAACCATCGAGACGCTGCAGGATGTGACGAGAGCGACCATCGAAGTCGCCAGACCGGGACGGCTCGCCGTCGCGGGATAACCGGACGGAGGGATTGATGCTGGGATCGATGCAGGATTTTGAGCTGCGCGTCATGCGCTTGCTCGATCATGCCGAACGCGAACACGGGTCGCGGGAAATCCTGACCCGCTGGGCTGATGGCAGCGAGAAGCGCACCGATTGGGCCGGGATTGCCCAGGATGCGCGGCGGCTGGCACAGGCGCTGGAAAGACTGGGCTGCAAGCCCGGCGACCGGATCGCCACGCTGGCCATGAACCACAGCCGCCACCTGGTGACGTGGTACGGGGCGATCGGGATGGGCGGCATCGTCCATACCATCAACCCGCGCCTGTTCCCCGATCAGCTGGCCTTTATCGGCAATCATGCAGAGGACGTGGTGCTGATGTACGACCGCGCGTTTGCGCCGCTGGTCGAACGGATGAAGCCGCACTGGCATACGATCCGGCATTATGTCTGCTATGATCCCGCCCCGACGGACACCGATTGCGATATCGGGTTCGAGGCGCTGATCGAACGGGAAACCGGCGATTATACCTGGGTTGAGGGGGATGAGCGCGACCCGTGCATGCTGTGTTACACCAGCGGCACGACCGGGAACCCCAAGGGTGTGCTGTACAGCCATCGCAGTTCCACGTTGCACGCGCTCGTCGAATTGCAGCCTTCGGTCTTTGACCTTGAGGCCGGATCGGTGGCCATGCCGATCGTGCCGATGTTTCATGCCGTCGGCTGGGGTATGCCCTTTGCTTCGCCAGCAGTTGGGCTGAAGCTGGTGTTTTCGACGGTGAACGAGCCTGCGCTGCTGTGCGAACTGATGAATCGGGAACGGGTTACCCATTCGGCTGGAGTGCCGACCGTGTGGTTCGCGATGTTTCAGCATATGGATGCGACCGGGGAGGAGCCGCGTCACCTAAAGGTCGTGACCATCGGCGGGTCGGCGGCACCGCGGTCCATGATCGAGCGGCTGATGCGGATGGGTGTCCGCGTCAATCATGCTTGGGGCATGACCGAAACATCGCCCATCGGCACGATCGGCCAGCGCTCGGTCGATTGGGACGAGCTGAGTTTCGACCAGCAGGTCGACCAGGTGTGCCGTCAGGGCCACGTGCCCTATGGCGTCGAGATGCGGATCGTGGACGAGCAGGGCCGCGTACTGGAGCGTGACGGACAACAGGCCGGGCAGCTGCAGGTGCGGGGCCCCTGGGTTATTAAGCAGTATTTCAAGGATGGCGACGGCCCCTGCCTGACCCCCGATGGCTGGTTCGATACGGGGGATGTCGCAATCCTGCATCCCGATGGCACGATGCAGATCACCGATCGGTCCAAGGACGTCATCAAGTCCGGCGGCGAGTGGATCAGCTCGGTCGAGCTTGAAAACGCGGCTGTCGGCTGTCCCGGCGTGGCGGAGGCGGCGGCGATCGGCGTTCACCACCCGCGGTGGGAGGAGCGGCCGATCCTGCTGGTGGTCCGCAAGCCCGATACCACGGTGACAGCGGAACAGATCCAGGCCTATCTGACGCAGCACGTCGCCAAATGGTGGCTACCCGACGAGGTGCATTTCGTCGACAGCCTGCCGCATACGGCGACCGGCAAGCTGCTGAAAACCGCGATCCGCGAGCAGTTCAAGGGATATTCGATCGCTGCTTGATCAGGCGAACAGATCGCCCTGTGGCCCGGCGGGCGGGCGGAACAGGTCGCAGCGAAGGTCCAGCCGCTCACTGGTAAGGCCGAGCCGGCGACTGGCGATCTGAAACCGTGTGCGGAGCAGGGCGGCCCATTCGCCCTGTCCCCGCATCCGGGTGAAGAATTCCGGATCGTTGTCCCGCCCGCCGCGCAACGAATTGATGATCGCCATCACTTTGCCCGCCCGGTCCGGGTAATGCGTCTCAAGCCACGCCCGGAACAGCGGTGCCACCTCGTGCGGCAGGCGGACGGGCATGAAAAATGCGGCGCGTGCCCCCGCTTCAGCTGCGCGGGACAGGATCGCTTCCATCTCCCCGTCGGTGATCGCAGGGATGACGGGGGACAGCGAGACATAGACGGGAATGCCCGCCTCCGTCAGCTTTGCGATGGCGGCCAGCCGCTTTTCGGGATGCGGCGCGCGCGGTTCCAGCGTCATGGTGATCCGCGGGTCAAGCGAAGTGATCGAGATCATGACGGCGCACAGGCCCTGTGCCGCCATGGGCCGCAACACGTCAAGGTCGCGCAGCAACCGGTCGGACTTTGTCGTGATCGTCAGCGGATGGCGGCATTCCGCCAGGACTTCCAGGCACCCGCGCATGATCCGCCATTCGCGTTCGATCGGCTGATAGGCGTCAGTATTGGTACCGAACGCAATCGGACGACATTGATAGCCGGTCCGCGCAAGTTCCGCCCGGAGGCGGGTAGGGGCGTCCAGCTTGGCGAACAGCCGCGTTTCGAAATCGAGGCCGGGCGACAGGTCGTGAAAGGCATGGGTTGGCCGCGCAAAGCAATAGATGCAGCCATGCTCGCAGCCGCGATAGGGATTGACCGAACGGTCGAAAGGGACGTCGGGCGATTGATTGCGGGTGATGATCGTCCGGGGACTTTCCACGGTGACGGAGGTGCGGATCGGACGGGGTTCGCCGTCGATCAGCGCCCTGTTATCGAGCCAGTCGCCGTCTGCCTGCCGGTCGGCCAAGCCGAACCGTCTGGGGACAGGGTTGTGGGTTGCGCCCCGCGCATTGCGCCTGGTCATGGGGGGAACATAGATAGAACATCACGGCCGGGCAAGGCAGATTCGTCGTTAATGTCCCGACCTGAAACCATCCGACGCTGCGCGACGCTCGCCCGGCATGGGACTGCCCGATAGGATCTGCTGCGAAGGAACAATCATGCTGCATGGTTCATCGCGGTTGAGCAGGGATTGGGCGACGGGCACGGCTCCGTTCGTTGTCGCCATCCTGCTGGCGGTGATCCTGCGGGCAATCTTTATCCTGGCCGTGCCAGTGACACCGGATTCGGATGGGGCTTGGTATCTGCTGCGCGCTCAGGAAATGGCGGCTGGCATGGGATATCAGGAGCGCGGGCATCCTACTGCGTTCTGGCCTGTCGGTTATCCGGCGCTGCTGGCAGGCGCACTGATGCTGACTGGCCCGAACCTGACCGGACCGTTGATCGTGAACCTGATGGCTTCTGCGGCCATCACCGCGTTGATCGGGGCGATGGCGCGGGGGCTGGGCGCAGCGCGGGAGGCAGCGGTGCTTTCGATGCTGCTCTATGCCGTCTATCCGGCGCATATCGTCTATACCGGCGTGCTGGCGGCGGAAACGACCAGCACGACGGTGCTGATGGCGGGGGTGGCTGCGCTGATCCTTGGTCGGGGCAGGGCCGGCATGGCGGTGTTCGCGGGCCTGCTGCTGGGCCTGGCCACGCTGATGCGGCCGCAATCGATGTTCGTTTGCATGGCGCTGATCCCGACGATGTGGCTGTCGCTTCGTGCGTTTGGCTGGCGGCGGGCGCTGGCAACGATGCTGCTGGCGGTGGCGGGAATGGCGGTGGTGGTGACCCCGTGGACGATGCGCAATCAGCAACAGCTTGGCGCGCCGGTGCTGGTATCCACGAATGGCGGCATCGCGTTACAGGCCGGTGCGAACGATCTGGCCACGGGTGGCTATTTTCAGGTCGAGAAATCGCCCCTGTGGGCACAGACCGGACTGTCGTTCGATCAGCGGATCGAGCGGCAGGTGGAGATGGACGCGCGTCTGAAACGGATGGCGATCGACTGGATCGTTCAGCATCCGGCCGACTGGGCCATGCTGGGGGTGCGCAAGGTGATCCTGTTATGGGCAAAAGACACCGACGCCTTCTGGTCGCTGCACGCCAGCTATCCGGACCGGTCCGGCCTGTGGCGGGTTGCGCAGGCTGGTAATCAGCTGGTGTACCTGTCGATCCTGGGCCTGTCGGCAATCGGCTTTGCGCCCAGCGTCGCGGCATTGTGGCGGCGGCGACTGGATCAGTCGCCCATGGCGGTTGCGCTGGCCGTGCCCGTGCTGACGACGGCACTGGCGTTCGTGTTTACCGGACAGACCCGGTATCACTATCCCGCCATGCCGTTCCTGATGATCGGGGCGGGGCTTGGCCTTGTCTGGCTGGTTCAGCGTTCGCGCAGCCGGGGCATCAGTTCGACGAAGTTGCAGGGGCGGTGGCGGCTGTCGAGCTGATCGCGCAGGATACCGTCCCAGCCGTCGCGAACCGCGCCGGTCGATCCGGGCAATGCAAAAAGATAGGTGCCGCGCGCGACGGCGGCACAAGCGCGTGACTGAATGGTTGACGTGCCGATCGTCTGAAAGCTGAGCCAGCGGAACAATTCGCCAAAGCCCGGAATGGGTTTGTCCTGGACCTGCTTGATCGCCTCTGGCGTGACATCGCGGCCGGTAACGCCGGTGCCGCCGGTGGTCAGGATGCAATCGACCAACGGATCGTCGATCCATTCGTTCAGCTGACCGACGATCAGCGCGACATCGTCCGCCAAGATGCCGCGTGCGGCAAGGATATGGCCCGCATCCTTCAGCCGTTCGACCAGCGTATCGCCCGACCGGTCATCGGCCGCAGTCCGCGTGTCGGAGATGGTGAGGACGGCAATGCGGACGGGAATGAAGGCCCGCCCCTGATCAATTGGCACCGACGATCCGTCCGGCGCTGGTATCCGTCATGCGAACCGCAGGCGCGCCGACCATGCCGGGAAAGCGGGGCCACATCCCCTGGCTCAGCGCGTGACGGCTGGCCGAGGTGCGGCCCTCATGCTGTTCGTACATCCAGTAGTTGCGCAGCACGGTCATCACATAGCCGCGCGTCTCCCAATAGGGGATGCTTTCGATGTAGAGCAGCGGATCGCCCTTGCTGCGCACGGTTGCGTTCCACGTTTCAACGGGCGTCGGACCGGCGTTATAGGCGGCGATCACTTTTGGCAGCAGCCCGGCGGTAAACGGGCGGTCGCGCAGCTGTTCCAGATAGGTCTGGCCAACCTCCATGTTTACCGATGGCTGGGCAAGGTCCGCGCGTTCGATCTTCATCCCCTTGGTCCGGCCGACATCAATGGCCGCGGCCGGCATCACCTGCATCAGGCCAAAGGCGCCGGCAGGGCTGACCACGTCGGGATTGAAGCGGGATTCCTGAAGCGTGTGGGCATAGACCAACGCCTTGTCGACGCGCCATCCGCCCTTCGGCTTCCATCTGGGGGCCGGATAGCGCGCTTGCGCCACCAGGTTCACGCCCGCCGGGCCGTTGTGGCACAGCCAGAGCTGCGTTTGCGGCAGGTCGAGCGCACCAGCCAGCGTGATCAATGCGGCGTGTTCGTTGCGTGGACCGATCTTTGCCTGATGCCGCAGCACTGCGTCAGCCAGCTTGAGTTCGCCGATCTGAACCAGTGCGGCGGCCACGCGTACGTTTGCCCGGCGCTCTAGATCGCCCAGTGGCAACGCGCCCAGCACCTTGGCATTGGCGGTGTTGTCCGTCAGCCCCAGCGATTGCCGAGCCAGCAGGCCGTAAAAGGTTTCGCGATACTGCGCGGCCGATTGCAGCCGCGCCTGAACCCGCTGCGGCTCTCCGCACGCAATGTCCGCGCGGGTGGCCCAGAACAGGCCCGCCGAACGCATCTCGACATCGGGCGCGTTGCGGCCGACCCGCTCGAACGCGGCCTGAGCCGTCCGGCAATCCTCGCGCCGCCAGCTGGCAAGGCCAAGCACCCAATCACCCTGGACCTGCCACGGGCCAACCCCTCGGCTTGCTTCGCTCGCGATCAAGGCTGCGTTTTCGTCGTCCCCGGCGGCGTAAAAGATCCATGCGATCTTTTGCTGCCACTCGGTCAGTGCCTCGGGCGTCAACCGCCCACGATGCTGGTCCAGCAACGCGCGAGCAGAAACGCCGTCATCCGCCTTGATAAACGGCTTCATCGCCTCTGCCAGCTGGGCAGAGGCCGCATCGCTGAGTGCGCGGGCACGCTGGCGGCTGGGCGGGGCATCGTACCAGACGAGCCGCTGATGGGCAGGCAAGTCGGGCAGGGCGGTGGCACCGCGGCTTACGGCCAGCCGGGCGATCTGTTCCGCCTGCGGCAGTTCCGGTGCCTCGTTCAGCAGCGCCAGCAGGGCCGGCATCTCGACCTTTGGAGAATTGCGCGCGGTGTAGAGTTCGGCCCGCATCACCGGGTGCAGGACGCCCGGCGTCATGCCGTCGATCAACAATTGCGCGTCGGTCCAGCGTTCCGCCCGGATCGCCGTCAGGATCGCGCGATAGGATGCGCCCTGTTCTGGCGTCAGGATTGCGGGTGCCGCCATACCGGGCGTTTCGCGCTGCGGCACGCCTTCATCGGCGGGCGCGCCCTCACGCGCCAGGGCATTGCCGGACAGCAGGAGGGTGATTGCTACCGCCACTCCCTTCACCGCGCCGTTCATTGCAACCCCCGCATCAAGGACTGGATATCGCGCCACACCTCACCCTTCACGCGCGGTCGTTCGACCATGAAGCGGGGGGCGTGGGTGGCAACAATGGCCAGTTTCCGGGCATCATGGTTAACCGCGCGTAAACGTCCACGTTCCGACCGATCATTGATCCCGAACAAGGCACGGCTCGTCGCTTGGCCGAAAACCAAGACCCGTCGAACTCCGCTGATCGCGAGGAGATGATGCGCGATTCGCCCGAATTCGGGGAGCTGTTCGGCCGGGATCTGTCCGGTCGCCGGAGCCTTCACCGCCAGCGTAGCGATATGGGCCGTAGTGCGGTCGATGCCGATTGCGGCCAGGATATTGTCCGTCAACCGGCCGACCGCTCCGCTGGACAAGGGCCCATCCACATCCTCGCTTTCCGGCACGTCGCTGAGGATCAGCCATTCCGCATCGACCGGGCCGGACGGCGGGACAATGCGGCCGGGCCATGCCGCATCCGGGGCATCCGGACCCAGCCGCCATGCGATGTACGATGCCCAGTCGCCGGGCAGGGGCGAATCACTGACCGGGATGGCCGCTGGTGCGGCAGGGGCGGCGGCCATTGCCGGGACTGGCGGGGCGATCCAGCCGCCCGCCGTCTCTTCGACCAGCTGATCGACGCCGGCATCCGCCCACCATTCAAGCGCGCTTGCCGCAACGTCATGCCATCGATGGTCGGTATCTGCCCCCATGCCAGCACCAAAGGCCGGGTTGACCCTGCCGTCAATCTGCTTGAACGAAAGAACCGGTTCAGGCGTTGCCGATCAACGATCAACAGGCACGCCGGATGGCAAAGGAAGAGGACGATCGATGAGCGAGCGGGAATCCATGCACTATGACGTCGTGGTCGTGGGGGCTGGACCGGCCGGGCTGTCTGCCGCGATCCGGCTGAAGCAGCGGGCGGAGACGGAGGGTCGCGAGCTGTCCGTCTGCGTCATCGAAAAGGGGTCGGAGGTTGGCGCCCACATCCTGTCGGGTGCGGTGTTCGATCCGCGCGCCCTGGACGAGTTGATCCCCGAATGGCGCACGCTCGATTGCCCGATGGCAGAGGTGCCGGTGACGGAAAACCATCACTGGGTCCTGTCGGGCAAGGGCAAGCGCGAGTTTCCTCATTTCCTGTTGCCGCCGTTCATGCACAACAATGGCTGCTACACGGGATCGCTGGGCAATCTGTGCCGCTGGCTGGCGGGACAGGCAGAGGCGCTCGGCGTCGAAATCTTTCCGGGATTTGCGGCGGCAGAGGTGCTGTTCGGCGAGGACGGATCGGTGCGGGGCATCGCCACCGGCGACATGGGCGTGGCGCGCGATGGATCGCACAAGCCGGATTATCAGCCTGGCCTTGAGCTGCACGCGCGTTACACCCTGTTTGCCGAGGGGGTTCGCGGTCACCTGTCCAAGCAGCTGATCGCGAAATATGATCTGGCGGCCGACAGCGAGCCACAGGTCTATGGCATCGGCATCAAGGAATTGTGGGATATTCCGGCCGACAAGCACGTGCCCGGCCGCGTGATCCACACCCAGGGCTGGCCGTTGAGCGAGACGGCGGGGTCGAATGGCGGCGGTTTCCTGTATCATCAGGCCAATGGCCAGGTGGCGCTGGGATTTGTCACCTGGCTGAATTATTCCAATCCGCATCTGTCGCCGTTTCACGAAATGCAGCGATGGAAGACGCATCCGGCGATCCGCGAGATCCTGGAGGGCGGGAAGCGCGTGTCCTATGGCGCGCGGGCGATCAATGACGGCGGCTGGCAGTCGGTGCCAAAGCTGACGTTTCCGGGCGGCGCGCTGATCGGCTGTTCGGCCGGGTTCGTGAACGTGCCCCGGATCAAGGGCAGCCATACCGCGATGAAGACGGGCATAATGGCCGCCGATGCCGCTTTTGACGCCGTGGCAGCAGACCGGTCGGGCGACGAGCTGACCGCCTATGCCGACGCCTATCGTTCCAGCTGGGTGGAAAAGGAATTGCGCATCGTGCGCAACGCCGTGCCGCTGGTAAAGAAGTTTGGCGATACGATCGGCACCGGGCTTGCCGGGGCGGCGATGTGGGCGGAACAGCTGGGCCTGCGCCTGCCGTTTACGATGGGCCACCACCCGGATCACGAAAGCCTGTGGCGCGCCGATCTGGTCCCGAAAATCGATTATCCGAAGCCCGATGGCGTGATCTCGTTCGACCGGTTGTCCTCGGTGTTCCTGTCCAACACCAATCATGAGGAGGACCAGCCGGTCCACCTGAAGCTCAAGGATCCAGCCGTTCCGATCGAACACAACCTGCCCCTGTATGACGAGCCGGCGCAACGATATTGCCCGGCCGGGGTCTATGAGGTTGTCGGACAGGAAACCGGCAGCCCGCGCTTTCAGATCAATGCGCAGAATTGCGTTCACTGTAAAACCTGTGACATCAAGGACCCTACCCAGAACATCGTCTGGGTTGCGCCGGAGGGCGGTGGAGGACCGAATTATCCGAACATGTAACCATAGCGGGCCGCGCGTCGCCGTTCTGATCGCGGCGCTGGCGATGACGGCACCGGGCGCCGCAATGGCATCTGACGTAACCATCAGTGCGTATGCCCGCGCCCGTGCGGCCGATGCACGCGGAGATGTGCCGACCGCCGTTTCCGGCTATGCCGCCGCGCTGGCGCAGCTGCCCCAGGACGAACAGATCGCGGTTCGCGCCTATCGCGAGGCTATTGCGTCCGGCGACACCAAACTCGCGCTGGCATCCATCGATGCGATGACCCGGGCCAAGGGGCAGCCGGCCGATGCCGCGCTGATCGTGCTGGCCGATCATCTGGCGCGGGGTGACAAGGCGGCGGCGGCATCAACACTCGCCTCGCTGAAATCGACCCCGCTCGATTTCATGGCGCCGGTGATTGCCGCGTGGATCCAGTATGATACCGATCCAGGCGCCGCGCTGGCCGCCATGTCGGTCCCGCCCCCGGCCGCGATCGCCCGCCGGTACGCAACCGAATCCGCTGCGCTGATGGAAATCGACCAGGGTCAGCCGGAAAAGGGGATGCAGAAGCTGCTTGCGCTGGGCCAGACGGGGCGGAGCGCGATGGACAGCCGCATCGCCGCGGTCGATTTGCTGGCGGGCAGCCGGCCCGATCTTGCCACGCTGCTGCTGACCGGCAACGATCCGGTGCTGGTCGCCTATCGTTCGCGCCACGCCGCGCCGCGCAAGCTGGATGCCCGGTTCGGCATTTCGCGGCTGTTCACCCGGCTAGGCGGCGAATTGTCGATGGGGGGAACGGAGCCCCTGGCCATGGTGCTTGCGCGGGCGGCGCTGATCCTTGATCCCGCGCACAGCCGGGCTCAGCTGATCCTGGCCGATAACCTAGCGCGGGAGGGGACGCCCGATCTGGCGCTGGCGCAGCTTGGACGGATCGAACCGGACAGCCCCTTTGCCGCTGCAGTCCCCGGTGCCCGCATCGCGATCCTGCAAGCCGCTGGTCGCATCGACGAGGCACTGGTCGATGCCCGAAAGGTTGCCGCGCGGGCCGGGGCGGACGGCAATGATTATCAGGTTCTGGGCGATTTGCTGAGCGCATCGGGTGACGAACTTGGCGCTGCCGCAGCCTATGGCGAGGCGCGAAAGCGCGGCGCCGGCCCGGAATGGGCGCTGGCCCTGCAACAGGGCGGTGCTCTGGAGCGGGGCGGTCGATGGCGCGAGGCGCTGTCCCTGTTGAAGCGTGCGGTCGAACTGGCGCCGGACGAGCCGCTGGCGCTCAACTATCTGGGCTATGCACAGATCGAGCGTGGCGAAAATGTGAAGGCGGCGCGCAAGCTGCTGGAGCGGGCCGTGATGCTGAGCCCCGACAATGCATCCATCGTCGATTCGCTTGGCTGGGCCTATTACCGTGGCGGCGAACCGGAACGGGCGCTGCCGTTGCTGGAAAAGGCGGCGCGTGCCGAGCCGGCGGACACGACCATTCAGGAGCATCTGGGCGACGCCTATTGGCAGCTGGGTCGCCGGTACGAGGCACGATATGCGTGGCGTGCCGCGGCGGTCTATGCCGACACGGACGAGGCGGCGCGGCTGTCGACCAAGATCGAGGCTGGCCTGAAGGGCAACTGATCCATGCGGATAACGGAACCGGCCCCGGCCAAGATCAACCTGGCCCTGCATGTCCGCGCGCGCCGCCCGGACGGCTATCATGAACTGGAAACGCTGTTCGCCTTTGTCGAGGCAGGGGATGTCGTGTCCGTGGAGCCTGCCGAGCGCGACGAATTTCGCATTTGTGGGCGGTTTGGCGCAGCGCTGGATGCCGAATCCGATAATCTCGTAACGCGGGCGCGGGATCGGTTTCGGGCGGCCTTTGGCCTGCCAGCTGTCGCGATTGAACTGGTCAAGAACCTGCCGGTCGCATCCGGTATCGGCGGTGGATCGGCGGATGCCGCCGCGACGCTGCGTGCGCTGGCGCGGATGACGGGTATAGGGGCAGATGACGCCCGATTGCATGACCTGGCCGACGGGCTTGGTTCCGACGTGCCGGCTTGTCTGTTCGGTCGAACGGCCATGGGCAGGGGCAGGGGCGAGCAGCTGCAACCGCTGATCGGAGCGGCCAGACGGCCGGTATTGCTGATCAATCCGGGCATCGCGGTGTCGACGGCGGCGGTGTTTGCGCGGTGGGATGGCGTGGATCGCGGGCCGTTGCGGACGGATGACGTCATGGAGGCGGCGCTGGATGGCCGAAACGACCTGTATCCGCCCGCCCGGCTGGTCGCTCCCGGCATTGATGCGCCGCTTGCGCTGCTGGAAGCGTCCCCGGGGGTGGTTCTGGCGCGGATGTCGGGATCCGGGGCGACATGCTTTGCGCTGTTCGACAGCGAGGAGCGAATGTTGGCGGCGGCCGAACGGGCATCCATTCAGGCTGGATGGTGGGTCTGTCCGACGCGGCTTCGGCCCTAATGCCGGCTTTACCATGGTCCTGAACCCAAAAATGACCGATCCGGGGGCAATCCGGCCACAGCGGATCAGACGCCGGGAGCGGGACGTCCGCCGATGGCCCCAGTCCGAGGGCGAGCGCCATCCTTTACGCCAGCGGATGCCGCGATGATCGACGTCGCGCATCTCGGCGGCATCGCCATCCTGACGCTCAACCGGCCCGAGGCGCGAAACGCGCTGGCCACACGGCACTGGCTTCGGCTGGCGGAGGCGGTTGCAGCCTTTGCGGACAGCGATGCACAGGTCGTGCTGTTGCGGTCCGCCGATCCCCGCTGTTTCTGCGCCGGTGCCGATCTGAACGAGTTTCCGGCGCTGGCCGACGATCCTGCGGCACGCCATTCATTTCTGGTCGCGATGCGGGCGGCGATCGACGGGCTGGCGGCGATGCCCCTTCCCGTGATCGGGGTGGTGGATGGGGAATGCCATGGCGCAGGCGTCGCGTTGGTGATGGCGTGCGATATCGTGCTGGCCGGGCGACAGGCCCGTTTTTCCATCCCGGCGGCACGGATCGGGTTGACGTATCCGGTGGCGGATGTTCGCCGCCTGACCGCACGGGCCGGACCGGGCGGGGCTGCGCGCCTGCTGTTGGCAGCGGAACGGATTGCGGCGGATGAAGCGTTGCGACTGCGCCTTGTCGATCAGGTGGCGGAACGCCCGGAGGTAGCGGCGGAGGCGATGGCACAGACCATGATTGCAAACGACGGCGCGGCGATGGCGCTGCTGAAGCAGAGGATCGCCGATCCCGACGCGGCGGATGACGGGGCCGGCTTTCTCGACCGGTTCGGCGCCCCGTCCTTCACGGCGCGGTTGAACGCTGCCCGGTCGGGGCTGGGTCGCCAATGAACGAGGCAGCGGAGTGCATTGATGGTGCGGCGGGCGGCGCGCTGCTGTTGTGCGATCATGCCAGCAATCATGTGCCCGCCGACGTTGATCTTGGTATCGATCCGGCGCTGCTCGATCTACACATCGCCTATGATATCGGGGCGGGCGCGCTAACCCGCACTCTGGCTGCCAGCATGGGCTGGCCAGCGGTGCTGGGCACTGTTTCCCGGTTGGTCATCGATCTGCACCGCGAACCGGACCGGCTGGGGCTGATCCCCATAGCATCGGATGGGCATGAGGTCCCCGGAAACAGGGATGCGGATGCCGCACAGCGCATCGCGCGCTTTCACCGCCCCTATCACCGCGCCGTGGCCAGCGCCGTCCGCCAATATCGCCCCGATCTGATCGTAGCGATCCACAGCTTTACGCCGGAGCTTGAGACTGCGCCGGTGTACCGGCCATGGACGATTGGCGTTCTGTACAACCGGGATCGGTGGACCGGAGCGGCGGCGCTGGCTGCGCTGACGGCACAGGGCCTGTCGCCCGGCGATAATCAGCCCTATTCGGGCCGCGATCTCAACACGACGATCAACCGCCATGCCGAGGCCGCGGGGATTGCCGGAATCGCCATCGAAGTCCGCAACGATCAACTGCTGACACCCGCCGGGATCGATGCCTGGGCGGGTCATTTGGGCGAAATGATCGCCACATTGCGTAACAGGGTTGCGTCAGGGGGGCATTTGACGACATAGGCTTGCGCGCCATGACCAATCGTTTCGACAAGAACCGTCTGCCCAGCCGCCATGTTTCCATGGGGCCGGAGCGCGCACCGCACCGCAGCTATTACTACGCCATGGGCATCGAAGAGGCGGATATTGCCAAGCCCTTTGTCGGCATTGCCAGTGCAGGGAATGACTCTGCGCCGTGCAACACTGTGCTGGACATTCAGGCGGATGCCGCGCGCACTGGCGTGATCCAGGGCGGGGGGATGCCGCGCCGGTTCAACACGATCACCGTTACCGACGGGATCGCGATGGGGCATCAGGGGATGAAGTCATCCCTCGTCAGCCGCGAAGTAATTGCCGATTCGGTCGAATTGTCAGTGCGTGGCCATTGCTATGACGCGCTGGTCACCTTTGCCGGGTGCGACAAGTCGCTGCCGGGCATGATGATGGCAATGCTGCGCCTGAATGTGCCATCGATTTTTGTCTATGGCGGGTCGATCCTGCCCGGCCGCTATCACGACCGCGACGTCACCGTGGTAGATGTGTTCGAGGCGGTCGGCCAGTATGCTGCCGGCAACTGCCCCCTGCACGAACTGATCGCGCTGGAAAAGGTCGCCTGTCCCGGTCACGGTGCCTGTGGCGGCCAGTTTACGGCGAACACCATGGCTTGTGTCGGAGAGGCGATCGGCCTGTCGCTGCCCAACAGCAACATGGTGCCCGCGCCCTATCGTAGCCGGGAAGAGGTAGCGATTGCGGCGGGCGAGCAGGTGATGACCCTGATCGAACGGAACCTGCGGCCGCGCGACATTTGTACGCGGGAGGCATTCATCAACGCAGCGCGCGTCGTGGCCGCCACCGGCGGGTCGACCAACGCCGCCCTGCACCTGCCCGCCATGGCGAATGAGGCCGGGATCGAGTTCGATCTGCATGACGTTGCCGAGGCATTCAAATCAACGCCTTACATCGCTGACCTGAAACCGGGCGGCAAATATGTCGCCAAGGACATGTACGAGGCCGGCGGCGTCTATATGTTGATGAAGACGATGCTGGACGGCGGATTCCTGGACGGAAACTGCATGACGGTGACCGGCAAGACGCTGGGCGAGAATATCGACGAGGTGACGTGGAACCCGGATCAGAAGGTGATCTATCCGGTCGAAGCGCCAATCACGGCGACCGGCGGTGTCGTCGGCCTGCGCGGTTCCCTTGCGCCCGAAGGGGCGATCGTGAAGGTCGCGGGCATGAAGCGCCTTCAGTTCGAGGGGCCGGCGCGCTGTTTCGACCGGGAAGAGGACGCATTTGCAGCCGTCGAGGCGCGCGACATTGCCGAGGGCTGCGTTGTCATTATCCGGTATGAAGGGCCAAAGGGCGGGCCGGGCATGCGCGAGATGCTGTCGACCACCGCCGCGCTCTATGGCCTGGGCATGGGGGAGAAGGTCGCGCTGATCACGGATGGCCGCTTTTCGGGGGCCACGCGCGGCTTCTGCATCGGCCATGTCGGGCCGGAGGCAGCGGATGGCGGGCCCATCGCACTGGTCGAGGATGGCGACACCATCCGCATTGATGCAGAGGCGGGGACAATCGACCTGCTGGTCGACGATACGGTGCTGGCCGAGCGCCGTGCGCGCTGGCAACCGCGGATCAATGACTATCAGTCCGGTGCGCTGTATCGCTATTCACAGACGGTCGGTCCGGCCTACAAGGGCGCGGTAACGCATCCGGGGGCGAAGGCCGAACGTCATGTCTATGCGGATATCTAGCGCCGTTGCCCTGTTGCTGATGCTGGCCGGGTGTGGCGGGAGCGAGCCGCAACCCGGCAAGGTAGCGCAGGAACAGCCGGACGCCGAACAGGCGGCCAATGGTATCGAGTGCGCGTCGCCCGGCGAAACAGCGTTTTCGCGTCAGTGCCTGCTCGACCGGACAGTGGATGCAGAGGGCGTCGTGCTGACCGCGCGGCTGCCCGATGGCGGGTTCCACCGCTTTCGCCTGGGTCAGGGCGGACGGACCCTGACTGCTGCCGATGGCGCCGAACCGGCCCGCGTCACACCGGCATCGAATGGCGATCAGGACGTGACCATTGGCAATGCCCGTTACCGCATCCCGGCCAGCGCACTGTCCCCGACGCCATAGTCCATCGCCGCGCCGACAGTCGATCGCGCGCAACCACCGATCACGCTTATCCCACCGCACCGCTCGTCTGATCCAGTCGGGCCGGAACGAATTGTTCCGGGCCCGACGAACATTGCCGTTGTTGCGATGACCGGAAGCGTTCGCCTGTATGACGGACATTCGCTTTCGCATATGAAACTGCTGGCGCATGTCGCGGGCTGAGGGGCTGACAAATGACAGGGGTGTCGGGAATAGGGTGCCACAGGCGGATGGTCGCGATGGCCGCCCCCGCTAGCCGGCTCGGCTCGTCAGCTTGAACGAAGCCGCCGCCCGTTGACCGGTACAGGGACTGATATGCTGCGAGGCATGGACGGCGCCGGTATCAACCGAAGGTCCGCCGTCGCTCTCGCAACGATGGATGTTCCGGCACGCCAACCGCCCGCAGCTGCCGTGGGCCACGATCGCTGTACGATGGCGGACGAGGCCCATCATCTTTTGCTTGGTCGGTCTGCAGCGCAATGGCTGGACGCCCCTTCGCGGTCGATGCAGGGTCTATACCGTGGCAGGTGCAAGCCGCTTGGCGATCTGATCCTCGACCCCGTGCATCCAGGCGATAACAGTATTTATCGACCCGCGCCCTATTGCATGACGCCGGATCCGGCGCTTTCGGCCCAGTCATTCAACTTCGGCCGCTATCTGCTGATCGCCTCCTCCCGTCCGGGGACGCAGCCGGCAATCCTTCACGGGATCGGGAACGATAAGGCCCGGCCGCCGTGGAGCCGCAATCACACGAAGAACATCAAGATGGTGATGAACCACTGGCCGGCGGAATGCTGTAACCTGGCCAAAACCGTTATGCGCTGGGTGACGCCTCTTCCCTGTCACCGCTTTGCAGTGGCGCATACGGGCGTCAACCAAGTCATCGGGCACAATTTGCGAGCGGGGCGCGTCACCCGGATCATAACGAAGCGGGGGGTAGCATGACGATCGGGATGAGCCGGCGGCATCTTCTGGGCGCGGTTGCGGCCACTCCGCTAGCGCCGCAGGCGGCCATTCGGCGAGACGCGCCGGCGATGTTCCTGTCGACCTGGGATTTTGGCGCTGCGGCGAATGATGCGGCGTATCGGACGTTGTCTGCAGGCGGCTCCCTGCTTGATGCCGTGGAGGCGGGCGCACGGGTGCCGGAGGCCGATCCGACGAACCATTCCGTCGGCTATGGCGGCTATCCCGATCGGGACGGCAGGGTGACGACGGATGCGGTCATCATGGACGATGCGGGCAATGTCGGCGCGGTGGCGGCGCTGGAACACGTCATGCACGCCATATCTGTCGCGCGGGCGGTGATGGATCGCACACCGCACACGATGCTGGTGGGAGAAGGGGCAACCCGCTTTGCCATGGACTGCGGCTTCCCCCGGACGACCATGCTGACGCCTGAAGCCGAGGCGGAATGGCGCAAATGGCTTGAAACCGCACGCTATAAACCGATCGCAAATATTGAAAATCGCAAGGCAATTCAGGGAGACGCGCGGGATCACGACACTATCGGACTGCTTGGCCGGTCCCGCGACGGACGACTGGCCGGTGCCTGCACAACATCAGGAATGGCGTTCAAGATGCACGGCCGCATCGGAGACAGCCCGCAAGTCGGTTGCGGCCTGTTTGTAGAGGCCGGGGTTGGCGGCGCAACAGCGACAGGACTGGGCGAAGAAGTGACGCGGATTGCCGGCAGTGCACGCGTGGTCGCGTCGATGCGCGCCGGCCTCTCGCCCGAAGCGGCGTGCCGCGAGGCGCTGAATCACCTGACCCGGCTGCGTGGCAGCAAGCTGAACGGCACGCAGGTGGCGTTTCTGGCGATCGGCCGCGATGGGCGCGTTGGTGCCGGGTCGCTGCTGCCCGGCTTTACCTATGCCGTGACCGACCAGTCGGGCCGGACGTCGGTGCATCAGGCGAAATCGATGGAGCCTGAAAAGAAGTGAGTAAAGGCGCCGGGGGACGGCGCCGGGTAAGGGAGCGTAGCATGATCAAGATGACCGGATGGCTGCTGGCCACCTCCATTCTGGCGGCCGGACTGCCCGCCGCAGCGGCAGCGCAGGATGCCGCCGATCCACAGACAGAGCAGCCGGAAACGCCGGAACAGCCCAATCAAGTCGATCCCGGCGAAATTGTCGTAACCGGCAGCCGCATCCTTCGCCCCAATGCCAATGCGGCGGCACCGATCACTTCCGTCACAGACGCGGAGATCAAGGCGCAGGCGCCGATCTCGGTCGAGGAGGTGCTGAACCGCCTGCCCCAGATCTCGCCGGATGCCCAGCAAAGCTATCAGGATTCGGATGGGCGTCAGCGGATCAAGCTGCGCAACCTGGGCTTTGAACGGACGCTGGTGCTGGTCGATGGCCTGCGGCTTGGCACGCAGAATGCCCAGGATACGGGGATCATCCCGGTAACGCTGCTGAAGCGGGTCGATATCCTGTCGGGCGGGGCGTCGTCGGTTTACGGGTCGGATGCGATTTCCGGTGTGGTCAATTTCATCATGGACCGCGACTTTGAAGGCGTGCGGCTGGATGCGAACTATAACTTCTATCTCCATGATAACAAACGGACCTTGGCTAGCCCGGTGGCGGAGGCGTCCGGGTTTTCCCCATCCACCTCCGGCGGCACGGATGGTGGCCGTTCGGATTTGACGCTGACGCTGGGCAAGAAGTTCTTTGACGACAAGCTGAGCGTTACGGGCTTTTTCAGCTATCGTCAGGCGGAACTGGTTCCGTATCGTGCCCGGTCGAACTCCCCCTGTTACTTGCAGCAGCTGACACCGGACGGGCCGCTGAGCTGTCAGCTGTCGACCTATTCCACCAGCGGCTATATCTCGCCGCGTTCGGGGCCGAACAACGGGGCAGGGTTCGTCAACAATCCGGCCGGGACGCGGGATTTCGTGACCTATGGCGCGGGACCGGGCAATGCTGCCAACCCGTTTGACGGCCTGTCGTACCAGCGGCAGCTGGAACGGTACAATGCCGGCGGCTTTGCCACGCTGAAGCTGTCCGACGCGGCCGAGCTGTACAGCAATGTCCTGTGGTTCCGGGACCGATCGACCAACCCGTTTCCGTCGCGGGTGCTGTCGTTCACGGTTTATGGCGATCAGCCATTTCAGGTGAATTGCAACAATCCGTTCCTGTCGCAGACACAGGCCAGCGCAATCTGCGGCGCGGCGGCCGGCACGGGCGTGCTGGCGCCGCTCGACGTCCGGTATCGCTTTGCCAACTCGCCCGATGTCGAGGACACCTATATCAACCAGGCGCTGCGGATTACCGGCGGCGTCCGGGGCAGCTTTGCCGAAGGGTGGAGCTATGACGTCGGCGGCGTCTATTCCCGCAATCGTCAGGATTACCGGCCGTCGATCCTGCCGGGGTTCGATCAGGTCAACCGGTCGTTGAACGTGGTATCGGTCGGCGGCGTGCCGACCTGTGCATCGGTCATCGACGGCACCGATCCCGCTTGTATCCCATTCGATGCCTTCCGCGCCAATTCCGGCACCGCCGATCTGGTCAACTATCTGTTCGCGCTGGAAGGGGGGGAGAACACCAGTATCGGCAAGCTGTATGACGTCATTGCGACGATCAACGGCGACCTTGGCACCTATGGCATCACGTCACCCTTTGCCAAGCAGGGCGTGGCGATCGCCCTTGGCCTGGAATATCGCGAGGACAATTTCCGCAGCTTCGCCGATCAGGCGTTCCGGGACCAGAATGGTGGCAATGACGCCAGTTTCCGCCAGTCGGCGCGAGAGGCCAATGTCGAGGTGCAGGTTCCGCTGGTCGAGGATCAGTCGTGGACCGACCTGCTTCAGCTGAACGGCGGCTATCGCTATTCCAAGTACAGCAGCAACGACAAGGGCTTCTCCACGTGGAAGGCAGAGGGTGTCTGGGCCCCGATCCCCGACATCACCCTGCGCGGTTCGATCAACAAGGCGCAGCGCGCGCCAACGGTGATCGAGATCGCCCAGGCGACCAACCTGACCTATGGGCAGGTGCTGCTGCAGGATCCGTGCGCCAGCACGCGCGACCCCAATGGCAATCTGGTCGCGCCGACCGCAACGCTGGCGCAGTGCCGCAACACCGGCCTAGCCGATGCGCTCTATGGCAGCGAGGCGCTGGCTTGTCCGGAGGGGAACTGCACCACCCGCAATGGCGGGTTCGATATCCGCCCGGAAACCGCCTATACCAAGACGTTCGGCGTCATCCTGAAGCCGCGTTTCCTGCCCGGCCTGACCGTGTCGGTGGACCGGTATCTGATCGATCTGGACGATTCGATCGGGTACAATGACGCCAGCTACTATTTGAACGGCTGCCTTGCCACCGGTCAGCCCTTTTTCTGTTCCGGCGTTGTGCGCAATCCGACGAGCTCGATCCTTTTCAACGCCGCGGCGGGCAATCCCACGGCCGGATATTTCCGCCAGGGCACGACCAACTTCTACAAGTCAAAGGCGCATGGCTGGGACGTTCAGGCGCAATATGACCTGTCCCTCAATCAGGCGGGGCGGCTAAACTTCCTGTTCAACGGTACTCGCACCACCTATGTCGGCGGTCAGGATGCGCCCCAGTATGTGGATGCCAATGGCGTGACGCAGTTCCTGCCCCGTAACTGCGTCGGGTTTTATGGACCGCGCTGCGGCGTTTCGTTCCCGAAATGGCAGCATGGCCTGCGCACTACCTATACCACGGCCGACGATGTGTTCAGCCTGTCGCTCAACTGGCGCTATATCGGGCCGCAGACGCTGACGCTCAATTCGAACGATCCGGGCATCGGCTATACCGAAGCGGATGCGCGCACCACGTTCAACCGGGTCGAGGCGTATGACTATTTCGACCTGGCCATGACCATGGTGATCGACAAGCGGATGACGTTGCGGCTGCTGGCCAACAATCTGCTCGACACAACGCCGCCGCTGTTTCCGAACAGTTATGACCTGACCTTGTCGCGCAACAACACCAATTCCGCGCGATACGACGGGCTGGGGCGGCAGATCGCGATCGGTGTGACGGTTCGGTACTGACCGGGCATAGCGTCGGGGACAGGCAGGCCAGCCCCTGCGACTGCGGGGCTGGCTTGCATGGCCCGGCAGACGGGGTATGGCTGCGCATCGCGGGGGCCATGGCCGCCGATGACCGGATCCCATCTCTGCTGAAAGCCCTTGCCGAATGTCCGACACCCCGACGGAAACCATCGTCCGGGTTGCGGCGCGCGGCGATGGCATGACTGCATCCGGGCGGGCGGTGCCGCTAGCCGCGCCCGGCGACCGGGTGACGTCGGACGGCACGATCCTGCCCGGCCCGCACCATCAGTCGCCGCCATGCCGGCATTTTCCGGCCTGTGGCGGATGTCAGCTTCAGCATCTGGACGACGAAAGCTATGCCGGCTTTGTCACGGCGCGGGTGCGCGATGCACTGGCGGCACAAGGGCTTGAGACCGAGCTGCTGGTGCCGCATCTGTCGCCGCCCGCCAGCCGGAGGCGCGCTGCGCTGCACGTCGAACGGCGCGGCAGAACGGTGCTGATCGGGTTCAGCGCAGAGCGCAGCCACCGGCTGATCAACCTTTCCGAATGTCCGATCCTGCATCCCCGGCTGTTTGCGCTGATCGAGCCGATCCGGGGGCTGCTGTCCCGGATCATGCCTGCACGCGGGCGGGCCGACCTTCACCTGACCCTGACGGATCAGGGGCCGGACGTGTTGATCAAGGGATTTGCCAGTACCGGGCTGGAATCCGCGCTGGCCATCACCGATTTTGCGGAGGCGCACGGGCTTGCCCGGCTGAGCCTGGATGAAGGGTTCGGCCCAGAAACCCGGTGGGAACCGGATGCGGTGACGATCACCCTGTCGGGGGTGCCCGTACCGATGCCGGCAGGCAGCTTTCTGCAGGCGACGGCAGATGGCGAAACAGCGCTGATCGCCGCCGCGCGAGAGGCCGTGGGCGATGCGCGCATGATTGCCGACCTGTTCGCGGGACTGGGCACCTTTGCCTTTGCCATGGCGCCAGGACGCCGCGTCTATGCAGCCGAGGCGGCGCGCGATGCCGTGCTGGCGATGAAGGCGGGAGCAGGCGCTGCGGGCATAGCCATCGCGGCCGATCACCGCGACCTGTTTCGAAACCCGGTATCGGCGGCGGATTGCGGCCGGTTTGATGCCATCATCCTGGACCCGCCCCGCGCCGGTGCGCGCGAACAGGTGGGCCAGATCGCCCAATCTGGCGCCGGGATCGTCAGCTATATCTCGTGCAATCCCAGCAGCTTCGCGCGAGATGCGAAAACGCAGTGCGAAGGCGGTTATCGGCTGGATTGGGTGCGTCCCGTCGGCCAGTTCCGCTGGTCGACGCATGTCGAGCTGGCATCGCGCTTTTCGCGTCAGGGATAACGGGCCGCAACGAAGTATAGCCCGTCGGGCGGGGCATTCAGGCCCAATGCCGACCGGTCCCGAGCGGCCAGCGCTGCGGCCACCTGATCCGGATGCCAGCGGCCCATGCCGACCAGTGCCAGGCATCCGACCATCGAGCGCACCTGATGGTGGAGGAAGGATCGAGCGGCGGCATAAACAATCACCCGGTCGCCATCGCGGACCACGTCGAGCCGATCCAGTGTCCGCAGCGGGCTGTCCGCCTGACAATGGGCGGACCGAAAGGTGGTAAAGTCATGCCGTCCGATCAGGTGCCCGGCTGCCTCAGCCATCGCGCTTTCGGCCAGTGGCTGGGGCACGCGCCAGGCAAGGCCGCGTTCCCAGGTCAGCGGCGCGCGGCGGTTGACGATCCGGTATTCGTAACTGCGACCGATGCAGGAAAACCGCGCATGCCAGTCATCCGGGACGACGATGCAATCCAGGATCGCCACCGGATCGGGCCGAAGCTGGGCGTTCATCCCTTCCATCAGACGAAAGGGCGCGATCTCCCGGTCGATATCGGCATGAGCCCGCATCGCGATGCCGTGAACGCCCGCATCGGTCCGCCCCGCGGTATGGACCGTCGCCGCCTCGCCCGTCACGGCATGGATCGCCCGCTCGATCGATGCCTGAACGCTGGGCCCATGCGCCTGACGCTGCCAGCCCATGAAGGGACGGCCATCATATTCGACGGTAAAGGCGAAGCGCGTCACGACAGCCGGGTGCCCGCCGGAATGGACAGGCCGCGGAGCAGATCGGCGGCGCTGGTCACCCCCCGGCTGGCCCGCTGCACGGTCAGCGCGCGGATGGCGCCAGTGCCGCAGCCGATCGTCAGCGCATCGTCCAGCACCTCGCCCGGCGCACCATCCCGCTCCACCGGGGTTGCCGCCAGCAGCTTGATCCGTTCATCGCCCAGCATGAACCACGCCCCCGGCGCGGGGTTGAACGCGCGCACCTGTCGTTCGACGGCGATGGCTCCGGCGGTCCAGTCGATCCTGGCCTCTGCCTTTTCGATCTTTGCCGCATAGGTCACTTCGGTCAGCGGCTGTTCTACCGGGGGATAGGCGGCGGGGTCGGACAGCACCTGCACCATCAGCCGCGCGCCCATCGCCGCCAGCTCTGTTGTCAGCTCACCCGCGGTCTTGCCGTCAACGATCGTCCGCCCCTCCAACCGGACAGGGCCGGTGTCCAGTCCGGCCGCCATCTGCATGATGCCCACGCCAGTTTCGACGTCTCCGGCGAGGATCGCGCGCTGAATGGGTGCGGCCCCGCGCCAGCGCGGCAGCAGGGAAGCATGGACGTTCAGACAGCCAAGCCGCGGCGTATCCAGCACCGCGCGCGGCAGGATCAGGCCATAGGCGGCAACCACCGCGACCTCTGCGCCGATTGCGGCGAACTTGGCCTGCTCCGCCTCTGCCTTCAGCGACACGGGCGTGCTTACCGGGATGTCCAGCGCCTCGGCACGGGCATGGACGGGGGAGGGGGTAAGGGCATTGCCTCGACGCCCTCCCGCGCGGGGCGGCTGGCTGTAAACCGCCGCAACCTCGTGACCGGCATCGATCAGCGCGTCGAGAACCGGAACGGCAAAGGCCGGCGTGCCCATGAAGATGATCCGCATATCCCGTCTCAACCCCTTGGCAGCCCGGCGCGCAAGCCCTTAATGTCAGTCATGGCCTCGTCCGAGATCGAAACGCTCACCCAGCTCCTGTCGCGCCTCCCCGGGCTTGGCCCCCGGTCAGCGCGCCGCGCCGTGCTCCACCTGCTCAAACGGCGGGAGACGGTGCTGGAGCCGCTGGTGCGGGCTTTGTCCTCGGTTTCGGCCGCGCTGACGCCATGCAGCCAGTGCGGGAATATCGACACCAGCGATCCCTGCGCGATCTGTTCCGACCCGCGCCGCGATGCCCGGTCCATCTGCGTGGTGGAGGAGGTGGCCGACCTGTGGGCGCTGGATCGGGCGCGGCTGTTCCCCGGCCGTTTTCACGTGCTGGGCGGCCGATTGTCGGCGCTGGACGGGGTGCGGCCCGAGGATCTTACCATCGATCTGCTCGTCCGCAGGATCGAGGGCGGCGGCGTGGACGAGGTGGTGCTGGCGATGAACGCGACGCTGGAGGGACAGACGACGGCCCATTATGTGGCCGAGCGGCTGGAGCAGTTCCCGGTGCGCGTGACCCAGCTTGCCCATGGCCTGCCGGTCGGCGGCGAGCTGGACTATCTGGACGAAGGCACGCTGGCACAGGCGTTGAGGGCGCGGCGGCCGGTCGCTTGACCGGCACCGGGCCTGAACCTAAATCACCGCCATGGCTATTCTTCCGATCATCGAGGTTCCCGATCCCCGCCTGCGCACCATTTCTACGCCGGTGGACACGGTGGACGACGATCTGCGCGCACTGATCGCGGACATGTTCGATACTATGTACGATGCGCCGGGCATCGGCCTTGCCGCCATCCAGGTCGGCGTGCCGAAGCGTGTGATCGTGATGGACCTGCAGGAAGAAGAGGGTGAGGACGGCAAGCCGATCCGCCACCCCCGCGTCTTCATTAATCCCGAAATCCTTGATCCGTCGGACGATCAGTCGGTCTATACCGAGGGTTGCCTGTCGGTGCCCGAACAGTTTGCGGATGTCGAACGTCCCGCCCGGTGCCGCGTGAAGTGGCTGGACGAGGACGGCAATGCGCATGACGAGGTGTTCGAGGGTTTGCTCGCCACATGCATCCAGCATGAGATGGACCATCTTCAGGGCGTGGTGTTCATCGACCACCTGTCGCGGTTGAAGCGCGAGATGATCCTGAAAAAACTCGCCAAGGCGCGCAAGGCAGCTGCCTGATCGGCCAGGCGGAGTCACCGGCGGGGCAGGGGGTCCTGTCCGGCTCTTGTGCCGCCGATAACCATGGTTTAAGTTCCCGCTTCGTTCCGGGGATTGGGTGATCATGGATCCGTTGATTATTGTCTTGCTGGTCGTCGTCGCGCTTGCGGTGGGGCTTGCCGCCGGGTGGTTTGCCGGTGAGCGCCGCATCGCGGAGGCCCGTGCGGAACGCGATCTGCGAGAGGCGGAGTTCAAGCGGGCAATCACCGAACTGGCCGAGGCGTCCAGCGAAGCGCGGCAGGTGCCGGAACTGCGCGGCGCGCTGGAACAGTTTCGTGAGGAACGGGACGTCGCTCGGCTGGAACTGGTGCAGATCCGCTCCGATCTGCGCGCGGCGCAGGGCGTGATCGACGAGTTGAAAGCTGCGAAGGAACAGCTTCGCACCCAGTTTTCCGAAGTCGCCGCCAAGACGTTGCAGGAGGCGCAGGACCAGTTTCTCAAGCGGGCCGATGCGCGCTTTGCCGAAGCGGGCAACAGCAACGAGGCCAAGATCCGTGCATTGCTGCAACCGGTCGAAACCTCGCTCAAGCGGTATGAGGAGCAAGTCGGGCGGATCGAGGCAGAGCGAAAGACCGATTTCGGCAATCTGGCCGGCGTGATCGAACAGATGCGACTGGGCCAGAACGAGGTGAGGGCCGAGGCATCTAAACTCGTCAATGCCCTCCGTTCGGCGCCCAAGGCACGCGGCCGATGGGGCGAACAGCAGCTGCGCAACGTGCTCGAAACCTGCGGCCTTGCCGAACATACGGATTTCGAGATGGAGGTCAGCGTCGAAAGCGACGGCAACCGGCTGCGCCCCGACGCCATCGTGCGCATTCCCGGCGGCAAGTCGCTGGTGATCGACGCCAAGGTATCGCTCAACGCCTATCAGGATGCGCATGGCGCGGTGGAAGACGCCGAAAAGGCGCTGCACATGACCGCGCATGTCGCGTCGATGAAAAACCACATCAATCAGCTGGGCAGCAAGAATTACCAGCAGCAGTTCGAGGATGCGCCCGATTATGTGGTGATGTTCGTTCCGGGCGAGCATTTCCTGTCCGCCGCGCTCGACCATGATCCGGAACTTTGGGACTATGCGTTCAACCACCGGGTGCTGATCGCCACGCCGACCAATCTGATCGCGATCGCGCGCACTGTCGATGCCGTGTGGCGCCAGGAAAAACTGGCCAAGGAAGCGCGGCAGATCGCGGAACTGGGCCGGGAATTGCACGGCCGCATCGTGACGATGGGCAGCCATGTCGAGCGGCTGGGCAAAAATCTGGGCGCCGCTATGGGCGCCTATAACAGCTTCGTCGGCAGCCTTGAATCCCAGGTGATGACGTCGGCCAAGCGGTTCGAGACGCTCAACATCGAAACGGCGGGCAAGTCCATCGAGCCGCTGCCCGTGATCGACCATTCGCCAAGACCGCTGACCAAGCTGAACGTCGAGCCGGAAAAGACCGCACAGATTGGGGCGGGGAAGGGCGAGGAAGCGCCGGAATCTGTGTCCGCCGACGCTGAGCAGGGGACCGTCGACCCGGTTACCCCGTAACCGTCGCCGGTCAGTCTGTTGCCGCCTTGGCCCGCAGCCACAGCGCTTCCTTGTCATCCAGCGATAGCGCCGCGAATTGCGGACTGGCCATCGCCTCCATCAGACGGAAACGCCCTTCGAACTTGGCATTTGCGGCGCGCAGGGCAGCTTCGGGATCGACGCCCCGATGCCGCGCCCAATTGACGACCGCGAACAGCAGGTCACCGATCTCCTCTGCAACGGCATCCGGGGTCGGAGCGGCGTCTACTTCGGCAATCTCCTCTATCACCTTGGCACGCGGACCATCGGCATCCGGCCAGTCAAAGCCCGTCCGTGCGGCCCGCTTCTGCAGCTTTTCGGCGCGAAGCAGCGCGGGCAGGCCGATGGCGACCCCGTCCAGCGCCCCGGTTGCGCCCTTGGCACCGCGCTCTTCCGCCTTGATCTGTTCCCAGAGCTGATGGTCGCCACGCTGGTCGGGGCCGAAGATATGCGGATGGCGCCGTTCCATCTTGTCGCTGATCCCGGCGACGACGTCGGGAAGCGCGAAGTGGCCAGCTTCCTCCGCCATGCGACTGTGAAATACGACCTGGAGCAGCAGATCGCCAAGCTCATCCTTCAGATCGGCCATGTCGCCACGCTCGCACGCATCGGCGACTTCATAGGCTTCCTCGATGGTGTATGGCGCGATCGACGCGAAATCCTGCGCCAGATCCCATTCGCAGCCATGCTCCGGATCGCGCAACCGCGCCATGATCGTCACCAGCCGTTCGATCACCGATTTTTCTCCATCCAAGGGCAAGGGGTGGCGGTTGCCGTCAGCACCAGACGCCCCACCGCAAAATTCCAGAAGACTGATAATATACATTATGTAAAATATTGGGCTAGTCGGTCGTGTCGGGCCGAGCCCTCCTGCCTCAGTTTCCTGCCTCCAGCACCAGGTCGTTGCCCTCGACCCGCCAGCCGTTCAAGCGCGACAGAAAGTTCATGCCAAGCACGTCCACGTCGCCAAAGTTCGGCGCGACCAGCGCGCCAAGGTCTTCGGTTTCCAGATCACCGAGCTGAAACCAGCCGATCCGCACCTCGCGCGCCATCACGATGCCATTGGCTGTCGATACCTGGGTAAAGGGTCCGCGATCCGACAATTCGATCCCGGCCGCCTTGGCGGTTTCCATCGACAGGCTGGTGGTCGTTGCGCCCGTATCGACCAGCATCGACCGTTCGACACCGTTGATCCGAACCAGAGCATAGAAATGGCCGTCGCCGGATTTGGGAATGCGAACATTGCCGCCCTCGACCCGCTGATTCGTCATGCCAAGTCTTGCACCGACATCATTGAAAAACCATGAAATCTCGGACTTGAAGGCGACGCCAACCGCAATCACTGCACCGATTGCCAGCCAGCCAAGCACGGATTTCAACATCAGCGACGCTTCGGCACGCCGCGCGATCAGGGATGAAGCCGCCAGGACGAGGACGGCAATCGACGATATCATCGCCAGCACCTGTCCCTCGGTCATACGGCGAGCTCCATTCCGTCATACCCGGGCACGACGCCAGGGGGCAGGTCCCGACAGAGTGTCGCATAATCCATGCTCTGGTCCAGATGGATCAGCACTGCATTCGGCACGCGGCAATGCTCGATCCAGCTTAGCGTTTCGGCCAGATGGGCATGGGTTGGATGCGGCTCCCGGCGAAGCGCATCGACAACCCACAGGTCAACGCCGCTAAAGGTCGCGGCCATCGCCTCGGTCAGGGTATTGCAGTCAGTGGAATAGCCGATCGTCCCGCCATTCGGCCCGGTAAAGCGAAGGCCGGCACTGGTGATGCCGCCATGCGGCTGATCCACCACGGCCACTTCGATGTCCCCGATGGTTAGTCGATCGGGCAGCACTTCCATCGTTGCGCTGGGTCGATAGCCGGCCCGGCCGTGAAAGATATAATCGAACCGCGTTTCGATCTGCTCCGCTGCAAAAGGCCGGGCAAGGCCACGGACAGGGCGGCGAAGGGCGTGCATCATCTGACGCAGATCGTCGATGCCGTGGCAATGATCGGCATGGGCGTGGGTCCAGATCACGGCATCCACGGTTTCCACCTCAGCCGCCAGCAGCTGCTCGCGCATGTCGGGACCGGTATCGATCAGGATGCGGGTGGTTCGCGTGCTGACGATCGCCGACTGGCGTAGCCGGCGATTGCGCGGATTGTCGGGATCGCAGGCACCCCAGTCATTCCCGATGCGCGGCACGCCCGACGAGGTGCCGCACCCCAGGATACGGATCTTCACGCGTCGACCGTCTTTGCGAAGAGGGTATGGAAATTCGCCCGCGTCCGCTCGGCCAACGCTTCCGGGTCAACGCCGCGCAATCCGGCCAGAAAGCGGCAGGTATCGGCGACAAAGGCCGGCTCGCCCGTCTTTCCACGATGCGGCACAGGCGCCAGAAACGGTGCGTCCGTTTCGATGAGCAGGCGATCCTCCGGCAACCACGTAGCCGTTTCCTGAAGATCGCGGGCGTTCTTGAACGTCACGATCCCTGAAATCGAGATATAGAAGCCAAGGCCCAGCGCCGTGCGGGCAAAATCGGCACTGGCGGTGAAGCAATGGATTACGCCGGGAAACACCCCCTGCCCCAACTCCTCGCGCAGGATCGCTGCGGTGTCCGCCTCGGCATCGCGGGTGTGCACCACGACGGGCAGGCCCGTCTGACGGCATGCCGCCAGATGCGACCGGAATGAGGATTTCTGCCGATCCCGGTCGCTATGGTCGTAATAATAATCCAGCCCGGTTTCGCCGATACCGACGACGCGGGGATGCGCGGCGCGGGCAATCAGCTTGTCAGTATCCACATCAGGGTGGCTGTCCGCCTCATGCGGATGGATGCCGACCGTCGCCCAGACGTCCGGCTCCCGCTCCGCGACCGCCAGCACATCGTCCCATTCGCGTTCGCGGGTCGAGATGTTGAGCATGGCGACGACGCCCGTGTCGCGTGCGCGCGCGATCACTGCGGCCTGATCCTCGGCCAGCCCCTTGTAGTTCAGATGGCAATGGCTGTCGGCCAGCTTCACGCAGCAGTCTCCGGTGCTTCAAGCATGATGCGCGGAAAGATGGGGGTCGGCGGCGCGATGCGAAAGCCTTGTGCCGCAAGCCGGTCGTACCAGCCATGGTCCTGCACGCTGGCAAAGCTCAGATCTTCGATCCCGATCTGCGCCAACAACCGAGCGGCCGATGTCGGCACGACCGGCGCGATATGCACGGCAAGGTCGCCGATAACGCGGACCAGCGTGCCCAGCACGGCGTGCATCCGCTCCGGATCGGTCTTGCGCAATGCCCAGGGCGCCTGAGCGTCGATATAGGCGTTGCAGAGGAACACCGCGCTCATCCAGCTTTCCAGTGCCTGGGCGATCGACAACTCTTCGAATTGCTGACGGAAGCGGGCGCACCCCGCACGCACATCGGCGATCAGCGCGGCGTCGGCGGGATCGGCGCGACCGGGTTCGGGAAGCGCGCCATCCAGGTTCTTCGCAATGAAGCTCAGCGTACGCTGGGCCAGATTGCCGAAGCTGTTGGACAGATCGGCATTGGCGCGCGTCGAAATCGCCTCGTCGCTGAACGTCCCGTCCTGACCAAAGCTGATATCGCGGAGCAGGAAGTAGCGAAGCGCATCCACCCCGACCAGGTCGGCAAGCGCGATCGGATCGACGACATTGCCGGTGGATTTCGACATCTTCTCGCCGCGGTTCAGCAGGAATCCGTGCCCGAACACTTGTTTCGGCAACGGCAGCTTGGCCGACATCAGGAAGGCGGGCCAGTACACCGCGTGAAAGCGAACAATATCCTTGCCGATCAGGTGCAGGTCGGCGGGCCAGTATCGGTTCCCCTGCGGTGCATCGGGATAGCCGGCACCGGTTAGGTAATTGGTTAGCGCATCGACCCATACATACATGACATGGCCCGGACTGCCCGGCACGGCGACACCCCAGTCAAAGCTGGTGCGGCTCACCGACAGGTCGACCAGACCCCCTTCTACAAAGCGCAGGATTTCGTTGCGGCGCCCTTCCGGACGGATGAATTCCGGGTTGGCGGCATAGAAATCGAGCAGCGGCTGCTGATACTTCGACAGGCGAAAGAACCAGGTTTCCTCTGCCGTCCATTCGACCGGCGTACCCTGCGGGGACAGCCTTATGCCGCCTTCCCCCTCGGTCAGCTCCTTTTCCTCGTAAAACGCTTCGTCGCGGACCGAATACCACCCCTCATAGCGATCGAGATACAGGTCGCCTGCATCGGCCATCGCTTGCCAGATCGCCTGGCTGGCGCGGTGGTGATCCGGTTCGACGGTGCGGATGAAACGATCATGACTGATGTGAAGTTTGTCCGCCATCTCTATGAAGTAGGACGACATTTCATCAGCGAACGCCCGTGTTTCCTTGTCGGCCTTGCGCGCCGTCTGCACCATTTTCAGGCCGTGCTCGTCCGTGCCGGTCTGAAATCGCACATCGCGTCCCGCCTGACGCTGAAAGCGGGCGATTGCGTCCGCCGCAATCATTTCATAGGCGTGGCCGATATGCGGCCGGCCATTGGGATAATGGATCGCCGTGGTGATGTAATAAGGGTCGCTCATGCCCGCGCTCTAGCGGGGTTTGTCGCCTGTTTGAAGGGCTCAGGCGGCCTTTCGGTCGTCCAGCGCCAATCCCGCGAGGATGCCGGCGATCTCGAACACCGTCGCTCCCGCATCAAAGGATTGCGGCACTGCGACCGACGCGATCGCGCGGACCCGCGCATAGGCATCCAGTGCCTGCCGCAGCGGCTCACCGCGCCGATGCCGGGCATGGTCGGCCACAACCGACGGCGCACGCGCCAGAAACGCCTCATACCGTTCCTGCGCCGCCTTGCCGGACAGCGCCTTGGCCAGATGCAGCCGGATCCGGTTATCGCCATCGCCCTCCGACAGCAGCTTGGCAAAAGCGCGCTCGAGCTCGGCCATGTCCAGATGGGCATAGGCAATTGCCCGCCCCGGCGATCCGGCACCCGCGGCAATCAGGGCGCGGCGATCCTCTGCATTCAGGTCCGGCAAGGCGCGGTCGATGACGACGCCCATTTCCGCATCGCTCAGCGGATCGAACCGCAACAGACGGCAGCGCGACCGGATGGTGGGCAACAACCGGCCCGGCGCATGGCTGATCAGTAGAAAGATGGTCCCCGCCGGCGGCTCCTCCAGGCTTTTCAGCAGGGCATTGGCCCCTTCGCGCGCCAGATCGTCGACCGCGTCGATCAGAATGACCCGCCGTTCGCCCATGCTGGGCCGCGTCGAAAGCATCGGGCCAAGCGCCCGCACCTGATCGACAGTGATCGACCTAGCAATATCGACGTCCGGCTTTTCGGGATCCTTAGGCAAGCGGGCCAGTAGACGGAAATCGGGGTAGGCGGCGGCTGCCATCTGCCGCGCCACGGGATGATCCTCGGCCAGCGGTTCGTCCGTCGGCGCCATGCCCCACCCGCTGGCGGCGAGCAGCCGGGCGGCGGCATGCGTGGCAAAGCTGGCCTTGCCCACCCCCTCTGGTCCCGCGATCAGCCAGGCATGGTGCAGCGAACCGCCACGCGCCGCATCGAAAAAGGCTTCGCGCGCCGGCCGATTGCCGACCAGTGACGTCATGGTGCCAGTTCGCCCGGTCGGTCGAGCAAATCCGTGATGGCGCTCATCACGCGCTGATGCACAGCCTCCTGCGTACCGGATGCCTCGATTGACCTGAACCGGTCGGGATCAGCCGCGACCATCCGCTCGAACTGGGCTGCCACGGCCCGGTGGAAATCGGTATCGCGCGCACCAAACCGGTCGGCGATGCCACCATCGCGCGCCTTGGCCCGCGCCATGCCCGTATGACCGGCAAGATGGAGCAACAGCGTTCGATCGGGCATCAGCCCTTCGCTGCCGAACGCGTGCAGCGCGAGGATCGCGGCATCGTCCATGCCCTGCGCCCCCTGATAGGCGCGCGTCGAATCGATGAACCGGTCGCAGATGACGACCTTTCCCTCGGCCAGTGCAGGCCGGATCACCCGTTCGACATGATCGGCCCTGGCCGCGGCGAACAGCAATGTTTCGGCGCGCGCGCTCCATCGCCCGATATCGCCCTGCATCAACAGGGCTCGGATCGCCTCACCACCCGGACTGCCGCCTGGTTCACGGGTCAGCAGGACGCGGCGGCCCGCCGCCTCGATCGCGGCGACCAGCAGCCGGGCCTGGGTCGATTTGCCCACCCCCTCCCCACCTTCCAACGAGATAAAGACGCCCGGCTGCATGGGATCAGGCGAACAACGACATCAATCCGGCCCAGATGCGGCCGAAAAAGCCGGCTTCGGCCACATCCGCCTCTGCCACCAGCGGCAGCGTCTGCGTCTGTCCACCGGGCAGCGTCACCACCAGATCGGCGACATGGTCACCTGCCTTGATCGGTGCCTTGATCGGGCCGTCATAGACGACCTTGCCCTGAAACTTGGGGCTGGTGCCCGCAGGAACGGTCAGCGTCAGGTTGCGCGGGGCGACCAGGCCGACCTCGCCCGCAGTGCCCATCTGCACCTCGGCAGTCGTCACCCGGCGACCTTTTGCGACCAGCGGCCGCGCCTGCCACGCGCGAAAGCCCCACTGCATGAAACGCACCGATTCCTCGATCCGCTGATTAAAGCCGGTGAGGCCAGCCATCACCATGACCAGCCGACGTCCATCCTGATCAGCCGAACCGGTAAAGCCATAGCCGGCCTCTTCGGTATGGCCGGTCTTCAATCCATCCGCACCGCGGACGCGGCCGAGAAGGGGGTCGCGATTGGCTTGGGTGATGGCATTGCCGGACCCCAGCTGCTTGCCCCAGGTGAAATCGGGTTTGGAGTAGAACCGCTTGTATAGGTCGGGATACCGCTCGATCGTTGCAGTGGCGAGCTTGGCGAGATCGCGTGCCGTCGTATAGGTCCGCCCCTCGTCCGGCCAGCCATTGGAATTGCCGAACTGACTACCCGTCAGTCCGATTTCCTTGGCCCGCGCGTTCATCAGGGCGACGAACGCCTCTTCGGTGCCTGCAATCCCCTCGGCCAGCACAACACAGGCATCATTGCCCGAAAGCGTGATGATGCCGTCCAGCAGATCGGCGACGGTTGGCTGCTCGCCCACCGCCAGGAACATGGTCGACCCCTGCGAATGCCATTTCCGCCAGGTTTCGGGCCGCACCTCGATCTTCTTGTCCAGGCTCAGTTCGCCCTTTTTTATGAGGTCGAACGCGACATAGGCCGTCATGATCTTGGCCATGGACGCCGGGGGCATCCGGCGATCAGCGTCCTTGGCATAGAGCGTCGCGCCAGAGGACAGGTCGACCAGATAGGCGACTGGCGCGGGCGTTTCGAACGGCGGCGTCTGCGCGGGCGCAGGGGCGGTAACGGCAATCAGGAGCAGGCTGGGCAGGATCAGACGCTTCATGGCACTCACGATGGTAAATGGGGTGGACGGAAAGGGGTTAGCGGCTTTCGACGACGCGCGCATCCGGGAAACCGCGCGCAACGACACTGGCACGGGATTTATCGGCGGCGGCGCGGTCGGCGAACGGGCCAGTGCGCACACGGAACAACGTGCCAACAGGGCTTACCTGACCGCCGATGCTTTCCGCCAGCTTGTCCGCCCGGTCGCGTGCCGACAACACGGCGACCTGTACGAAATAGGTCCCCGTCGCTGGTTTCGGTGCCATCACTGGCTTTGGCTTGGCAAGCGGGGCCGGAGCGGATGACGGAACGGGCGCCGCGGGTTTTGCGACGGCTAGTTGCGGGGCCGGCTTTGGCTTGGGCTCAGGCTTTGGCGGTGAGGTGGCGGGCTTGGCTGCTGTAACCGGAGCGACGGCCGCCGCCGCGGCGCTGGACACCGGCAATCGCTTGCGCAGGCCGGCCAGCAGGGCAGGCGGCGCATCCAGCCGCTGCGGCGCCGATCCGGCGCGCAGCACGGCAATCTCCTGCCCCGCCGCATTGACCGGACGGATCCGAACCGGCGCGCGTCCGCCGAGCGTGATGCCTAGCGCGGCCGCCGCATTGGTGGACAGTTCGAACGATGCGGCACTGCCGCCGGACACCACCGTCAGCAGAACCGTCTTGCCCGTATCGATGGACGTTACCTCTGCAACGCTGCCTGCGGGCAGGACCGGGTGGCTGATGCTGGCCGTCCCCGATGCCGTCGTGGCGACGATGGCATATCCGACATCATCGATGCGGGCGGGCGCATCACCGCTGCCCGAAACACCCTGCGGCGCATCGGCCGGCGCGGGAGGCGGACCCTGATCCTGCGCAGCGGCGGATCCGGCCACGGCCAGCATCGCCATTCCCCCCATCAGCCAATGCACCGGCAACTCCCCACCGCTCACGTCAATTGTCCACTTCGTCCGCCAGCAACCCGACCGACAGGGCGTAGAAGTTGGAGCAGTTGTAATCCAGGATCACGCGATAATTGCCGGTCAGCAGATAGGCGGTCTGTCCGGGACCATCCGGTTCCAGCAACGTCGCCTGCACCGTATCAGCCGGCCATACGCCCCGCTGCGGCACGACACCCAGCGCACGCCATTCAGCCATTGTCCGCCATTGGCTGTGGCGTTCGTGCACCCGCGGGCAACGCGGCGATACCAGCCGGTTGGCGATGCCCGACCGGTCGAACGTTGCGGGCACATTGACCGGAATGCCCCAGGGCTGACCGGGTCGCCAGCCAGCATTGACGAAGTAATTCCCGATCGACGCCAGCGTGTCGGCATCACTGCGCCAGATATCGGCCATGCCGTCGCCATCGCCGTCGCGCGCCAGCCGCAACCACACGGATGGCAGGAATTGCGGCCCGCCCGTCGCCCCTGCCCAGCTGCCCATCAGCCGATCCCGCGGAACGCCGCGATCCAGCATCTTCAGCGCAGCCACGAACTCGCCGGCAAACAGGCTGCGGCGGCGACCGTCATAGGCCAGCGTCGCCAGCGCGCGCGGCAGATCGAACCCGCCCATCACCGCGCCATAACTTGTCTCATGGCCCCAGATGGCGACCATGATCGCCTCTGGCACCCCGGTTTCCCGCTCGATCCCCAGCAGCCGCGCCCGATTCGCCTGGTAGGCGCTGCGCCCGCGATTGATCAGCGCCGGCGTGACATGCTGGTTGCGATAAGGGGCAAAGGGCGGAATGCTGTTGGTCGTCACGCCGCCCGGTTGCCCGCGATCCAACTCGATCACGCGCGGATTGAGCGTAAGGCCCGCCAACACGCTGTCCACCGTTTGCGGCCGGACGCCCTCTGCCAGCGCCTGCGCGCGCAATTCGCGCAGATACGCCTGAAACCCCACTTCGTCCTGCGCCCGGGCCGGATAGGTGGCCAAGAACAGGAGCGACAGGGCAAGCATCAGACGAAGCAACATGATCGTGCTGTGCCACAGGCAAGGCGGACGATGGAACCCCCGGCTTCGCCACAAGGCCCCATTTTTCCGCCCGGCGGCGCGGCTTGCGAGAATTGTTGCCGCTGCTAAGGGGAGTGCCGCGCGGAGAGGTGGCCGAGTGGTTTAAGGCAGCGGTCTTGAAAACCGCCGTGGGTTCACGCTCACCGTGGGTTCGAATCCCACCCTCTCCGCCAACGACCGATGGCATCAGCGGCGGAGAATGCATTGACGGGTGAAGGCCTGACCTGGCTGATCGCGGTCATTGCGATTGTTGCGCTGCTCTATTCATCCGTCGGCCATGCGGGCGCATCGGGTTATATCGCCGTGCTGACGCTGGCAGGGCTGGCACCCGCCGAAATTCGGCCCGTTGCGCTGGTACTGAACATCATCGTGGCCAGCATCGGTACCTGGCAATTCTGGCGCGCGGGGCATTTTTCGTGGGGCCTGTTCTGGCCCTTTGCCCTGCTGGCCACGCCAATGGCGTACCTGGGGGGCTGGCTTGCGCTGCCCGCCGACTATCTGAAAATCGCGATCGGGGTGGTGTTGCTCCTATCCTCCGCCAACCTCATCCTGCGCCCTGCCGAGAAGCGGGAGGGACGGCCGCCGCGCCGCGCCGTTGCACTCGCGTCGGGCGGGGTGCTGGGCCTGTTTGCCGGACTGACCGGCACCGGGGGCGGCATTTTTCTGACCCCGCTGCTGATCCTGACCGGATGGGCGCGGACCAAACAGGCGGCGGGCGTCTCGGTACCCTTCATCCTGGTTAATTCTGCCGCCGGACTGGCGGGCAACCTGTCGGCAACGCGCAGTCTGCCGGATTTCATCTGGCCACTGGTTGCGGCAGTCATCATCGGCGGCGGGGTTGGCGCATGGCTCGGCAGCAACCGCCTGCCCCATCAGGCGATCAAGCGGCTGCTGGCGCTGGTCCTGCTGATCGCCGGCCTGAAACTCATCTTCGGTTGACGTCTGCCGTCCGGCTCAGTCGAGCCCGATCATCCGTTCATATTCGTCTTCAGCAAGGGGCTCCTGAAACCGCACACCGGCGGCAAATTCGTCGGTCCAACGGACCTCAGCGATCCGCGGGCCGATGGTCGGAATGGTCAGCCAGATCAGCGCACCAAGCGTTAGCGCGCTATAGGTTTCCAGCCTGGCACCCTCGCGGGACAGGTCAGTCACCCGGCACAGCGCCCGGTCGAGGCCGCCGCGGCCGATCCGGGCATCCAGCGAAACCGGCGTGCGGGCCGCACGGCGGCTGCCGAACAGAATGGCGGGTTCGAACTCGGCGGCAAAACGATGCTGGCGTGCTGCTATGGTCATACCCCGGAGGCTAACCCGGGATGGCTAACAGGCGATTAACGATCCTGCGAAATCACGCATGAAAAAGGCCCGGCGAACCATCGTCCGCCGGGCCGTATTTCGTTCGGGGATCGCCCGCTCGCTTACTTTTTGGCGAGCGACAGGCCGCCGAAGCGCTTGTTGAAGCGCGCAACCTGGCCACCCGCATCCAGCAGACGCTGGTTGCCGCCGGTCCATGCCGGATGCGCCAGCGGATCGATGTCCAGCTGCATCGTGTCGCCTTCCTTGCCCCAGGTGGAGCGGGTTTCGAACACGGTGCCGTCGGTCATCTGCACCTTGATCATGTGATAATCGGGATGGGTATCGGCCTTCATGGGTCAGCTCCGGATGCGGCTGGTTCCGACCAGCCTTGGAAACAAGCCGCGGCCGATAGCCTCGTCCGTCCCAAAAGGCAAGGCGGCGACTATTTCCGGCCGAACAGCCGCTCGATATCCCCATGGGCCAATTTCACCCATGTCGGGCGGCCGTGATTGCACTGGCCGGAATGGGGGGTGACCTCCATTTCGCGCAGCAGGGCGTTCATCTCAGCGACCGAAAGCGCCCGCCCGGCACGGACCGATCCGTGACACGCCATCGTCGCGGCGACATGATCCAGCTTTTCCTTCAGGCTGAGCGCCTCGTCATAGGCCGCAAGGTCGTCGGCCAGGTCGATGACCAGCCCGGCCACATCCCGCGTGCCCAGCATGGCCGGCACGGCCCGGACCAGCACGGCACGCGGGCCAAACCGTTCGACCTCCAGCCCGAACGCCGACAGTTCCTTCGCCCGTGCCTCGATCCGGTCGCACCCCGTTTCATCCAGCTCGACCACCTCGGGCAGCAGCAGCGCCTGCGCCTTGACCCCGCCCTCGCCCATGGCGCGGCGCATCCGTTCCAGCACCAACCGCTCATGCGCCGCGTGCTGATCGACCAGGACCAGCCCATCCTCCGCCTCTGCGACGATATAGGTGCGGGCGACCTGACCCCGCGCGACGCCCAGCGGATAGGAAACCGCCTGCGGCACAGGGTCGCTGGCCGCCTCGGCCCGCGCCCGGGGTGGTTCGGACAAGAACCGCAGTCCAGAATCCGCCACTGAATTGCCGACCGCCTCGGCACCGAAGAGGCCGGGGGCGCTGGCAGGAACCGGCCATTGCGCCATCGGTGGCATTTGCGCCGCAGGGGATGCTCCGCCGGGTTGCCAGTTCGCCATTGCCCCGGCCTGTGCCGCCTGGATGCTGCGATGGCCGGCCGCATCCAGCGCGCGGCGAAGGCCGCTGACGATCATACCGCGGACCAGCGCGGGATCGCGAAACCGCACCTCCGTCTTTGCCGGATGGACATTCACGTCCACCTCGCTGGTCGGCAGGTCGAGGAACAATGCCAGCACCGGATGCCGGTCGCGCGCCAGCATTTCGGCATAGGCACCGCGGACTGCGCCGATCAGCAGCCGGTCGCGAACCGGGCGGCCATTGACGAACAGATATTGATGGTCGGCAACGCCCCGATTGAACGTCGGGATCCCCGCCACGCCGCCCAACCGGTAGCCGTCGCGTTCCAGCGCCACGATCACGCTGTTCTCCGCCAGCGCGCGGTCGGTCAGCGCCGCCACCCGGGCCGGGCGATCCTCGTCCGCCTGCACGCCCAGCGTCCTGCGCCCGTCATGGTCCAGCGAAAAGGCGATGTCGGGCCGTGCCATGGCCAGCCGGCGCACCACATCCATGCAGGCGGCATATTCAGCACGCGGCGAACGCAGGAACTTGCGCCGTGCGGGCACCCGTTCGAACAATGCCTCCATCCGCACGCGCGTGCCGGGGGGCAGCGCCGCCGGCCCCTCCCCCGCTTGTGCGCCATTGTCGATCACGACCGACCAGCCATCGGCCCCGCGCGGACGGGATTCGATGGTCAGCCGGGCGACACTGGCGATGGAAGGCAGCGCCTCACCCCGAAAGCCCATCGTCGTGACACCCTGGATCGCGCCGTCGTCCCACAGCGATTCGGGAAGTTTCGACGTTGCATGACGCTCCAGCGCCAGCCGCATCTCTGCCGGCGTCATCCCGCAGCCATCGTCGCTGACCTCGATCAGGTCGATGCCCCCGCCAAACAGACGGATGGAGATGCGCCCGGCCCCTGCGTCGATGGCGTTCTCGACCAGTTCCTTCAGCGCACTGGCGGGCCTTTCCACCACTTCACCGGCAGCGATACGATTGACCAGATGTTCCGGCAGGCGGCGTATTGACATGACCCCGGCTCTAGCCCAAGCGGCTGCTTTCCGCGACCCGCATCGGCATGAAAATCTCTGCCAGGGCGAGCACCCCTGTGGGGCGGGGAATTGAGGGCCAACGGGCAGCCGCAAGGCGCTCAGGATCACGGTATCGGGCGGTAGGGGTTCATGGTTTTTTCCCGACTTTTCAATTTCATGTCCCACGACATGGCGATCGACCTGGGCACGGCGAACACCGTGGTTTATGTGCGTGGACGCGGCATCGTGCTGAACGAACCCTCTGTGGTCGCGGTGGAAACCCGCAATGGCGAGCGCCGCGTCAAGGCGGTTGGCGACGATGCCAAGCTGATGATGGGCAAGACCCCGGGCAGTATCGAGGCGATCCGTCCGCTGCGCGATGGCGTCATCGCCGACATCGATGTGGCAGAAGAGATGATCAAGCACTTCATCCGAAAGGTGCATGGCGGCCGCAAGTCGATGATGCGCTGGCCCCAGATCGTGATTTGCGTGCCCTCGGGTTCGACCAAGGTCGAGCGCCGCGCGATCCGCGATGCCGCCAGCAATGCGGGTGCGAGCCAGGTATGGCTGATCGAGGAGCCGATGGCGGCCGCGATCGGTGCCGACATGCCGGTGACCGAGCCGATCGGTTCGATGGTTGTCGACATCGGTGGCGGCACGACCGAGGTTGCCGTGCTGTCGTTGCGCGGTCTTGCCTATTCCACCAGTGTGCGCGTCGGCGGCGACAAGATGGACGAAGCCATCGTCTCCTATGTCCGCCGCAACCACAACCTGCTGATCGGCGAAGCGACGGCGGAGCGGATCAAGCAGGAGGTCGGCGTAGCCAAGCCGCCGCTCGACGGGATTGGCCAGACGATCCACATCAAGGGCCGCGACCTCGTCAACGGCGTGCCTAAGGAAATCCAGATCAATCAGGGCCAGATCGCCGAGGCACTGTCCGAACCCGTTGGTGCGATTGTCGAGGGCGTGCGGATCGCGCTCGAAAACACTGCGCCCGAACTGGCGGCCGACATTGTCGATCAGGGCATCGTCCTGACCGGCGGCGGCGCGCTGCTGGCCGGGCTGGACGAGGTGCTGCGCGACGAAACCGGCCTGCCGGTGTCCGTTGCCGAAGATCCGCTGACCTGCGTTGCGCTGGGTACCGGCCGCGCGCTGGAGGATCCGGTGTATCGCGGCGTGCTCCTCGCGGGCTGATCCAGGGAGCGCGGTCATGGCACCGCCGAAAAACCGCCCCGGCTTTTCCAAACGGGCGCAATATTCGCTGTTCATCGGCTATGTGATCGCCGTTTCCGGGGTCGTTATCGGCGCGGCTGCATTGCTGCTGTCCATTCTGGACCCGCAGGCATTCGGCGTGCTGCGCGGCACGGTGCGAGAGGTGACGACCCCCTTTGCCACCGGCACGCACTGGACCCGGCGACAGCTGAGCGCCATTCCGGAGGGGATCGGCGCCTATTTCGGCGCGGTCAGCGAAAACCGGCGGTTGAAGCGCGAACTGGCGGACAATCGCCTGCTGTTGCAGCGGGCGCGTGCCCTGACCGTCGAAAATCAGAGACTGCGCGCCATTGCACAGCTGCGCGAGCGGGCGATCGAGCCAGTGATTGCGGCCCGGCTGGTCGCTTCATCCGCGTCGAGCACCCGGCGCTATGCCATCCTGAATGCAGGCTCGATGCAAGGCGTGAACCGTGCCCAGCCGGTGCGCGGGCCAGAGGGACTGATCGGGCGGGTGATCGAAACCGGCCCGAATAGCGCCCGCGTCCTGCTGATCGTCGATCCGGACAGCGTGGTGCCAGCGCAGCGGACGCGCGACGGGATGCCGGCGATCATCAACGGGCGCGGCGATGGCATGGTTGATATCCGCGTCGCCAATGTGTCCAACGCGCCGCTCAAGGCCGGGGACAGCTTCATCACATCGGGCGCCGGCGGCATCTACCCGCCCGGCATTCCCGTTGCGCGCGTGCTGGCCAGTGGCCGCGACGCAGTGATCGGCCGGCCGTTCGCCAATCCCGATGCGCTCGATTTTGCGCTGGTCCAGCGGGCATATGTCCCTGAACTTGCCCGGCCGGACGAAACGCCGCCCGAAAATGCGGGCGCGGCGGAATGACGCCGAGCGGCCGCAGCCTGCTTGGCGCCGATGAACGGGTGCACAGCCGGCGCTGGCTGATGCCGGCGGCGGTGATGGTCGGTTCCCTGCTGTCGCTGTTACCGCTGGTCGCAACGGCCCCCCTGCTGCCGCCCTTTGGCCTGATGCTGCTGATCGGCTGGCGCTTCCTGATGCCGGGCAAGGTGCCCGCGTGGTTTGCCCTGCCGCTTGGCCTGTTCGACGATCTGGTCAGCGGTCAGCCGGTCGGCAGTGCCGTCGTGCTGTGGACCCTGTGCCTGCTGGGCATCGACGTGCTAGATACGCGGCTGATGTGGCGTAGTTTCTGGCAGGACTGGCTGGTGGCATCGAGCGTCGTCGCCTTTTGCCTGATCGGAGGGCGGATCTTTGCCGCGCCGATCTCCTCTCATGTCGATACCGCGCTGATGATCCAGATTGCGGCGTCCATTGTCCTGCTGCCCGTCGTGTTTCGCATCGCGGCTTGGCTCGATCTCAAGCGAGTGGTCGCATGAAGGCCGATAACCTGCTTGGCGGGTCCACCAAGCTGATGACCGAGGCGCAGCAGGCGTTCAGCTTTTCGCGCCGCGCACTGTTGATGGGCGGGTTGCAGGCGGGCGTCGGTGTCGTGCTGGCCGGACGCATGGCATGGCTGTCCGTTGCAGAGAATGAGCGGTACCGGACGCTGGCGGAAAGCAACCGCGTCAACCTGACGCTCGTGCCGCCGCGGCGTGGCTGGATCGTCGATCGCAGCGGCGCAGCGATCGCGTCCAACCGCACGGATTTTCGCGTCGACCTGATCCCCGACCGGATGAAGGACGGCGAGCAGACGCTTGGCCTGTTGCAGCAGCTTCTGGCGCTGACCGCGGACGATATGCAGCGGATCCGCGACGACCTTAAGGGCGCGTCCGGTTTCCGCCCTGTACAGGTTGCGGAAAATCTGGATTGGGAACGCTTTGCCGCGGTCAATGTCCGCCTGCCCGAACTGCCGGGCGTTGAGCCCGCGCGGGGATTTGCGCGCCATTACCCGAATGGCGCGGCGGTTGCTCACCTGATCGGCTATGTCGGTGCCGCCAGTGCCGAACAGTTCAAGAAGGAACGCGATCCCCTGCTGGTCACGCCGGGGTTCAAGCTGGGTAAGGACGGCATTGAAAAGGTGCTGGAAACCCGCCTTCGGGGTCAGCCCGGGGCGAAGCGGGTGGAAGTGACCGCCAGCGGCCGACTAGTCAAGGAACTCGCCACCCGGCCCGACACGCCGGGCCAGACGGTGAAACTGACCATCGATCTGGGGCTGCAGGATTATGCCGCCCGGCGCCTGGGCAACGAATCCGGTGCGGTCGTGGTCATCGACACCCGCACTGGCGGCATCCTCGCGATTGCGTCCATGCCTGCCTATGATCCCAATGCCTTTTCCGACGGCATCAGCCGGGCCGAATGGGGATTTCTGACGGCGGACGACCACCTGCCGCTGACCAACAAGGCATTGCAGGGCCTGTATCCGCCCGGATCGACGTTCAAGCCCGCAACGGCGCTTGCCGCGCTGCGTTCCGGCATCGATCCCGAACGCACCGTGAACTGCCCCGGCGGGTATCAGCTTGGCAACCGCTTCTTCCGCTGTCTGGGGCGGCACGGGCCGGTCAATCTGCACCGTGCCATCGCCAAGAGCTGCAATACCTATTTCTACACCGTCGGGCGAGAGGCGGGGATGGAGGCGGTGGCGGATGCCGCGCGGCAGCTTGGTCTGGGCGCGGAGTACCCCCTGCCCTTTCCATCCCAGCGTTATGGCACTGTGCCCGATCCGGCATGGAAGCTGAAAAAGTACAAACAGGCATGGACAGCGGCCGACACGCTGAACGCATCGATCGGTCAGGGGTATCTGCTTGCCAGTCCGTTGCAGTTGGCGGTTCAGGTCGCGCGGATCGCATCCGGCCGGGCGCTGGTGCCCCGGATTCTTGCCGATGAACCGATTGTCGGCCCATCGCTGGACGTGCCGCCCGACCGCATGAACCTGATCCGGTCGGGGATGGACGAAGTGGTGAACGGGGCCGGCACGGCGGGCCGCAGCCGGCTTCAGCTGGACGGCATCCGCATGGGTGGCAAGACGGGTACGGCGCAGGTGCGGCGGATTGAGGGGGGCGCTCGCGGCGGCCTCAACGTGCCGTGGAAATATCGCGACCATGGCCTGTTCGTCGGGTTCGCGCCCGTCGATAATCCGCAATATGCCGTTGCCGTCGTCATCGAACATGGCATGTCGGGCTCCGGAGCGGCAGCGCCGGTGGCGCGCGATGTCATCACCTGGTTGTTCGACCGGGAAAAGGCGATGGCGACCCTGACTGCACTCGAAACCGAATGGGGTGGCACCATCGCCGAGCGCATGGCCAAAAAACAGGCCGCATGGCTGTTTCAGCGCGATGCCGAACGTCGGGCACAGGCCAGCGGCGGCGCCCCGGTAGCGGGCGCTCCGCAATGAAGGTGAACGAGATCGTCCCGTCGACCATCGCGGACCTGCCCTGGCGCCTGCTATTGCTTGTCATCATGCTGGGCGGGTTCGGCCTTCTGGTCCTCTATTCCGCAGCCGGCGGCAGCGTCAGCCCATGGGCTCAGTCCCAGGGGATCCGGCTGGTCGCCTTTATTGGCCTGGCGATCGGCATTTCGCGCATACCGACGACCTTCTGGTCCCGCTGGGCACTGCCGGGCTATGCTGGCATCCTGATCCTGCTGATCCTTGTCGAACTCTTGGGGGCAGTGCGCGGCGGGGCGCAACGATGGCTGGACTTGGGGTTCATCCGGTTGCAGCCGTCGGAATTGATGAAGCCTTGCATCGTGCTGGCGCTCGCCCGCTTTTACGAAATGCTGCCACCCGTCGAAACCCGGCGGATAGCCGGCATCTGGCCGGGGGCCGTGCTGATCGGCGTGCCGATGGGGCTGGTCATGCTGCAACCGGACCTTGGCACTGCGCTTATGATCGCCTTTGGCGGAATCGCCGTCATGTTCCTTGCGGGGGTGCCGCTGCGACTGTTCATCGGCGGCGGGCTGGGTGTTGCGCTGGCAGTCCCCCTTGCGGTCAATTTCCTGTTGCACGATTATCAGCGCAACCGCGTGCTGACGTTCCTCGATCCGGAAAGCGATCCGCTCGGCACCGGCTATCACATCAGCCAGTCAAAGATCGCGATCGGTTCCGGCGGCTGGTTCGGCAAGGGGTTCCTCAATGGCACGCAAAGCCATTTGGATTACCTGCCGGAAGGGCACACCGATTTCGCGCTGGCGACGATGATGGAGGAATGGGGCCTTGCCGGCGGCGTCATGCTGATCATCGGATTTACCCTGCTGATCGGCTGGGGCATCCATGTCGGCATGAAGGCGAAGACACGGTTCGGAAAACTGACCGCCGCGGGGCTTTCCGCCACAATTTTCTTCTACGCGTCGATCAACATGGCGATGGTCATGGGCCTTGCCCCGGTGGTGGGCATTCCCCTGCCCTTTATCAGCTTTGGCGGGTCGGCGCTGATGACCGTGATGATCTGTATCGGAATCATGATGGGAATCGACCGCTCGGCATCCGATCGAAAGCGCCCCTGACATTTTTTGTGCCATCCGGTGTTGCCAAGCACCAAACCCGATGCTAACGGCCCGCTCTCGCTTGACGGGACCGGCCTCGACCGGCTCAAGTCATCCGCGAATGGACGCATAGCTCAGTTGGTAGAGCAGCTGACTCTTAATCAGCGGGTCCTTGGTTCGAGCCCAAGTGCGTCCACCATATTTTCAATGACTTAGGGCTAATTGCAAGGTCAGTTCTATCGTCAAGGTAGCGTTTTAGGTAGCGGACGCTCTGAGACGCTCTGACACTTTTTAACGCCAAGCTGTTGTTGCTTCGGCCAGCAGAACTCCCACGCACCACTCTGTCGTGAGTTTTTGCCGGGAATCGATTGGTCACGCCTAATCCATCCCCCAATAGATCGGGTTGTGCAGCCATTCGTTGATGGCTGATTCCCGCCAGCCGGAACAACGCTCCGCGATCTTGATCTGCTTCGGGAAGGTCCCTCTCCTGATCTTCCGGTAAAGGGTGGCGCGCGACAGGCCGGTGCGCTCGAGAACCTTGGGCAGGCGAAGGATACGGTCCGGGGTGGTCTGGGTCATGTGCTGATCATCCAATCGTCGTGATGCCCTGTTCCGGGCAGCTTTCGGATGATGCGAGCAGCCGTCAATGCGATGAGATTCTGAGGATTCTACGCTGCGATGACCCGTCGTTGGCTGGCCTTCGCCATTGCTTTCCGGACTGCGACCAAATATTTTTGCCGCTGGTCAGCACGAGCCCACGCGGTCGTCCCCTGCCCTCACAGCAACCGCCTCTGCTATACCGGAATGCCGGTGGTCGTCGCTGGCTGCTAGCCCCGCCCGGACGGTGCGCAACCCCGGCGGTGCCGGGGTCATCCACTTCGTTGCTGCCCTGGCGGGTGCGCCCCGCCCTTGCCGTCGGGGCTTGCGGGCCTGCTCCTGCCGCCCCCCGGCCATCCCGGCACTGGATTTGGGCGGTTCTCGCAGGAGGACGTCATGGGCAAAGCGAACCGGATCGATCGCAAGGCACTGCGGCGCATGTCACCCTTGGCGCGACAGCTCATCCTGGCGCTGCGTGCCGACCCCTCGCTCAGCAACGAGGCGCTGGCGAAGATGTTCGTGATCAGCGTTGCCAGAGTGGAGGCCGCGCTGGTCGAGGGGCTGAAACGTCTCATCGAGGCCGGGCGCGAACCCGATCCATTCTGGCGGCGTCTCTGGCCATGGTGAGCTATGCCAATGACTTGCCATCCACGTTCAGGCCCTACAGGGTGAGGAGACCATGCGCAGCGATATCGATCATCTACCCCCGGCCAAGCAGCGCGAGCTTGAGCGGGTGGTGCAGATCCTGTTCGAGGAATTCGACGATGCGCTGGCGCTGGCCAAGCATGAGTGGAAAAAGAAGGGCCGCATCCTCAAGGTCATCCTTTATGGCAGCTACGCCAGAGGCGGCTGGGTCGATGAGCCGCATACCGCCAAGGGCTACAAGTCGGACTTCGACCTGCTGGTCATCGTCAACGACAAGCGCCTCACCGACCGGGTCAGCTACTGGCTGAAGCTGCAGGACCGGCTGAACCGCGAGCTAGGCATCACCCGGACGCTCAACACTCCGGTCAACTTCATCGTCCATACCCTGCAGGAGGTGAACGACGGCCTTGCCCATGGCCGCTACTTCTTCATGGACATCGCCCGCGACGGCATCGCGCTCTACCAATTCGACGATACCGAGCTCCACACCCCCAAGCCCAAGACGCCCGAACAGGCGCTCGTCATGGCGAAGGAGTATTTCGAGGAGTGGATGCCGACGGCACAGAGTTTCTTTCGCGGCTATCAATACGCGCTAGGGGACGGCGATACGAAGAAGGCTGCCTTCGACCTTCACCAAGCCACCGAGCGTCTCTATCACTGCCTGTTGCTGGTGGTGACCTTCTACACGCCGCATGTTCACAATATCGGGTTCCTGCGGACCCAGGCCGAGCGGCTGGACCGGCGGCTGGTGGATGTCTGGCCGGCCGATCGCCGGTTCGAGCAGCGCGCCTGGGAGAAGCTCAAGGAGGCCTATGTGAAGGCTCGCTACTCCAAGCACTACCGGATCAGCGAGGAGGAACTGCGCTGGCTTGGCGAGCGGGTCGAGGCGCTGGGCCGCGTGGTGCATGCGGTGTGCTGTGAGCGGATAGCTGAGCCGGGACCAGAACAAGCAAATTAGCAGCAATTTGCGCCTCAGTATCGGTCATTGCGCGGTAGATTTTGCAGTTTGCTCTCAGCTTGCTAAATGATCGCTCTACTTTGAAAGTTGCGCGTGAGTCGCGCTGGGGTGATCGCGAGTGCGGGCAATTGATCTTTACGCCGGCATCGGAGGGTGGAGTCTCGGGCTGCGTCTGGCTGGCGTCGAGGTCGTTGCCTCTTACGAGTGGTGGCAACCTGCGGTCGACACGCATAATGGCAATCACGGCGGCGCTCTGAAGCCGACTGACGTTCGCCAGTTGCAGGTCGAAGATTTGCCGCCGGATATCGATCTTGTCGTCGGCAGCCCGCCCTGCACCGAATTTTCCTATTCGAACCGCGGCGGCGGCGGCGACCTCGACGAGGGGCTGAAGGACCTCATCCGGTTTCTGGAAGTCGTCGCACATGTGAAGCCGAGGTTCTGGGCGCTAGAGAATGTGCCCCGCGTGGCGAAGGTGCTCGAGCGAGGCATGGCCGATCCGGACCATCCGCTTTATCGGTTCCGCAACCTCGGCATGCAGATCGAGATTATCGACTTCTCCGATTACGGGACGCCGCAGTCGCGCCGGCGCTGCATCGCGGGAAGTATCCCATTTGATCTGATCAAAGCCTACCAGCCGCGCCTGCCGCGGCGGACCCTCGGCGATGTTGTTTCAGCAATCGCGTCTGACGAGACTATCGTCGATCCCGTCTGGGGTTGCGCGCTCGCGACGGCGACGGTGACGGAGCGGGAAAACGAAGGCGTCCTAAACGCGGAAGAGCTTCGCATGAACCGGGAGGCCAAGACCTATCATCCGGTTTACAACAATATGGCCTTCCCCGATGGCATGGATTTGCCGGCCCGGACCGTTACAGCGACCTGCACCCGCGTTTCGCGCGAAAGCATCGTCATCGGCGATAGCGCCCAAGGCTTCCGCCGGCTGAGCATCCGGGAACGCGCCTGCCTTCAGGGCTTCCCGATCACCTACCAATTCTATGCCCGCTCCTTCCCGGAAAAGGCAAAGATGGTCGGCAACGCCATTCCGCCCACCTTCACTTATCTGGTCGCTCGGGCGTGCCAAGGGGTCTCGTTTGATGACCTGCCCCCATATGCGAGTGTCGGCTCGGACCTGCGGCCGCCCGAGATGACGGCACCGGTAACTCCGCCGACGGCGCAAGGACGCACCTACCCCGCTGGGCGTAGTTTCCGGGCCGCTTTGCCTGGCCTGCGTTTCAAGAGCGGCATGAGGTTCGAGCTTGCCAACGGACGGGGGCGGGAGCGGGACTGGCAAGTGCGATTTTTCTACGGGCCATCGGTCGATATTCGTGAGATTATCCTCGATGGCGAACTGTTGCGCGAGCTCCGCAGTTCGCCGTTGATCCGGACCATGACGATGGCGCTGGGCGTCGAATTCGCGAAGATCGAACAAATCCTGCAGGCGAGCACTCCGGATGATCTCCAGGCGGCATGGTCGCACCGGGCTAGCGGGCTTCGACCCTATCAGGTCACGGATTTTCTTGGCGAACTGGCCGATAGGGTCCACGAGCGGCTCCGCTCCGCCCCGATCGATGATCAGCACGCTGTTATCGGCTATGTCATGGAGGCAGCGGCCGAGGTCGAGGAAGGCGACAGCATCCCCGGATCGAAAAAACTCACTACGCACGCGCTCGCAATCCTGAGCGGCATGTTGGTCGGTGCTTGGTTCAACACCTTACCCTGGCATCGCCTCGAGAAGTCCGCAGCCTAGTCAGATCAAGGCCGGGCCGAAAAGGCTTTCGAAGGCCTTAAATGGGACCTCCACCATTTCCCAACCTCCTGCACCGGCGTCGACTGGAACATGCGTCCCCATCTCGTCCATTCCGACGCTCGCGAGCTTGGGCGGCGCGCACGATAAATCCCAGAGGTGAAACAGATGAAAAGGGCGATCGAGTGCGATCTCCCATTCGTGACGGGTGAGGTGCAGCGACCCATTCCTCCCGCTGCGGCTGGCTTTGACCTCGATAGAGAGAAAAGTGCGATCGTCTGCCGCCCTGACCGAAAGAACGTCGTAGCCGTCCTGATTGCTGTCAATTGCTATCCAGCGCGGCTTGGCTCCGGTGCGAGCCTCTTCATGGATCAGGGTCAATCGCTCCCCTTCACGCCCGATGGCGACGAGCTGATCCTTCTGAAGTCCTCGGGCAATCGCTGCAAGCCAGTCCCAGAAGGCTACCACCTCGTCGTCCAGCGCGCCGGCCAGGCCTGCCTCGACGAAGACCTGGCGCACACCGACGGGGCAGAAGTTCAAAACCCGAGAACGGCCATAGGTCGCATTCTGAAGCCAATCGGGATTTTGGGTGTCGACATAATGCAGCAGGATAGAGCGCAGGGCGGCTTCATATCCGTCGGCGCCGCAGACCTGCAATCCCGCCGCTGACGCCTGTAACTCACCCGTTTCATTTATGTCCAGCCAAGCCAGAGCTTCCGCCAGAGATAGGGCGGAGGCCGACGACATGCCGCCGACCTTGGGAAGGCCGGAAAGCAGGTCTGCTGCCGACAGGGGCCGCCTTTGCAGCAGGTCGAGAAGGGCAATGCCCGCCTGAGCCAGGCCGGGCGACAGGGCGAGCGTCACTGCGGGGAACCGAGATCGGCCGCGATCGCACGGATGTCATCTACCTGGAGGCCGGTCACATAATCCTCGACATCCGCGGTGCCGACCTGGACCGGGTCAATCGGAATGGGATCTGGAGCAAGCGACGAGTCATCGAGCGCCTTGGCCATCTCGCCAATCTTGAACCCAAGCCGGGAGCGGACGGTTTCATCAACCGTTCCGGCGCACTCGACGATCTCGATGATCGTTTCCTCGTCCTTCCCCAAGCCGAACCGGTGAATCCGGTCTTCCGATTGCAGATAATGTGCAGCGTTGAAAGTGCGGTCCAGATAGATCGCGTGGTGGCAGACGCGGTGGAGGCTAATCCCCTCGCTGGCCGCAGCCGGATTGGCCACCATCACGCGGACGTTTTCATCGTCGTGGAACGCCTTGATCTTCCCTTCGCGAGTGTCGGCATCGTCTTCGTCGCCAGCGTCCACCCCGCCGTGGATGTAGACCGCGCCGAGGTCCGCCAACCGCGAAGCCATATACTCGACATTGCGGACGAAGGACGACCAGATCAGCACCTTGTGCCCCTGGCGTGAAAGTTGGCGCGCTCGCCGGAGCACATAGTCGAGCTTGGGACCTTCCCCCTCCGCGAGCACGGCCGCCAGAAGGTCGTGGTGAGCAAAGCCGATCTGGGCGGCGAGAAGCGAGGGGTTGGAGACGAACTGAAGTAGGCGGGACACGGAGCGGCCGAGGGCCCTGAAAGTCTGCTTGCCTTGGGCATCGAGCATGACCGAAGCCTCCCGCGCGACTTCCCGACGCATCAGCTCGTATAGCTCTTGCTGGACCGGTGCCATCGGCAAGGAGATGAGATTGCGAGTGACCTCGGGAAGATCAAGTTGCCTCTTGTTGGTTCGCACATGGATCGGCCGCACCAGATCGACGACAGTCTCTTCCTCGGCCCGGACCTCGGGATAGAGGAACTGGAACTGAGGGATCAGGTCGCTAACCGACTGGGGCATTGGCGTACCACTCATGATGAGCTTGCCGACCGGCAGATGGGATAGCTCTATAATCGAGCGTCCACTGGCGCCGCTCACACCCGACTTGATACGGTGACTTTCATCCAGAAACACAAAGGTTCGATAACGGGCCAGATGCTGGGCAATCAAATCCTGGACCCGCGGAAGCTGCTGATAGGTCATCAGCATCAGCGGCGGGTCGTCCGCAAGACTTGCTCGTATGCGGTCGCGTCCGCCGCGAAGACGGACAAAGCTGCCAGCGGCGTCCCCCAGGCACTCCTGAATCTGTTCATCCCATGCCGCGAAGGCGTTTTTCGGCGCGATCACGAGCAACCGATCGCCTCGCTGTGCGCGAAGGGTGAAAAAGGCCAGCGCTTCGGTTGTCTTTCCGGCGCCCGGCACCGAAAAGGTCGCGGCCGCCGGCAAGGCGGCGAGGCGCGCTACATTCGCGCACTGGTGTTCTGAAAGGGAGCGGCCGAAGCCCGAGATTTCAAGCGAGGCTCTCAGCATGTCGAGTGACAATGGTGCGGCGCCCGACGCGCCCCGATAACTTGCAGCTGCCCGTTGGGATTGCTGCAAAAGGGCGGTGGCCTCAGGGGAAATGAAGAGGCCAGTTCCGAGTTTCAGTTCGTTTGCGCGGAATACCTGCAGGAACTGGTCCCGGGACCCGACGAAAGCCCACCAAGGGAGGGAAAAGCCTGCAACGCCTTCGAGCGTCGCGTCCTGGCTCGCGTCATAGGCGACGCGCGTGAGCATGGCCGTCCAACTGCTAAAGCTCCCACCTGCGTCCCAGGTAAAGACGGCCCGGCCATCCTTCGCTCGATAAGCAATGTTAAGCACGTGTGACCAAATACGCGCGAATAGCGGCGGCACGTGCTTCGATCTCATCGAGCTGCTTGGCTACGCCGGTGATCTTGGATTCGGGTCTTAGCCCTTCCTTTGCGGCTGCCGTCAGGAAGCTGTTCGCTCTGGCGCACTGGTCCAAGAGATACCCCGCCTTCTTCACATCCTTTTTGACCTGTCGTTCGGTCTCCAGAACCTCGCCGATCGTTTCGCGGGCCAGTATGCGTTGATCGGGATTTCGCAGGGCCTGAATCAGCGCTGTCTGCTGGACATCGCTTTCATCACCTTTTTCGTCTCCAAACAAGTCGCCCAGACCGTCATCCGGCGCTGTCATATCCAGGTCCATTTCACTGGCGAGCCGTTCGACGACCTTGTCGAGGTTGGCCGCCAATTCCGGGATCGCAATGTAGAGACGGCCAACCGCGGCCGGATCGTCGATCAAGGCAAAAGCGGCTTCCTTGAAAATTTCCTTCCGTCCAACGCCCGTAAGCTTCGATCGGCTCTGAGCAAGACGCTGGAAGGTGTGCTCCTGGCCGGAGACTTCGGACCACCTGTTCGCCTTGTCCCGCGACCTGAGATACTCGTCTGCATATGCGCGCATGTCGAGCAGCTGGGCGAACTCGGTGTCCTTCATTTTGTAAAGATTACAGAGCTCTTCCGCCTTGATGTTGTCGCGCTCCATCTTCGCAAGCATCATATTGGCCTGAGCATCCCAGCTATAGTCAGCCCGAATGTCCTTCTCGATCTGGAGCTGCGCCTCCAGACGGTTGATGTCTTTCTCCGTCGCGTGGGGAAGGACGACCACTTCGATATGCTCGAAATGACCGTATTTCTCAGGATCGTCGTGCAGGAGCTGCCGCCACATCGACAGGCGGCGGTTGCCATTGACGACGAAGCCTGCCTCGTCGAGTAGCAACGGGTTCACCTGCTTCCGGGCCGCATCTTCGAAATAGCCATCCAAATCTGACAAGCGACCGAGTTTCAGCAGGAGCTCATGCTGAGCCTCTTGAGCGTCCCACATCTCGGGATCACCGGAGAAAAGATCGGAGCGAAGATCCGGATTGAGGGCGAGATGCTCGACCTGCAGCGAGGCTGTTCGCCCGTTGACCAAGCGATATTTAGGGAGATCGATCGGAATGCGGATGATCGGCAGGTCCTGATTCAGGCCCTGAAACACCACTCGGTCCGTTGCTAGGCCCTTGATTTGCAGTCGAGCCTCGAACTCTTCAAGGCGGGCAGGACGCGGCCAACCGAACCGCGACCCTTTCGGCGTATCGGGCAAATCCATCTCCGGCATATTCACTCCAATGCGACGATCAGCGTCGGAACATAATAGGCCTTGCGAAAAATCTCGAGTTCGCGCTCGAGCCGCGCGGCTTGGGCGATATTGTCGCCCATCGCCAACGCGACAGGCTGGGACGGCAGAACGAAAACCGCGCCCTCGATGGCATCATTTAGATACATCGTCTGAAGCTTCATCAAATCCGCATACATACGCGCCATATTGCCGGTTTGGAGGCAGAGGCCAAAATTCTCTCGCATTGAGGTGATGCTCATGTCGGAACCGCGCGAGACGGTCACTTCGCTTGACCAGCCTCTCGACCGAAGCGCCGCGACAAAATGATCACGAATGCGCGGCGCCGCGCCGCGCTCGACACGAACCTCGACCGCCGCTGCCGCCACGAGGACATCATCCAATATGTAACGCGGGATACGTTCTGTACCGGCGCAGTGACTGTGCAGCGAAACCTTCATCATGTCTTCCGACTGAAAAATGTGCCCAAGGAGGGCGGGCGTCTACAGAATCATGTGACGTATCACCTCCAATGTGAAATGACGTAGCGCAGGTCAACGGCGTTCAACACATCAATGTGCACTAGGCCCTCTAGCAGTTGATGTTATTAGAAGCAGGTCAGAATATTTTGGAGCTGGCAATCGTCTCGCCGATCGCAAAATTGTCGGCGACGATGGGATTGATGTTTAGCGGTCCCGGCGAGCCTCGGTAGCGAGAAGTCCCAGATCACGGTTTTCACGATCACGGCGTCAGGCCGGTCTATCAAATAACGAGAGCGGCCAGACTCAACTATGCGCCATCTGCCGACATGGCTTGCTCGTCGAAGCACTGCACCGTCATACCGCTACCGACCTCCGGCTAGACAGCAAGCTTCTCGTCAACACGACTGTGCAAGGTCGCGTATCGCCAAATAGCGTTACGGAAATTGAGGTCATATATAAAGATGACGGCACAAAGGTCGCCAACCATCTACCACTCTTCGCCAGACTCAAGCTCGACTAAGGCAGTTATCGTTGCCAAACCGGAACGGTAATGATGATTTACTTAACTGTTGAAACGCGCGGATTGTTACGTATTAACGCTACACTCTAAAACCAGGCAAATTTTGCGTGCAAGATTGACTTTAAACAAATTGAGAAAAGATAGCATCGTACTCAAGCCAAGACCCAAGCCGATCGAAAAATCAACAGAAAAGCTGATCAGCGCCGCTATGAAAACAAAACCACACCCGCTAACACACCATCCCTCAAACCTCGCAAATCTATCAATCCCCTAAAAAAATGAAACAGCCGCCGATCGCTATGGTGCATGTAGATGCCCGGTTTCGCTGAAACTGGTCATTCAAGGTCAGCGAAAACGGGACCAATGATGACCGCGGATGGGCCGGAAACCGTCGGGCGGTTGTTGGGATGCGGTCACGCTGAAGCGGACTCCGCCCGACTTCAAAGAAGTGACGATCTCGCATCTAATTTGGAATGGCTGTCGACCGCGCGGAGGAACGATTGAGGGGCAGAGTTGCGGTCGCGAACAATACGTCACACTATCGTGCGAAAGGGGGATAATGGCACGGGATATTGATGAACTTGGAGAGGTCGATCCAGAATCCTCAATCCTTTTCCTTGGGTCCGGATTCAGCCTCGGCGCCACGAGCATCGCGCAAGCGAGCCCGCCGAATGGGAAGGGGCTGCGTCGCCACTTCATCGAGCAACTCAAGCTGCCGGCGGATACGGACTATGATCTTCAAGTTCTCAGCGAGGAGTTCGCCGAGGATGATTCGCGGAAGCTTCGCGATGAACTCTACAGGATTTTTCGGCTGACCAAACTGACCGCCGGACAGACGGCCGTCCTCAACGAGCCGTGGCGGCGCATCTATTCGACCAACTATGATGATGCAGTCGAGCTGCACCGGTTAAACAAAAAGGCAGCCCCGAACGCATTCGACGTCTCGGAGGCAGTTCCGAACAAACTACCTCATGGGGCGGTCGTGCATCTCCACGGCAGTATCCGGTTGATCACGCCCGAGAACGTGATGGAGAGCCTTGTTCTCGGCGAGGGTTCTTACGTGAATCAGTATGTCGTCCGCTCGCCGTGGTACGACCAGTTCCAACGCGATCTCGCCTTCGCTAGCGCCCTATACATCGTCGGCTACAGCCTCGCCGACTACCACATCGCCGGCCTGCTGATGGCCAATCCGAAGCTGGCTGAGCGGACGATCTTCATCCAAGGTCGCGATCCCAACAAGACGTTCGTGCGACGTACCGCCCAGTACGGGCGCACGATGTTTATCGGAACTGACGGTTTCGCGGAAGCGCTTGCGCACGCTCCGCGCTCCACCGCTCCCACACTCGACAGTTTGCGATCCTTCCGCTCGCTCGCGCCGACGCGCGACAGGAAGGCGGGCGCTCGTCCGACCGCCGCCGAGGTTTTCGATCTGCTTGTCTACGGCGATTTCGATGCAGGTCGTCTCGCCCGTTCGCAACCCAGCGAGGACTACGCGATCGCTCGATCTGAGGCTGTGCGAATAGCTGCCGACGCGGTGGAGGCCAAGGCGTCGCTCGTAGTCGATGGGCGGCTCGGAAACGGAAAGTCGATCTTCCTTCACCTTTTGGCGTTCGAACTTGTCTCGCGAGGGTGGACTTGTCTGTTGCATCGACCCGGGCATCCTGATCTCAAGCGGGAAGTGGCGGCGCTAGCTGGCATCGATGGCGTGGTCGTCTTCGTCGATCAGTATTCAGCCGCGCAGGATAATCTGCGTGGCCTTCGCGAGGCGCTCCCGAATGCCAAGCTCGTGGTGGAGGTTCGCACGGGCACGTTCGAGGTCCGGTTTCACGAGCTTGTCCAGCTTCTGCCCAAGCCGTTCGATCGGATCAGCCTGAACACGCTGGCGCGCTCCGAGGTGTTGGCCTTCGGCCAATTGTGCGAGCGCTGCGGCCTTCGCGCGCCCGCCGATGATCGCCGCAGCGATCTGCGCGACCTCCTGCTCGACCTGTTCGAAAACAAAGCTATCCGCGACCGCGTCCAATCATCGTTGGCGCCGCTTTTCGAGAAGCGCGCCACGCGGCGAATCCTGACGATGACGATGCTGATCGCTACCCATCAGGGCGCGGTCGGGGCGGCCTTCGTGCGATCCGTGGTCGGTGAGGATCCGTTCGCGGTGCTCAAGCCGCTGGAGGATCTCTCCCATGAGATCTTCGAGACGTCGGCTGACAGCTTCAAGGCCCGATCAGCGGTGTTCTCTTCGTTCGTTATCGCCGCTTTCATTGACCCTGAGGAGATCGCCGACGCCGTCGTCGACATGACGCTGGCTGCGGCCCAGCGACGGAGCGAGCGTCCGTACCGTATCCTCATGTCGACGATGATAGCTTATTCGAGCCTGCGGCGAACGCTGCGTGGGAAAGGCGATCCGGACGCAATCATAGTCGGCATCTACGAACGACTTCGCTACGACGAGCGCGTAAATGGGGAGCCGCTCTTCTGGCTTCAGTACGCGATAGCGATGGCCGAGATGCCTCGGCTCGACACGGCCGACGAATACATTGGGACCGCTTATCGAAAGGCCAGGGATCTTCCTGGGTTCCAGACCTATCAGATTGATACCCAAGCTTTCCGTATCGCGCTTTTGCGCGCGGCGAAGCAAAAAGCGGGGCAGACGATCTTCAATATCGACAAGATTCTCGAAGGAGTCGAGCGGATTGACGCGATGCTCGGCGACGGGAGCCATCGATCCTATGCGGTCAAGGTGCTGGATCACGTTCAGCCGTTTGTGGCGGCGCGCCGAGGCGATCTCGCGGCTGGCGAGCGGACCGCTCTGCAGTTCTGGCTTCTTAAGGTCACCAAGTCTCTTGCCGCATTGCCGGACGACTTCAAGACGACCTCGGGCTCAGAAGCGATCCGCAAGCGTGTTGAAGCGGCCGCCGCGATGTTCGTCGACTGACACGAGCCGGATGGTCCGATCTTTAATCTCTGAATTCTCGTATGGCTTCGCCCTGACGCACGAGTTGGTCCTCTCACTCGGTTCACTGGTGGCAGCGCCGGTCTTCCCCTCTCTCATCGAGGAGGGAAAAGCCGGCGGGGGGTATGACGTGAAGCTCGAGGCGCCGGGACTGCCGCTCTTCCTTCAGTTCAAGCGGTCAGACAGGCTTACGCGTGGAACCGCGCGCGAGATCAAGGCTGGGGCGGCTCTGACGTTGCCGTATCATCGGATTGCTCTGACTGCGCGTCGTGATTCCGATCAGCACGACATGCTGATCGAGCTCGACCAAGCGCCGAATGTCGTCTTGTACGCGGCCCCGATGTTTCATCAGAAGGAAGAGTTCGACGATGCATTCCTCAATGGCGAGGTACGCGCGCGCTCGTTCTTCGTGAGTCCAGCGGCTATCGGCGCGTTCCCCGACGAGGGCGCACATCATCTCTCGTTCGACGGCACAACTTGCGTTGTCATGTCCGAGCCCAAGATTGTGCCCTCCCTAGGCGCGAGTGAGCTGGAGTCGCTGCTTCTCGAGCGGCTCCAGTTCGACAAGCGGCCACTCCGGGAAGTGGTTGACGCCGCGATCGTCTGTGCCGAGGGCGCCCGGGAGCGGACACGCCAGATCGCTCGTGCGCGCGGCGAGTTCGATTACTTCTCGGCTCCCGTCGTCGAGGCGCGCGATGGCGTCTCCGGAGTTGAGGCCTTCGTCAGGCGACAGATGGCGGCCTTGCCGCCGGCTACGACGCCGCCCGCCAGCGACCCGGAGATGGAGCAGCTGCGCCGTCTTGCTGACATTGGGCTTCGGGAGTTCAACGCCCAACTCTATGTCGTGCAAAGAGAAGCCGACATGCACTTAAACTGATCTTCTTCGCCCTCCTTTTGCCGGCCGCCATTCCGCCAGGGAAAGTCCGCTTTCAGGATCGTCGAATAGGTTGCCGAACGACGAAGATTATGGCGCATAGCTGCAGGAAACCGATCGGCCTTTGTAAGCTTTCTCGGGCGTTCGCCCGCTATTTCCAAGCCACGCGATTACCATCTTGGTCGAGGTGGCTCATACATCCTCGTCTTCCAATATGGATCGGTGCAAATCCGTCAACTGAGGCATTGGCGCATCGACCATAGTATGCGGTGGGTTCTCAGTGTTCCTCCAAGCGCACGATAACGGCCGTCATAGTGTGCCTTGTTGCACATCGCTCAGTTCGTTCCATTGCCCATATCGCCGCTTTGCTGGAATTGCTCTGCGCCGTCCGCAAAGCTTCGCGTCCCCCGTCGCCGCCAGAGCGCGAGCACGCTCCCCCGCTCGTCGCTCTGCAGCCGCGCCGCAGCCTCGACCAGCAACCCAAGGATCACCGCCCGATCATCGTCCGTCAGCTCGATGAGCCCCGCCTTGGCGATGAGGCCGCCCAGCTCGATCAGCTGGCGGGTGCGTACACGCCGCTTCACCTGCCAGTCCCGGTGATCATGCCGCGCCTGGCTGGCCTGTGTCCGCGCGATCTGCGACTTGATCCTGCGGCTCGCTGTGTTGCTGGTCCGCAGCGCTTGCCCGAGACTGGTCGCGCTTACCCTGAAAGAACGCCTCGCCCCGCCGCCGCCACGCCTCCCGCTTCGTGCGGTCGGTGGTCTGGGCAAGCGCGAGCAGCGCGCCGGCAAGTTCGTCGGGGCTGAGGCTGTCAGCGCCGGTGGCAATGACCAGCTCACCCAGCTGGCTTTGCTTTCTGGTCCGAAGCTGTTTGGCGCGCTCGGTCAGTGCCTTCAGTTCGGCATCGAAGTCTCGTGGTTTGCGCATGGGTTGTCCCTCTCATTTGGCTTGGGGACCAACCAGTTATCGGCCGGCTCGATCAGCAGCAATGCGTTGATCTTTGGTGAGATTCCGGCGTCCCGAGAAAGATGAATTCTTTTGAGGGCGCGCTTATACGTCGTGCCGACGTGCGTTTTGCGGTGTAGATGGATGGCCGTCATGGCGATCTACCATTTCTCTGCAAAGGTCATCTCGCGGGCGGTTGGTTCGTCGGCGGTCGCCGCGGCTGCCTATCGTTCTGCCGGGCGGCTGCGCGACGATCGGCTCGATCGCAGCCATGACTTCACCAACAAAACCGGCGTCATGCATTCCGAGGTGATGCTGCCCGAAGGGGCACCGGAGGCCTGGTCGGACCGCGAGCAGCTGTGGAACGCAGTCGAGGCCGCCGAGTTGCGCAAGGATGCTCAGCTTGCCCGGGAGGTCGAGTTCGCAATCCCCCGGGAAATGACCGTCGCCCAAGTGATCGAGCTTGCCCGCGACTTCGTGCAGCGGGAGTTTGTCAGTGAGGGCATGGTGGCCGACCTCAATGTCCATTGGGATGTCGGCGTCGATGGCCAGCCCAAGCCGCATGCGCATGTCATGCTGACCATGCGCGAGGTCGATGAGGACGGATTTGGCAAAAAGTGCCGCGAGTGGAACCGGACCGATGTTCTGGAGGGCTGGCGGGAACGCTGGGCGGGCCATGTCAACGAACGGCTCGCCGCACTCGATATCGATGCACGCATCGATCACCGGTCGCTGGAAGCGCAAGGCATCGAGCTCGAGCCGCAGAATAAGATCGGTCCTGCCGCCGCCCGCATGGCGGTCGAAGGCAGGGACTGCGAGCGGCTGGTCGAGCATCATGCAATTGCCCGGTCCAATGGCGACAAGATCCTCGCCGATCCGCGGATCGCGCTGGATGCGATCACCCATCAGCAATCGACGTTCACGACCCGTGAGCTTGCGATGTTCGTGCATCGGCATAGCGAGGGGAAGGACCAGTTCGACCAGGTGATGGCAGCGGTGCGCGCATCGCCGGAGATCGTGAAGCTAGGGACCGACGGACGGGGCGATGAGCGGTTCACCTCTCGCTCGATACTGGAGACCGAGCAGCGGCTTGAGCGGGCGACCGCATCGCTCGACCGGCAGCGGGCGCACCGCCTGGCACCGCGCCATCGGGATCGCGCCTTGGCAGCTGCCGAGCAGCGCGGTCTGGACCTGTCGGTCGAGCAGCGCGGGGCGCTCGAGCATGTGACCGGGGATTGCGGGTTGTCATCGGTGGTCGGCTATGCCGGGACCGGCAAGAGCGCGATGCTCGGTGTTGCGCGCGAAGCTTGGGAACGTGCTGGCTTTGAGGTGCGCGGGGCTGCCCTGTCGGGCATTGCCGCCGCGAACCTCGTGGGCGGGTCAGGCATCGCGTCGCGCACGATTGCCAGTCTCGAGCATCAATGGGGTCAGGGCCGCGAACTGCTGACCGATCGCTCGGTGCTGGTGGTCGACGAAGCTGGCATGATCGGCACGCGTCAGATGGAGCGCGTGGTGAGCGAAGTGCAGAAGCGCGGAGCGAAGCTCGTGCTGGTCGGTGATCCGGAGCAGCTACAGGCGATCGAAGCCGGGGCGGCGTTTCGCTCGGTCGCCGAACGGCATGGCGCGGTCGAGATCACCGGCGTTCGCCGCCAGGTCGAGGACTGGCAGCGCGATGCCACCCGGCAGCTGGCGACCGGTCGCACCGGTGAGGCGATCGATGCCTATGCCGAAGCTGGGCATGTCCATGCCGCGGAGACGCGCGAGCAGGCACGGGACCAGCTGATCGAGCGATGGGAGCGAGATCGACAGGCCGCACCTACTGCCAGCCGGATCATCCTGACGCACACCAATGACGAGGTGCGGTTGCTCAACGAGGCCGCGCGCGAACGGCTGCGCGACACTGGCGGGCTGGGCGTTGATGTGGAGGTTCAAGTCGAGCGCGGCAGCCGGTCGTTCGCCACCGGGGACCGGGTCATGTTCCTGAAAAACGAGCGCAGCCTCGAGGTGAAAAACGGCACGCTTGGCACGGTCGAGCAGGTGACCCCGGTGGCGGTGCAGGTGCGCACCGATGATGGCCGCTCGGTTCGGATCGACCTCAAGGACTATGCCCATCTTGATCATGGCTATGCTGCCACCATTCACAAGGCACAGGGCATAACCGTTGACCGGGTGCATGTGCTCGCAACACCGGGCATGGATCGGCACGGCGCCTATGTCGCGATGACCCGGCACCGCGAGGGGGTGAGCCTCCATTATGGCCAGGATGACTTTGCCGATCAGGGTCGACTGGTCCGCACCCTGTCGCGCGAGCGCAGCAAAGACATGGCCAGCGACTATGGGCGGGCGCCGGAGGCTGCACCGGTCGCAGAACCCAAGCGCGGGCTGTTCGACGGGTTGTGGCTCGGGTCTGCGCCTAAGGTGCAGCGGACGCAGCCGGAAGTTGTGCCGTCCGCTCAGCCGAGCGGACCGTTCGAGGGGCTTGGGCTCAATGCCGGGCCGCTCGTGCAGCGGACCGTGGTGCCGCCGCTCGAGCGCGCGGTGCAGCGCTATGCTGAGGCCGCCAAGGCGATGATCGGGATGCAACGCCAGGGGCTGGAGCCGCTGGTCGAGCAGCGCCGGGCGTTCACCCGCGCCTGGGATGCGCTCGAGCAGGTGCAGCCCGGCGGGGCCGAGGATCTGCGATCGGCGATAAACAGGACCCCTGGGCTGGTCGATGAGGCAGCGGGCGGGCAAACCCGGCGCACGATCCGGGCGATGCTGATCGAAGGCGAGTTGCGGGTCGAGCTTGGCGAGCGGGCCAACCGGTTCGTGGCTGACTGGCGGCATGCCCGGCAGGAAGTGATGCAGTTCGAGCGGCAGACCGACTATGCAGCGGCAACCGGAGTCAAGGACCGGATGTCTGCGCTCGCCAACAGCCTCCACCGCGACCCGCAGCTCGAGTCGCTGCTGCGCGGACGGACCAAAGAGCTCGGCATCGCCCTCGCCCCCGGACAATCCTTGTCTCAGGGGCTCCAGCAATGGATCGGCCACTCGCGGGGTCGTGGGCTCGGCTTGTAGGCAGGGCTCATGACCAGAACCGTCCCTGCCCCGCCCGCCCGCAATGATGCCGCCGAAGCGTTCGAGGCGCTTCGGCGCGAAGTGTCGTTGCTCCACAGTGCCATTGAGGGGCTCAGTGCTGCGCGCGAACGAACCCCGGATTACAGCACTACACTGGGCAACATCCAGAAAGAGCTGGCGGCAACCAGCGAGGCCCTCGGTCGCATCGAGGATAGTCCTGCGGTACAGCTTACCCCGGCAGACATGGGGCATCACATCACCCGTGCAGCCACCGACGTCCGCGCCGAGGACCGACGCATCATCGTCGAGGCGCATGGCGCGCTTAAGGAAGCGTTGGGCCGGGTCGATGGCATCGCGATCCGCGCGCGTTCGACCGAGGTTCAGCGGCAGCGCGAGGTACGGATCGGCGGCGGTGCGTTCCTGGCCGGCATCCTGCTCTGGTCGTTCCTGCCAGGAACCGTTGCCCGAGCGCTCCCCGAAAGCTGGCATGTGCCGGAATGGATGGCTGCTCGGATGATGGGCATGGATGAGGCGGAGGCCGGGGCGCGGCTGATCGAGGTTAGGAAGAAAGCCTCTGTCGAAGACGGGAAATAAGTGTGAGCAAAATTGTGATGATGCTTGGCAGCTTTGCGCCCCAATCTCGGTCGTTCATCGGGAGCGCGACATCGCGCAAAAGCGGACTGTCCTTGGCACAAGGCTCAGGTCACAAAGTTCAGACTACGGCGGCGCAACCTTAGGACTTGTTCAATGCCTTGTAGAAAATCCGCTGCCCTGGATTGTTCGGATCAGTTCGACGAAAGTTTTCGACGTAAGCGTCTATTTCATTGACGACGCCGAGCATTGCATAAGCGTTCAAGGGTTGGCCCGCGCCGGTTTCGTAGTGCGAAACCATATTGCTCATGAGCGAGGCGACGGCGGTCTGACCCACCGATGCAATCTGCGCCGCATCCATGACGCAGGTTCCCGCCTTATCGTAGAGCGACACGGCATTATTGATTGCGTCAAGATAGGTGGAGAGCGTTCGCTTGTCCGGCCTTGTCGCGTAGTCGGCAGGCACCGGAATTTGGAGTTTCGAGATTATGTAACCCAGTTTATACTCCATGTACTGCCGCACCAACGGACCGCCCAAATCGACGTTGCCGATGTTGAGCAAATCTGTGGCTTGTTTTTTGAGCCGATCGGCTCCTTGAGCACTAGATAGGATGTTCCCCTTAGGGGGAAGTCCTTGGAGCTTTTGATGGTGCCACTCAGGCGTATTACCGAGTTTATCGAAGTATTTTTCGAGAGCGCTGTCGTGACTTAAGATAATGAATTGAATGCCCTCGGCGGCGACGCCGTAGCGCAGCTTTGTCAAAAGCGCGTCCATCAAGAAAAACTGGTGTCCGCCATCGAAGCTCGACGTGATGTCGTCCAGCACCATAAACCTGGGAGGCCGGGAGTTTTTCGTGGCCGCGGACAGGAAGATCGAGGCTGCGACGGCGTTGCGGTAACTTTCGGACAAAACTGCGCGCGCACTGATATTTGACTCACCGTAAAAGTCGGACAGGCGTAAATCGATGTTCTGGCTGTTAGCGGCGCGTGAGAGCTGCGGCTTCAGATCGGGAGCGCCGCGCATCAGAAGCGGGAATAGCGCTTTGTATGACCCTTCGATTTCCTTCAGGCGGTTATTAGACAGCGCAGTCTCTGCGTTCGAGAACACCTCTGCTGCTTGATGAATGAAAGCTCGCCAGCGTTGCAGCTTCGCGAGCTTGCGCTTGTCGCTTTCGGCGGTCGCTAGGGCCTTGGCGTAGTTGGCAAACTCGTCCCTGAATTTCTTTGCGTTCTCCACGGCTCGCGATGACGCAACCACCGACGGCGGAAGAGTGTCTTCGAGCTTCTTTATCTCGGCCTCAAAGTCCGCGACCTTGTTGTCACGAGCTGCAATCAATTCCTCTAGTCGCTTATGCAGGCCGATCAGGTTCGCGGTTGAAACCGAGCCTTGTTTAGCAGCGCGCACAAGACCCGGGGCAATCTGGGCACTAGCTGGAATCCCCAGCGGCACGGCCGTTTCGAGTTTTGCAAGCAGGTCGATCGCAGGGCACTCATTGCATAACGTGCACAGCGCGGCGTCCAAATCTTTGGCCGTATCGTACAGCGCGATTTTTTCTTCCAACCTAGCCTTCAGCGGCTGAGATTGGGGCAGTTCGCAAACAGGACAGGTCTGGTCTGTCGGCCATGCCGCCGTCCCCATAACAGACGCCGCCTTCTTTAAGAGTTCACGGATTTCCGCGCTGCCAACCTTCTCGACCGCTTCATCGCGCTCTTTCGCCGCTGCGAGCAGCACGTTGATCTGCGAGGCGTGGTCGGCAGAGAAGGACAAGGCTCGAATTGCGTCTCGATCCTCCCGCATCTTCGCAAGCTTGCGGCGACTAACGCTGTCTTCTTCCGCTTCGATTGCCGCCACGGCGGCTTTGTGGTCAAAATCTGCAACTGTCTTACCGGCCATGACAGATTGGAGCGTGCCGATACCCGCGAGGATATTAGTAGCCGCGGCCTCTAGCTCGGCGCGATCAGTGAGCTGCGCGATCTCCTGCGTCGTCAAATCGCGGTAAGCTTCTATCACCTTGACCTTTGCGTCATTGGCCTTGCCGCGTTCCGCAGTAATCTTTGTTTCGAGGACGGTGATACCCAAGTCGGAATTGATGGTGCGAGTGTTGTCGGCACCCTCAAGTGCCTGGCGCAGTGTCGAATAGCTGTTCAGGCCAATCAATGCGGCGAAGGATCGGCCCCGGTTTAGGGCCGTGGCGTCGATGAAACCGGCGAAGGTGTGATAGTCCACCAACACGAAGTCTTCGTTGAGCGAACGCAGAAAGGCTTCAGGATTGGCATGGCCTGATGGCGAACTGACGGTGCGTGCCCCGGCAGCGGTTCGCTGCACCAAGATCACGGCATCGGGTCCACCATCGTCGGGTGCGAAGGTCAGTTCAATCGTAGCGATTTTGCCGGGATGAAATTTATTGACGATGTAGGTGTCGCCTTTTTCCGCCTCTTGGAGCTCTTGCAGTCGCGGAATTTCGCCACGGATGGCAAATTGCAGCGCCTCGAAGATTGAGGTTTTGCCGACGCCATTCTGAGCGTGAACCGAGTTCACGCAATCGGGCTTGAACTTCAACACCAGCGGGTCGCCGCTGTTATTTATGCCCCGAAACCCCTCGACGGAAATGGAGCGGATGAAATGACGGGTCATGCTTTGGTCGCCGGATCGGGGAGTGCTTCCAAGGCCGCTTTCACTTTGGCATTGAAAGCGCTGCGAGCGTCACGGTCGGCGCCCTTCAGCCTCAAGACGTCGATGTTATCGAAAAGGATTTTAGCGCAATCGGCATCCAGCTTCTCGCATTCCGCGCGAAATGCCGCGAGGTTGTCGTCTAACGACTTATTAGCATCAAACATCTTCGCTCCTCCCGTCTCGGGAGTATACCGTCACGGAAAATAACTGTGAATGCGAAACTCCGCGTGTTCACGATTTTGGAGCGGTATGATCATCATCAGCCTAGCCAAGACCCCTCTTAATGCTGCAACCTCGCGACGAGGGGAATCATAATATGAAGCTGTTCGCTGACAGCATCCGCTTGAGTTCGCATGACCTAACGGGTCACGTGAACTGTTCGCATTTGACGCAACTTGAACTGCAGGTGGCGAGAGGGGGTGCGAAGCGGCCCAAGCCGTGGGATTCCTCGCTGGAAGCTCTCTGGGAACGCGGTATACGGCACGAGCGCGAGTTCATTCAGGTGCTCGCGGACCAAGGTTTGCGCATAGCTCTGATCGACGGTGTCGACGTCGACGATGGCGCCGTCGAGAGAACGCTCGCCGCGATGAAGGACGGCGCGGACGTGATCGTACAGGCCGCGCTCCGTGACGGTGATTGGATCGGCCGCGCTGACGTGTTGCGACGCGTCGAGGTGTTGAGCGGCCTAGGGCATTGGTCGTACGAGATCTATGATACGAAGCTCTCGCGCGACACGAAGGCGAACACTATCCTGCAGCTATGCCTTTACTCGGAGCTGCTCGCGCAGATGCAGGGCTGGACGCCCGACCACATGCATGTGGTCGCGCCGTGGACCGACTTCGTGCCGCAATCCTATCGAGTGGCGGAATTCGCGGCCTACTATCGTCGGGTGAAGGACAGTCTGGCGACGACGATCGCCACGCTGCCCGCTCCATCCACATACCCGCATCCGACCGCGCATTGTGACATCTGCTCTTGGAGGGCGGAGTGCGATTCTCGGCGAAGAGCGGACGATCACCTGTCTCTGGTCGCAGGCATCTCTTCGCTCCAGATCGCCGAGCTGAACCAACACGAAATACGGACCGTCGCTGCCCTGGCCGAGATGCCCCTGCCAATGCCGTGGCAGCCGCAACGCGGCTCCCGGCAAGCCTTCGAACGAGTGCGAGAGCAAGCCCGCCTCCAGGTGGAAACTCGAGACGCGGGAGAGCTTCGGTTCGAAACTCTCCCGATCGAGGCCGGCTTCGGCCTGGCGCGCCTCCCGCAACCTTCGATCGCCGATATCTACCTCGACTTTGAAGGCGATAGCTTCGTCGGTGAACATGGGCAGGAATATCTACTTGGTTACTACCATGTCGGTGATGACGGTGAGCTTAATTACGTCGCGCTCTGGGGGCTGACGCGGGAGGACGAAAAGCGCGCGTTCGAAGCCTTCATCGACTTCGTGGTGGAGCGTTGGGCGGCGCATCCCGATCTCCATATCTACCATTACGGTGCTTACGAGGTTGGTGCGCTGAAGCGACTCATGGGCCGATATGCGACAAGGGAGGATGAGCTCGATCGCATCTTGCGCGGTCTTCTGATGGTGGACCTGCTGAATGTGGTTCGCCACGCCATCCGGGTGGGCGTCGAAAGCTATTCGATCAAGCGACTGGAGCCGCTCTACGGCTTCGAGCGCCGAACGGGCCTGCCGGATGCCAACCTGGCGCTCACCCGCCTTCATACGGCGCTCGAGCTCGACGACCTTGCCGATATCAGCGCCGACGAGCGGGACACGGTCGAGAGCTATAACCGCGACGATTGTCTCTCCACGCGTCATCTTCACCTCTGGCTAGAGCGGCTTCGCGCAGATGCGATCGCGCGTGGGGCGCAGATCGAACGGCCGGTTCCCGGCGACGGGTCCCCCAGCGAGAAAGTTGCGGCGTGGCTCGCTAAGATTACGCCTCTGGTCGAAGCGCTGACGGCAAATGTCCCCGCGGATGCAGCAGAGCGGACGGCTGAGCAGCAGGGACGTTGGCTGCTCGGGAACATGCTCGATTTCCATAGGCGTGAGGACAAGGCTAACTGGTGGGAGTTCTTTCGCCTTCGCGACCTCGACGCTGAGGAATTGGTCGAGGAGAAGGCGGGCCTTAGTGGTCTGACGCTCCAAGCTACCGTCGGCGGCACTGCAAAGTGTCCAATCCATCGGTACGCTTTTCCGCCGCAGGAGACGGACGTGCGGCCAGGCAAGAAGCTGAAGAAGGTCGGTGGCGATAGTCTGGGATCGGTGGAGGCGATCAGCATCGAAGGGCGAACCGTCGACATCAAGAAGACGCAGGCTTGCGCAGATGTGCATCCGCCAGCGGTATTCCTCCACGATCACGTCGGATCCGAGCCGATGATGGAATCCCTCGTAAGGCTCGCCGAGCATGTCGTCGCGAACGGCATCGAGGGTGAGGGAGCATACCAAGCCGCCCGCGATTTGCTGCTGCGAGTGCCGCCGCGCTGGACTGGGGGAAGTCCGCTCCGAATTGACGGTGAGGATGCACTCGACGCCGCCCTTCGGATCGCTGGCATCCTCGAGGAGGGCGTATTGCCTGTGCAGGGTCCTCCGGGAGCGGGAAAGACGTACACGGGCTCTCGCATGATTGCTGAGCTGGTTCGCCGGCAGAAGCGCGTAGGAATCGTCGCGAACAGCCATGCAGTCGTTCGCAATCTGATCGACGCCATCATCGAGCGCGCAGACGAACAGGCTCTCGACCTTACATGCGTCCAGAAGCCGAGCGAGAAGGAGCCCGATGGGCACCGGCTTCGAATCGCAGCCAGGAACGGTGACCTCATAGCAATGCTGGGCGCCGGATGCAGTGTCGCCGGTGGGACAGCGTGGCTGTGGTCCTCCCCGGAAGCGTTCGAAAGCGTCGATGTGCTGTTCGTTGACGAGGCGGCGCAGATGTCTCTCGCCAACGTATTGGCGGTGTCGCAAGCGGCCCGGGCGGTGGTTCTACTGGGAGATCCGCGCCAGCTCGACCAGCCGATGCAGGGCAGCCATCCGGAAGGAACCGACACGTCGGCCTTGGATCACATTCTTGCCGGCGCCCAGACTATAGGTGTCGACCAGGGTCTTTTCCTACAGGAGACGTGGCGCCTTCACCCTGCGATTTGCGCGTTCACTTCGGAGTTGTTCTACGAATCAAAGCTCCGATCGCGTGAGGGACTCAATCTCCAAGCAGTGGACGGCGGGCCGGCCACGGGGAGCGGGCTCCGCTACGTTCCAGTTAGCCACATTGGGAATCACAACTGCTCGCCCGAAGAGGCGGATGTGGTCGCGAAACTGGTACGGGGGATCGTTGACGCCGGTGCCACGTGGACTGACAAGGACGGGAACGTGCACCCGATTGGGATGAACGACATCCTGATCATCACGCCGTACAATGCACAGGTCTATGAGATTCAGCAGCGTCTCCCAGGCGCGCGGGTCGGCACGGTGGACAAGTTCCAAGGGCAGGAAGCACCGGTTGCGATCTACTCTCTCGCGACGTCGAGTCATGCCGACGCTCCGAGAGGCATGGAGTTTCTATACAGCTTAAACCGGCTGAACGTAGCGACCTCGCGAGCGAGGTGTCTTTCGTATCTGGTGTGCAGCCCGGCGGTCTTCGAGGCAGAGTGTCGGAACCCTCGCCAGATGCAGCTCGCGAACGCATTCTGCCGTTTCCTTGAGATGGCCGGCGGATAGTCTGCTACCCTGCAGATCGCTTCGCGCAACAATGTCCGTTTTCGCTGCGGGCGGGCCGAAAACGGCCAGTCCGCAATCGGCCTAGAACCCGCCTCCTGAGGCTCTACCCTTAAGCCACAACAGGACCGAACCCGCTATCGCGAAGTCTGTCGGCGGTTGGAATTTGGTGACGCTTTGCGCGCGATACGTTGGACCTCCTTCGACCAGGCAGTCAATGCTATTCGCTTCTCTTCAAAATAGTTGTGCCGCTGGTATACGCCGACGATGCCGGAACGCGAACCGGACACATGGTTCAATACTGCCTCGGTCACCTCAAGCCGGACACCAAGCCGCTGAAGGCCGGTTGCCATCGTTCGGCGCAGATCATGGAGCGTCCAATGTGGCACGGGTTCCCCGACCCATTCCTCCAGGGCTTCACGAATGCGGCGCATTGCCTTGCTGAAGCCGCTCGGCCCTACTTCCGGGTTCCCGCGGGCTGGGATGAGCTTATCGCTTCGCGCGTCATGCACGAGCGCACTAATCGTATCCAACACCTGAGGTGATAGCGGCACCAGATGCGCAACGCCGTTCTTGGCGCGGTCAGCTGGGATGGTCCACAGCCGCCGCTCGAAATCGAACTCAGCGCGGTCGGCCTCGAACACCTCATTGCGGCGTTGCCCCGTCAGCAGCAGCAGCTTGATCGCTGGGCCGAACGGGGCGGCCTGGTCATCGAGCACATGCCACAGCGCACCAATCTCACCGTCGGACAAGACGCGCTCGCGTGCCTTGGGCTTTGGCGGTCGCCCAGCATCGCGGCACGGATTGCCCGGCAGTCGGTCGAGACGCGGCAGTGCCCAGGTGTAAAAGGCTGAGAAGTAGGACAGCACGTTGCGCGCCATCACTGGCGTCTTTTCGGCGATCTTGTCGATGAACCGGGTGATCTCGCTGCGCGCAATCGCGTCGGCAGCGCGGTCGCCAAATTCGGGCAGGATATGGCGGTTAAAGACACGCTCGATCTCATCGATCTTTCGCAGGTGCGCTTTGGCCTTGCGGTAATTCGGCCAAAGCTCGCGCACGGTATAACCGTCCACGCGGCGCACGCGCGGCTTTGGCAAGGCTGCAACCGGGTCGGCCTTGTACTCCACGTCAGACAAAATCTGTCGCGACTTCTTGCGCGCCTCGGCAAGCGGCAGGCGTTCGGAGTAGCGACCAAGCGTGATGGTGCGATATTTGCCGGCGACACGTTTGCGCAACACGAAGCTCTTGGCGCCCGACACGCCAATCCGCACGCGCAAGCCTGGCACCAGCGTATCGCAATATTCCACCTGCCCCGCCTTGGGCGGTCGCAGCGCCCGAATTTTGGCTTCGGTGAGCAGCAGGCTGCTCTTCTTCGGTTCGCTGGCTGACGGCTTCGCGGGTCGCCCGACCATCAGATTTACTCTCAAATGTAGGTTCCCTGGGTGCTACCTTAGGTAGCACTTAACCAGAAATAACCTGAAACTGATTGGAACGACATGACACACAAGTTTCGGAAATCAATATGTCGTGGGACGTTGAGGAACCCATCTGGTTCAACTCTTAATCAGCGGGTCCTAGGTTCGAGCCCTAGTGCGTCCACCATTCTCCCCGGCGATTGGGCATACTGCAACGAAGGCAGAACCCTTGGCTTGCCGCAGCGCAGTCGGCATTACGGGGCCTCGACCGCTGTCCGTCTGCTTGTCGTAAAATGACTGTTCTGACGCGGCCTGCAGCAGTCAGCCGAACAGGCGGCTGAACGCCAGAAACAGGGTCGCACCGCCGATCGGCGCGACCAGCAGCAGGACAATGTTGAAGGCAACCGCCTGAAACAGGCGCTTTTCCTGTCGCCGGTCGATCCGGCGCAACGGCCGGCGGCGCGGAGGCGGCGGCGGATCGTAAGGCGGAGGCCAGTCGGGGTCGAAGCTGACGAACATCCCGACCCCTTACTGCTGCTTGCCGAGTTCGCGATTGAGCCACAACGCGGCCAGCGTGGCGACAGAGCCGGACAGCAGATACGTACCGGACGCGATCAGCCCGTAATTGGCCGACAGCCACAGCGCCGCCAGCGGCGCGAAACCAGCCCCGAACAACCAGGCAAGATCGGACGTCAGGGCAGACCCCGTGTAGCGGCGCTTTTGCGTAAAGCTGGCCGACAAGGCGCCCGACGACTGGCCGAATGCTAGGCCGAGCAGGATGAACCCCGCAAACATGAACACCGCCTCGCCAATGCCGCCGGCATCCAGCAGCTGCGGGGCAAAGCCGCTGAACGCCGCGATCGCAACGGCTGTTGCGGCCAGCACGTTGCGACGACCATATCGGTCGGCCAGCTTGCCCGACGCCAGGATCGCCAGCACCCCTACCGCAGCCGCAGCCGCTTCGATCAGCAGGAACCGGACGGGGGATTCGTTGGTGAACAGGAACACCCAGCTCAGCGGATAGACGGTTACCATGTGGAACATGGCAAAGCTGGCCAGCGGCGCAAACGCGCCTAGCACGATCACCCGCCATTCGGTGCGGATCGTCTGGATCACCGGCGCGGGCTGAAGCGTGCGCTTTTCGAACAATTCGCCATATTCGGGCGTCACCACGATCCGCAGCCGGGCGAACAGCGCCACCACGTTGATCGCAAAGGCGACGAAGAAGGGATAGCGCCAGCCCCAGGCGACGAAATCCTCCGCCGGCAGGGCGGCGATCAGGAACGCGAACAACAGGCTGGCAACGATCAGGCCAAGCGGCGCGCCAAGCTGCGGGATCATGGCATACCAGCCGCGCCGATCCTCGGGTGCGTTGATCGCGAGCAGCGATGCGAGCCCGTCCCAGGAACCGCCCAGCGCCACGCCCTGACCCATGCGGAACAGCGCCAGCAACAGCGCCGATCCAACGCCAATGCTCGCGTGACCCGGCAGAAACGCGATTGCCGCAGTCGATCCGCCCAGCAGGAACAAGGCGACGGTCAGCTTGGCGCCGCGACCATAGGCGGTATCCACCCAGGTAAAGAAAGCCGTGCCGACCGGCCGCGCCATGAATGCCAGCGCAAAGACGGCGAACGACCACAAGGTGCCGGACAGCGGGTCGAGATAGGGGAACACCAGTTTCGGAAACACCAGCACCGATGCGATGGCATAGACGAAGAAGTCGAAAAACTCCGATGTCCGGCCAATGATGACGCCAATGGCGATTTCGCCGGGCGCAATGCCATGGCCGCCCGTATTGACTTCGCGGGCGTCGCGCTCTGCTTCGGTGGTCTGGGCGGCAGTGGCGGTCATAAGCGGGTTTCCACGGGCTGACTGGCAATATTCCGGGGTGCTGCGAACCATAACGCATCACGACCGTTTTGGTGCTTTGCCGATTTATCGGCGTGCGCGGTATTGGACAAAATGTCCAATGTCGCTGTTCGCCGGACCAGCATAGATGGACCGTCATGACCCTGAATCCGTCATTGCAGCGCTCCACCCGCGCGATCCTTCCGCTCCTCGCCCTGCCACTGCTCGGCGGCTGCAATCTGATCGTCCTTGATCCGGCGGGCGATGTCGCCAGGCAGCAGGGCAATCTGGTGATGATTTCGACGGCGCTGATGCTGTTGATCATTGTGCCGGTCATGGCTGCGACGGCTGTCTTTGCGTGGCGGTATCGCGCGGGCAACAAGGCCGCGACGTACAAGCCCGATTGGGACCATTCGACGCAGCTGGAGTTGCTGATCTGGGCTGCGCCGCTGATGATTATCATCTGCCTTGGCGCGCTGACCTGGGTCGGCACCCATCTGCTCGACCCCTATCGCCCGCTTGCCCGCACTGCGCCGGGCAAGATCGTTGCCGCGACGACCGCGCCGATGGAGGTGCAGGTGGTGGCACTCAACTGGAAATGGCTGTTCATCTATCCCGAACTGGGCGTTGCCAGCGTGAACGAACTGGCGCTGCCGGTCGATCGGCCGGTGCAGTTCCGCATTTCTTCCTCGTCCGTGATGAACAGCTTCTACGTGCCTGCGATGGCGGGTCAGATCTATGCGATGCCCGGCATGGAAACGAAGCTGCACGGCGTCCTGAACGAACGCGGCAACTTTACCGGATTTTCCGCCAACTATTCCGGTGCAGGCTTTTCGAACATGCGCTTTGCCGTGAAGAGCCTGGACCAGGCCGGGTTCGACGCCTGGGCCGCCGGCGCGCGCGGCAGCAGCCTGTCGCTCGACCGTGCGGCATATCTGAAGCTTGAACAGCCGAGCGTGAAAGCCCCGGTGATGCGGTTCGCCTCGGTCGAGCGCGGTTTGTTCGACCGGATCGTTAACCTGTGCGTCGAGCCAGGCAAGATGTGCATGCACGACATGATGGCGATCGATGCCAAGGGCGGCATGGGCCGCGCCGGCCTCTATAATGTCCGCCAGCTCGAATATGACAAGGCGCGTGCGCGGGGAACGAGTGACCAGCGCACCGCCGCTACGGAGACCAAATCCTATGTCGCCGAGCTTTGCACGAACCCCGACATGCTGGGCAAGGGCGTTGCCGCCGCAATGGTCCGCCGGGTCGACCTGACCCCGCTGATTGGTGCCGGGCTGCCGCGCCCGGGCGCTGGGGCCGCCGATGGTCCTGCCACCGCCCAGATCAATCCTGTTCCGCTTTCCTGAACAACGGTGCTGAGATGACCATTTCGACCTCCGCCGCAGAACCGACCTTCCTCCTTGGCAAGCTGTCATGGAATGCGCTGCCGCACGACCCGATCGTGTTGACCACCATGGTGGTCGTCATCATCGGCGGCGTCGGCCTGCTCGGTCTGATTACCCGCTATCGCCTGTGGGGCTATCTCTGGAAGGAGTGGTTCACCACCGTCGATCACAAGAAGATCGGGATCATGTACATGATCCTCGGCCTGGTCATGTTCCTGCGCGGCTTTGCCGACGCGATCATGATGCGGCTGCAACAGGCGATGGCCTTTAACGGATCGGAAGGCTATCTGGACGCGCACCATTACGACCAGATCTTCACGGCGCACGGCGTCATCATGATCTTCTTCGTAGCGATGCCGTTCATCACCGGTCTGATGAACTATGTCGTGCCGCTGCAGATCGGCGCGCGGGACGTGAGCTTTCCGTTCCTGAACAATTTCAGCTTCTGGATGACGGCTGCGGGCGCTGGCCTGACCATGGCGTCGCTGTTCGTGGGTGAGTTCGCCGCGACCGGCTGGCTCGCCTATCCCCCGCTGTCGGGCATTTCGTACAGCCCCAGCGTCGGCGTCGACTATTATATCTGGGCGCTGCAGATCGCGGGCGTCGGCACGACATTGTCCGGGATCAACCTGATCGTCACGATCCTGAAGATGCGGGCGCCCGGCATGGGCCTGATGAAGATGCCCGTGTTCACCTGGACCTCGCTGTGCGCCAACATCCTGATCGTCGCCAGCTTCCCGGTGCTGACTGCGGTGCTCGCCCTGCTGGGTCTGGATCGCTATGCCGGCACCAACTTCTTCACGAACGACTTTGGCGGGTCGTCGATGATGTATGTCAACCTCATCTGGATCTGGGGCCATCCGGAGGTGTACATCCTGATCCTGCCGCTGTTCGGCGTGTTCAGCGAAGTCGTCTCGACCTTTTCGGGCAAGAAGCTCTTTGGCTACACCTCGATGGTCTATGCGACGGTCGTCATCACGATCCTGTCCTATGTCGTCTGGCTCCACCACTTCTTCACCATGGGATCGGGCGCCAGCGTCAACAGCTTCTTCGGCATCACCACCATGGTGATCTCGATCCCGACGGGTGCCAAGCTCTTCAACTGGCTGTTCACCATGTACCGCGGCCGCATCCGGTTCGAACTGCCGATGATGTGGACCGTCGCCTTCATGCTGACGTTCACCGTCGGCGGGATGACCGGCGTGTTGCTCGCGGTGCCGCCTGCCGACTTCGTGCTGCACAACTCGCTGTTCCTGATCGCGCACTTCCACAATGTGATCATCGGCGGCGTGCTGTTCGGCATCTTTGCGGCGATCAATTACTGGTGGCCCAAGGCGTTCGGCTTCAAACTGAACCAGTTCTGGGGCAAGGTCAGCTTCTGGTGCTGGGTCCCGGGTTTCTGGGTTGCCTTTGCCCCGCTCTACGTCCTTGGCCTGATGGGCGTCACCCGCCGGATGCGCGTGTTCGACGATCCGTCCTACCAGATCTGGTTCGTCATTGCCGGCATTGGCGCGGCGATGATCGCGGCCGGCATCGGTGCCATGCTGATCCAGTTCGCGGTCAGCATCTGGAAGCGTGAGGAACTGCGCGAGGAAACTGGCGATCCGTGGAACGGGCGGACGCTGGAATGGGCAACCAGCTCGCCCCCGCCGGCCTATAACTTCGCGTTCACGCCCCGCATCCACAGGCTGGACGCGTGGTACGACATGAAGGCCGCTGGCGTCGAACGGCCGGTCGACGGGTACAAGGATATCCATATGCCCGCCAATACCGGTGCAGGCGTCGTCATCGCCGGGATCAGCGCGGTGTGCGGCTTTGCCCTGGTCTGGCACATCTGGTGGCTTGCCGCCGTCAGTTTTGTGGGGATCATCGGGGCGGCCATCGTCCGCACCTTCAACTATCGGCGGGATTATCACATCCCCGCCAGCGAAGTAGCGGCGACCGAGGGCGATCGTACCCGTCAGCTTGCCGCTTTGGAGGCTTGAGGGCGATGAGCACCACCACGATCCCGGCGGGCGGCGAGCGGACCGAGTATTTCGAGCTGGACGAACATCCGCATCCCGAAGGGCACAGCACGATGCTGGGCTTCTGGATCTATCTGATGAGCGACTGCCTCATCTTTGCGATCCTGTTCGCCTGCTACGCAGTCCTCGGCGGCAATTTCGCCGCCGGGCCAGCCCCCCGCGATCTGTTCGATCTGCCGCTGGTCGCGCTCAACACCGCGATGCTGCTGTTTTCGTCGATCACCTATGGCTTTGCCATGATCCAGATGCAGGCTGGCCGCGTGCGCGGGACACAGACCTGGCTGGCGATTACCGGCCTGTTCGGTGCCGCATTTCTGGCGATCGAGCTGTACGAGTTCGCACACCTGATCCATATCGGCGCGACGCCTCAGCGCAGCGCGTTCCTTTCCGCCTTTTTCACGTTGGTCGGAACGCATGGCCTACACGTGACCTTTGGCCTGATCTGGCTGGTGACCCTGATCGTCCAGCTGGGCGTTCACGGCCTTAATCCTGCCAATCAGCGCCGCGTAGCGTGCCTCAGCCTGTTCTGGCACTTTCTGGACGTGATCTGGATCGGCGTCTTCACCTTTGTCTATCTGATGGGAATGCTGCGATGAGCGCTGAACCTGTTGCCGTCCATGGCGATGATGCGAACGAGCATCATGGCATCGAAATCCCGCACGCAACGATGCGCGATTATGTGACCGGATTTGTCCTGTCCGTCATCCTGACCGCTGTCCCCTTTGGTCTGGTGATGACCGGCGCGCTGTCACCGGCGGTTACTGCCGTTACGATCATGCTGTTTGCGGTGGCGCAGATCATCGTTCACATGATCTATTTCCTGCACATGACGCCCAAGGCAGAGGGCGGGTGGAGCCTGACCTCGCTCGTGTTCACCATCATCGTGGTGTTCATCATGCTGGCCGGGTCGCTGTGGGTGATGAGCCATCTGAACAGCAACATGATGCCGATGCCGCAGGGGATGGAAATGACGCCCGACACGACGGATCCCGCGCCGTGACTGCCCGGCCCGCCACTGCCCGTTTCGGGCTGGCAGGCCTTTTGATCCTGCTCGCCATTGCCGGGGTTGCGCTGGGCGTATGGCAGATTCAGCGGATGCAGTGGAAAGCGGCCCTAATCGCATCGGTCAATGCGCGCATCGCCGCCACACCGGTCGCCGCGCCGGGGCCGGACACTTGGCGCAATCTAAGCCAATCAGCCGACGCCTATCGCCGGGTGACCGCCACCGGTCGTTATCGCCACGAGCGGGAAACGCTGGTCCAGGCCGTGACCGATCGCGGTGCCGGCTATTGGGTGCTGACCCCGCTGGAAACCGGGCGCTTTACCCTGATCGTCAATCGCGGCTTTGTGCCGTCCGACCGGCGCGACCCGACGACCCGGCAGAGGGGCAATCCTGATGAACGGGTCACGATTACCGGCCTGCTGCGTCTGACCGAGCCGGGCGGCGGCTTCCTGCGCAGCAATGATCCCGCTGCCAACCGATGGTTCTCCCGCGACGTCGCCGCAATCGCCCGTGCGCGCGGACTTGCCAATGTCGCCCCTTATTTCATCGATGCCGACGCCCGTCCCAATATCGGGGGCTATCCGGTCGGCGGGCTGACGGTCGTTCGATTTTCCGACAATCACCTTGTTTACGCCCTGACTTGGTTCGCCCTTGCGCTAGGATGCACCTGGGGTGCCTGGCTGGTCCTGCGAAGGGTTGCCGGTCCGGCCTCCGCTGATTAATGATCAGACAAATGAGCGGGCATGACTCCGCTATCGGGGGTAATGGTGTCGCGGATCCAACTGGAAATCTGTGTCGATGGGCTGGATGGCGCGCAGGCCGCGATTGACGGCGGTGCCGACCGGATCGAGTTGTGCAGTGCGCTCACGCTTGGCGGCCTGACGCCCAGCATCGGCCTGGCTTCGCTGGTCGTTCCGCTGGCGCAGGCGGAGGGGGTCCGCGTTCAAGCCATGGTTCGCCCGCGCGGCGGCGATTTCGCCTATTCCCCCGCCGAACGCCGGACCTTGATGGTAGAGGCCGCCGGGCTGGTTGCCGCCGGGGTCGATGGCTTGGTTTTCGGGGCAATGGACGGTGCTAAGCTAGACGATGGTCTGCTGGCCGATTTCGTTGCCACGGCGCGCGCGGTCCGGCCCGATCTGACGCTGACCCTGCATCGCGCGGTCGACCTGCTGCCCGATCCGGTCGAGGCGGTCGATGTGGCTGTTCGGCTGGGCTTCGATCATATCCTGACGTCGGGTGGGTCGGAACGGGCGATCGACGCCCTTCCCGTGCTGCGCGGCATGGTGATGCGGGCGGGCGACCGCATCGGCATCCTGCCCGGTTCCGGCATCCGGGGGGACAATGCGCGCAGGATCCTTACCGAAACCGGCGCAACGCAGCTTCATGCCTCTGCCAGCATGGAAGGCGATGCACCGGAGCCGCGCGTCCTCGCCCTTGGTTTTGCCAGTGGGCCGCCCCGGATCACCAGCGTGGATGCGGTCCGCAACCTTCGAAAGGCGATCGACGGATGACGATGCTCAGCCGCCGCACCTTGCTGCTCTCAACCGGCGCGCTTGGCCTGCCGCTTCCCGCCCTGGCCCGCAATTCTGGGGCATCAGGATCGAAGTTTGCGGATGAACCGCTGCTCCACGGACTGGCCCCGGTCGATGCCCTGCCCCAGCCCCTGCCGGTGACGGATCCGGGTCGCCGTCTGCTCAATCGCGGCTGGCTGTTTCATGAAGGGGACATCGACACTCAGCCGCCCGTCAGTCACAACGACACCTATGGCAATGCCAAGGCTGGCAATGCGCGCGGCCCCGCGGCCATCAACTTCGATGACAGCGACTGGCAGCCGGTCACGCTGCCCCATGACTGGGCATCGCATCAGCTGTTCGTTCAGACCGCTAATGTGTCGCAGGGATATCGCCCGCGCGGCATCGGCTGGTACCGCCGGACGCTGCGCCTTGATCCGGCACAGCGCGGGAAGAAGCTGGAGCTGCAGTTCGGTGCCGTCGCGACCGAGGCGACGGTGTGGATCAACGGCAGCCGGGCGGCCCGCAATTTTTCCGGCTATAATGGCTTTACGGTCGACCTTACCCCCTATGCGCGGTTCGGCGACGACCTGAACCAGGTCGTAGTCAAGGCGGATGCCGTGCCCATGGAGGGGTGGTGGTACGAAGGGGCCGGCATCTATCGCGATGTCTGGCTGGCCGTCCGGCCGCGCGTTTCAATCGCTACCAACGGCGTCCATTGCGACCCCCGCCTGATCGACGGGCAATGGCGGGTGCCGGTTGCCGTGACGCTGGAAAGCGTGGCGGATGCGCCGGGCGGTCAGACGGTGACGGTGGAATTGCGCGATCCGGATGGCGGCCTGATCGTCAGCGACAGCGTCTCGGCTCAGGTCCCGGCGCTTGGCACGGCCGAAGCGCGGCTGACCCTGAACCCCGGCACCATCCGGCCCTGGTCGATCGAACAGCCAACGCTGTACACGGTCACCATTATCGCCGGAGAGGATCGGCGCGTGATCCCGATCGGGTTCCGCACCATCCGTTTCGATGCCGACCGGGGCTTTCTGCTGAACGACCGGCCGGTCAAGCTGAAGGGCGTGTGCCTGCATCAGGATCATGCCGGCACCGGGGTAGCCGTGCCCGACACGCTGCTGGAATGGCGGCTTCGGCGGATGAAGGACATGGGCGTCAACGCCATCCGCTGTTCGCACAATGCGCAGGCAGAGGCGTTCTACCATCTGTGCGACCGCATGGGCTTTGTCGTGATGGACGAAAACCGGGTGTTCAACCCCGCGCCCGAAAATCTCGCTCAGCTGACCTGGCTGGTCCGCGCGCACCGCAATCACCCCAGCATCATCCTGTGGTCGGTGTTCAACGAGGAACCGATGCAGGGCACTGCCTCTGGCGTTGCCATGGTGCGCCGGATGCAGGCAGCGGTGCGCGCACTGGACGACAGCCGGCCCGTCACGGCGGCGATGAACGGATCCTTTTATGATCCGGTGAACGTGTCCCAGGTCGTCGATGTCATGGGCTTCAACTATTATCAGGGCGATTATGACGGCTTTCACGCCGCCAATCCGCGCCTGCCGGTCACGAGTTCAGAAGATACCAGCGCCTTCATGACGCGCGGCGCCTATGCCACCGATCGCGCGGCACACGTCATGTCATCGATGGATGACGAGGCCGCGGACTGGGGCGCCACGCATCGCAAGGCGTGGGCGGCCATTGCGGCCCGCCCCTTCGTGGCGGGCGGCTTTGTGTGGACCGGGTTCGATTATCACGGCGAACCGACGCCATTCGAATGGCCGACGATATCCAGCTTTTTCGGCATTCTCGACCTGTGCGGTTTTGCCAAGACCGCCTATGACATTCACCGCGCGCACTGGATCGACGATCAGCCGGTCGTCGCCGTCGCCCCGCACTGGACCTGGCCCGGGCGAGAGGGAAAGCCCGTCGACCTGCTGGTCACCAGCAATGCGGATCGCGTCCGCGTCATCGTGAACCGCCGGATCGTGGGAGAGGCTGCGTGCGACCGGATCATGGGGAACAGTTTTACGGTGCCCTATGCCCCCGGCACGCTGGAGGTTCAGGGGCTACGCGGCGGCCGCGTGGTGGCGCGGTCCGTCCACCGCACCGCCGGACCGGCGGTTGCCCTGCGCCTGACCCCTGCACGGACGCGGGTGCGCGGGGATGGTGAGGACGCAATGCCCGTCACCATTGATGCCGTGGATGTCGATGGCAACCATGTGCTCACCGAAAACCGGATGGTCGACCTGTCGCTGAATGGCGCGTCGATCATCGGCCTTGGCAATGGCGACCCCAATTCGCATGAGCCGGAAAAGGGCAATCGACGGTCCCTGTTCAACGGCCTGGCTCAGGCAATACTGCTGGCAGACGAGGGCGCAGGCCGCATCGTCCTGAAGGCAAGCGCAGACGGGCTGCGTCCGGCAACCCTTACCCTGCCCCGCATCGCCAGCGAACCGCGCCCATTCGTCCCCGTGCAGCCGTCCGTGATCAGCATCCGCAACTGGCGACGGTCGCCGGCAACAGACGCGATGCCGGACCCCGCATCGCGCCCGGCGGATGGTGACAACAATCTGTGGGCGTTCGTGAACAGCGGCACACCCTCCCCGCCCGACCCCACCCCGCAATGGCGCGTCTACCGGGCAGAGCTGCCGTTTCGCCGCCGGATCAGGGAGCGGGGCGGGGTCGTCCGCATCGCCGCTGTTGAGGGCAACGCACGCTTTTATGCCGATGGCGTGCTGGTGGCTGAACGAACTGGCCGGGCGGACGGGCCGGCCGAATTGACCATTCCGCCGGGCGCCCGGTTCCTGTCGGTGCTGGTCCAGTCAGTCCCCGGTACCCCGTCCGGCATTACCGGACGGGTATCCCTTTCCGCAGAATGATCCGGGGGATCAGCGGAACCCATTGATCCCAGCAATGGCGATCCGGGGCGCCGCAACCGCCGGAGCCGGAAAACGCAACCGCAGATACCGGGCCTTGCGCGGCTGCCCAAAGGCCGGCCGCTGCGTGGCGCGGGCGTAGTTGATGTTCGAAAACTCGCCCTCGCCCGCCGCGGTCCATGCTTTGCCGTCCACGCTCGTCTCCGCGACCCAGCGCGACGGCGGCGCTGCTTCCGGGTCGATATGCCGCGTTGGCGTCAGCGTGAATCCGCGCAGCATTTCCTCACGCTGCAGGTCGAACGTGACTTCGGCGGGAGCGGCGGATTGCCATGCGGTCTTCGCATTATCATCCATCAGCGCGTCGGTCCCCGCTGCGCTCGCCGCAACGACCTTCCATCCCCGGCTCGGGATCAGGTTGAGATCGCTCGATACCGCCGGCGGCAGCTCGGCGGGCGCAACCGACCGGTACAGCCCGATGCTGCGCAGCGCAGGCCCAGCCTCCGCCTCCACAGTGCGAAAGCGGACGCGGCGCGGCGCGATCGGCGCGGTCAGTCGAACATGGCGCTGCGGCCCGACCATCTCCTTTTCGGCAATGGTCCGCCACGTGCTGCCATCGTCCGACACATCGATGGCAAAGCGCGTGACGCGCAGACCCAACGGCAACCATTCCTTCAGCTCGATTAGGTCGAATGCACGCCCCGGTGGCAGGTCCAGCGTCAGCGTCGCGTCCTTCGCATCGGCGGGCGCGCACCAGAAACTGTCGGGATTGCCGTCCACGACATTGCCGGCCGTGGATCCGATATCGGCGCTGGCGGTCACCACCGCCCCCTGGGCAAGGTCCGTGGCAAAAGTAGCGCGAAGGACATCGCCGAACGCAGTCAGGCTGGCGACATCCCGGTCGGGGATGCGGCCGCGCCGATCCGGCGGAATGTTCAGGTGAAACGTTGTGCCGTGGCCGACCGACCGGTCGAACATCTCCATCAGCGTCGCGGGCGTCTTGACCTGCGCATCCTCGTCCGCGTGATAGAACCAGCCAGGGCGGATCGAAACGTTGGTTTCCGCCGGCCACCACAATTCGCCGCCCCGGACGCCGGGATAGCCATTTTCCTGGGTATAGGGGATGTTCGGCATGGTCGGCCAGCAGGGGTCCCCCGCATGGCCCTCCTCATTGCCGACCCAGCGGATGTCCGCGCCCAGCGGATCAAAGGTGCAGGCTTCGGGCTGGAGCTCATGCACCAGCTTCACGATCGACGGCCAGTCATAATAGCGCGGCGCATCGATCCGCCGCGTTTCCCGCGCGCCGCCATAATAGCCATCGCCGCCGTTCGCCCCGTCGAACCACACCTCGAACAGCTTGCCATAGCGGGTGCACAATTCGGTCAATGTCGCGCGGTAATAATCGATATAGGCCGGGCGGCCATATTCGGCATAATTCCGGTCCCAGGGGGACAGATACAGGCCATAGTTCAGCCCCGCCCGGCGGCACGCCTCGCCCAGTTCGCCGACGATATCGCCCTTGCCGCCCTTGTAGGGCGCATTGCGGATGCAATGTTCGGTCAGCATTGTCGGCCACAGGCAGAACCCGTCATGATGCTTGGCCGTCAGGATCAGCCCGGTCATGCCCGCCGCCTTGGCCACGCCTGCAATCTGATCGGGGTCGAAATCGGTCGGGTTGAACAGCGCCGGATCCTCGTCGCCGAACCCCCATTCCTTGTCGGTGAAGGTGTTGATCGAAAAATGGACAAAGCCGTAAAAGCGGCGATCATGCCATTTCAGCTGGCGGGCGGACGGCACCGCACCCCATGGTGCCGGGACGGACGCCGCGCCGCCTGCACTGGCAAGGCCGCCGGGGCTGCATGCGGCGGCACCGCCCATGGCCATGCTGCTGGCCAGCAATGCGCGGCGGGATAGGCTAGGGTTCATGGCTTGGCTCCTTGATCGGGATTTCGGGAAAGGGGGATCAGCCACACCTCGGCGATCTGACGCCCGCGTCCGCCGCCGCCAATGCCGGGCGGACGATGCCATTCCAGGGTCAGTTCGCCGTCAGCGGTGACGGCATGGGGCAGGTCGATGTCGACCAGCTGGGGATTGGTCCTGCGCGCCGTGAACGGGATCAGTTCCTTGCCATCGGCCATCAGCCGCAACGGCAGCGCATAATCCTCTCCCGCCCAGCTATAGCGCAGACGATATCGCCGGTCGCGTTCCAGCCCGGCATAGCGCAGGGTCAGCGGATGCTCGAACAGTGCCTCGGCATAGCTCAGCTGCGCCATTCGCCATTCCGGGCCGGGCACAGCATCGGCCACGCCGTCGATCGCGCTGGCAAATCCCTGCGGATCCGTCGGATAGCCTGGCCCGCGCACCAGATGCGGCTCGGCATCGGGATCGCCCAGATCGTCATACAGCGCCAGTTGCCCCATGCCCCAGCGGTCGCCGATCTTCAGGATCGCCGCACTCCGCTTCGGTTCCGGCATCTGCATTGCAGCCTCCAGATCAGCCTCCACAGCCTGACGGTCATTCAGGTCGATGTCCGCCCGGTCCAGATTGGCCCCCCGCTCCCAGTTGGACGCGCCATATCGCGCCACCGACAACTGCATCCGCGCCCCCTGCCACAACGCCACGGCCAGTTGGTCCAGCCTGGCACGCAGCGGGGCGACCCTGTCGGGTTCCGGCCGGGCATAGGCGGCGCGGGCCGCTGCAACCGCAGCCTCCGCGCCCATCGCCCGCACCTGACGCAGCGAATAGAGCGCCTCGGCCTGCCGCGCCTCAGCCGCGCTCAGACGGTGCCGGACCAGCGCATCATAGACCGCGCGATAGCGATACAGGTCGATGCGCCAGTCCGCCCATTGCGCGCGTTGCACCGCATCCATCCGGGTCAGTGTCTCGTCGATACCCGTATTGCCCGCCGGATCGCCGCGCCAGTTTGCCTCCAACCGCGCCGGGATATCGGCAAAGGCCGCATCGCCGACAAACATCCGGGCATAATCCGCCGCCACCGTCGCGCCATCGATTGCCGGGTTCCATCCCATGGCCAGCCAGTGATGGACGTTCCAGTCGTCATTCACCCCTTCGGAATACGTCACCGCCCCGCGCGTGCCCGGCGTCATGACGGCAAAGGCCGCGGCCATGGCTGCTGGCCGAGGGTTTACCGGCTCCCGCCCCTGCGTCAGGGCAAAGGCGGGGTGCCAGTTCAGTACCGGCAATTGCGCGTGCATGGCATGGGCGGTGTCAGGATACAGCTCCACCGGGAACCGCCCTTCCAGCCTGCGAATATGTTCAGCGGCGCTTATCCGCGTCTGCGGCCCGACGAACACCGCGCTCAGCCAGTCGGGACGGGCATCCGTCTGCCGAAAGAACGCGTCCAGCCGCGCGGCATCGAACCCCTGTGTCGAAATCAGCAGTTCGGCACCGGGAAAGCGCCGCCGCATCGCAACCGCCAGCCGCTTGGCTAACGGAAACAACCGCTCCGCGCTGGTATGACCAGGATCGCCGCCGGGCAGATAGACGGCATGAAGCGCGGGCAGCGATGCGATCAGTGCATTGAACCGCGCCACTTCGGCATCGTCCGCCGCCCCGCCATCATAGTCGCCGAGCAGCGGATAGAAGATCGCGGCATCCAGGCCCAGCCTGTCGCTGGCCGCCGCCATGGCGCGCACCGCCTGTTCCGGTGGCACCGGGAACAGAGGCGATGTTGCGGCATCGTCGCTAACCGGGGCAACAATCTGGATGCGGTTCGCGCCCCACAGGGCGAAATCCTCGATCCGCCGGTCCAGCATGGCGGGCGTCCAGGCATCATAGCTATTGTTCTTGAACCGGTACCCGATCTGCGTGCCCCGCACCGGCTGGACCGGTGCCTCGCAGATGGCGGCGGTCATCGCCAAGGTCAGGCCGTCCGAGCGCCGCAGTAGCCACCCGGCGGCATAGACATGCCCCCGGCGCTGCGCTGCGCTGACCGTCAATGCCGTGGCGCCTGTCCGTTCGATGCGAAAGCCATCGCCCGTCCCGGCCTTTTGCTGGAACCGGATGGTGGCGCTACACGCTCCCGCGCGCCCCGCCGTGGCCCCGCGCTCGATCAGCCGCCGTTGCAGCAGCGCGCCCGCAACTGCGGCATCCCCTTTTGCCTCAATACAGGGGCGGGACAGATCGACCGGCAATGCCGGCGCAGCAACCACCAGCCCGGCGATCAGCAACCCGGCAATCACGCCCGCTTGCCCGGGCGATCCTGCGGCGCGGCGGCAAAGGCGCGGTTCGGCGTCCGCCCCATCTCGAAGCGCAGCGTGCCGCCCTGCATGACCGTGGCATGGTCGATCCAGCCGCGTGTCCAGGGCTGGCCCCGCCAGCGCACCGACTGGACATAGGGCGCATCCGGCGCATTGCCCGCCGCCTCGACGATCAGCCGCTTTCCGTTGCCCAGCCGCAATTCCGCCCGATCGAACAACGGGCTGCCCAGCACATATTGGGTGCTGACCGGATCGACCGGATAAATGCCAAGCGCGGACAGGATGAACCATGCGCTCATCTGGCCGCAATCGTCATTGCCGATGATTCCGTCGGGCTTGGCCGCATACATCTCGGTCAACAGCCGGCGAACCATCGCCTGCGTTTTCCATGCCGCCCCGCAATAGGCATAGAGATAGGCGACATGGTGGCTGGGCTCATTGCCATGGGCATATTGCCCGACCAGTCCCGAAATATCTGGCGGCGCATCGGCGGGCAGGGTCGATGGGCCGTTGAACAGGGCGTCCAGTTTCGCTTCGAATGCCTCATCGCCGCCCATTGCCGCGATCAGGCCGGGTACGTCATGCTGGTTGAGGAACGTCGCCTGCCAGCCGTTGCTTTCGGTAAAGTCCCGCCACCGCTTGGAATGGCCGAAACCGATGGGATCATAGGGTTCGGCCCAGCGGCCATCGGCCATGCGGCCGCGGGCGAAACCGATGCTGCGATCAAAGACATTGGCCCAGTTGCCCGATCGCCGCCGCAGCCGTTCCGCCCCCGCCCGGTCCCCGGCGGCATCGGCCAGATGGGCGGCGGCATAATCGTCATAGGCATATTCCAGCGTGCGTGACACGCTTTCGAATATCCGGTCGGCGGGCACATAGCCCAGTTCGTCATAGGCCTGGATGCCGTGGCTGTTGTCCAGATCGGGCATGGTCCAGTCAAAACTGCGCCGCGCGGTGTTGGGCCAGGCCGCGGCATAATCCGCCCTGATCCCCTTGGCCCGCGCCTCGGCCATTGCAGATACGCCGTGCCAGCCGATCATGCAGCCGGTTTCGACCCCCTGCAGCGGCCAGACCGGAGGGCCGAACGGGCTTTGCTGCGTCTGGCGGATCAGGTCCTCGATCATCCGTCGGGTCCGCTCGCCCCCGATCAGCGTCTGCAATGGGTGAAAAGCGCGATAGGTATCCCACAGCGAATAGGCGCTATAGGCCCGCTCGCCGGGTTTCAGCTGATGCACCTTGCGGTCCAGCCCGATGGTGCGGCCGTCGACATCGGAAAACAGCGTGGGGCCAAGGCTGGCGTGATAAAGCGCAGTGGCAGCAATCGTCCGCTGGTCCGCCGTTCCGCCCGCAACCTTCAGCACCGAACGCTCGCGCGACCAGGCTTTTGCGGCGGCCGCGCGATACCGGTCGAACGACCAGTGCTTCGCCTCCGCCTTCAAATTGGCCCGCGCTCCGATCAGGTCCACGGCCGAAATGCCGCACCGGATCACGATCGGATCGGCCCCGGCATCGTCGAAATGCAGCGCGACCTTCAGCCGCTTGCCGGTGACACCGCGACCCGTGACCATCGTGTCGCCATCGCCATGAAACTGCACCCGGTCGGGCGAGCGCGACAGCTGCATGGCAAAAAAGATGCGCCGCCCCTTGGCCCATCGGAACATCCGCCGCGTGCCCGTCAGCGTGCCGTCCGCCTCCAGCGTCAGCGCCGCCTCGTCGATGAACGCGGGAAATTGCGGCTGATCCGCGATCAGGTGCGACAGGTCGATCAGCAGATGGCCCGGCCCCGCCGGAAAGCGATACCGATGGATGCCCGTCCGCTCGGTCACGGTCAGTTCGGCGCGGACGCCGTTTTCCAGGCTGACCGCATAATAGCCGGGCTCCGCCCGCTCGTCCGAATAACGCTGGCGATATCCTGCATCGGGGTTTTCGCGCGGCCCCGGATTCAGCTGAACCGGACCGGTGGCGGGCACCACCAGCACGTCCAGCATGTCGCCGATCCCGGTGCCCGACAGATGGGTATGGGAAAATCCCATGATCGACCCGTCATCGACATGGTATCCCGAACAATTCTCCCACCGTTCGACGCCCGTGTCGGGCGACAGCTGCACCATCCCGAACGGCATGGATGCACCCGGAAAGGTATGGCCGGTGCCGCCCGTGCCGATGAACAGGTCCGGCGCAGCAACGGCGGGCGTTGTTGCGGCATCGGCTATGGTGAACGGTGCGGCCCCCGCCAGCGCCAGTCCGCCCGCTCCGGCCATCAGGTTCCGGCGAGTGACGTTCATAGCGTTCGCCCCAGCAAATGCGGCTTGCGCTTCGCAAGGTCGAGGATCAGTTCACCGAACAGGCCATTGGCCCAGGCGAACCATTCGCGCGTGAACTTGGCCGCATCGTCCTTGTCGAAGGCCTCGTGCATGAACCCGGTATCGGCATGGGTCTGCTTCAGATGGCTCAGGCAACGCAGGATTTCGGCATCGTCGCTGCTGTTCATCGCGCGCAGGACGATCGCCATCGGCCAGATCGTGCCCTCCCCGGAATGGGGGCTGCCAATGCCCTGGGCCGCCCTGCCGGACTGGAAATAGGGGTTGCGCGGGCTCCATGCTGCGGCGGCGCTGCGCTGCCAGAGCGGATCTTCCCGGCCGATCGCGCCCAGATAGGCCAGGCCGGACAGGCTGGGCACATTGGCATCGTCCATGAAATGGGCATTGCCATAGCCATCGACCTCATAGGCCATCAGCCGCTCGCCGTTGGCCGGGTCGATCATCATGCCATGCTGCACCAATGCTGCGGCCACTTCATCCGCCAGCGCGCTGGCATCGCTGGCCAGCGCCGCATCGTCGCGCAGCGCGCTGACCATCGTCGCCAGCTTGCGCAGCGCGGATACGGCAAACCAGTTGGCCGGGATCAGGAATGGGAACAGGCAGCTGTCATCGGACGGACGGAACATCGAATGGATCAACCCGACCTTTCGCGTCGGCGCGCCATAGCCGTTGAGGGTCAGTGTTTCGCTGGCCAGCCGGTCGCGGCGGAGGAAGCGGTATGGCCCCGGCCCGTCCTTTCGCTGCTGTTCCCGGAACGTCCGCACCGTCGCACGAGCTGCATCGTGCCACAGCGCATCGAACGGTTCCGTATCGCCCGTCGCGCGCCAGTAATCATGCGCCATGCGGATAGGATAGCAGAGCGAATCCACCTCCCATTTCCGTTCGGCGACGCCCGGTTTCATCTCGGTATCGTCGGCCAGCGCCCAGGGCAGGGTCGTGCGTGCAGACGGATCACGCATAAAGGCATTGGCATAGGGATCGATCAGGATCGACCGGGCATGACGCGCGATCAGCCCGCGGAACAGCTCACGCAGCGCCGTATCACTTCGCGCCAGATGCAGATAGGGATTGAGCTGTGCCGCGCTGTCCCGCAGCCACAGGCACTGGATATCGCCAGTGATCACGAACGCATCCGGCCGGCCGTCCACATGGTCCATGAACACGGTGGTATCCAGCGTGTTCGGATAGCAATTCTGGAACAGCCAGCGCAGTTCGGGATCGGCGATCCGCGCGTTCACCCGCGCAATCTGCCGCTCGACGGCCCGACTGGTGAACCGCCGGTCGGCAGGGGCCGGCCGCTTGCTAGCAAAAGCCGCTGGGCGAGCCACCGCGGGCATCGCCGCCGCTGCCATCGTGCCAAGGCCAGCGGCCATTACCGTGCGCCGCGTGACCGTCATTTCGGCAACGCCTGTTCGCCGGTGATGGTGAAGCGCAGTTCGCTTCCTGCCGCCTGCCCCGGCTGTCCGCCGCCGATGAACAGCCGGTACTCGCCCGGCCGCACCGCGCGGTTGCCCGCCACATCGACCGTGCTCAAACGGCGCGGGTCCAGCGTGAACCGCACCGTTCCGCGTTCACCCGGTTTCAGCGTGATCCGCTGAAACCCCACCAGACTGTGCCGCAGCACCGGATCGTTGAAACTGCCGATGCGATTGAGCGCATCCGGCGCGATCAGATAGGCCTGCGCCACCTCCTCGCCCGCCCGCTTGCCCCGATTGGTCAGACGCGCCGTGACCGTGATCGTCTCGCCCGCCTGCACGCTCGCCGGACCCGACGGCGCTGAATAGCCAAAGCTGGCATAGCTCAGGCCATGGCCAAATCCCCAAAGCGGCGTCCCGCTGAAATAGCGATAGGTCCGCTCGCGCATATTATAGTCGACAAAGGCCGGCAGGTCTCGGGTGCGCGCATAAAAGGTAACGGGCAGGCGACCTGACGGGTTGGCGGTTCCATCCAGCACATCGGCGATTGCCGTGCCCCCCGCCTCGCCCGGATACCAGGCGGCCAGCACCGCATCCGCATTGGCCTTGGCCCATTCCATCGCCACCGCGCTACCGGAAAGGAGCACGACGACCAGCGGCTTGCCGCTCGCCTTCACCGCCTCCAGCAGCGATTGCTGCGCAGCAGGCAGGCCGATGTCCGTGCGGTCGCCGCCCGAAAAGCCCGGCACCTCGATCTGCAGGGCCTCACCCTCCACAGCCGGAGACAGGCCAACGAACGCCACGACGGCATCGGCGTCCTGCGCCGCTGCCACCGCCCGCTCGCGCTGCGCCGCCGCCGGCGCAACCCAGGTCAGGCGGATGCCCTCATCCTCGCTGCGATGCGCCAGCTCCATGCGAAACCGGTGCGGTTTCGTATCGGCGAAAGTGTACCGGACCTCGATCCCCTTGCCATCGCCGCTATCCGCGATCACCGGCTGATCGTCGATCCACAGCCGAGCGGCGTCGCGCCCGGTGCATGCATCCCAGCATCGGGGAATGTCCACCCGCAGCACATGCTCGCCCGGCCCCTCAGCCGCGATCGTCCCGGTCCAGCGAACGCCGTAGCGATTGTCGGGCAGCGTGGGCAGCGGCGGCGCGCGGTTCCAGTCGAAATCGACCGTCCGATGCTTTGCCGTCCCCATCGGCGCCCCGGCAAGATCGGGGTCCGCAAAGAATTGCGCGTTCAGGCCATCGCCAAATGCCGTCGCCGGCACCACCACCGGCACCCCATCGGCCAGGGTGGAACCCTGCGCATAGCGAACGTCGAACCGTGCGGTAAGGCCAGCCAGCGGCGTCACCGGGCGGACGGCGGTGCCGTGATAATTTGCCTGAAGCACGTCCACGCTGTCCGCATTGGGTCCGATCACCGCAATCCGCGCCCCGGCCTTCAGCGGCAGGACGCCCCGGTTCTCCAACAGGACGATCGACTTGCGCGCCGCCTCCAGCGCCAGCGCCCGGTGCTGCGGCGTTCCCACCTGATCGGGGCGGATGCTGTCCCATCGGCTTTTGGTGCCAAAGGCATCGCCAAGCCGCTTGCGCGCCATCAGCACCCGGCCCAGCGCCCGGTCCACCGTCGCCTGATCGGTCAGCCCCTCGGCCAGCGCCTTGTCGAGACCGGCAAAGCCCGTTCCGCAATTCAGGTCCATGCCCGCACCGATGGCCAGCGCCGACCCTTCGGCATTGTTGCGGGCATAACGCTGATAATGCGCGATATTGCCGATGGCATCGCAATCCGACACCACGAAGCCGGTAAAGCCCCAGTCGCGCCGCACCCGGTCGTTGAGCAACCAGTCGGCGGCACAAACCGGCACGCCGTGAATGCCGTTATAGGCGCACATCACCGACTGCGCCTTGCCCTCGGTCAGCGCCTGCCGGAACGCGGGCAGATAGGTCGCCTCCACGTCATGCGGGCTGGTCTGCACGCTGAAACTGTCGCGCCCCGCCTCCGGCCCGCTATGTGCCGTCAGATGCTTTGGCGTGGCAATCACGCGCGGCTGTTCCGGGTCCGGGCCCTGCAATCCGCGGACATAACCGACGGCCAGCGTCCCGGTCAGCACCGGATCCTCGCCATAGGTTTCCTGACCCCGGCCCCAACGCGGATCGCGAAAGATGTTGATGTTGGGGGACCAGATGGTCAGCCCCTGATACCGCTTGCGGTCAACGCCGCTGAGTGCATTGTACTTCGCCCTGGCCTCGGTCGACACCGCGGTGCCGATCCGCTCCATCAACGGCGCGTCCCAGGTCGCGGCAAGGCCGATGGCCTGCGGAAACACCGTCGCCATACCGTTGCGGGACAGGCCATGCAGCGCCTCGTTCCAGTAATCATAGGCGGGCAGATCGGGCGAGGATTGCGTCACCTTGGACTGGAGCTGCGCTGCCTTTTCGGCCGGGGTCATTGCCGCGATGCGCGCGGCAACATCGGCATCCACCGGCGTTTCCTGTGCGGCGGCAAGCGCCAGGGCGAGCGCAATCATCGTCCTCCTCCCGAACCCAGATGGTGCAGTTCCAGCGTGCGGCGCAGCTTTGCCATTCTGGCCGTGCCGGTAATGCCGACCGTCACCGTCTCGCCGGGCAACAGGTCGATGAAATTGTCCGATGCCGACGCATCCAGTGTGCCGAACCCGATCCACAGGCCGCGCGTCAGCCGCTCTGCACGGATCGTCAGCCGGGGCTTGCCGTCCGGGCCAGTGGACCATGTGGGCTTCAGCCCAGGGTCGGGCAGCGCCATCGCCTTTTCCAGCACGGCCGCAACCATGGCCCGCGACACGCGCTGGCCATCGACCGTCATGTCGATGACGGCCATTGTCCGGCTGCGATCCGTCGTACCGAACAGGGCAGCATCGTCATAGGTCGCAACCGGCGTCGCGGACAGCGGGTCCAGCCGTGCAGTGCCCGACGCGATCGGCGTTTCGCGCCCGTCCACATCGACCAGCCGGACCGACCATTGCGCATCGACTGCGCGGGTCAGGTCGGAAATCAACACGACGTTCGTCTCGCCATTCTCACGTCGGCCCGCACTGACGGCCAGCAACGCAAAGGCCCGACGGGCAGCGTAATGCAGCGCCTTCCACCGTCCATAATAGTCGACGCTGGACCAGCTAGCGCCCGGCCACACATCGTTGAGCTGCCAGTACAGCGATCCCATCGTCACCGGGCGGCAGGCGCGATGATGCAGCGCGCCCAGCGCAATGCCATCGGCCTGCATCGCCTGGCTCAGATAGACGAAATCGGCGAAACTCGTCGGCTCACGATAGCGAAGGCCGATATAATAGAGCAGCCGCTCCTGCCCCTCGCCCTTCAGGAACTTCTGGTGGGCGCGCATCACCGGCGACGTCACGCTCATATCGCCCGGCCTGGCATAGCTGGCAATGGTCGGCATCCCCGGCATCGCCTGCAGCCCGTATTCCGACATGAAGCGGGGACAGCTTTCCAGATAGGCGCTGGCCGGTTTCTTGCCGCCCCACACGTCCCAGTAATGGCGATCGCCATCGCCATCCACATCGGGCTTGCCCTCGTAATTCGTACTGGGCGATCCCGGCCAGTATGGGACATCGGCATCCCGGCGTTCGGCCGCGTTGCGCAGCACCTGATTGAACAGGATCGCCATGCCGGTGCCGACCCGCTCCTGCTCGTCCGGCCCGACATTCTTCTTGAACGCCACCCGGTCGCTCCAGTTTTCCCAGCCCGACAGCACTTCGTTATTCCCGGCCCAGATCACGATGGACGGATGCGCCTGTACCCGGTCGACCTGCTCCTCCGCCTCGATCCGCACATTCTCCCGGAAATCCCGGTCATAGGGGGTGATGGCACCGCCGAACATGAAATCGGACCACACCATGATGCCGAGCCGATCGGCGGCATCAAAGAAACTGTCGGGCAGGTACATTCCCCCGCCCCAGATGCGGACCATATTCATGTTGGCCGCCCTCGCATCGGACAGGATCGACGTCATGCGCGCATCCGGCACGCGCGGGCCAAAACTGTCGAACGGGATGAGGTTCGCGCCCTTCATGAAGATGGGCAGACCGTTGATCTTCAGCGCGAAGCCGCGTCCGACCGCATCACCTTCTCGCACCAGTTCGACGGTCCGCAGACCCGTGGATCGGGCCGCCTGATCGACCTGCTGTCCGTTCAGCGTCACGCGGGCATCCACGCGGTACAATGGCTGCTCGCCATAGCCGGCGGGGTACCACAGTCGGGGATTGGGGATGGCGACGGGGACAGCCACGCGGTTGCGCCCGGCGGTCAGCTGCACGGTGCGGCTCACCCGGACTGACGCGCCGTCCGGCCCGGTGACGGTCAGGTCGACCGTCGCTGCCCCGTCCCGGTCGGCGACAAGCTCAAGCTCGGCGGCGATGCGCGCTTCGGCGGGGCCAATCGCCTCCTGCTGCACCCGCATGACGTCGATGCGGGCTTCGTCCCAAAGGTCGAGGCGCACCGGACCATTCGGCCCGATATTGAGGATACGGGGACCCCAGTCCCATCCGTAATGATATTTGGGCTTGCGGATATAGGGGGATGTCTGGCGCGCGGGTGGCTCGTCGCCGAACATGGAATCATATTCGCCCGGCAGCGGATACTGGATCTTCTCGACCACCGGTTTCAGGACGCCCAGCGGCGACCGGAACCGGATCAGCACGGCGTTCCTGCCCGGCTTCAGCTGCGGCCGGATATCCGCCCGCCAGCGGCGATGGGCGTTGTTGGCCGTCAGGATCATCCGACCATTCACCCAGACCTCGGCAAAGGTATCCAGGCCCTCCAGCACCAGATCCACATGATCGCGCGCCAGCATGGCGCCGCTGGCCTCAATGGTCCCGCGATAATCCCAGTCGCTGCGCCCGACCCACTGGATCGCCGCCTCGTTCGTGCCAATGAATGGATCCCGGACAAGCTTTTGCTCGATCAGGTCGGACTGGACATAACCGGGAACCTTTGCCGGCCGCCACCGGGCGCCTGCCGGATGCTCGCGCTCCACCGTCGCCTGGCCCGGGGACAATCGCACTTCCCAACCCTTGTCCAGCGCCACCGTCTCACGTGGCCCGGCGCCCAGCACGGCGGGGGCCGCTGCCAGCATCAGCCATGCTGCACGAGCCCGCCTCATCGGGCGTCCTCCAGCGTCACGCCCTCCACTGCGTAAAAGGGATGCGACAGGGGCGATGTGAACTGGAAACACAGATCGGCGTCCCCGGCTTCACCCGACAGCGTGCCGGTAAAGCGGAACCGGTTAGGCGCACTCGCCGGATCGGGCAGCGGATAGGTGCCGACCACCCGGCCCTTGCACCCCCCCGCCGTGACGACCAACTCGCCAAAGCGGGTGACGGCATAATGTTCGCGCAGCGCCGATGCCTCATGTGCCAGCCCATAATGGCGGGGCAGCCGGGCAACATCGATGGCAAAACCCTTTGCCTCGCCCAGCGGGGCGTTCAGCCATTGGGTGCAGGTGTCAAAGATGTTGACGTTGAACGCGGGGGTGTTCGCCGTCTGCATCCCGGCCAGCGGGACGCGAAGGCCTAGCGCGCCCTGCGGACAGGCGGCAAGATCGCTTGGCCCCGCCGAAAGCCATGCCGAACGCGTTGCCGAATACTGACGCGGTGCGGCCATGACATGGCCGTCTGCTGCAAACGGCGCCGCCGTCACCACTGCGCCCACCTTTACCTGGATTGGCGCCTTGAACACCGGCGACCGGGCGGTCGGCTCGCTGCCGTTCAGGGTATAGCGGATGGAGCCGCGCTGCACCTGATTGTCCATGCCCAGCGTGACCACGCCCTGACGCAGGGCATCGCCCCGCCCGCCCGATGGCCGGAAATTGACGGCAAAGGCGCTATCGGCAGCACCCACGCCCTCGCGCCGATACCGGATCATCTGCGGTTCCAGCCGGATGACGAACCCGCGCCAGTCACGCTTTTCCTTTGGCGACCAGGTCAGTTCAGCCAGCGCGGACAGGCGCGGGAAAATTGCGTGCTGTTTCTGCTCGGGCGTGACCAGATATTCGGACCATGCATTGGCCTGTGCGCCCAATACGTGCTTCAACTTTGCCGGATCGATCCCCGGCGGCTGCGGGTCATAGCCATAGACCTGTTCCAGCGTCTGGATGCCCAACCGCCCCGGCGGCTCGTCCGACCGGTCCGATTGCAGATTGTCGAAATAGAGGTTGGGCGCGGGCGACAGCACGACGTCATGCCCCTTGTTCGCCGCCTCGACCGCGCCCTTGTCCCCGCGCCACGACATCACCGACGCACTGGTCGGCACATCGCCCTCCAGGATCTCGTCCCATCCGATCAGGCGGCGGCCCTTGCTCGCCAGATGCTTGCCCAGTTCGGCGATCATCCATCCCTGCAACTGGTTCTCGGTCGTCAGGCCCAGCGCCTTCATCTGCGCCTGCACCGCGGGCGATCGCTTCCACTGATCCTTCACCGCCTCGTCCCCGCCGACATGGATGATCGGTGACGGGAAAATCTCGACCAGTTCGTCCAGCACATTCTTGATGAACGCCATGCTGCGCTCGTTCGGCGCGAACAGCCACGGATTGACGCCCCATTCGTTGCCGACGTCCGGCCGGTCGCCCAGCACGCCGATTTCCTGGGGATAGGCGGCAACGGCCGCCTGCGCATGGCCCGGCAGGTCGATTTCCGGGACGATCACGATGCCGCGCTCGGCAGCATAGGCGACCAGCTTTTTCAGCTCGTCCTGGGTGTAAAATCCGCCCACCTTCTCGCGCGGCGGCTCCCCGGCCGATGGCGGTGTGCGAAATCCGCCGATCCGCGTCAGGTCGGGATAGCGCTTGATCTCCAACCGCCATCCCTGATCGTCCGACAGGTGCAGGTGCAGCGTATTCAGCTTTTGCGCCATCATCGCGTCGACGATAGGGTACAGCGTTTCAACCGGCTGAAAATGGCGGCTGACGTCCATCATCAGCCCGCGCCAGGAAAAGCGCGGCGCATCGCTGATCGTCATGGCGGCAAGGGAAACCGGCTGGCCAACCTTTGCATCGGGGCTGAGCAGCTGGGCCAGCGTCATCGCGCCCCAGATCATGCCCCGGTCGCTGCTGGCGGCAATCGTCACGCCGCTGCGCGTGACGGTCAGGCGATAGGCTTCCTCGCCCGTCACTGCGTCATCGCGCACGATGCGGATGCCGCCGCCGTCCTTGCGGCTCAGCGTCAGACCGCGGTCGGTGCGCACCTGGGCAATCAGCAACTCGGCCGCGCGCGCCGCGCCAGCATCTGCCGGATCGACCGCAACACCGGTTGCTGCGGTCACCCAATAGCGTCCGGCGGCCGGTGCGACATCGGCCGGTATCGGAATGACCGGGAGGGTTTGGGAAAAGGCGGGGTCGCTGGCGATGCCCAGAGCGAGGAACGAGACCATCCACGCGGTTCTGACCATCATCTGCTAACCCCTGTCCGTCATTGTTACGCGGTGCCCGGAATGGCTGGGCGGTGCCCCGGGCGACTGAAACATGGCCGCGGCTACACCGCAACCGACCGTCCCCGCTCCCCGGAAAGAGGCCGGGAACAGGGTTGCTGTTCCCGGCCGAGGGGAGGGTACGATGCTACGCCTTACATCCGGAACTGCGCGCTGAGCGAGAAGACCCGGCCATTCTTGTAGATCGACGTCGGTGCGTTCGGCGTCGAGCTGTACTGGTAATAGGTTTCGTCCAGCAGGTTGGCGGCGGTAGCCACGACCTGGAAGTTTTCGCTCAGCGCATAGCTGATCTGGGCGTCCACCTGCTGATAGCTGTCGGTATAATCCTGCGACTGCTGGCGACCGAAGCGATAGAAATACTTCGACCGGCGGTTGTAGCTCAGACGCGCCTGGAACGGCCCGCTCTCGTAATAAGGCGAGATCTGCAGCGTGTGCCGCGACAGGAACGGCAGGCCGGTGTTGAAGCTGGGCGTTTCGGCATCGGCAAAGGTATAGGCGCCCTGGATACCGAACCCTGCGAACAGGTTGGTATTGCCCGACAGCGAGAAGCCGGTCACCTGCGCCTTGCCACCGTTGATCGGCCGCGAGATCGAATATTCCAGCGTCTGGCCGGTGATCGGGTTGGTGAACTCAACCCCGTCCTCGACCTGGTTGCCGACATAATTCGAAATGTCGCGATAGAAGACTTCCGCCGCCAGGAAGCTGCCCGGCGCGAAGTACCATTCGGCGGACAGGCCGAAATTGGTCGCCGCATAGGGCTTCAGATCCGGGTTGCCGCCACCGCCGCTGCGGGTGGCATCATCCAGCGACAACGAACCTGCAAGGTCCGAATAGCGCGCACGGGCAATCACCTTTGCCGCCGATGCGCGCAGCGTCACATCCTCGCCAGCATCATAGATCACGTTGGCCGAAGGCAGGAACCGCGTTTCGGAATTGTTGACCTGCGTGAGGGCGAACGTGCCGTTCGACTGGACATAGAAGTTCGATTCCGTGTCCGTGTTGACCAATCGGCCGCCCACGTTGCCGCGGAACTTGCCGGAGCTGAAATTGGCCTGCACATAGCCGGCAGCGATGTTTTCCTTCACCAGCCAGTATTCGTTGCGCACGAAACCGCGTTCGTCGGTGAAATTGCCGAACCGTTCCAGCCCATCGATGATGCCGTCCTTATCCATGCCGACATAGGGCGCGCCGTTCCCGGACGTGCCGAGGCCATTGTACAGGCCGCTGGGCAGCACGTTGAAATCCAGGTCGGCCAGCGTGAAGTTCTGGTTGGTGAACACCGCGTTGCTGAAGCTGGTGTTGCTGTTTTCATGGGCGACGTAGCGCGCACCGAACAACAGCTCGCTGAACGGGCCGAACGACACGTCCCGCTTCACGTTGAACTCGCCGAACGCTTCCTTGTCCTCGGTAAAGCCCGACTGGCGCGGAATGCCGCCGATCTGCCGGCCAAAGAAGGTGCGACCATCGCTGGCGGTGATGTTTTCGCCGCCCCCGGCAGTGAAATTGCTCAGCCACTTGGTCGGATCGGTCGCGGGCGACGTCCAGTCGACCGTCGTGTTGCGGCCATTGGCACCCGAGGTGAAGCCCATCTGCGTGCGGAAATCGAGCAGATATTCGGGGTCCTTGCCGCCGCTGGCCTTGGTGTAACCCGCATTGCCGGTCACCGCCCAGCCTTCGGCCGGCTGCCAGTCGAACAGCAGGGAGTAGGTGTCGTTCTTGACGCGGGTGCGGCGATACAGGGTATCGAGCTGGCCCGTCGCGCCAGTCTGTCCGGCCGGAATGCCGGTGAATGTCGCGCTCGTCACCAGGCCATCACCGAACTGCGCGCTGACCAGCCGCGATCCCTCGAACCCATAGGTGTACATCGAGTTGGAGACGTTGTCGTAATTGCCGCGGATGATCAGAGCATTTGCAGTCAAGGTCAGCGTGTCGCTCGGGCGGACCTGGATCGACCCATTGAAGCCGACGCGCTCACGCTCCTGCTTGAAGAATTCCCGCGCCAGGAACGATGCAAAGCGCGAACTGGAAAGTTCGGTGCGCTCGGCGGCGGTCAGGTTGGCGGCGGTCTTGCCGTTGAAGGTCGCCGTGGCCGGGGCATTATCGAGCAGCGCCTGTCCGGTACGATACCAGTAGACGGCGACACCCGCGCGGCTCAGCTGCTCCTTGTCATAGTTGACGGACGCCAGGATGCCGATCGTGTCATCCGCATTCTTCCAGCTATAGAGCGCAGACCCACGAAAGCTGCCGCGATCGGCGCGATCGTTATATTCGCCGCCAGCGGTGACCGCGATCGTGCCGGAATCAAGGTCGAGCGGCTTGCGCGTCACCACATCGACGCTGGCGCCGATCGCGCCTTCCTGAAGCCGGGCTTCGGGCGTCTTGTAGACAACGGCCTGGCTGATGATCGTGGGCGACAGCAGCGAATAGTTGAACGAGCGGCTAGACCGGTCGGACGGGTTGCCGCCCCAGTCGGCTGACGCGACGGAGTGACCGTTGATGGTCAGGCGGTTCAGCGCAGGTTCGACGCCGGCGATCGACAGCTGCTCGCCCTCGCCGAACTGGCGATCGACCGTGACACCGGGCAGGCGGGCCAGCGAGTCGGCGACGTTCGAATCCGGGAAACGACCCACGTCTTCGGCGCTGATCACATCGACGATGGAATTGGCTTCGCGCTTGCGCTCGATCGAATCGGCGATGGACTTGCGGATGCCGGTGACGACAATGTCATCCTGACCGGGATCGACTGCCTGCGCGTCCTGGGCGTGCGCAATGCCGCCCATCGACACGATCGCGGTCGAAGCCATCAGAAAATTACGAACAAGCATGGATGCTCCCCATCTTTTCACTGGCCGGCCAGAGCGGACGACCCCCCTACTCATCACTATCGGGCTCTTGTTGGAGTTATATTGGTCCCGTCAAAAGCCTACCTAACAGTGACCAATTTATTTCGTCAAATCCATCAAAATCGTTCGCTGCGGCGCAGCAATGTAACATTTTGGTGAAAAATGATACGGTTGCGTGTCGCTGAAGCCGCGCAATAAGGTCTTGGGTAAGCCCATTTCCCATAGCTCAGACCAAGCAGGGCGGGCATTGCAGGGCGGCCGAATCGGCAGGGTTGCGTGGATAGCGGTCGGCACTGACTGACCAAAAGGATCATTGGCGAGCAGCCAGCACCGATGGGAAGCCGACTGATCCGTCCATCAGCAGCAAAAATCGCGCTTGAACCATACCAGTATATAACCTATCGACAGGTTGTGCAGGAAACATCGCCTCTTTACTCTCTCACCTCCCCCCGTGCGCGAGGTCGTTTGATGAGGTTTTCCGATCGGGTGGGTCGCTTCGACCCAGCCAGCCATTCGCCGCTATACCTGCAACTGCAGCAGATCGTTCGCGGCGCCATCGAGTCAAAATTGCTGAGCCAGGACGATGCGATCCCGCCGGAGCGCGACCTGGCCGAGGAGTTCGGCGTCTCCCGCATCACGGTGCGCAAGGCGATCGAGGGTCTGGTCGAGGAAGGGTTGCTGGTCCGCCGCCGCGGTGCAGGCACCTTTGTTGCGGCGCGCGTCGAGAAAAGCTTTTCGAAGCTGTCCTCCTTTTCCGAGGACATGATCTCGCGTGGCCGTTCGCCCAGCAGCGACGTCGTGCTGCGCGCGGAGGGATTGGTAACCCCTGAAGAGGCGCTGTCGCTCGGCCTGTCACCGGGCACCAAGGTCTATCGGTTCCAGCGCGTGCGTTATGCCGACAATGTCCCGATGGCGATGGAATATGCGACCATCGCCGGCCATTGCCTGCCGGGCGCAGATGCGGTCAGCGATTCGCTGTATGCTGCACTGGATGCCGCCGGTTGCCGTCCCGTGCGCGCGCTGCAGCGGCTGCGGGCCATTCACTTTCCGGCTGAACAGGCCAAGCGACTGGGGGTCGAAACCGGCCATGCGGGCCTGTTCATCGAACGTCGCGGTTATTCGGCCGACGGCGAAACCATCGAATTCACACAGTCCTATTATCGTGGGGATGCCTACGACGTGGTCGCGGAATTGAGCGTCGTCTAGCATCTGGAGCAGTCGAACTGGGGGAAAATGGTCGAAGTTGAACAAATGGGAGCCGCATCGTCGCCCTCCCCCACCTTGATGTCCACCGAAGCGGGCGAGGCTGCCGACCGGCTGGCCCACGCGCTGAAGATCAATGCCGGCGCAGTATCACGGCTCAGCCGTCATCTGCGTCAGTCCCCGCCACGCATGGTCATCACCTGCGCGCGCGGATCGTCCGATCATGCCGCAACCTATGCCAAATATCTGATCGAGACGCTGATCGGGACCCCGGTTTCCTCTGCGGCACCGTCGGTCTCCTCCGTCTATGGCGCTGACATCGCTGCCGAGGGGATGCTGCTGATCGCCATTTCCCAGTCGGGGCGCAGTCCGGACCTGCTGGCAACGGTGCGGCGTTATGCCGCGGCCGGGGCAACGGTCGTCGCACTGGTCAACGACGAACAATCGCCGTTGGCTGAAATCGCCGACTGGCTGATCCCCCTGAACGCAGGCCCGGAAAAGTCGGTGGCGGCGACCAAATCCTTTATCCTGTCGCTGGCGATGCTCGCCTTCATCGTCTCGGAATGGAGCGACGATGCCGCGTTGAAGGACGGGGTGCGGCATCTGCCCGTCCTGCTGCGGGGCGCCCATGACCTCGACTGGTCGGAAATGGTCGATCTGCTGGCCGATGCAACCAATCTGTTCGTGCTCAGTCGGGGCTATGGCCTGGGCATCGCGCAGGAAGCGGCGCTGAAGCTCAAGGAAACCTGCGGCCTTCATGCCGAAGCGTTCAGCAGCGCAGAGGTCCGCCACGGCCCGATGGCGATCGTTGGCCACGGCTTTCCGGTCATCGCCTTTGCCGGATCGGCCAGCGACGGTGACGATGTACGCCAGGTGGCGAGCGAGTTCGACGCGCGCGATGCGCGGATGATCCTTGCCGACGGACGTGCCGGCCTGTCGGGTCAGCTCCCGACGCTGCGCGCGCATCCGGCCATCGAACCCCTGCTCATGGTGCAAAGCTTTTATGCCGCGGCAGAGGCGCTGTCGCGGCGGCGCGGTTTCAATCCCGATGAGCCCCCGTTCCTGCGCAAGGTGACGGAAACGCGATGAGCGGCCTGTCCTTTCGCAACGGCACCGTCCTGGCAGCCGATGGCCGGTCCACGGATGCTGCGCTGTCGGTGAATGCCGACGGGACCATCGGTGCCATCGCGAGCGATGCCACTGCGCCGGACGCCATCGACCTTGATGGCGGTTTCCTGTTGCCGGGATTCATCGACACACAGGTGAATGGCGGCGGCGGCGTGCTGTTCAATGATACGCCCGATGTCGCCACCATCGCGCGGATTGGAGAGGCGCATCGCCGCTTTGGCACCACCGCGTTCCTGCCGACATTGATCAGCGATACCCTCGACGTGATCGAGGCCGCGCTCGACGCCACCGATGCCGCCATCGATGCGGGCGTGGACGGATGCATCGGCGTTCATGTGGAGGGGCCGTTCCTGAATCCCGTGCGCAGGGGCATCCACGACAAACAGCATTTCCGCGCGCTGGATGACCGGGCGATCCGCCTTCTCACCCGTCCTTCGCGCGGCAAGGTGATGGTCACGGTGGCACCGGAACAGAATGATCTGGACGCCATTCGGGCGCTGGTCGATGCCGGCGTCATCGTTTCGTTGGGCCATAGCGATGCCACCTATGAACAGGCGCGTCAGGCGATCGAGGCGGGCGCGCGCGGCGTTACCCACCTATTCAACGCCATGTCGCCGCTGCTCCACCGCGCGCCCGGCATGGTCGGTGCGGCGCTGGAGGACGAAACCGTCTATTGCGGGCTGATCGTCGACAAGATCCATGTCCATCCCGCCGCAATTCGCATGGCGCTGAAAACGCGACCGGCCGACCGAATGATGCTGGTCACCGATGCGATGCCCAGCGTCGGCAATGGTTGCCAGAGCTTCATGCTGAATGGCGAGTTGATCCGCGTCGAAAACGGGGCGTGCTTCAGCGCCGATGGTACGCTGGCCGGATGCGATCTCGACATGGCAACGGCCGTAGCGAACACCGTGGATATCGGCGTGCCGATCGATGTTGCCGCCGCCATGGCGAGCGCCAATCCCGCCGCGTTCCTGGGAATCGGCGACCTTTATGGGGCCATCGCGGTTGGCAAGCGGGCCGACCTGGTATGGCTGGGTCGGGACCTCAAGATCCGCGGCACCTGGATCGGTGGCCGTCAGGTCAACTGAGCCCGTTTTCGGTCCGGTGCCGCCATCCGCCGCGCCGGACCGCCCCCTTGTAATTGCTCCCGTGCAGGAATGACCATGAGCGATACCATCATCCTGACGGCACCCTTTCCCGGATGGGCCACGCCCCTGGACGAGGTGCCGGATGCCGTGTTTGCCCAGCGGATGATGGGGGACGGGGTTGCGCTGGATCCGGTCGGCGACTGTCTGCACGCGCCGTGCGACGGTGTCGTGCTGACCATCCATGACAGCCGCCACGCCCTGACCATGCGGGGCGAAGGCGGGATAGAGCTGCTCATCCATATCGGGATCGAGACGGTTGCGCTCGGCGGCACGCCCTTCACCCCGCTGGTGCAGCCGGGCGACGTGGTTGAGCGGGGTCAGCCGCTGATCGGGTTCGACCTTGATCGCATCGCCCTTGGCGCCGCATCAGCTGTCACGCCGATGATCGTGACCAATGCCGATCGTTTCGCGGTGGTCCGCACCGAAACCGGACGGATGCTGGGCATGGGCGAGGCGGTCCTGTTCCTGAAGGCAAAGGCGGAACCGCTGCGGATCGCAGCGGATGATGGCGGCGAACTCGTCTCCGATCCATTTCCCCTGCCGATGGTCCATGGTCTTCACGCCCGCCCGTCGGCGCGCATCGGAGAGGCTGCACGCGCCTTTCTGTCCGAATGCTGGTTGGAAAAGGACGATCTGCGCGCCAGTTGTCGCAGCGTCATCGAACTGATGGGCCTGGGCGTCCGCATGGGCGATCCCGTTCGCGTGCGCGCATCCGGGCCGGATGCCGATGCGGCGGTCCGCGCGCTGACCGATCTGATCGGCGGGGGGATGGGCGAGACGGCTACCGATGGCGCCTCCCATCCGGTGGTCAGCGAACCTGCCCCTGCCCTGCCGGTTGCAGCCCGCGATGGCGTCATTCCCGGCGTGCCGGCCGCCCCCGGTCTGTGCATCGGCACCGCGCAATGGCTGCGCGTCCGCGACGCCATGATCCATGAAGCGGGTGCAGGCGAGGCGATCGAGCGGCAGCGCCTGGCAACCGGCCTGGCCGCTCTGGGCGATCGGCTGATCGCAGCGACGGCCAGCAATCCCGTTGCCGCCGCGCACCGGGAAATGCTGGGCGACCCCGCCCTGATGGCGGCGGCAGAACCGGTGATTGCCGCCGGTGGGTCCGCCGAACATGGCTGGCGAACGGCGTGCCGGGTGATGGCGACGCGCCTGCGGGCGATGGGCGACCGCCGCATGGCCGAACGCGCCGACGACTATCTGGACCTGGAGCGGCAGATGATTGCGCTGCTGATGGGGACGGAGCCGGAAAGCCACACCTTTCCGCCCAATACCATCCTGATCGCGGACGATCTGCTGCCGTCCCAGGTCGCTGCGCTGGACGATGCCGTGGTCGGCCTTGCGGTGCGCGGCAGTGGCCCGACCGCACACATCGCGGTCATTGCGGCCAATCGCGGTCTGCCTGCGTTGGTTGCGATCGGTGACGGGATTGACGCGATCGGGGATGGCGATCGCTTGATCCTGGATGCCGGCAATGGCGCGATCGAGCATCGCCCGCACGGTGCCCGCTGGGCCGAAGCATCCGCCGATGCCGAGCGGCGGGCTTCCTTGCGTGCAGCCGCCGCGCAACAGGGCCGCGCCCTCGCCGTCACCCGCGATGGCCAACATGTCGAGGTTTTCGCCAATCTGGGATCGGTGGACGATGCGCGCGCGGCAACGGATGCGGGAGCTGAGGGTTGCGGACTGCTGCGCACCGAATTTCTGTTCCTCGACCGGGCATCGCCGCCCGACCGACACGAACAGGCAGCCCTGTACCGCGCCATCGCCGCCGCCATGCCGGGCCGCCCGGTCATCGTCCGCTTGCTCGATATTGGCGGAGACAAGCCCGCCAGCTATGTCGACCTGCCAGTGGAGGAAAACCCTGCCCTTGGCCTGCGCGGCATCCGGGTGGGTCTGGCTCATCCCGAACTTTTGAGCGAACAGATTGCGGGCATTGTCGCGGCGACGGCGGATCATGACTTGCGCATCATGGTGCCGATGGTGGCCCATCTGGATGAGCTGATGGCCGTCCGTGAACTGGTCGACGCACAGCGGCGCGTACAGGGGATCGGCCGGACCATTCCTGTCGGCATCATGGTCGAAACGCCGGCGGCGGCGATGACGGCGGCACAGCTTGGCACGGCGGCCGATTTCTTCTCGATCGGTACCAACGACCTGACGCAGTACACGCTGGCGATGGATCGCGGCAATCCGGCGATTGCCGGCAGGATCGACGGTCTGCACCCCGCCGTGCTTGCGCTGATTGCCGCCACCGTGCGCGGTGCGGCGCATCACGGACGCTTTGTCGGCCTGTGCGGCGGTCTGGCCGGGGATCCGATGGCGGTCCCCATCCTGATCGGCCTTGGCGTCGATGAACTGTCCTGTTCGCCGCGCCTGGTGCCAGAGGTCAAGGCGCTGATCCGGCGGCTCAGCGTGGCGGGATGCCGCACGCTGGCCGATGCCGCGCTTGCCGCCGCCTCCCCGGCCGAGGTCCGCGCGCTGGCCACTGCTTTTCACAAGGAACTGGGCGAATGAAGCAGATCGTCGGGGCATTGCAACCGATCGGCCGGGCGCTGATGCTGCCCATCGCCGTCCTGCCGGTGGCGGGATTGCTGTTGCGGCTGGGGCAACCCGATCTGCTCGACGTGCCGTTGCTGGCGGCGGGGGGCAATGCGCTGTTCTCCAGCCTGGGGTTGTTGTTCGCCATCGGCGTCGCCACCGGCCTTGCGCGAGACGGCAACGGCGCGGCGGCGTTGGCCGGGGTGACGGCATATCTGGTGGCCGTGCATGGCGGGCGCGTCCTCCTGACCATTCCACCCGACGTAATCGCTGGCGTGCCGGAGGCGCTAGTCGCAACGGTCAGCGATGCCTACCGGGCAAAGGCGATCGGGCGGCTGGACGTGCCGCTCGGCATCCTGTCCGGCGTGATCGCCGGGTTCCTTTACAATCGCTATTCGGGCTTCACCCTGCCTGCCTATCTGTCGTTTTTCGGCGGCCGCCGGTTCGTGCCGATCATCTCCGGCTTTGCGGGCCTTGCCATGGGCGGCGCTACGGGCCTTGGCTATATGGGGCTGGACCACGGCCTTGACGTTGCGGGCAATGCGATGACGACCGCAGGGCCGGTTGGCCTGTTCCTGTTCGGCGTGTTCAACCGGCTGCTGCTGGTCACCGGCCTGCATCATATCCTCAACAACGTCGCCTGGTTCATGCTGGGGGATTTTGCGGGAACAACTGGCGATCTGCGCCGCTTCTTTGCAGGGGACCCGACGGCGGGGGCGTTCATGGCCGGGTTCTTTCCGATCATGATGTTCGGCCTGCCCGCCGCATGTCTGGCGATGTACCGCAACGCTTTGCCTGAGCGTCGCCGCGAAGTCGGCGGCCTGCTCGCCAGCCTCGCCGCCACCTCGTTCCTGACCGGCGTGACCGAGCCGATCGAATTCACCTTCATGTTCGTCGCGCCGCTGCTCTATGTCATCCATGCGCTGCTGACCGGCGTTGCGATGGTGGTCATGGACCTGCTCAACGTACGAATGGGCTTCGGTTTTTCGGCTGGCCTGTTCGATTATGTCCTGAATTACGGCGCGGCCACCCGGCCGCTGATGCTGTTGCCGGTCGGCGCTGCGTTCTTCGTTGTCTACTTCCTGGTGTTCGACGTTGCGATCCGGCGGTTCAACCTGCCGACGCCGGGACGGGACAGGGGTACGACCGGGGCGAAGGGCGCTGCCCCGACGGCCGCCGCGGCTGATCGCGCGGATGGCTTCATCCTCGCCCTTGGCGGTGCGGGGAACATCACCCGCATCGGGGCCTGTACCACCCGGCTGCGCATCGTGCTGGTCGATGGCGGCGCCGTGGACGAAACGGCGCTGCGACAGCTTGGCGCCCTGGGACTGGTTCGCCCGTCTGAAACCGCGCTACAGGTCGTGATGGGTCCGGTCGCCGATCTGATCGCCGTCGAGATCAACGCCCGGCTGGAGGCTGGACCGGCGCAAGCCGCGACCCGGCCGGTCAGCGCAGCGCCAGCCGAGCCAGCTTTGGCTATTTCGCCCCGGCCCGGCATCGTCACCGCGGCGGGCGGCACCGATGCGATCCGCGATGCGCAGATGGTTGCTGGGCGGTTGCGCCTCGTCCTAGCCAATCCCACCGCACAGCCTGCCTTTGACCGGGTGGAGGGCGTGCGCGGTTCGTTCAGCGCTGGCGGCGGCGTCTGGCACCTGCTTGGCGCGCGGTCGGCGCTGATCGACTGACCGGTCGGCAGTTCTGCTATTTCCAGATGGGGCGGCGATCCCCACTATGGGGTGGTGAACACGCTTGCGACCTTGATGGATGAGGGGCCGGATGTCGGGGTCCCGCCGGCAGCGGATGCCGGGCGGCGCAACATGGTACTGCTGGTACAGTTGCGCTGGCTGGCCGTCGGGGGACAGCTTGCGACGATCATCGCGGTACATTCGGGTATGGGCGTTCCCCTGCCGCTCGTCCCGCTGATCGCTGCGCTTGGCTGGCTGGTCGCTATCAACCTTGTGACGATGGCGGTGCTTCGACGACGCCAGACCGTGTCGCAGCCGGAATTGTTCGGCGTCCTTCTCTTCGATGTCACGGCGCTGACCTGGCAACTGCAATTCACTGGCGGGCTGGCGAACCCCTTTGCCTCGCTGTTCCTGCTTCAGGTGGTGATCGGTGCGATGATCCTTCGCCCGGCATCCTCATGGGCGCTGGTGGCCGCCACGCTGATCGCGCTTGGTTTGCTGACCATCGATGCGGTCCCGCTCGCCCTGCCTGCGCCCTATGCCAGCGATCCGCTGACCCTGTATCTGGCGGGCAGCTTCGTCTGCTTCGTGCTGATCGCTGTCCTGCTGACCGCGTTCGTGACTCGCATCGCCCGCAACCTGCGCCAGCGGGATGCCGCGCTGGCAGCAATCCGCCAGCGCGCGGCAGAGGAGGATCATATCGTCCGGATGGGCCTGCTTGCCTCTGGCGCGGCGCATGAACTCGGCACCCCGCTGGCGACCCTGTCGGTCCTGCTCGGCGATCTGAAGTCCATGCCGCGATTGAATGACGAGCATGAGATCCGGGACGATCTGGACGACATGGAATCGGCGGTTCAGCGGTGCAAGGCGATCGTCAGCGGCATCCTGATGTCGGCGGGCGAGGCGCGTGGCGAGACCATCGAGCGGACGACGGTCCACGCATTCCTGGCCGGGATCGTCCATGATTGGCAGGGGACGCGCGGCCTTGAACAGCTGGATTTCGACAATCGCTTCGGGCCGGACATGGCGATCCTGGCCGATCCGGCGCTGCGTCAGGTGATCGGCACGGTCATCGACAACGCAGCGGAGGTATCGCCGCACTGGGTCGGCGTCCGGGCGGACCGCGATGGCGACACGCTGGTCCTGACCGTCCGGGACCGTGGCCCCGGCTTTCCCGCCGACATGATCCAGGGGTTCGGGCGGCCGTATCGTTCGACCAAGGAACGGCCCGGCGCGGGGCTTGGCCTGTTCCTGCTGGTCAATGTGGTGCGCAAGCTGGGCGGAGAGGCGATGGGCGACAATCCGCCCGGTGGGGGTGCGCAGGTAACGGTGCGCTTGCCGCTGTCGGCGCTTGCCCTGCCGGATCGGGGGGCGCGCGGATGAGCGCCGAACGCACGCTGTTGATTGTCGAGGACGATCCCGATTTCGCCCGCACGCTGCGCCGGTCGTTCGAGCGGCGCGGCTATCGCGTGCTGTCCGCCGACGGGCATGACGCGCTGGCCGCGCTGCTGGATGGCGGGGAGCGGCCCAGCCATGCGGTCGTCGATCTGAAGCTGGCGGGCGGCGCATCTGGCCTGGCCTGTGTCCAGACGCTGCGCTCGGCCCTGCCCGATGCGCGGATCGTTGTCCTGACCGGCTTTGCCAGCATCGCCACGGCGGTGGAGGCAATCAAGCTGGGGGCCGATCATTACCTCGCCAAGCCGTCGAATACCGACGATATCGAGGCGGCGTTTGCCCGCACATCCGGGGATGCCGATGCACCGGTCGATGGTCGGCAATCCTCAATCAAGACGGTGGAATGGGAACATATCCACCAGACCCTGGTCGAAACGGACTTCAACATTTCCGAGGCGGCCCGGCGGCTGGGGATGCACCGGCGGACGCTCGCCCGGAAACTGGAAAAGCGGCAGCTGCGCTGACCGGCCGACCCGGACGGGCCGACCGGTCAGCACGCGGGTTCAGCGCGCCCCGCGCGATGCCGTTGCTGCCTTTACCGCCGCGCTAGGCCAGGTCACCGGCTGCTGCGTCTGCGGGTTGAACACTCCGCCCGGATACTGCGCCGCCTTGGCCGCAGCAATTTCCGCCGCGGTCAGCGCCTCGCTCGGCTGCAGCTCCAGCACGTCCAGACCGCGCGTGATCTCGGTTCCGTAGATGTGGCCGTTATACCAGTAGGCGGACCAGAAGCCGCCCAGCACCAGCTGCTGCTTGTCGATCGCGCCCCGGTCGAAATACGCGATTTCCCTTGGCGCGGTGCTGTCGGTGAAATCGATCACCGAAATCCCGCCCTGATACCATGCCTGGACAAAGATATCGCGGCCCGGCACCGGCACGATTGATCCGTTATGGGCGACGCAATTTTCCTTTTCGCCCTGCGGCGCGGGCAGCTTGAACGTGCCCCGCCGGACCAGCTTGTTGTCGATAATGTCGTAGATCGCGTCGGCACCGTAATTGACCGGATCATAGGTGCGGCAGCGCGGCCGTGCGCCCCCGCCCCATTCGTCGGTAAAGATTACCTTTGTCCCGTCATTGTTGAACGTCGCGGAATGCCAATATGCAAAGCCCGGATCGGTCACCGCGTCGATCCGCTTGGGCTTCATCGGATCGGAGATGTCGAGGAGGATGCCGTTGCCCGAACAGGCACCTGCCGCGATCTTGCGTGACGGAAACACCGTAATGTCGTGGCACTGGTCGGTGCGACTGGTATCCTGTGTCCCGTCGCCATGGTCGCCGCCGCGCCACAGGCCCGCAATCTGGCCGGTGCCCTCATCGGCGAAGACGCGGGGCCGGTCGACGATCCGCGCTGCCGCCGGATTGGCGACCGGGATTTCGACGACGTCGATGCTGAACAATGCAGTGCGGTTGTCCCCCGGCACATCGCCGATGCACCCGGCCAGTTCGCGTTCGTCACGCACCGATGCCGTGCCGCTGTTATACACAACGATCCGCTTGTCATCGGCCGAAACGATGGAGTGAGTGTGGCTGCCGCGACAGGTTTGCACCTGTCCCACCTGAACCGGCTGGGCCGGGTTCGCGATATCGAAGATGCGCAGGCCCCGGAACCGTTCCGGGCTGGCATCGCCCTCCACCCCCTGAAGCCCGCAATCCACGCGGCCGCGGGTCTGTTCGACCGACATGACCAGCAGTTTGCCGACGATGGAAATGTCCCCCTGTCCGCCCGGACATACCACCGAACTCAACAGCGCCGGCTTGCCGTCCTTGGCCAGGCGATAGACGTTGAAGCCGTGATAATTGCCGGTCACCATCAGGTCGCCGGAAAAGGCGATATCGGTGTTCCAGAAGCTGAGCAGCGAGGAGCGCGATCCGAACTGCGTCCCCTCCTGTCCTTCCTCGTCCTCGCCCGGCTTGGCGTCCTTCGGCTTGGCCGATGGCACGGGCGGGGCAAGCGCCGCAGGATTGGCGGGATCGAAAAATCCAGCAGGCTTGGGCAGCGACGCCACCAGCCGGATGTTCTTTGCCGCCACCCCGGCATCGGTCAGCCCGGCGCTGAGCGTCGCACGCGGATCGTCGGACAGCTTGGCCAGCATCCCGCCCATCCGGTTGATCTCGCTCTGCTGTTCGCCGCGCACATCATTGATGAACTCGAACAAGGCCGGATCATAGGCAGAGCCGGGCTGGTCCAGAAGATCGCGGACCATCGCCACCGCGCCTTCATGATGCGCGATCATCAGCGTCAGGAACTGGCGGTCGAACTCCGTCCCCTTTGCCGCGGCCAGCGCCCTCATCTGTTCCGGCGTGGCCATCCCCTTCATGGCCCCATGCCCGGCCATGCTGTGGTTGCCCATGGTGTGGCCGGCCATGTTGTGTCCGGCGTGCGCGCTGTGATCCATCCCGCCGCCTGCTGCCGCGTCGACGCCCCGCGCCTTCAGCCAATCGCGCATGAAGCTGATCTCGTCCGCCTGCGACGCGCGGATGCGGTCGGCGGCCTTGCGCACATCGGGATTGTTGGTCCGCCCTTCGACCAGCGCAGCCATCTCCCCCGCCTGCTGATGATGCGGGATCATGCCCTGCATGAACGCGACATCGGCCGGGGAAAAGGTGGTGGCCGCGATCTTCGTCGCCTCACTGGCGGTCAGCGCACGGGTCGGCTTGCCGGGCGCGCCGGGTTGAACGATCCGCGCATCCTGCGCCATCGCTGCCCCGGTCCCTGTCAGGGCAAGGACCGTCAGGCTGCCGGTGCGCAGCAGCGTGGCAATGCTGTTCATGTAAAACTCCCATGCGATGAATGGATGGCCATGCCGATGCAGCCTAATGGCCAGCTGCCCGGATGAAAGCGAAAAATCACCGGCCCCGACGGTGTCCGACCGGTCAGCCGCCCCCGCCATCGCCATGGTTTTCCGATCGTCTGCGCGGAGCATAGCAGCGCCGCCCGTCAATGGTGCGATAGGGCCGGTCGCTCCTGCGCCACTCCTCTGCCTCGATCATGTCCATGTGGCGCGCCAGATTCGCCATCCGCCATCCGCCGAACAGGGCGGCATCGCCATGGCGAGCATCCGGCCCGCCCTTGCCCGAACCCGCCCGGCTCCACCCGTTCACTTGCTCCAGCGCGGGGAGCATCACCGGTGGCTCGTGCGGGGCCAGGCCCTCGCCCGACCGGCACTGCGCAAGGTTATCCGCCTGTACTTCGGCGGCGCGCGCGGCATCGATGGCCCGCACGATTGCAATGCGTGCCCGGCTGCGTTCCGCCGTCTCGCCCCGCCGCCAGCTCAGATCGGGCCGCTCGTCCAGAAACCGCGCCTCCTTCTGATGCAGGTACATGAGCTGCAATGCCTGCGCCGCCGTCATCGCCGGAACCGGCGGGGCATCATTGTGCCGCCATCCGTCATGGGCATGGGCCGCGGGATCGCAACTACCCAGCAATGCCATCTCCAGCCGCTCATATCCCCTGGCCAGCGCCTGGGCATATTCGCGGGCAAAGGCCGGATCGCGCTGGCGGCGGCGATAAAATGCCGCCGGGCTTGCCCCCGCCGCCCTTGCCGACAAGGTCACATTGGCAGTAGCCGACAGCGCCAGCAGGAACGCCTGCTCCGCCTGCGCCGTCAGCTTGTTGGGATGCGCGCCGCGTACCTGCAACCGGCCGTTCCGGGTCATCACCACGATCGGCTCGCCGCCCCGCGTACGTCGTTCGTCCGCCCGCGCGGCACAATCATCGCCCTTGCCCGCCGGAGCCACCGGCCTTTTCCGCCCGCCCTCGCGATGAAAGCGCGCATCCGCAGCCGCCACCGCCGCATCCCAGCTCCGCGCAAAGTCCGGATGCGCGCCCCGCCGGGTCATCATCGTCGAAAAAGCCCGCCCGATCCCCCGCGCCGCCGCCCGCGCATTCCCGCCATCGGCAAGCAGCCTCAGGAACGCCCGGTTCTCATGGATTTGCTCACGGGTCAGCGGCCTGGCCATGTTCCCGGTTTGATCCGGGAAATCCTACATTGCAACCCGATCTCGCGCGTGCTTTGCTGTGCAGCAGTTGATCAGGATTGACTGGGTTACGGGCGACCATCGTGCGGTGAGGGGAACAAGGCAACTGCCATCGAACACTGGAATATGGCCTGCGGTTTCCTCGGCGTGACTTGGAAACCGTCCTTTCAACGTCGGGTCAGGAATGATAACTGCATATCATGCAATGAAAGGTGCTGCCGAATGCGATGGACAGTAGCTGGGTGCGCGCTCTGGACGACGCTTTTATTCTGTTCGGCCCCTGGCATAGCCGCCACACCGGCAGAACAGACGTCCTTTGCCGAAATCGTCAACGATTGGACGCCGCTTTCGCCGCGTATGGAATGCATGGACTTTTTGGGCACCAAGGGTGCGGGGAGGTATAAAGTACGCGATCCTGAATATCGCTATTCGCTAAACCCCAATTCGATTGATCGAGGTTCAACTGTTATGGAACGTTCGATCGCAGCCTACGCCGAGCAGGAACCGGACATTGCGTTACCCTTTGAAAGACGAATAAACTTTTGGGCGAATAATATTAGCGCGATAGCTGCAGATCCGCTGCCGGATGTCAGGGTGCTTCGATCACTGCTTGACCGCCTGAACGCTGTTCCGACGCCGGACAGAGGCCAGAGCCGTTTCAAGAACGTCATCGCCACAGCAACGATCCGGCGGGAATGCATCAACGCGTTTTTGGGCGCAGCATATGGCCTGGGCGATGCCGACGTCGAAAATCGTTATGCGCGGGCCGTCGCCGCTTGGCAGCGGGATGGATTCACGACCTACTATCCCAAAACGCTTGTCAACTTGAACTATTTGGCAACGCGTATCGCTCTGTCTCGCGGCGATAATCCGACCGCATTTCGCTATGCAACGGACCCGGTCATGATGTGGGCTGTCCAGATGGGTCGCCCCTATGCACCCAAATGGGTGGCAACGTTTCATACCTTCGGAATCGGAACGCCACGCTCGCCGGCAAAGGCGCTGGCCGTCTATCAAATGAGTAACATGCCAGATGACAGGATCGACGCGGCTCTCATCAAGGCGAATATGGGACAACACAGCACTGCGCTGAACGAGCTTCGTGAAATAGCTCAAGACGAAAAAACGTCCCGCGAAGGTAAAAGAGCACTCCGGATCTATACTGAATTGGGCGGTGCGCCTATTGCCACCCCTACAAAGCCGGGCTTTCTGGAATTGATTCTTGCCATACCGGTTGCAATCGTAGCGGTGTGCGTAGAACATCCAATCTGGTGCTCCGCGAATAATAATTCGGGTGGCAGCCAGGGATCAAGCTCACCAATCGGCGGACCATATCCCGGACAATGGCAAAATCTGGGAGAGGCCCTTGACGCGATGAATGATGTCGAACGGCTTGGGGTTTGAATTATCGGACGAGATGATGAAAACGCTGCGCAGCTTTATGATGTCTGGACCGCTGCGTAGGTTCAACGATCAGCTTTGGCGTCGGAGTCCCTGACCTTTCAGGGCCTGCGTGAATCAGCGCCCATTGGATTAACGCCGCCCAAACCGTCTTCAATCCGTCGCACAGCCGGGCTAGCCCGTTCCGCAGTGATTCCCCGCTTTCCGGAGCCTGTACCCATGTCCGATCGTATCCGCAGCCATCGCCTGGACCTGTCCCGTCGCCATATCCTGCGCGGGTTTGGCGGTGCCGCCATCGCCGCGGGGTTCCTGCCCGCGACGCGCCCTGCCCTGGCGCAGGCGGTGTTCGCCACAAACCCGTTCCAGCTTGGCGTTGCGTCCGGCGATCCTGCGGCGGATGGGTTCGTCATCTGGACCCGGCTTGCGCCGGAGCCGATGGAAATCGGCCATGGCATGCCCGGCGCGCCGGTCGAGGTGACGTGGGAAGTGGCCGAAGATCGCGGCTTTGCCACCGTCGCGCAAAAGGGCACGGCCGTTGCCCGGCCGGAACTTGGCCATTCGGTGCATGTCGAACTGACCGGGCTGAAGCCAGACCGTCCCTATTGGTACCGCTTCGCCGCCGGGCGGGAACGCAGCGGCACGGGCATGGCGCGGACCACCCCGGCGGCAGGCGCGCCGCTGGCTCGCGCCCGGTTCGCCGTGGTGGGGTGCCAAAGCTATGAGGCAGGATATTTCACCGCCCATCGCCGCATGGCGGAGACGAGCCCCGATTTCGTCTTCTGCTATGGCGACTATATCTATGAAGGGCGCGGCAACCGGTTGCGCAACGGGCCGGACGGCGTTTACGAAAATGTCCGTCAGCATTTCGGGCAGGAAATCTATACGCTGGAGGATTATCGCCGGCGGTACGCCCAGTACAAGATGGACTCCGATCTGCAGACGGCCCACGCCGCCGCGCCGTGGTTCGTCACCTGGGACGATCATGAGATCGACAATAACTGGGTCGCCGAGATGGAGCAGGACGGGACCGATCCGCGCATCTTTGCCCTGCGCCGTCAGGCCGCGGCTCAGGCCTATTACGAGCATATGCCGCTGCGTGCCGCGTCGCTGCCGGTGGGGGTGCAGATGCAGATTTTCCGTCGTGCGACTTATGGCAACCTGCTCGACCTCAACCTGCTCGACACCCGCCAGTTCCGCAGCGACCAGCCGTGCAATGATCGCTGGAACACGCCGTGCGATCAGGTGAACCTGCGCGATGCAGAGGTGCTGGGCAAGCGGCAGCACGACTGGCTGATGGCCAATATGCGCGGGTCCGATGCCCGGTGGCAGGTGCTGGCGCAGCAGGTGATGGTGATGGACCTGGATCGCAATCCGGGGGCGGACACCGTCTATAACCTCGACACCTGGGCCGGATATCGCGTGCCGCGCGAACGGCTGTTGTCGGGCATCAAGGCGCTGGGCCGCCGGAACACGGTGATCCTGACCGGCGACGAGCATCAGAATTATGCCGGAGAGGTTCAGGTCGACGGAAAACGGCCAGCAAACGATCCCGTGGCGGTCGAATTCGTCGCGACGTCCATCACCAGCGGCGGCGACGGTCAGGATCAGCGTGCGGAAACCGCCGCCATCCAAGCCGCCGACCCGCAACTGAAATTCCACAACGATCAGCGCGGGTTCCTGCTCTGCGACGTGACGCCCGACACGTGGCGCACCGATTACATGGTGCTGGACAAGGTGAGCGTGGCCGGCGGCGCGGCGCGGGTGCGGACCAGCATCACCGTCGAACGCGGCAATCCGCGGCTGTCCATCGCCTGATTTCCGCCCGTCCCCTTGCGCGCCGGGGGCATTTGCGCTAGGCGCGCGCCCTTCCACTGGGGCAACCCCGCTGGAAATCCGTGCGGGAGGCATCCGGGCAACCGGGGCCGCGAATACCGCTAAACTTGAACCGGGCGCGGCCGTTCGCGGCGTGCCCCGCAACAGAGTGAGAGAGAATGGCCAAGAAGATTACTGGCTATATCAAGCTGCAGGTGGCGGCCGGTGCCGCCAACCCGTCGCCGCCGATCGGCCCTGCGCTGGGTCAGCGCGGCGTGAACATCATGGAATTCTGCAAGGCGTTCAACGCGGCGACCGGCGACCTGGAAAAGGGTATGCCGATCCCGACGATCATCACCGTCTATGCCGACCGGTCGTTCAGCTTTGAAACCAAGACCCCGCCCGCGACCTTCCTCATCAAGAAGGCGCTGAACCTGAAGTCCGGTTCCAAGGAACCCGGCAAGGTCCGCGCCGGCACGATCAAGCGCAGCCAGCTGAGCGAGATCGCCCAGGTGAAGATGAAGGATCTGAACGCCAACGATATCGATGCGGCGACCCGCATCATCGAAGGCAGTGCCCGCGCGATGGGCGTCGAAGTGGTGGAGGGCTGATCCGATGGCAAAGCTGAGCAAGAAGCAGAAGGCGCTGTCGATCGACGCTGAAAAGCTGCACGGCGTGGACGAGGCAATCGCGCTGGTGAAGTCCAACGCGACCGCCAAGTTCGACGAAACCATCGAAGTCGCCATCAACCTGGGTGTCGATCCGCGCCACGCCGACCAGATGGTCCGCGGCGTCGTGAACCTGCCCAAGGGTACCGGCAAGACCGTTCGCGTCGGCGTGTTCGCCCGCGGCGCGAAGGCCGAGGAAGCCAAGGCCGCCGGTGCCGACGTCGTCGGTGCCGAAGACCTGATGGAGCTGGTTCAGGGCGGCACGATCGAGTTCGACCGCTGCATCGCGACGCCCGACATGATGGGCATCGTCGGTCGCCTGGGCAAGGTGCTGGGCCCCAAGGGCCTGATGCCGAACCCCAAGCTGGGCACCGTGACCATGGACGTGACCAAGGCGGTGACCGACGCCAAGTCGGGTCAGGTCGAATATCGCGTCGAAAAGGCCGGCATCATCCACAGCGGCATCGGCAAGGCGAGCTTCCCCGCGGAAGACCTGCGCGCCAATTTCGATGCGCTGGTCGATGCGCTGGTCAAGTCGAAGCCGTCGGGCGCGAAGGGCAAGTATGTCCGCAAGATCGCGCTGTCGTCGTCGATGGGCCCGGGCGTGAAGGTCGACGTGGCCGAAGTCGCCACCGCCTGATCGTTCAGCGATCAACAATTCAGGAAAGGCCGGGTCAACGCCCGGCCTTTTTTGTTGCGCGCTGCCCCGCTGGCCCGGATCCGTGCCGCAGCTATTGACCGGATAGGCCATGGCTATTTGCCGGGCGCAAATGCAGTGATACGATATCGCTAACAACGATAAAGCGTGGAGAGCCCGTGATGCGCCTGTCCCTTCGCCTGCTGCTTGGCCTTTCCGCGCTTGCGCTTCCCAGCGTTGCCTTTGCCCAGGCCGGGATACCCGATACCGTCCCGCATCCCGATGACATTGTGGTCGAGGGCGTCAGCGGGCAGGCCAAGCGCCGTGCCGAGGTTCAAATGAGCGACTGGCGGGTCGCCCGCAGCCGGCATTTCGCGATCTTTTCAAGGGTCGAGGAGGCCAAGTTGAAGGGTCTGGCCGAAAACCTGGAGCGCCTGCATTTCCTGCTCTCGCTGACGTTCAACCGGTTCGACACCGATCAGGAACCCGTCCCGCTGGCCATCACGCTGTACGGGGACGAGGCGGATTTCAAAAACCTCGATCTGGTCAGTCACCGTTGGCAGCAGGGGCCCTATGCCCGGGCATTCCCGTCTGCCCTTTACTATGACCCGCGCGATGATGGCGCGGTGCTGGCCACGACCGGTGCCAATCAGGTCGTGATGGTTCGGCCCGGCGTGCAGCTTCAATCGCTGGGCGGCCTGGCGGCATCGGAGCCGACGGCCCCCGGCCAGCAGGCACAGGTCGGCAACCGGTTCGCTGATCAGGGCGGCGCAGCGACGCAGACCAGTGTCGGCGAGGTATCGAGCGCGATGACGGTCGAAGGCCGCGTCTATGCCGCCTATGCCCGCCACTTCCTGATGACCTATTTTCCGGTCGCCTATCCGCGATGGTATCTGGACGGGTTCGGCGAGATTTTCGCCGACTTTCACGTCGCCGCCGATGGCGCGCTGGTTTATGGCCAGCGCCCGCCAAATTATCGGGAGGTGATCGAAGAGCTTGGCCCCTATCCGCTCGGCAAGGTGCTGGACGGAAGCTATCTGACCGACCGAAAGACGCGCTGGTCGCCGTACCGGGCCTGGGCGCTGTCGCACATGCTGTTTTTCAACGAACAGTGGAAGGCACCGCTGCTCAATTACCTGGCCGCCTATCAGCGCGGACAGGATCATGCCGAGGCGGCACGCGCGCTGGGCGATGAAGACGCGCTGCGCAAGGCACTGGCCGAATACAGGGGATCCAAGGTCCCTTATGAAAAGGTATCCGTCCCCGCCGGACAGTTTCAGCCGGCAAAGGCATGGCGGCTGACCGAGGATGAGGCCGCATCCATCCTTGGTCGCCTCAAAATGGGGGCGGACATCACCCTGCCCCCGCCGCCCAGCCCCGGCCTGGACCCGGAAACCGCAGCCGACATGACCCGGGCGCGGGAGCAGGCGATGGCCCGGCGCAGTGCTTGGCTGATGGATGCACGCGCAACCGCCGAACGGTATCCCAAGCAGCTGGTCGCGCAGCTGTTGCTGGCGGAGGGGGAATGCCGGATTGACGCATCCGCCCCCGGCTGCACCGCGGCCGCGGACCGCGCGCTGGCCATTGCGCCCAACAACGCTCACGCGCTGGGGTGGAAGGGCATGGCCCTGAACGGTCAGGCAAGCATAGCCCCCGCCGGGCGGCGCGAACAGCTGGCCGAAGAAGCGCGCCGCACCATCGTTCGCGCCAACAAGGCATCGACCGAAGATACCCTGCCACTGCTGGGCTATTATCGCAGCTATGCCGAACTGGGCGTCGAAGCCCCGGAAATCGCGCTGCTTGGCCTGGTCAAGGCGAACAGCCGCGTGCCGCAATCGCCGGAAATCAAGCTGATGCTGGGCGAGGCGCTGGCCAACCGGGGTCAGGGCGATGCCGCGCGGCTGATGCTGCAACCCGTGGCGAACGGCGCCTATGTCACGCCCGAACAGCCAAAGGCGAAGGCGTTGATCGACCGGATCGGCGGGACAACAGTCGCCCGCTGACCCGCTGCACCCTCCAGATATAAACGCGTGATCCGGATTATTCCCGGAGCACTACCCTTGCCTGTGCGTTAATTGCGGATACACGGCGTCTGCCTCTTTAGCGGCAGGCATTGCGCCGTTATAACTGCGGCTTGGAAGGGTGGAAGCTGGTGAAGCGTATTGGCATGACCTCGATTGAACGACTGATCTTCTGCATTGCCGCGACCGGCATTGCCGCGCCCGCCATGGCGCAGGTAACGCCCCCACCCGTTGTCCGCACCACACCAGTGCCCGCGCCCGTCGTGCAGCCATTGCCCGGTCAGATCAACGAGCCGTTGCCTGTGCTGTCCGATGCGCAGAAAAAGCAGTTGGGCCAGTTGCTGCGTCAGGCATCGTCGGCACAGGGCCTTCGCCGTATCGACAGCGAAATGCCGCTGCCTACGGACAATGACGGGCTGGTGCGTGCCGCGCTGGATTACGCCCGTGCGGTGAACAATGGCCGGCTGGCGGAAGAGGATTTCGCCGGCGACTGGGGGATGCGGCCCCCGGCCTATGACCCCTTCCCCGCGTTCAAGAAGGCGGTAGCCGACAATCGCCTGAGCGCGTGGATCGCGACGCTGCCGCCGCCATGGACGGGGTATGAATCCCTGCGCGAGGGATTGGAAAAATATCGGCAGATCGAGGCGCTGGGCGGCTGGGCCACGCTGGCGGCGGGACCGGACATGGGCATCGGTGCCAGCGGTCCGCGCGTCGTGGCGCTTCGCAAGCGGCTGGCGGCAGAGGACATGCTGGTCAAGCTGGAGGGCAACAAGTTCGACGCAGAGCTGGAGGTCGCGGTCAAGCGGGCGCAGAAACGCTATGGCTTGAACCAGAGCGGGCTGGTGTCGACGCAGACGCTGGCGGCGCTGAACGTGCCCGTGCGCGAGCGCATCCGCCAGATCATGGCGAACATGGAGCGGTGGCGCTGGCTGCCCGCACAGCTGCCGCCCAAGCGCATTCAGGTGAATGTGGCGACGGCTCAGCTGACCGTGTTCGAAGGGGACAGCCCCGTCGCGTCTATGAAGGTCGTCACGGGCGCGCCGACCACGGCGACGCCGATGTTGTCATCGACCATACATTCGATCGTGCTCAATCCGCCATGGAACGTGCCGTCCAGCATCGCGAACGGCGAATTATGGCCCAAGGAACGGTCCAGCCCTGGCTATCTGCGGCGCAACGGGTTCAGGGTGATCGAGACGGAAGGCGGCGGCAAGCGGCTGCAACAGGCCGCGGGTCCGCAAAGCGCGCTTGGCCGGTTTAAGTTCGATTTCGACAATCAATATGCGGTGTATCTGCACGATACGCCCAGCCAGTCGACCTTTACCCGGTTTGACCGGCTGGCCAGCCATGGCTGCGTCCGGTTGGCCAAACCGCGCGAGCTGGCCGACCTGTTGCTGGCCACCAGCCCGGAATGGACGCAGGAAAAGATCGACGAAACGCTGGCCAGCGGCAAGACGGTGCGCGCCGCCCTGCCCGAGCCGGTGGCGGTCTATCTGCTGTACTGGACCGCTTTTGCGTCGAGCGACGGCAGTGTCAGCTTTCGCGGAGATCCCTATGGCTGGGACAAGCAGCTGGCGGAAAAGATCGAGACACGGGCCGACAAGGCCCAGTTTGCAGCGCGTTGAGCGGGGATGAGGGACATGAAGGCAATGATGATGCGCAGCCGGATGCTTGCGCTGGTCGCACCGCTGGCGCTGATCGTCGGCTGCTCCGGCGGGGATGAGCCGCCGCCGCCGGAACCGGCCAATGACTATGACATGGAATTGATCAACGAGCCTGCACCGCCGCCGGTTGAGGCGCCTGCGCCGGCACCGACGGCCGAGCCAGCGCCACCGCCCGTTGCGCCGGAATCGGATTTCCGCGATTCCCAGCAGGTGCAGGAAGATGCCGAGGCGACGGGGATGACCAGCCGGATCGACCGGTCCGCGCCGCCCGCGGGCGAGGGAGAACCGCCGGTCGTCGACGATGCCGAGCCCAAGGATCAGTAACGCCATCCTCGCTGCCATTCAGGAACCGGAACGGCAGCGCAACGTTCAAGGGACATGAACGCCGATACTTCCACCGCCACCGTCCCCGCCGTTCGGCGGCCGGGACGGGCGCTGCGCATTGCCGTCATCCTTGCGGCTGTGCTGATCGTCCTGCTCGCCATGCTGGCTGTGGCTGCGGCGATGATGCCGGTCAGCTGGGCGCGCGAGCGGATCGAGGCTGCACTGAGCGAGCGCGTCGGCGCGCCCGTGAACCTTGGCAGCGTGGAGCGGGTGGAGGTCTTTTCATACTCCCCCACCATCGTGCTGCGTGACCTGCGCATGGCTCAGCCGGACTGGGCCGGGCCCGGCGATCTGCTGACCGTGCGCGAGGTGCGGATGCGGGTGCCGGTTCTGCCCGCAATCTTCCGGCAATCGATCGAGCCGGGCGGCATCGTGATCCGCGGCATGACCGCCAATCTGGTGCGGACAGCCGAGGGCCGGTGGAACTGGCGCCGCGAAACCAAGGCGCCGGACGAGGGGCAGGACAATGATCGCGGGATGGGCATTGCCGGGCTGACGATCGAGGATAGCCGCTTCACGCTGAAGGAAGCCAAGCGCAAGCTGGTGCTGGCCGGTGCGATGTCGGCTGATGCGCGCCAGGGGGTGCGGATCGGCGGCACGGGGACGTTCGACGGATCGCCTGCCCGGCTGCAGCTGAACGGCGCGCCGGTGACCAGCACGGGCGGCGACGCGCCCTACCCCTTCACGCTTGATTTTGCCTCGCCGCTGCTGACCATGACGGCAAAGGGCGCGATGCGCGGGGCGCTGAACGTGCGGGACATGCGGCTGGCAATGGCGGCCAAGGCTCCGTCGCTTGCCCGGCTGGATGACCTTATCCAGGCAGGCCTGTTCGGGACAGCGCCCATCGACCTGAAGGCAGAAGTGCGCCGCGATGGCCGCGACTGGTTTATCGAGCGGATGTCCGGTTCGATCGGCCGGTCGCAGCTGGTCGGGCGGATGGACGTGCTGAAGCGCGATGGCCGGACCAAGATCGATGGCGACATGCAGTTTTCGCAGTTCGATTTCGACGACCTGTCCGATGCCAAGGGCAAGGCGCGTGCCGCCGCGCGCGAGGCGGTGATCGGCGAGCGCGTCCTGCCCGACACCCGGATCAACCTTGCCAAGATCGGCCCCACCGACGGCACGCTGCGCGTCAAGGCGCAGCGGCTGCTGTTCGGTCAGACCACCACGTTCCGGACCCTTGCAGGTACCATCACGCTGGAGGGCAAGAAGCTGACGATCAGCGATATCCGGTCGGAACTGGTGCAGGGGGTGATGACCGGGCGGATGACCGTCGATCATCGAACCGGGGCAAAGCCGATGCTGAACATCGACCTGATGGTTCAGGGCGGCCGGCTGGGGCCGCTGGTCAATGCCGCCGACCGGTTCGATGCGCCCTATCGCGCGCGGATCGTGCTGGGCGGGCGCGGCGATACCATCCGCGAGGCGCTGTCCCGTGCCGATGGCCATGCCGGGATCGTCGCGGTCAACGGCAAGGTGGACCGGGTCGTCGCCGCTGTGCTTGGCCAGGATCTGGGCCGGACGGTCAAGGCGGCGGTCAGCGACCCGGATGCACAGGTGCCGCTGCGCTGTATCGCGGTGGGGTTCGAGGCGGACAAGGGCCGCCTGACCGCCACGCCCTTTGTCATCGACACCGACATCAGTCGCAGTCGCGGCGTCGGCATCATCGACCTGGATAGCGAGCGGATCGCGTTGACCATCGGCGGCGCATCAAAGCGCAAGGGCGGGCTGCGCATCATGGAGCCGATCCGGATCAACGGCACCATGAGCCGGCCGTCGGTCAGCGTGGCGGGGTTCAACAATCCGCCGAACACGGGCGACGTGATCGGCGCGGTCGTGGGGTCGATCGGCGGTGCGCTTGGCCTGCGCAAGAAGGAAGGCCCGGTGGTCAACGGGACCGGCGCGGTCGATTGCTCCGGCATGGCGCGGTCGATTCTGCGCGCCACCAAATAAGGATCAGCGTGTCAGGGCGGCGACGTCCGACCTGTCAATGGTCAGCGTTTCGTCGCTGGGCGGCGGCGGCAGGTCGGCGCCATGTTCCTGCGCGGCATAAACCTGCCGCATCCAGTTGCGCGTCACCGTTACCCGGTCGCCCACGCGCATCTTGTTGAACAGCGTCTGGGCGAACTCGTCCGGCACGCCGATGCAACCATGGGTCGCATAGCGCGGATCGACATCGCTGCTGTGGATCGCAACCCAGCTGCGCGTCAGCTGCAGCGACCAGGGCATCGGCGCGTCATATTTGATCGAATGCTTGTTCGCGACCTTTGCCAGCACGGGAAACGTGCCCAGCGGGGTCGGCTTTTCATCCGAGCCATAAACCAGGGTCGAGCGGCCGATTTCGACCCCGCCCTGATAGACATACAGCATCTGGGCCGAGATATCGACCACGACCCAGCGGGCGGCAGCGGCATCCGCGCCGGTTTCGTCCCACGCGAACTCACCCGGATTGAGCGGGGCGTCCAGCTCCATCACCAGCGACACAGGCTCGCTGGCCCGGGCCAGCACGGGTGCGGTCAGCAGCGCGACACTGAGCGCCAGCAGGAGCCAACGCACGAATGTGCCCCGGGGCAATTGGTTAATGCGGGTGATCAGTTGCTGTGCCATGGGCGCTATATCTTACGCTTTGGCCATCAGGAAAAGCCCGGATTTCGGCGTGTTCCGCGCCGGGACAAAAGCCGCGGCGTTAACGATGAACAGGGTTAACGGGACCAGGCAGCCGCGTTCGGACACGGGATGTCCGGCCATGCTTGCTTGACAGATCGTCCGGTTTCGCTATGGGCCTGACGCTCCGGCACGGGCTTGCCCGGACCGGAAACCGTCCGAGACAGCGGGTGGTGGGATTTGCCCACCTTAATCTCCCGCCAAGACGGGGACAGACATTACCGCTCGGCCCGCCAATGCGGCGCGTCGGGTGCAGCCAGTCGGTTGTGCTGGCCGCGAACCCCCTGCCCCCTTTGGACGAACACCCCCGGCCCGCTGTGCGGAACCGGGATTTCCCCGCGTCATGGCCCCGTTGCCATGGCGCAGTTTTGAGGAGAATGGCATGGATCGTTCGCAGAAGGCCGATGCCGTTGCCGAGCTGAACCGCACCTTTTCGGAGGTCGGCGTCGTGGTGGTCACCCGCAATCTGGGCATGACCGTCGCGCAGTCGACGAACCTTCGCAACAAGATGCGCGACGCCGGCGCGAGCTACAAGGTCTCGAAGAACCGTCTCGCCAAGATCGCGCTCGAGGGCACCGAGTATGCCGGCATTGCCGACCTGCTCACCGGCCCGACCGCGCTGGCCACATCGACCGATCCCGTTGCCGCCGCCAAGGTGGCCGTGGATTTCGCCAAGACGAACGACAAGCTCGAGATCGTCGGCGGCGCGATGGGCAGCACGGTGCTCGACGCGGAAGGCATCAAGGCGCTTGCCTCGATGCCGTCGCTGGATGAACTGCGCGCCAAGCTGATCGGCCTGATCCAGGCCCCGGCACAGAAGCTCGCAAGCATCACCCAGGCGCCGGCCGGGCAGCTCGCCCGTGTCTTCAAGGCCTATAGCGAGAAGGAAGCCGCGTAATCCACGCGGCCTTCGATACCGGAATATACCGACTTTAACCCGATTGATTGGAGTTTATCATGGCTGACCTGAACGCGCTGGTTGACCAGCTGTCCGAACTGACCGTCCTGGAAGCGGCTGAGCTGTCGAAGCTGCTCGAAGAAAAGTGGGGCGTTTCGGCCGCCGCTGCCGTCGCCGTTGCTGCTGGCCCCGCCGGCGGTGGCGCTGCCGCTGCTGCGGTTGAAGAAAAGACCGAATTCGACGTGATCCTGACCGGCGACGGTGGCAAGAAGATCAACGTCATCAAGGAAGTCCGCGCCATCACCGGCCTGGGCCTGACCGAAGCCAAGGCGCTGGTCGAAGGCGCTCCGAAGCCGGTCAAGGAAGGCGTCAACAAGGACGAGGCCGAGAAGATCAAGAAGCAGCTCGAAGAAGCTGGCGCGACCGTCGAGGTCAAGTAATCGGCGCGGGAACCGGTTCGGCCGGTTCCCGACCCTTGCACGTGCAAGAAAAAGGGCGGCGCTCCCCATCGGGAACGCCGCCTTTTTTTCGTTTACCGGTCGGTCGGATCAGCTCTGACCAAAGGCCGGCTTGAAGCTGCCGGGCCAGCCGACCTGCTTGATCGTCCGCGGCCGTTCGACCTCCTGTCGCGGCGCGGCACCGACCGGCTGAGCTGCCGGGGCAACCGGGGTCCGGGCAGGCGCAGCCACCGCCGCATCCACCAGGCCCATCCGCTCACGCTCGTCATAGAAGCGCGCGCGCTTCAGCCGGGCCCGACGCGTCAGGAACGGATTGTCCGCCGTAGGACCGGCAAGTGCAGCGCGCTCGTGGCGACCCATGCCCTCATGACCCGGCTCCAGCGCCGCCGAACGCTCATGATGCACGGCAGTCGAAGCGCCGTGCGCGACCAGCGGAGCGGCGGTCGCCGCCATCGCCGGCGCGTGCTGAACCGGCTCGACCGTTGCAGCCTGCGGCGTGGCGACCGTCATCGGGCGGGACTCGATCGGGCGCGGCTTCGGTTCGAGCGGGCGATTGACCTCCCGATTGGCCACGACCGGATCCGGAGCAGCGCGGCGGCGACGGGTCGCGGCCCATGCAAGCAGCGCAAAGGCGGCACCAATTCCAGCCACGCCGACAACCCACGGTGTCCAGTCGGTGGAACCCCCCGCCGTTGCCGCCGCATCGAAGCCGCTATCGGCGGGCGGTGCAGCGTCTGGTGCAGGCGTTGCCGCCACGGGCGGGGACGACTGGATGGTGGGATCGGCAGCCGGGGTCTCATTGACCGCGGCTGGCGGGGCAACCTCGGCTGCCGGAGCCGCTTCTGTCCGTGCAGGCTCGGCGCGCGATGCGGTGTTTGCCGCAGACCGGCGGACCTGAGCCTCCCGGTTGCGCTGTGCAGCCTCACGCGTTGCTGCCTGTTCCTGTTCGACCTGAGCGAGTGCTTCCGGCGCGACCGTGGCGTTCGGCGCGGATTGGGGGGTCGCGGCGGGAATGGACGGGGCGACAGTCGTCTGGGTCGGCGCGGGCGCGGCCTGACGAACGATGACCGGCGGGGTCGCCGTCGGTGCGGACGGGGCCTGGACCGGCGCGGGCACTGGTGCGATGTCCTGAGCGATTGCGGGGGCAGCCAGCGTGGCAATCAGCGCCAAGGTGGCCGTGCGAGCGATGAGGCGATTTTTCTTCATAGCAGGACGCAAACGCTCCTACCCGCCCATCCGGTTTCATTGCGAACCCGGAATCAGCGACGGGATGACAGCGCAGGACGACGGGACGATGCCGTTTAGGTGAGGTTCATCAGGCATTTATCCCGCGTTCATGTGGCGGCGGCCATCCTCGGGGGCTCCGCCATGCCGTTTGACATGACCCGGTGCCGCGCCTATATCGCAATCACCGTCCGATCGGGAAAGGTTCGCCGTCGCGCAGCGTGCCAATGAATGGATCAGCCGGGCTCATGACGCCGCAAAGCCGCCATCCTCGCCACAGGGCGATGGACGCGCGGCTTTTTTGGCGTCTTTTGCGTGCCCGATCCGGTGGGTCACCGGGTACGAATTCTGATTGAACTACCTTTTGATAGAACAAGGGCAATCCTCAGCTATGGCAACCAAGGCGATCGAGAGCGGCACGATGAAGCGCCGCATCCGCAAGGTGTTCGGCGACATCCATGAAGTGGTGCAGATGCCGAACCTGATCGAGGTTCAGCGCGAATCCTACGAACAGTTCCTGCGGTCCGATCCGTCCATCGGCTATGTTTCGGGCCTGGAAAAGACGCTGCGCAGCGTGTTCCCGATCCGCGACTTTGCCGGGACGGCCGAACTCGACTTCGTGAACTACGAGCTGGAGCCGCCCAAGTTCGATCAGGAAGAATGCCGCCAGCGGGGCATCACCTATGCCGCGCCGATGCGCGTCACCCTGCGCCTCATCGTGTTCGAAGTGGATCCGGATACCGAAGCCCGCTCCGTGCTCGATATCAAGGAGCAGGACGTTTACATGGGCGACATGCCGCTGATGACGGAGAACGGCACGTTCATCGTCAACGGCACCGAGCGCGTGATCGTCAGCCAGATGCACCGTTCGCCGGGCGTGCTGTTCGACCATGACCGCGGCAAGACGCACGCGTCGGGCAAGTATCTGTTCGCCGCCCGCGTCATCCCCTATCGCGGGTCGTGGCTGGATTTCGAATTCGACGCCAAGGACATCGTCAACGTCCGCATCGACCGCAAGCGCAAGCTGCCGGTCACCAGCCTGCTCTATGCGCTGGGACTGAACAGCGAGGAAATCCTCAACCACTTCTACAACCGCGTGACCTTTGTGCGCGGCCAGGGTGGCTGGCAGATCCCGTTCGCGGCCGAAAACTGGCGCGGCCAGAAGCCGATGTTCGACATCATCGATGCCAAGTCGGGTGAAGTCATCTTCCCGGCGGGTCAGAAGATCAGCCCCCGCGCAGCCAACAAGGCGGCGAAGGACGGGCTTGAGACGCTGCTGATCCCGACCGAAGAAATCTATGGCCGCTATTCGGCGTTCGACCTGATCAACGAAACGTCGGGCGAAATCTATGTCGAGGCGGGCGACGAGATCGGCGCCGAGAATCTGGAAAAGCTGGACAAGGCCGGCATTGACCGGATCGAGCTGCTCGACATCGACCATGTGTCGACGGGTGCGTGGATCCGCAACACGCTGAAGGCCGACAAGGCTGAAGAGCGCGAGCAGGCGCTGTCCGACATTTATCGCGTGATGCGCCCTGGCGAGCCGCCGACGCTGGAGACGGCGGAATCGCTGTTCGCCGGCCTGTTCTTCGATCCGGACCGCTACGACCTGTCGGCGGTCGGCCGCGTCAAGCTGAACATGCGCCTCGATCTCGACTGCCCGGACACGGTGACCACGCTGCGCACCGAGGATATCCTGGAAGTCGTCAAGACGCTGGTGAACCTCAAGGACGGCAAGGGCGAGGTTGACGATATCGACAACCTGGGCAACCGCCGCGTCCGTTCGGTGGGCGAGCTGCTGGAAAACCAGTATCGCGTCGGCCTGCTCCGCATGGAGCGCGCCGTGAAGGAGCGGATGAGCTCGGTCGATGTGTCGACGGTGATGCCGAACGACCTGATCAACGCCAAGCCCGCCGTTGCGGCCGTCCGCGAGTTCTTCGGCTCGTCGCAGCTGTCGCAGTTCATGGACCAGACCAACCCGCTGTCGGAAGTGACGCACAAGCGCCGCGTGTCGGCACTTGGGCCGGGCGGTCTGACGCGTGAGCGCGCCGGGTTCGAAGTCCGCGACGTTCACCCGACCCATTATGGCCGTATCTGCCCGATTGAAACGCCGGAAGGCCCGAACATCGGTCTGATCAACTCGCTGGCGACGTTCAGCCGCGTGAACAAATATGGCTTTATCGAAACGCCGTACCGCAAGATCATCGACGGCAAGGTGACCAACGAGGTCGTCTATCTGTCGGCCATGGAGGAGCAGAAGCATACCGTCGCGCAGGCCTCGGCCGAGCTGAACCCCGATGGCAGCTTTGCCGAAGAACTGGTTTCCGCGCGTCAGGGCGGCGAGTTCCTGATGGCGCTGCGCGATCAGATCACGCTGATGGACGTGTCTCCGAAGCAGCTGGTGTCGGTTGCCGCCTCGCTCATTCCGTTCCTGGAAAACGACGACGCCAACCGCGCACTGATGGGTTCGAACATGCAGCGTCAGGCCGTGCCGCTCGTGCGGGCCGAGGCGCCGTTCGTCGGCACCGGCATGGAAGAGACGGTTGCCCGGGATTCCGGCGCAGCCATCGGCGCCAAGCGCGACGGCATCGTCGATCAGGTTGACGCGACCCGTATCGTCGTGCGCGCTACGGGCGATGTGGATGCCACGGAAAGCGGCGTCGACATCTATACCCTGATGAAGTTCCAGCGTTCGAACCAGTCGACCTGCATCAACCAGCGTCCGCTGGTGAAGGTGGGCGATGTGGTGAAGGCCGGTGACATCATCGCCGACGGCCCGTCGACCGAGTTTGGCGAACTGGCGCTGGGCCGCAACGCGCTTGTCGCGTTCATGCCCTGGAACGGCTATAACTACGAGGATTCGATCCTGATCTCCGAGCGGATCGTGAAGGACGACGTGTTCACGTCGATCCATATCGACGAGTTCGAAGTGATGGCCCGCGATACCAAGCTGGGGCCGGAAGACATCACCCGCGACATTCCGAATGTCGGTGAGGAAGCGCTGCGCAACCTCGACGAAGCGGGCATCGTCTATATCGGTGCAGAGGTCGAGCCGGGCGACATCCTGGTCGGCAAGATCACGCCCAAGGGCGAAAGCCCGATGACGCCGGAAGAAAAGCTGCTGCGCGCCATCTTTGGCGAAAAGGCAAGCGACGTGCGCGACACCTCGCTCCGCCTGCCGCCGGGCGTGTCGGGCACGATCGTCGATGTGCGCGTGTTCAACCGCCACGGCATCGACAAGGACGAGCGCGCGATGGCGATCGAGCGCGAGGAGATCGAGCGCCTGAAGAAGGACTCGGACGACGAGCGCAGCATCCTGAACCGTGCCACCTGGTCGCGCCTGCGCGAAATGCTGGTCGGCCAGACTGCCACGTCGGTACCCAAGGGCCTGAAGAAGGGCGTCGAGATCACCGAAGCGGTGCTCGAGGAAGTCGAAAAGCACGAATGGTGGAAGTTCGCGGTTGCGGACGATGCCGTCCAGTCGAACCTGGAAGCGGTCAAGACGCAGTATGATGAGGCCGTAAAGCGCATCAAGGACAAGTTCGACGACCGCCGCGAAAAGCTGGAGCGCGGTGACGAGCTGCCGCCGGGCGTGCTGAAGATGGTCAAGGTGTTCGTCGCGGTGAAGCGCAAGCTGCAGCCGGGCGACAAGATGGCCGGCCGTCACGGCAACAAGGGCGTCATCAGCCGCATCCTGCCGCAGGAAGACATGCCGTTCCTGGAGGACGGGACGCCGGTCGACCTGGTGCTCAACCCGCTGGGCGTGCCGTCGCGCATGAACGTCGGTCAGATCTTTGAGACGCATCTGGGCTGGGCCGCGCGCGGCCTGGGACAGAGCATCGCCCACAAGCTGGAGGAATGGCGCGAAGCCAATCCCGACGCCAAGGGCGGCGCGATGCCGGAAGCGGTCAAGGATCGGCTGAAGGAAGTCTATGGCGAGCATTATCTCGACGAGATCGAGGCGCGGACGCCGGACCAGATCATCGAGCTGGCCGGCAACCTGAAGTCGGGCGTGCCGATGGCAACCCCGGTGTTCGACGGCGCGGTCGAGGCGGACGTGTCCGCGATGCTCGACCTGGCCGGACTGGACGCTTCGGGTCAGTCGACGCTGTTCGACGGTCGCACCGGCGAGGCGTTCGACCGCAAGGTGACGGTGGGCATCATCTACATGCTCAAGCTGCACCACCTGGTCGATGACAAGATCCACGCCCGGTCGATCGGCCCCTACTCGCTCGTCACCCAGCAGCCGCTGGGCGGCAAGGCGCAGTTCGGCGGCCAGCGTTTCGGGGAAATGGAGGTCTGGGCACTGCAGGCGTATGGCGCTGCCTATACGCTGCAGGAAATGCTGACGGTGAAGTCCGACGACGTGGTCGGCCGCACCAAGGTCTATGAGGCGATCGTCAAGGGCGACGACACGTTCGAGGCCGGCATTCCCGAGAGCTTCAACGTGCTCGTCAAGGAAATGCGGTCGCTGGGCCTCAACGTCGAGCTCAAGAACGAGCTGGACGCAGAGGATGGCGGACTGGCCGAAGCGGCGGAGTAATCGAAGGGACCACGGCACATCGGTCGTGGTCCCCTTCCTCCCCTGCCGACCGAAGAATTTGACCCTCCTGAGGGACTGAAAAATGAACGAACTGACCAACTTCGCGAACCCGGTGGCCAAGCCGGAGACTTTCGACCAGATCCAGATCGGCATCGCATCACCCGACCGCATCCGGTCGTGGTCGTTCGGCGAGATCAAGAAGCCGGAAACGATCAACTATCGCACGTTCAAGCCGGAGCGTGACGGCCTGTTCTGCGCGCGCATCTTTGGCCCGATCAAGGATTACGAGTGCCTGTGCGGCAAGTACAAGCGCATGAAGTACAAGGGCATCGTCTGCGAAAAGTGCGGCGTGGAAGTGACCGTTTCCAAGGTCCGCCGTGAGCGCATGGGCCATATCGAACTGGCCGCGCCGGTTGCCCATATCTGGTTCCTGAAGTCGCTGCCGAGCCGGATCGGCCTTCTCCTCGACATGCAGCTCAAGCAGCTTGAGCGCGTCCTTTATTTCGAAAGCTATATCGTGATCGAGCCGGGCCTGACCCCGCTCGACAAGTATCAGCTGCTGACCGAGGACGAACTGCTCGACGCGCAGGACCAGTATGGCGAGGATGCGTTCTCTGCCGGCATCGGCGCCGAGGCGGTCAAGCAGATGCTGATGGACCTGGACCTTGAGGGCGAGCGCCGCGACCTGCTCGAGGAACTGGCCGTCACCAAGTCCGAGCTGAAGCCCAAGAAGATCATCAAGCGGCTGAAGGTCGTCGAAAGCTTCATCGATTCCGGCAACCGCCCGGAATGGATGATCCTGGACGTCGTGCCGGTCATTCCGCCGGAACTGCGCCCGCTGGTGCCGCTGGACGGCGGCCGCTTTGCGACGTCGGACCTCAACGACCTGTATCGCCGCGTCATCAACCGCAACAACCGCCTGAAGCGGCTGATGGAACTGCGCGCGCCGGACATCATCGTGCGCAACGAAAAGCGCATGTTGCAGGAAGCCGTCGACGCCCTGTTCGACAATGGCCGCCGCGGCCGCACGATCACGGGCGCCAACAAGCGTCCGCTGAAGTCGCTGTCCGACATGCTGAAGGGCAAGCAGGGCCGGTTCCGTCAGAACCTGCTGGGCAAGCGTGTCGACTATTCGGGCCGTTCGGTCATCGTGACCGGGCCGGAGCTGAAGCTGCACCAGTGCGGCCTGCCGAAGAAGATGGCGCTCGAGCTGTTCAAGCCGTTCATCTACGCGCGCCTCGACGCCAAGGGTCTGTCGATGACCCTGAAGCAGGCGAAGAAGTGGGTCGAGAAGGAGCGCAAGGAAGTCTGGGACATCCTGGACGAGGTGATCCGCGAGCATCCCGTGCTGCTGAACCGCGCGCCGACGCTCCACCGTCTGGGCATCCAGGCGTTCGAGCCGGTGCTGATCGAGGGCAAGGCGATCCAGCTGCACCCGCTGGTCTGCTCTGCGTTCAACGCCGACTTCGACGGCGACCAGATGGCCGTGCACGTCCCGCTGAGCCTTGAGGCGCAGCTGGAAGCGCGCGTCCTGATGATGTCGACCAACAACATCCTGTCGCCCGCCAACGGCAAGCCGATCATCGTTCCGTCGCAGGACATGGTGCTGGGCCTTTATTATCTGTCGATGATGAAGGAAGCCGAGCCGGGCGAAGGCATGATGCTGTCCGACATGGCCGAGGTGCATCACGCGCTGGATACCGGCGCAGTCACGCTGCACACCAAGATCATCACCCGCGTGGCGCAGACCGATGAAGACGGCAATGTCTACATGAAGCGCGTCGAAACGACGCCGGGTCGCCTGCTGATTGGTGAAAAGCTGCCCCAGTCGCATCGCGTGCCGTTCGAAACGATCAACCGGCTGCTGACCAAGAAGGAAGTCGGTGACGTCATCGACACCGTCTATCGCCACACCGGCCAGAAGGAGACGGTGCTGTTCGCCGACGGCATCATGACGCTGGGCTTCCGCCACGCGTTCAAGGCCGGCATCTCGTTCGGCAAGGACGACATGATCATTCCGGATTCCAAGGTCGCCCTGGTCGATGAGACCCGCGCCCTGGTGAAGGATTTCGAGCAGCAGTATCAGGACGGCCTGATCACGCAGCAGGAAAAGTACAACAAGGTGATCGATGCCTGGAGCCGTTGCGGCGATCAGGTGGCGGCGGCCATGATGGACGAGATCAAGGCGGTGAAGAAGGACCCGGAAACGGGCCGCGAACTGCCGATCAACTCGATCTACATGATGGCCCATTCCGGTGCTCGCGGTTCGCAGGCGCAGATCAAGCAGCTTGCCGGGATGCGCGGCCTGATGGCCAAGCCGTCGGGCGAGATCATCGAAACGCCGATCATCTCGAACTTCAAGGAAGGTCTGACCGTTCTTGAATACTTCAACTCCACCCACGGCGCCCGCAAGGGTCTGGCCGACACCGCGCTCAAGACGGCGAACTCGGGTTACCTGACCCGCCGTCTGGTCGACGTGTCGCAGGATTGCGTCGTGATGGAGATCGACTGCGGCACCGAGCGCGCGCTGGAAATGCGGGCGATCGTTCAGGGCGGCAGCGTCATCGCATCGCTGGGCGAGCGTATCCTGGGCCGCACCACGGCCGAGGACGTCGTGGATGCCAAGACGGGCGAAGTCGTGATCCCGACCGGCACGCTGCTGGACGAGGCCATGATCGCGCAGATCGAAGCCATCGGCATTCAGGGGATGAAGATCCGCTCGCCGCTGGTCTGCGAAGCCAAGATCGGTGTCTGCGCCAAGTGCTATGGCCGTGATCTGGCCCGTGGTACGCCGGTAAACATCGGTGAAGCGGTTGGCGTTATCGCCGCCCAGTCGATCGGTGAGCCGGGTACCCAGCTGACGATGCGAACGTTCCACATCGGCGGCGCGGCCCAGCTGAACGAACAGTCGAACCTGGAAGCGCCGGTTGACGGCACGATCCAGCATCGCGACCTGCGTCTGATCACCGATCAGCGCGGCCGCCGCGTCGTCCTGTCGCGGTCGGGCGAACTGGCGATCGTGGACATGGAAGGCCGCGATCTGGCGGTCCACCGCATCCCCTATGGTGCCTATGTCATGCATGACGACGGCGCTATCGTCAGCAAGGGCGACCGACTGGCCGAATGGGATCCGTTCACCATGCCGGTGATCACGGAAAACCCGGGTATCGTGAAGTATCAGGACCTGATCGACGGCAAGACGCTGACCGAACAGGTGGACGAAGCGACTGGCATCGCGCAGCGCGTGGTGATCGAATATCGCGCCGCTTCGCGGTCCAAGGAAGACCTTCGCCCGCGCCTGACGCTGCACGACGATGCCTCGGGTGAAGCCGGCCGCTACATGCTGGCACCGGGTACGGTGCTGTCGGTGGAGGATGGTGCTCAGGTTCAGGGCGGTGACGTTCTGGCCCGTGCCAGCCGTGAATCGGCCAAGACCCGCGACATCACCGGCGGTCTGCCGCGCGTCGCCGAGCTGTTCGAAGCACGCAAGCCCAAGGAAAACGCGATCATCGCAAAGGTGTCGGGCCGTGTCGTGTTCGGCAAGGATTACAAGGCCAAGCGCAAGATCGGCATTCAGCCCGAGGATGGCGGCGAGGTCGTGGAATATCTGGTGCCGAAGTCGAAGGTGATCGACGTTCAGGAAGGCGACTACGTCAAGCGTGGCGACAACCTGATCGGCGGCAGCCCCGATCCGCACGACATTCTGGAAGTGCTCGGCATCGAGCCGCTGGCCGAATATCTGGTCAGCGAAATCCAGGAAGTGTATCGCTTGCAGGGCGTGAAGATCAACGACAAGCACATCGAGGTGATCGTTCGCCAGATGCTGCAGAAGGTTGAGATCACCGATGGCGGCGACACCACGCTGCTGGCCGGCGAACAGGTCGACCGGGACGAGATGGACGCGATCAACGCCAAGCTCGAACCGGGTCAGCAGCCCGCTCAGGGCAAGCCGATCCTGCTGGGCATCACCAAGGCGTCGCTGCAGACCCGCAGCTTCATCTCGGCCGCCTCGTTCCAGGAAACCACCCGCGTTCTGACGGAAGCGGCGGTTCAGGGTAAGCAGGACACGCTGATCGGCCTGAAGGAAAACGTCATCGTCGGCCGTCTGATCCCGGCGGGTACCGGTGCGGGCATGAACCGGATGCGCATCGCAGCCACGTCGCGTGACGCGGCACTGCGCGTGGCGCAGCGGCGAATGCAGGAAGCATCGCTGATCGCGCCGGCATCGGCCGCCGAAGAGCACGCCGCGGAACTGGCCCGCAGCCCGCGGGACTCGGCCGGCACCGGTGACGATCCGCTGGCAGCGGTCGTGGCCAGCGGCCATGGCACCGATGCGGATGCCGGTGACTATCTGAACGATTGATCCCGATAACGGATCAGGAAATGCCGCCGTCCGGAGCGATCCGGGCGGCGGTTTTTTTGTGCTTCAGATGCCAGAGAGCAGAACAGCGACGACGGTGATCGCGATCAGGCAGCCAAGCAGGCCCACCATGGTGACCAGCGCCGCCCGAACAGGGCCGATCTTCAATCGCTGGCGATACCAGCGCCACTGCACCGCCGCGAACCACAGCAAGGTCGCGCAGATCAGAGCATAGCCCAGCGCGGCCAGCCATGGCCGGCCCGGTGCATCCGGCAAGAGGGTGCCAACGCCAAGGCCAAGCGCCAGCAGGCCCGCCGGATAGCATTGGGCGTAAAAGGGAACGCGCAACGTGTCGCGCGTCAGCCGGATGTGCTGCCGATTGATGGCATGGACCGCGAGGATCAGGGGACACAGGCTGAACAGCAGCAGGCGCAGCAGCAACAGCGTCGTGTTGTCGCTCACCAGTCCGGCAAGCCCCGTCGTGCGCGTCACGATATCGCTCTGCCCCACGACCATCAGTTCGATCGAATGGGAAATCAGCAGCGTGACCAGCAGGAACTGCGGCGGGCTGAGCGCGTCATTATACTGCCGCTCGACGGTCTCGCCCAGCTCCCGGTCGGCATAGGCCATGGTGCCCAACGGACGGGTCATCGCCCGCCACAGCGTGACCGGGTAAAACACAAGCCAGCTCATCAATTCATAAAGCAGGTCGTCGAGCGACTTCAGGAATTGAAGAAAGACCACAGGCCAAGAACAGCAGGTTCTGACCCAAAGCTCAATCTATTCCAGAAAAAAGGGATAACATGCCATCCATCATTCGCGCTTGGTGCTTTTCATGATAGCCTTGCAGACCGAGCCAATAATTCGCGGGAGAATCATCATGTATTCGGCTCATAGGATTTTACTGACCGCGCTGGGAGGCTCGGTGTGCGGCGGCGTCGTGCTGGCCCAGCAAGTTTCCGATCTCAGCGACCTTGTCGGCGCGCGCGCCGCTGGCGGCGAAACCCAGATGGAGGCACGCGGATACCGCGTCACTGGCGGCAACACCGTGCGGGATCAGCGCTTCACCTTCTGGTGGAACGATCGCAAGCAGGAATGCGTGTCTGTCTCGACGGTCGATGGGCGCTATGCGTCGATCCAGCGTATTCCGCCGGGCAACTGTGATGCTTCACCAGCGCAAAGCCAGGTGGCGCGGCCAACCTATCCTGAACCCAGATCGGATGCCGGATCCCTGGTCCTGGTTTGTTATGGTGCGGGAACGAAACCCAGTGTCACCACCCAGCCACGCTATTCGTGGAACAGCAGCAAGCACAAATGGGAATGGAGCAACGATGTCGTCGGGACGACGCAAGGGTTCGGATCCGACGTTCAGATCGAACTGTATGGCGATCACGGCCGCATCCATCTTGGTCCCAATCTGGTCCCGCCGATCCATTCGGGCGGTGCCAATGGCTGGTGGGATCTCGATAATCTGGTGGTCAGCGGCGACCGGATCAGCGCCAGCTACAGGCTGAACGGCATGAACAAACCCCGCCTGACGGTTGATCGGCGCAGCGGCCGCATCACCATTCAGGCGATCACCAATTTTGAAGGCCAGTGTGATATCGGCAACTGGAGCGCAGGCCAGCGGCGATTCTGAGCCCGCTGCCGAACACGCCTGCCGGCCAAGAGGGGGGATAAAGCCGGCAGGCGTGCCGACCGGGCGTCAGGCAATGGGATGGACGACGCCCGGCCTGAACGGATTACGGCATCACAACCGTGTCGATGACGTGCACAACGCCGTTCGACTGAAGCACGTCGGCGGTCGTCACAGTCGACGTTCCACCCTTGGCATCGGTCAGGATGACCGACTTGCCCTTGAGCGACGCGGTCAGCTTGCCACCCTGAACGGTGGTCAGCTCGGCCTTGCCACCGCCAGCCTTGATCGCCGCAACGATCTTGTCAGCGGTATAGGTGCCCGGCACCACATGATAGGTCAGGACAGTGGTCAGCGTGCCCTTGTTCTCCGGCTTCACCAGCGTTTCGACGGTGCCGGCGGGCAGCTTGGCAAAGGCGTCGTTGGTCGGCGCGAACACGGTGAACGGGCCAGGGCTGGCGAGCGTTTCGACCAGACCGGCGGCCTTCACGGCGGCAACCAGGGTGGTCAGGTTCGGCGCGGCCGAGGCATTTTCCGCAATCGTCTTGGTGGCGTACATGGCGGCGCCGCCGACGGTCGGGTTCGACTGGTGATGGTTGGCCACGGCAGCCGTTCCGGCAACCGCCATCAGCGTGGCGGCAACGGGAAGCATCAAACGCATACGTGCATTCGGCATTGGTCATCCTTCCTGAAACGCACCCGATAAAGTGGGGGGAATTTGGGTGCGGACCAGCTACGAAACGACCGTCGAAACGGATGCAGAATTTTTTCGGCGTTCAGGACCGAAAATCAGATGGTTGCCATTCGCCCAACCGCGACGGGGCTGCTGCTGGGTGCCGGATGCGGGGTCGCCGATTGTTTTTCGATCGTGATGGCCAGCACGGCCCCATCCTGCATCAGGCGCCGCAAGTCGATGGGAACGACGATCCGCGACGTGCCGTCGGCCGCAATCTGGCCCAGCGACTGCGGCGCCCCGCCATCCGGGATGACCCAGAGTTCCGGTGCAAGCGCGGCGCCCGCCTGAACATTTTCGGCACGGATAGCCAGCGCACCGTCGCCGGGTTCATAGCGGACGGTCAGCACTGGCCCTTCTTCCTCGCCGCTCAACTGGGCCACGGCAATGGCACGAGCGGTTTCGGTCGCAACCTGAGGCGGCCCGACCGGCGCCGGCGCAGGCCGCGTAACCATGACCAGGGCAAGGGCGGCAGCGACGCTGGCCGCTGCAACCGTACCCGCCCGCCAGCGCGCAACGGACCGACGCAGCGACAGGTCGCTGACCGTTGCCGATGCGCTGCGGTCGGTCAGGCGCGGTTCGACCCGTTGCCACAGATCGGCCGGATCGACGGCACTCGCCCCTTCGCTCAGCGGCGCCAGCAGAGCCTCCCAGCGTTCCACGGCCGACGCAAATGCGGGGTCGGACAGGCGCAGGCGCTGCGCCTCGGCCCGCTCTGCCCCGTCCAAGACACCGAGCGCCAGTTCCCCGGCCAGCAGGTCCAGTTCCTCAGTCATCGCCGACACAGCCCCTCAGCCGCATCAGCCCGCGTCGGACCAGGCTTTTGACGGTGCCCAGCGGTGTATCGGTCCGTTCAGCCAACGCGGCATAGGTGACACCATCGAAATAGGCCGTGCGGATCAGGTCGCGCGATCGTTCGTCCAGTTCGTCCAGACAGGCATGAATGCGGCTCGACATCTGCGCCTCGACAATCCGGTCGGGGGCAAGCGGTGCGGCATCGGCAATGTTCGCTGCGGCTGTTTCGGGCAACAGGACGCGCGTGCGCGTCGAGCGGACCCGATCGATCGCCGTGTTGCGGGCGATGGTCGCCAGCCAGGTAATCGGGCTTGCCCGCGACGGATCGAACCGCCCGGCCGAGTGCCACACCTTTACAAAAACGTCCTGCACAACATCCTCGGCCGCTTCCCGCTCTCCGCAGATACGCAGGCAGATGCCGAATAGTTTCGAAACGGTCCGGTCATAGACTTCGCGCAGCGCAGCACGGTCCCCCGCCCCCACGCGCGACAATGCCATGGCAAGGGCGCTCCGCGCATCGTCAGGGTCGCTCATGCTTGCCACGACGCGCAGCCTAGTCGTTCGAACCCGGTGTGGCAACGATCCGCGTTGCTGCGGCCGCACGCGCAACCCATCCGGGCGCAATCCCGGCCAGCGCGAACAGGGCGCGCCGGGCCATGGGCCGCTCCGTCCCCCAGCGCAGGGCCTGGGCGATGGCCAGCGGACGCTGCGCCGTTCGGGCAAAGCCGGACTGGAATGTCGCGCTATCCCCGCCCCCAATCAGCGCATTGGCGGCCATCACCCCGCTGTTGAGGGCAATCGCCATGCCGTCGCCCACAATCGATGCGATCACCGCGGCCTGATCGCCCAGACGATAGGCCCCATGCGCCGGGCGGCGGGCACGCCAACCATAGGGCACGTCGGCCACGCTGTTCACCGGCCCCAGCCGTTCCCGGTCAAGCAGTGCCGCAAAGCCGGGCTGTTCCGATGCCAGTTCGCTCAGCAGCGCGTCCGTCCCGCCGGCATCGCGCAGCCGGTCCTGGGCCACGGACAGACAGACATTCGCCGTACCGTCGCCGCGCAGCAGCACCCCGGCATAGCCATGGCGAAACGGGATCAGGTCGACCATGCCATCCAGCGCGTCCAGAAGGGTGCGGTCCGGCCGGATCGTCCAGCGAAGCCCGACCGCACCCCTGCCCGTTGCATCCGCCCGCCGGGGCGATCCGCGCAGGCCATGCTTGCCGGTGGCCAGCATGATCGCATCGGCGGCCAGTTGCTCACCACTGGCCAGCCGTGCGCCCGACGCATCCAGTGAGCGGACAACACCTGTCCTGACATCCGCCCCGGCGAGCTGTGCCCGGTCCATCAGGACGGTGTCCATCACCGCCCGCGAAATCCCGTGCGCGGTGAAGGGCAGCGCGATGGCCCGGCTGTGGCGGCCATCCGACACGCGCACCGCCCGGATCGGACGTGCATCGATAGCCGCCGGTGCAATGCCCAGCTCTGCGAGCGCGGCCATGCCGTCCGGCCCCAGAAAGCCGCCACACACCCCCTCATCCATCATCCGGCGTCGCTCGACGACCGTGACGGCATGGCCAGCCGTCCCCAGCCGGATCGCGGCCGCGCATCCGGCCGGCCCGCCCCCCAGGATCAGCGCGCCCGTTCGACGCATAGCCGGAACGGAAGATACCAACGGATCTTCGCGCCTTCTGAAGGGATCCCCGCATCGTTCAGCAGGATGCGCCACTCGTCCGGCCGAAATGACCGGGCGATGGAAAGCGTCCCGTCCTGCCGCACCACGGGATGGACGCGCAGCAGCCGGGCCAGCAGGGGATATCCGCGATAGGCGACGGCATGGCGATGCAGGTCTCCGATCATCCACCCACGGGTGGCCCGCCGCTCGCACAGCTGAAGGAACGTAACCACCTCTGGATCGGTCATATGGTGCGTCACCTGTGACGCGATCCAGAAGTCGTGCGGTTCGGCCACCGCTGCTGCATCGCCGGTGCGATAGTCGATGGCGGTGCCGTCGGGTGTCGCTGCGCGGGCAACGGGATCGCTGCGCGGATCAAGGTCGATGCCCGTCAGCCGCGCCGCGCTGCCGCGCTTATCCGCCCAGGCGGCGATGACGCGCAGGGCATCGCCGTGCCCATAGCCGACGTCCAGAAGCGAAAATGGCTGACCGGGCGGAATATGCCGGTTCAGGAACGCGAGGATCGGCCGCACGGTCATCGTCCAGCGATTGATCCGGGCCAGATCGGTCAGCACCGCCTTGAACAGTTCCGGCGGCATGGCCGGATCGTCCATCTGCTCGGCGGCAAGGCTTCGCTTCGCCAGGGTCATGCCGCGGGTCCGAACCGAAACCCCTCGGCCGCAAGACCGGGGCCAAAGGCAATGGCAATGCCCGGACGCTGTTCCCGCGCCGCCAGCACATCGGCCAGCACGAACATCAGCGTGGCGGACGACATGTTGCCGGACCGGGCAAGGACCGCACGTGACCGGTCGAGCGCATCCTCTGGCAGCTCAAGTCCAGCGACAACGCCGTCCAGAATGGATCGGCCGCCTGCATGAACGGCCCAGACCAGGGCATCGGCAGCATCATTGCCCAGGATATCGGCCCGCACGGCCGGGTCCGCCAGCGCCGCGGCGATGCGGCCCGGCACTTCTCCCGACAGGTGCATGGCAAATCCGGTATCCCCGACATGCCACTGGATCAGATGCTCGCTGTCCGGCAGCGTCAGGGCAAACGGCGCGCCAAGGCTCAATCCTGCTGGCTCGCCCGTCACCCAGGCGGCGGCTGCTCCATCACCGAACTGCAGCATGGCCAGCAGCGGCTCGATCTCGCTATCCGGTTGCAGATGCAGGGTCGACAGCTCGACCGTCACCACCAGCACGCGCGCCTCCGGTTCCGACCGGACGATCTGGCGCGCTGTGCGAAGGGCGACCACCGCGGCATAACAGCCCATGAACCCGATCAGCGTGCGCTCCACCCGCGGCGAGAGGCCCAGGCGGCGAGCTAGGATCTGATCGATGCCCGGCGCGACGAACCCGGTACAGCTTGCCACAACAATATGCGTTGCCGTGTCCACCGCGACCGGCAGGCGGCGTATGGCGCTCAATGCCAGCGCCGGTGCGGCCTCGGCATAAATGGTCATGCGGTCGCCGGTGCCGGGCATGTGGCCATGCGCATAAAAGCCATCGGGGTCGATCGGCGATCCGTCCTGCGGCCGCGTTGCGGGAAGGACGGACCAGCGATGATCGATGCCCGATCGCGCGGCCATCCGGTCGAACAGCTTTCGGTCCCGACCCTCCAGCCGGCCGGATGCCCAGCGAACAAAGGCCGCATGAATATCGTGATCCGGCGTCGCAGTGGCGATGGCGTTCAAATAGGCTCGGTCAGGCTTCACCTATTCTCCATCGGTCACGTCCCCTGCCCGCCCCGCTAAGGTTGGCGCATCGCCGCGAAAAGGCAAGGGCGCATCCTCGCCGCGGCCGACAGGATGCGCCTGAGCGGTCCCGGACCGTCACGGGGCGCTTCCCGGTTGCGAGTCGGTGCATTGAAGTCTGACCCCTCATCGTGTTTTGGAACCGCCATCCACGCTTTTGCTGGATATTGTTTGCACAGCGTTATAGCTTGCTTGACATGATGGACCGTCAAGTGATCGAGACACTTTTACCGATTGATCCGAAGATGCTGGGGCTGATTGCCGACAGCCCGGTCGCGTCCGTCATCAGCAACCCACGGATGCCCGACAACCCGATCGTGGCGTGTAACCGCGCTTTTTGCGAGCTGACCCTGTATCCGGAGGAGATGGTGGTCGGCCGCAACTGCCGCTTTCTGTCAGGCCCCGGCACCGAACCCTGGCTGTCCGAATCGATTCGCGAGGGCGTGCGCGAGCGGCGGCCGGTGCTGGTCGAGATCCTGAACTACAAGCGGGACGGCACTCCGTTCCGCAACGCAGTGCTGGTCGCGCCCATTTATGACGATGATGGTGCGCTAGCCTATTTTCTGGGGTCGCAGGTCGAATTGCCGGACGACAGCCGTGGCCCGTCAACGGCCCGGCGCATTTATGCGGCGGAGCGGGTGAAGCGCCTGTCCGAACGACAGCGCCAGGTGCTCAAGCTGGCATCGGATGGACTGCTCAACAAACAGATCGCCAATGTCCTCGGTCTTTCCGAGAAAACCGTGAAGATGCACCGCGCGATCCTGATGGACCGGTTGGGCACGCCGACGACGGCGGACATGATCCGGGTGGCGGTCGAAGCAGGGCTGTAAGGCGGTACAGGCGAAGGACCGTATCGGCGCTATCCACATATTCCGGTACCTAGAGTACAGGACGTTACGGAAGCATCCGGGCGCAGATCGGCATCCCCTCCTCCGATCCCGCCCATTCTCCTTGTCCAAAGCCCAGCTTTCGTGACGTCCGCCTTTTCCCACATTCCGTCCGTTGAACAGATCGCTTCAGCCTATTGCCTAGCTGCGAACCATTCGCTAGGCGCGAATGATAATGGTTTGCATTAGTACCTTCGGGCAGGCGGAATGACGCGCGAGTCGATCCGGGTCTGGTTTCTCGTCCACAAATGGTCGAGCATCATCTGCACGGCATTTTTGCTGATGCTGTGCGTCACCGGCCTGCCCCTGATCTTTCACGACGAAATCGATGCGCTGACGGGCCATGACCCCATTTCGGCGATGCAGGGCGTGCCGTCATCCAGCGACGCGCCGGGCCAGCGATCGCTGGACGACATGCTTGCAAAGGGGTTGGCGCAGCGCCCCGGCGAAGTTCCGGTTTTCGTGGCGTTCGACAATGCCAGCCCGGTGCTGACCGTCACCACGGCACCGCGCCCGGATTCGCCAGCCAGCGACATGACCGTCCTGCTGTTCAACCGCACGACCGGCGAGCCAGCCGGGGCGGCCGGCGAGGATGGCGTAATGCACTTCATCCTGCAGCTGCATACCGACATGTTCCTTGGCCTGCCCGGGATGCTGTTCCTAGGCGCCATGGGCCTGTTGTTCGTCATCGCGCTGGTTTCCGGCGTAGTCCTGTACGCGCCCTTCATGCGAAAGCTGGATTTCGGCACGCTTCGCACCCGGCGCAGCCGCCGGGTCAAGTGGCTGGATACCCACAACCTGCTCGGCATCACGGCGCTGGTATGGGCCAGCGTCGTCGGCGTCACGGGCATCATCCACACGCTTGCCACGCCGATCATTCAGGGTTGGCAGCAAAGCGAGCTTGCTGACATGACCGCCGCCTATGCTGGGCGAGCGCCGCTGCCTCCCGCGCGATATGGATCGATCGACAAGGCGATGGCCGCCGCGCGCGCCGCATTGCCGGGCACCAATCCACAATTCATTGCCTTTCCCGGCGGGTCGTACAGTTCGGCGCATCACATGGCGGTGTTCATGCAGGGGAACAGCCCGCTGACCCAGCGGTTGCTAACCCCCGCCCTGATCGACGGCGAAACCGGCACGCTGACCGATGCGCGCCCGCTGCCCTGGTATGTGCAGGCGCTGCTCTATTCGCAGCCGCTGCATTTCGGGGATTATGGCGGTCTGCCGCTCAAGATCCTGTGGGCCATTCTGGACGTGTTCACGATCGTGGTGCTGGGTTCGGGCCTGTATCTCTGGCTTGGGCGTCGGCGCGGAGCCGATGCGCCGGTGCGAGAGGTGGAGACGGGCGGGATCGTCCCGGCCACGGCCATGATGCCGGAGCCGGCGGAATGATCCGCTCCACCTTTGCCCTGCCCGTCCTGATCGGCGTGCTGAGCCTGGGCGGGCTGGTGCTGGCGCTGGCCGGGGACGGCGTGTCGGACCTGATTGCCGCGGCGGCGCTTGCCACGCCGGTTGCCGCCGCCGCCATGGCCGTGCGCAGCCGCCAACGCTGATTTTTTCACAACGACACCATCATTCCGTGGGAGTTCCTGTCATGACCGCCGTTCGGGCCGCTGTTCGCCTTGCCGTATCAACCCTTGCCCTTGTCAGCGCGGGCACCGCCATCGCTCAGGAAGCGGAGGGCGAGGACATTGTCGTCACCGCGCAAAAGGCGAATGAAACACAGGTCAGCCGCAGCGGCAGCCTGGGCGTGCTGGGCGACAAGCCTGCCGAGGACGTGCCCTTCAGCATCCGCAGCTATAACGAGGCGCTGATCCGCAATCAGCAGCCCCAGTCGCTGGGTCAGGTGCTGGAAAACGATCCGGCGGTGCGCACCACCTATGCCTTTGGCAACGCGGCCGAGCTGTTTGTCATTCGCGGTTTCCCGCTGTTCGGCGACGATGTGGGCATTGACGGCCTGTATGGCATCGCCCCGCGCCAGATCGTCGCGCCCGAGCTATATGACCAGGTACAGGTCCTGAACGGCGCCAGCGCGTTCCTGAACGGGGCGGCGCCCGGCGGTTCCGGCATCGGCGGCAGTGTCAACGTGCTGCCCAAGCGGGCGAGCGGCGACCTCTTCCGCGTCACGGCCAACTATACCGAATCCGGCCATTTCGGCGGCGCATTCGATGCCGCCCGCCGCTTTTCCAACGGCACCTTCGGCGTCCGGATCAACGGGGCGTGGCGATCGGGCGAGCTGGCCGTGAATGGCGAGGACCGCGATACCCGCGTGATCGGCGCTGCATTCGATGTGGACACCGGCGCATTTCGCGCCTCGCTGGACCTTGCCTATCAGCGGGTTCAGGTGGACCGCCTGCGTCCCAAGGTTCAGCTGGGCGCCGGGCTGACCCGCCTGCCCGCCGTGCCGCGCGCCGATGCCAATTATGCGCAGGATTGGGCGACCACGACGCTGGAGGACGTGTTCGGCATCGCCAAGCTGGAATATGACCTGTCGGACAATGCGATGCTTTATGCCCGTTTCGGGGCACGCGATGGTTCGGAAACCGGCATCTACAATTCGATCACCCTGACCGATGCCACGACCGGCGCGGCGCTGGGCGGGGCCAGCTTCATTCCGCGCACCGACAATAACGAGGCCGTGCAGGCCGGCCTTCGCGTCCGGCTGGGCGAGACGGTAACGCACGAGATCAACGTCGGCGGCGACCATCTGTGGCAGGTGAACCGCAATGCGTTCGATTTCCTGGGCGGCTTTGCAGGGTTTGCGACCAACCTGTACGCGCCGCAGGACGTCGCCCTGCCCGGCACCGGCTTTGTCGGCGGCGACCTCAACAATCCCTATCCGATCACGCGCGTCCGGCAGGGCAGCGCCTTTGCCAGCGACACGATCGGCCTGTTCGACGGCCGCGTGCTGCTGACCGGCGGGCTGCGGCTCCAGTCGATCACGGTCAAGAGCTACAGCTATGCCGACGGCTCACCGGCGGGCACCTATTCCGAGGATGCAGTGACGCCGGTCGTCGGCCTGGTCCTCAAGCCGGTCGAGGGATTGTCTCTCTATGCCAACCGGATCGAGGGGCTGCGTCAGGGGCCGACCGCGCCCATCGACGTGACGCTGGTCAATTCGGGCGAGGTGTTCGCGCCGTTCGTATCGACCCAGTATGAGGTGGGCGCGAAACTGTCGCTCGGCCCGGTCAATGCCAGCGCCGCGCTGTATCAGATCGAATTGCCCAGCGCCTATGCGATTCCCGACCCGCAGGGTTCGGGCCTGAACCGCTTTGGCGTGTACGGAACGCAGCGCAACCGGGGCATCGAACTGTCGCTGGACGGGGAAGTGACGCCGGGTCTGCGGATCATTTCGGGCGTTGCCATCACCGATGCGGTCCTTCGCGAAACCCAGGGCGGTGTGAACGAGGGGAACAAGGCGGCGGGCGTGCCCGACTATACCGCCAATGCCAATGTCGAATGGGACGTGCCGTTCCTGCCCGCGCTGACCCTGACCGGGCGGGTGGTGCATACCGGACCCCAGGCGGTGAATGTCGCCAACACGCTTGAGCTGCCGGACTGGACTCGGTTCGACCTTGGCGCGCGATATGTCGCGCGGGTGGGACAGCAGGCGCTGACCCTGCGGGTTCAGGTCGATAACGTCGCCAACGAACGCTATTGGGCATCCGCCTTTGACAGCTTTGCCCCGCAGCTGCTTCAGGGTCAGCCGCGCACGGTCAAGGCATCGGCCAGCGTCGAGTTCTGATTTGGGCTTGCCCCTCCCCCTTCGGGGAGGGGCACCGGCTTACTTGTCGTCGCCCATGCGCAGGGCAGCGATGAAAGCCTCTTGCGGGATGCTGACCGAACCATATTCGCGCATCCGCTTCTTGCCTTCCTTCTGCTTTTCCAGAAGTTTCCGCTTTCGTGTCGCGTCGCCGCCATAGCATTTGGCGGTCACGTCCTTGCGCAGCGCGGCGATCGTCTCGCGCGCGATCACCTTGCCGCCGATCGCCGCCTGAATCGGAATCTTGAACATGTGGCGCGGGATCAGGTCCTTCAGCCGCTCGCACATATGCCGCCCGCGCGATTCCGCGGCATCGCGGTGAACGATCATGCTCAGCGCATCGACCGGCTCGTTGTTCACCAGGATATTCATCTTGACGAGATCGCCCGGCCGGTGCCCGATCTGTTCATAGTCGAAGCTGGCATAGCCGCGGCTGATCGATTTCAGCCGGTCATAGAAATCGAACACCACCTCGTTGAGCGGCAGTTCATAGGTCATCTGCGCCCGGCCGCCGACATAGGTCAGGTTCTTCTGAATGCCGCGCCGATCCTGACACAGCTTCAGAACGCTGCCCAGATATTCGTCGGGGACATAGATGACCGCGTTGATCCACGGCTCGCTGATTTCCTCGATCTTGTTGGGATCGGGCATGTCGGCGGGATTGTGCAGCTCGATCTCGCCGCCGCCATGGGTCAGCGTCAGCTTGTAGACCACCGACGGCGCGGTGGTGATGAGGTCCAGGTCATATTCGCGGGTCAGCCGCTCCTGAATGATCTCAAGATGCAGCAGCCCCAGGAAGCCGCAGCGATAGCCGAAGCCCAGCGCGGCGCTCGTTTCCATCTCGAACGTAAAGCTGGCGTCATTCAGGCGCAGTTTCGAGATGCTTTCGCGCAGCTTTTCAAAGTCGTTGGCATCGACCGGGAACAGGCCGCAGAACACGACCGACTGGACTTCCTTGAACCCAGGCAGCGCCTCGGCAGCGGGCTTCTTGGCATCGGTGATCGTGTCGCCGACCATGGTCTGCGCCACTTCCTTGATCTGTGCGGTGATGAAGCCGATCTCGCCGGGGCCAAGGTCCGTCAGCTGCTCGATCTTGGGCCGGAAACAGCCGACCCGGTCGATCAGGTGCGTTGTCCCGGCCTGCATGAACTTGACCTGCTGACCCTTTTTCAGCGTGCCCTGCATCACGCGGACCAAGATAACGACGCCCAAATAGGGGTCATACCAGCTGTCGACCAGCATCGCCTTCAGCGGCGCATCGGGGTCGCCCTTCGGTGCCGGAATCCGCTCGACGATCGCATCCAGGATCTCGTCGATGCCAATGCCCGACTTCGCGCTGGCCAGGATCGCGTTGGAGGCATCAAGGCCGATGATATCCTCGATCTCCGCCTTGACCTTGTCCGGCTCGGCGGCGGGCAGATCGATCTTGTTGATGACAGGCACGATCTCATGGTCATGCTCGATCGACTGATAGACATTGGCCAGCGTCTGCGCCTCGACGCCCTGCGCCGCATCGACGACCAGCAACGCGCCCTCGCATGCCGCCAGGCTGCGGCTCACCTCATAGGCGAAATCGACATGGCCCGGCGTGTCCATCAGGTTCAGGACATGGCCCTTCCATTCGAGGCGCACGGTCTGCGCCTTGATGGTGATGCCGCGTTCCTTCTCGATCTCCATATTGTCGAGCACCTGCGCGCTCATCTCGCGCTCCGTCAGGCCGCCGGTCCGTTGGATAAGCCGGTCGGCAAGCGTGGACTTGCCGTGATCGATGTGCGCGATGATCGAGAAATTGCGGATTTTGGACAGGTCAGTAGCCATAACAAGCGCGCGATAGCAGGGACCCGCCCGCCGGGGAAGCGGGACAAAAGGCGGTGTTGCCGGAGTTGTCCCGCACAAGAATTCTATTTCGCCAACGCAACCTTATCGGCAGGATCGCTTTCGGGCTGAAATGGGGTGCCTTGTGATTCTCATGGTGGTGCTTGCGCTTTCGATTGGCGGCACGCCGCCAAGGGACGCGATGACGTTGGCCGCAGCGTGCGAGGCGGGATCACGCGATTCCTGCGCTGACCTCGCCCAGATGTACGACAAGGGCGAAGGCGTGCGTCAGGACCGAAAACGTGCCGCCGCCCTGTACGCCAACGCATGTGACAGGGGATTGATGGCCGCCTGTTACAATGCCGGCAGCATCCTGTTCGACATGGGCGAGAAAAAATCGGCCGCACGCATCTTTGCCATGTTCTGCGATCGCAACAGCAAGGACGCCTGCTACCAGCTGGGATACATGTACCAGAACGGAGACGGGCTGCCGGTCAACTATCCGGTTGCGCGGAAACTCTATGTCGAAAATTGCGCGCGCAAGGACGCTGCATCCTGCAACAACCTGGGCGTCATGTACGAGAATGGACAGGATGTTGCCGCCAACCCGACGCGGGCCGTCGCCTATTATCGTCTCGCCTGCGACCTGAAAGAGCCTGTTGCATGCGTCAACCTGGGGACAAGCCATCTTGATGGCATTGGCGTCGAAAAGAGCCGGGTGAAGGCAAGGGCATATTATGTCCGGGCCTGTACCATGGGCCATCAACCGGGATGCGATAGCAGGGACATGCTGGATCGCCCGCCGGTTCGATATGCGGCCTCTGGCTATGACAGCGGCAGTTACGGGGGTGGGCGCAACGACTATCCCGACGACTTCGAGCTGCGTGGCAGCTATTCCGCGCCACCCCCGCCCCCGCCACCGCCGGTGACCCCGATTGGCGGATGGGGCGGTTTGTATGGCTGTTTCGGGCAGGTGTGCTGATGAAAGGACGATGGATGGACTGGACGCGCTTGATTGCCATCCTGACCTTGGGCGGCATGGCTGGCATCGCGGATGCCCAGACTGGTGACCCATGCCGCGCCGTGGCCATGCCGGACGGATCTTCGGCGCGGATGTGCCGGAATTCCGACGGAACCTGGCGTTCGGTCGCGGCCGAACCGGCGGCAACGCCCGCCTCCACCGGGATCCCGGCCCAGGCCGAAATCACCTATGCCGGTACCTATCGGTTTGTCGAAGGCCCCAAGCCGCGCCCCGCTCGTGCGACCCGCGTGCCCAATCGGCTGAACTTGAACTCGCTGCTCAATGCGGCCATGTCGGCCCCCGCGACGCCAAAAGGCACGGAGTATCAAGGCGCGCTGACTATCAAGGCGACCTTTGACGGCCAGTCGGTGACTGCTCAGGTCAACGGAACGGGCGGAATTGCGCAGCACAACCTGTCGGGTCTGATCGCAAACGGCGTTTGCCGGCTGGCCGATGCGCGCGGAGCGGTGGTGTTTGAGGGCAAGTGCACCAGCAGCGAATTTTCGGGCGTGATTTCGGGCACGGACAATTACCGGTTGAGCCTGAACGGCAATTTCAGCGCCGCTGCGACGAAGTTCGTCGATGTCGCCGATCGCAACGCCCGGGCGGCGGCCGACAAGCGTGTCGCTGCCGCGGCCGCAGCAGAGCGAAAGGCGGAGATTGACGCGAAGCGCGCGAAGCTGAAGCCGCTGTGCGACGCCGGAAAAGTCACCGCCTGCGTCGAAATGGACACCCTGGAATGAGCAGGACCGGAACAACGCCAACAACTAGCGCTTGAATCCCTCACGCGCGCTGATATATGCGCCGCTCTCCACCGGGGCTGGCCCCGGCGGACCCCATGGTCGGGGAATAGCTCAGCCTGGTAGAGCACTGCCTTCGGGAGGCAGGGGCCGGAGGTTCGAATCCTCTTTCCCCGACCAATTTCCTAACATCGCGATTTTTCCGTTGCCGCAGATTGTTGCGGCCCCGTTGTTTCGCGCTACACAGAGCGGCATGGCCAAGGTCGATCCGGATCATCGCGCGCTGCGCATTCACGGCACGATCGCCCGCGATCTGGGCATGAAGATCGTCAATGGCGGCTATGCGCCCGGCGATGTGCTGAGCGGCGAGGTGGTGGCCAGTGACCAGCTCAACGTCTCCCGCACCGCCTATCGCGAAGCATTGCGCATGCTGGCAGCCAAGGGTCTGGTCGAATCGCGTCCGAAAACAGGCACGCGGGTCAGCGACCGGCAACGCTGGCAGATGCTGGACCCCGATATCCTGTCATGGATCTTTGCCGAGGAGCCGGACGAATCGCTGCTGGTCAGCCTGTTCGAACTGCGCCGGATAGTCGAGCCGGAGGCTGCATCGCTGGCCGCGAAGCGCCGCACGCCCGACCAGATCCGGGAAATGAAAACGGCGCTGGAGGATATGGCGCGCCACAGCCTGACGTCGCCGGAAGGCCGCCTGGCCGATCAGCGGTTTCACGCTGCATTGCTGAACGCATCGGCCAATCCGTTCCTGATCACCCTGACCAGCGGCGTAGGTGCCGCCGTGGCGTGGACCACCGTTTACAAGCAGCGCAAGACACCCCTGCGCCGCGATCCGATGCCCGAACACTGGGCGGTGTTCGATGCGGTCGCCGCGGGCGATGCGGCACAGGCGCATCAGGCGATGACCGAACTGGTCGACCTGGCGTTTCTTGACACGACATCCGTCCTGCCGCCCGGCTGAACGGTCGGCGCGGAAGCCGGCAAGACTATTTCGTCCGAGATCCCAGATCGCAGCGTTCGACCCATTGGCGCGAACGCTGGCAATCGCACGATTACCATTTGCGAACCGTCCTTATGTCTGACTAATAGGTTGCAAGGGAGAGTTTCATGCGACTGATTCAGGCTGTGGGCGATGACGGGACACGGGGCGTGATCGCCGTGTCGAACGGTGGGGCAAACTGGCTGACCGGCACATCGTCGGTGTACGCGCTGGCCAGCGATGCCATTGCGGCGGGCCGTTCGCTCGCCGATCTGGCCAGTCAGCGGATGGGCGCGGACGCGGACCTGGATCGGCTTTCGGCGGACGGACGGCTGCTCGCTCCGATCGACCATGCCGATCCCGCGCATTGCCACCTGACCGGCACCGGCCTCACCCATCTCGGCTCGGCAGAGGGGCGCGACAAGATGCACAAGGCGGCGGCGAGCGGCGACCTGACCGATTCGATGCGCATGTTCCTGATGGGCGTGGATGGCGGAAAGCCGGCGGCGGGCGATGTCGGCGTTCAGCCGGAATGGTTCTACAAGGGCGATGGCGATTCCATCGTGCCGACGGGCCAGCCCATCCCCTCCCCCGCATTCGCGCTGGATGGCGGTGAGGAGCCGGAGATTGCCGGCATCTATCTGATCGGCCCGGACGGCACGCCGCATCGGCTGGGCTTTTGCCTTGCGAACGAGTTTTCGGATCATGTGACGGAGCGGGGCAATTACCTGTGGCTCGCCCATTCCAAGCTGCGGCACGCAGCGCTTGGGGCGGAGTTACTGACCGGCCCATTGCCCGCCGATGTTCGGGGCAGCAGCCGCATCGTCCGCCACGGACAAACTGTCTGGGAAAAACCGTTCCTGTCGGGAGAGGCGAACATGTCCCATTCGATCGCCAATCTGGAACATCACCACTTCAAATATGCGCAGTTCCGGCGGCCCGGCGATGTCCATGTCCATTTTTTCGGCACGGCCACGCTCAGCTTTTCCGATGGCTTTGCCGTCCAGCCCGGCGATCAGTTCGAGATCGAGGCGGCGCCGTTCACGCTGCCCCTTCGCAACACGATGACCGTTGCGGATGCCGTGAGCGTAACCGTCAGCGCGCTGTAACGATAAACAGGGAGAGCTTGCATGAAATGGACAACCCGCATCGCGTTGGCGGGGGTTGCCAGCCTGGCAATCGCCGCACCGGCTCAGGCTCAGCGAATGGCGGAAGCCGTGCTGACCATCGATATGGCCAAACAGGGGCCACGCATCGAACCGGCCATTCAGGGCCAGTTTGCCGAGCATTTGGGGCGCAGCGTCTATGAAGGGATCTGGGTTGGGGAAAACAGCCCCATCCCCAACACCCACGGATATCGCAACGACGTCCTTGCCGCGCTGAAGGCACTGAAAGTTCCCGTCGTGCGCTGGCCAGGCGGCTGTTTCGCCGACGAATATGACTGGAAGGACGGGATCGGGCCGCGCGACAAGCGGCCAAAGCGGATCAACACCCATTGGGGCTGGGTCACCGAAGACAATAGTTTCGGCACCCACGAATTTCTGAACTTTGCCGAGATGATCGGGTCCGAAGCCTATGTCGCCGGCAACATGGGGTCGATGCCGCCGATCGAGATGGCCCGGTGGATGGAATATATGACCGGCAGCGTGCCCTCGACGCTGGTCGAGCAGCGCAAGGCCAATGGCCGGGACAAGCCGTGGAAGGTCAAGTATTTCGGCATCGGCAACGAAAGCTGGGGCTGTGGCGGCAGCATGACCGGCGAACAGTCCGCCGTGCTCCACCGCCGGTATCAGACTTTCGTCAAGTCACCGCCCGGCGTTGAACCGACGATCGAAGTCGCAACCGGCGCGAACGGCGATGATGAAAAGTTCACCGAGGCGCTGATGCGCGACGCGACGAACGAGGTTCAGGCGCTGAGCATCCATTATTACACCCTGCCCACCGGCAACTGGACCAAAAAGGGTCAGGCGACGGGGTTCCCGGAAAGCGAATGGGCATCGACGCTGCGCAACGCGATGCACATGGACGATATTTTGACCCGGCATACCGCCATCATGGACAAACATGATCCGAAGGGTCGCGTGGCGCTGTACCCCGATGAATGGGGCACATGGTACGATCCGGAACCCGGCACCAATCCGGGCTTTCTGTATCAGCAGAACTCACTGCGCGACGTCCACGTCGCGGCGCTCACGCTCAACATCTTTCACCGGCACACGCGCCGCGTAAAGCTGGCCGCGATCGCGCAGATGGTGAACGTGCTTCAGGCAATGATCCTGACGGACAAGGAGAAGATGCTCCTGACCCCGACCTATCATGCCTTTGACCTGTACAAGCCGTTCCAGGGCGCGACGCCGATCGAGGCAAAGGTGGATGGTCCCCGCTATGTGCTGGGCAGCATCGATCTGCCGATGGTGGACAGTTCGGTGGCGCGCGGCACGGATGGCAAGCTCTATGTCTCGCTGGTCAACCTTGACCCGAACCGCCCGGTAAAGGTTCGCACCGCCCTGACCGGCCGGGCGACGGGCCGCATCCTGACCGCACCGGCGATGGACACCCACAATACGTTCGACAAGCCGGACACGCTGAAGCCCGCGCCCTACTCGGGCAAGACGGAAGGCGGCAAGCTGGTGTTCGAATTGCCGGCAAAGGCGGTTGCGGTCGTCGCCGTCGAATGATCGCCGGTCCTGCCCGGGCGGGAAACCGTCCGGGCAGGCCGATCCAGTGCAGAACCGATCAGTGGTTGTGACGCGGCACGCCGATCGTCTGGGCCAGCTTCTGATAATCGACGGCCGACTCCAGCACCGCGCCCGTCTCCATCTGACCGACAAGGGCGCGCTGAATCTGTTGCCAGGGCGTCTGATGCGGCGGATATTGGTATCCGCCCGCTGCATCGAATGCCGCCCGACGCTCGGCCAGTTCCTCCGCAGAAATCAGCATATCGGCGGTGCCCCGGCCGATATCGACCCGCACCCGGTCGCCGGTACGCAGCAGGGCAAGGCCCCCGCCCGCCGCCGCCTCGGGCGATGCGTTCAGGATCGACGGGCTGCCGCTGGTCCCCGACTGGCGACCATCGCCGATGCACGGCAGCGCCTGAATGCCGCGCTTGATCAGGTCAGCCGGCGGCCGCATGTTCACCACCTCTGCCGCGCCCGGGTAGCCGATCGGCCCGGTGCCCCGAATGACGAGCAGCGTTTCCTCCGTAATGCCCAGCGACGGATCGTCGATGCGGTGGTGGTAATCCTCCGGCCCGTCGAACACGACTACCGGCCCCTCGAACGCGTCGGGATCGTCCGGATTGGACAGGTACCGCTTGCGGAAATCGTCGGAGATCACCGACAGCTTCATGATCGCGCTGTCGAACAGGTTGCCGCGCAGCACGACGAACCCGCCCTTGGGATTGAGCGCCTGATCCATCGTCCGGATGACGCGATCGTCTTCGATCACGGCTTCCCGGCAATTCTCGCCCATCGACTTGCCATTGGCGGTCAGCGCATCCGTTTCGATCAGGCCATGCCGCATCAGTTCGCCAATGACCGCCGGAACGCCCCCGGCCCGGTAATAATCCTCGCCCAGAAATTCGCCCGCCGGTTGCAGGTTGACCAGCAGCGGCACGTCGCGCCCCTCGCTCTGCCATTCGTCGATGCCCAGTTCGACGCCGATATGCCGGGCGATGGCATTGATATGAATGGGCGCATTGGTCGATCCGCCGATGGCCGAATTGACGCGGATGGCGTTCAGGAACGCGGCCTTGGTCAGGATGTCGGACGGCTTGCGATCGGCGTGCACCATCTCGACGATCTGGATGCCGGTGCGATAGGCACATTCCTGCCGGTCACGATAGGGCGCGGGGATCGCCGCCGCACCGGGCAGGGTCATGCCCAGCGCCTCTGCCAGCGAGTTCATCGTCGTGGCGGTGCCCATGGTGTTGCACCAGCCGGTCGAGGGAGCGGAGCTGGCAACCAGCTTGATAAAGCCCGTGCGGTCGATCTCGCCAGCCGCCAGCATCTGCCGCGCCTTCCACACGATGGTGCCCGATCCCGTCCGTTCGCCCTTGTGCCAGCCGTTCAGCATCGGGCCGACGGGCAGGGCGATGGCCGGGATGTTCACCGTCGCGGCCGCCATCAGCAGCGCGGGCGTCGTCTTGTCGCAGCCGGTGGTCAGCACCACGCCGTCGATGGGATAGCCGAACAGCACCTCGACCAGCCCGAGATAGGCCAGATTGCGGTCCAAGCCCGCCGTGGGCCGCTTGCCGGTTTCCTGAATGGGATGGACAGGAAATTCGATCACGATCCCGCCTGCCTCACGCACCCCTTCCCGCACCCGTTCGGCCAGGACGAGGTGGTGGCGGTTACACGGCGACAGGTCGCTGCCCGTCTGGGCGATGCCGATGATCGGACGGCCGGACTGAAGCTCTTCCAGCGACAGCCCGAAATTCATGTACCGCTCGAGATACAGCGCGGTCATGTCGACATTGTCGGGATCGTCGAACCATGCGCGTGAACGCAGCCGTCGCGGCCCCGCTGCTGGTGTATCCGTCATGTCGTCTCCGCTCTTTTTGGTTGGGTCAGCCCATAAATCAGACAAAATGGTTGATGCAATCCAAAAGATGATGGGGCGATGCCATGACGGCTCAGGCGGCGAGGTGATCCAGCACCGATCCGACATCGCGATCGGACTGGTACAGGCCAAATCCGATGCGCAGCACGTCACCGCGAACGTCGGTAATCACATCCCGTTCGGCCAGACCGGCCTGGATCCGGGCGGCATTGGCCGTGCGAAGGGCAAGGAACCGGGCCGACGCGCCAGCCGACGGCGGATTGAGCAATTCGGCATCGGCCAGCACAGTCCGGTCCCGCCCGGTCAGAAACGCATCGCGCAACCCCGCCGCATGGGCGGAAATCGCCGCGGTATCGAGCGCCGCGTCCCTCAGCATGTCGCGCACCGCCACAAACCGGTAAATGCCCGACGGATCGAACGTCGCCCCCATGAACCGCCGCGCATCCGGGGCATAGCCGATACTGCCCGGCGGCAGGCTGAGATCCTCGAACTCCGCATACCATCCCGTCAGCACCGGGCGCGCGCCAAAGCCGTGGGGGGCGTGCATCAGGGCCACACCCTCGCCCGACATCGCATATTTGTACCCGCCCGACAGGTAGAACAGGCGGTCGGCCACGCCGGACAGATCGGTCGGCATCGCCATGAAGCCATGATACCCGTCGATCACCACCCATGGCCCGTCCGGGTCAGCAATGTCGGCCAGCCTTTCCCACCCGGGCACCACGAAACCGGTGCCGAACATCACCTGGCTGACCCAGATGAGATCGAACGGTTCGGCGCGGGCGCGGGCGATCAGCCGATCGATCAGATCGGGGCCGACGGGTTCGCGGTGCAGCGTGACATCGCCCGATTCCGCCCAGCGTGCCGCCTGGCGGCGAAAGCTGTGAAATTCCCCTTCAGTCGTCAGGATGCGCAGCGGCCGAGCCGGCAACGCCGAGCGGATGCGGATCAGGAAATCATGCGTGTTGCCGGCAAACATCACCGTAGACGGGTCGGGCAAGTGCAATTCATCCGCCACATGGCGCTGCGCGGCGGGCCACAGCTCGTCCATCACCCTGCCCCATTTGCGATCGGCCAACCGTGCAGCGTCCTGCCAACAGGCAAGCTGTCCCACATAACTGGCATCCGGCCACAGATGATGACTGTGCGCGGCGAAATGCAGCCGGTCCGGGGCGGCCGCGATGCTGCGCTGGAACAGTCGTTTGTAATCGGTCACAGGCCGGTCCTCAGCGTCCAGAGTTCGGGAAAGGCACGTTTGGTCAGCGTGGATTCCAGATAGGGGACCCCCGCCGTGCCGCCCGTCCCGCGCTTGCCGCCGATCACCCGGCTGACGGTCATCACATGCTTGTGCCGCCAGCTTGCCATGGCATCGTCGACATCGACCAGCTTTTCCGCGAGCTGATAGAGATTCCAGTACCGTTCCGGATCCCGATAGACCGCGGCCCAGCCTGCCTCGACCAGCGGATCGGGGCGATAGGCCGCCGACCAGTCGGCACGGGGTGGCGGCATGTCGAACCCGGCCCGGCCCAGCGCGGCATTGGCCGCATCCCACACGCTGGGCCGGATCGCCGCCTCTGCCGTCATCGGGCCATGCCGAACGCCGTCGCGGATGCCCAGCATGACTTCCACCGTGCGGAACTGATCCGACTGAAACCCGGAACTGCCGCCCAGGACGTGCCGGAACCGGGAATAATCGCTGGGCGTCATGGTCGCCAGCACATCCCAGCTCAGCGTCATCACGGCCTGAATGCGCGAGATGCGGGCCAGCGACTTATACGCCTGGGTCAACTGGTCCTGATCGATCAACGGAATGGCGGCGGTCAGTTCGGCAATGATCTGCTTCAGCCACAATTCCTTGGTCTGATGGATGATGACGAACAACAGCTCGTCATGCCGGTCGGACAGCGGATGCTGGGCCGACAGGATGGCATCAAGGGCGAGATAGCGCCCATAGGTCATGGGTTCTTCGATCATGCCCCAGTTTAGCCGGTGCGCCGCACGGGGGAAACCGGCAAGCCGCCGGATCAGCGCGGCGGGGGAAAGTCCGGCACGCCGGGCGGCAGGCTGGCCCCGCGCCAGCGCGCCACGGCGCGGACGACGGGCGTTTGTTCCGGCCCGTCACGCCGGCGTTTCAGCAGGGTCGCGCCCTGTTGCATCGTATCCCCGATCCGGACGCGCGTGCGCACCCAGAAGGTCGAGGAATTGAGGCCGACGCCCGTTGGCAGCGATGCGCCGGCGGCCGCTACATCGTCGACCGACAACTGGTCGTCCCGTTCGCGAAGGGCAATCATCCGCGCAGCAATGTCGGGATTGTTCAGCAGCACGCTCAGCAATTCCGGGGACACTGCATTGGCGTTGATCGTCGTCCGGCCGGGCAGCGCCGTCACCATCGCCTCCAGCCGGGTCAGCGTCGCCGGGTCGATCTGCGCCTGTCGCAACGGGCGGACATCGGTGATGGGGCCGTATGTGCGGACCAGCCCGATCGCTTGCACGATCTGATCCTCGGTCAGGCCCGCTGCCTTGCCGATATCCTGAAACCGGATCGTTTCGATCACATCGCCGGACATCAGGTTGTTGAGGTTGAAGCGCCCCTCCGCATCGGCGACCGCCAGATCGAACGTCCCGCCGTCGATCGATACGCCGGTTTCGGCAATCGCCGCCCAGGGTTCGCCGCGATGATCGACGTCCGGCCCCGCCGCCAGATCGCGTTGCAGCGCCGAAATCGCCGACCCCTCCCCGCCGCGCACCACGGCCATTGCCCGCGCCGCCTCGCTCACCCGAAGTGCCCGGTCCAGCGCCAGTTCCTCACGGTTGATCATCAGCAGGACCAGTCCGGACGCGATCGCCACGAACATCAGGACGTTGACCAGGATCATGCCCTGTTCGGCGGGGGGCGGCGATGATGGCGTCATGGCTGCCTCGTCTCGGTCACTGGCGGCCGTTCCGGCAGCTCGACCAGCCGGCGCAGGCTTCCCTGAGGGCCGGAACCGGGGGCCAGTGTCATCACCACCTCCACCGCCCGCGGCCAGGGCGGCGCCTGTCCCGCCTCGACCGGCCAGCGGTCGGTCCATCCCTCGCCCAGATAGCGAAAGCGGACGGCGGTAACCCCGCGCAGCAGCATCTGCGGCTGCGGCCCCGCCATCCGCATCAGGACGCCATCGGTCAGCGAATAGCGGATCGGCAGCGCCGGGCCGCCCATGCCGGGCGCGCTGCGCACAAAGGACAGGGCGTCGGCCGTGCCGTTCACATCCCCATTGGCCACCGCATCCAGATCGCCGTCGATCACCAGCATTGCCCGTTGCAGATCGGACAACCGGTCCAGCCGGACCTCGGTCCGTGCCTGAACACCCAGAATGCCGTCCACCATCGCCAGCCCGGCGACCGCAATCAGTGCGAACAGGCCAAGAGAAATCATCAGCTCGATCAGGGTAAATCCATGTTCGGACGGCCGCGGGGCGATCATGTTCCCTGGCTCACCGCCGCCTTGTCATAGCCATCGCCCGTGCCGACCAGGATCGCGAACTGGCGCGCGCAGCTGCCATCGGTACGGAACCGGACCGGACCGGTGATGCAATCGAACCCGGTGGGATCGAACAACGCGCTGGCACCGATCGGGCCAGTCGCCCGCAGGCGAAGGGCGATGGTCGTGGCGTCATAGGTCAGCGCGGCCAGCGCGCCGGGATTGCCGCCATTGCGTGCCTCATAGGCGCTGGCAAAGCCGCTGAACGTTTCCGGGTCGATGCTAGCCAGCCATGCACCCTTCAGCGCGGCCAGTGCCTCTGGCCGGTAATCCAGCCCCTGCATCGTGGTCAGCAATTGCACGCCGCTTGCCTGTAACTGGCGGGCAGCGGCCAGCGCCCGGTCATCGCTGCTGGGCAGCAACACCGCATCGGGCATTTCCCCCGCGGCGGGCAGCGGCTGGCCGGCCATGACGTCGATGGCGCTCAATTCGATGCCCAGTTCGGCACGCAGCGCAGTGGCCGACGCCGCCGATGCCACGGACCATGCGCCGCCATCGCCGATCACCAGCACCCGGCGAACGCCGCGCTGGCGGGCATAGCGTAGCACCGCGCTGGTCAACTGGCCCGGCGTGATCCCGAATATCTGTGTCCCCGCAGCCCGGCAGGCCGGATCGTTGGTCAGCGCGATCATCGGCACGCGCCCCGCATTGGCGGCTCCGGCTGCGCCCGTCTCTGCCGCGGTCAGCGGGCCGATCAGCATGGCTACGCCGCGCCGGATGGCGGCCGTTGTCTGCTCACTCGCGCCCTTGCCCGTGCTGCCGGTATCCAGCGTGATCAGCGCAGCGGCATCCGCCTGCTGATTGATTTGGGCGAGCATCGCCGCCTGCTTCATGCTAGTGCCCAGTGCGGCATTTTCGCCGGTCAGTGGCAGCAACAGGGCGATGGGGCGCTTGTCCCCCTTTGCCTTTGCCTTTTGGGCCAACAGGGGATCGACCAGCCATGGCAGTGACGACAGCATCAGTCCCGATGACAGGTGCAGCAACTGACGGCGATTCACGCTCGACTCCTTCCGCACCGCGCATGGTGGCGCGGCGCACCCTTATCCGGTTCGCCCTTTGGGGAACAGCCTGCTACGTCGTTGCCATGGTCGCGACGGTGCCGGCCAGCGTTGTCCTGAAAAACCGGCCGTGGCGCACCGGCATCGCGGGCACGATCTGGAACGGCGAAGTGGGCATTGCCGGGGGCACCCGCGCGGCATGGCATTGGGCGCCGCTGCGGTCGCTGGCCAATCTGGGCTTTGCGGCGGACTGGCGGGCAAGCGGGACCGACACCGATCTGGGCGGTCGGGCGCTGCTCTCGGCTGGCGGATGGACGGTCGATCAGGTCAGCGGCACGGCACGGTTCGGCCTGATCGCGGCGGCGATGCAGGCCCTGCCCTTTCAGTGTGACATGGTCATACGCATCGATTGGGACCGGTTGTCCACGGGCGGTTCGGCGGCGGCCAGCGGCCTGATCGTCACTGAACCTGGCCAGTGCTGGGCCAAGGCGACACCGGGCGCGAGCACGGCCGTCCCGGCGCTGCGCATCACGGCCGAACAGGTCGGCGGGCAAAGCGTGATCCTCGTTGCCCCGCAGGCGCAGCAGCGCCGCACGCTGATCGAGGCGAAGCTCGCCGGGGATGGCCGCCTGGCCATCACCATGACGCCCGATGGCGCCGCCGACCTCCCCTTTCTGGGCATTCCTGCCGGGGTGACGATCCAGAAGCAATTATAGCGCGACCAGATTGTTCAGGTTGATGATCGGCAACAGGATGGCAAGCACCATCAGCAGCACCAGCCCGCCCATCACCAGCAGCACCAGCGGCTCGACCAGCGACACCAGCGTCGCGGTCAGCGCATCCAGTTCGCGGTCCAGTTCATCCGCCGCCCGCCCAAGGGCCGGGCCAAGCTTGCCGCTGGTTTCGCCCGATGCGACGATCGCGATTAGCATGGACGGAAAGACCCCGGCCTCCTGCATCGCGGCGCGCAGGCTGGCCCCCTCGCGCACCCGCGCCGCGACGCCCAGCGCGGCCTGACGGACGTACAGATTGGGCGTGACTGCGGCCGCCGCCTGCAGCGCCTCCAACAGCGGGACCGCGCTTTCCACCAGCGTCGCCAGTGACCCGGCAAAGCGGGCGGCGTTGAACTGCCGGCTGAACCGGGCAAAGGGCGGCCGCCGGTTGAACGCCCGGTGCACGCGCAGCCGGTTTTCCGGCACCCGCGCCCATCGCGCATAGCCCAGCGCTACGACAGCCGCGCCAATCAGCAGATACAGGCCATATCCCTGCAGAAACGCACTGATCGCAATCAGCGCGCGGGTCAGGAACGGCAGTTCGGCCCCGCGACTGACGAACACCCGCACAATGTCGGGCACGACATAGACCATCAGCAGCACCATCATGCCGAACGACACGGCGGCGAGCAGTGCGGGATAGAGCAGCGCGAGCTGGATCTTCTGGCCATTGGCATGGCGGCGTTCGACGAATTCGGCCAAATGGGCCAGCACCTGCGACAGCGTGCCCGACTGTTCGCCCGCCGCAACCGATGCGCGGTAGAATTCGGGAAAGACGCGCGGATGCCGCCCCAGCGCGCTGGCAAAGCCCCGTCCGTCCAGGATCGCGGCCCGCACATCGAGCAGCACGGCGCTCGCCGCCGGCGCCTCGGACTGCTGAGCGACCAGCCGCACGGCTTCTTCCACCGGGATGTCCGATCCGACCAGCGTCGCGATCTGGCGCGTCATGGTGGCCAGCTGGCGCGCGGAAACCCCGCGCCGGCGCAGCGACGGCAGCCGGAACCCGGTTCCGGTCCTGCCACCCCGGTCCGCCGCCAGATCGACGGCCAGCGGCAACAGGCCCTGATCGCGCAGCTGGGCGCGGGCGGCGGCGGGGCTGGATGCCTCCACCACCCCCTTTCGGGTTGCTCCCGCCCGGTCAGCCGCGCGATAGGCAAAGGCAGGCATGGATCAGGCCTCGTCCCGCACCACGCGGGCGACTTCCTCGACGGTGGTCAGGCCGTCGCGTACCTTGCGCGCCCCATCCTCCAACAGGCTGGGGCCATATTTACGGGCCACCCGCTCCAGCTGCGCCTCCGACGCGCCTTCATGCACCAGCGCCTGGAACTGATCGTCAACAGCAATGACTTCGTACAGGCCGGCGCGGCCCCGATAGCCCTCGCCATGACAGGCCGGGCAGCCGACCGGCCGCCAGACCTTCTTCCCCGCCTTCAGCATCCCGCCGAGCAGGGCGGCATCGGCGTCCGTCGCCCGGTCTTCCTGCCGGCAATCCGGGCACAGCCGCCGCACCAGCCGCTGCGCGACCAGCCCGACGAGCATCGGGGCCAACAGATAGCGTTCCACGCCCATGTCGATCAACCGGGTGACAGAACCGATCGCCGAATTGGTGTGCAGCGTGGACAGCACGAAATGCCCCGTCATCGCGGATCGCACTGCAACGCTGGCGGTTTCCTGATCCCGGATTTCGCCGACCATGATGACATCGGGGTCCTGACGCAGGATCGCGCGCAGGCCGCGGGCAAAGGTCAGGTCCGTGCGCGGGTTCACCTGCGTCTGGCCGATGCCGGGCAATTCATATTCGATGGGATCTTCCACCGTCATGATGTTGCGCTTGCGGTCGTTCAGGCGGTTGAGCGCGGAATAGAGCGTCGTCGTCTTGCCCGATCCGGTCGGGCCGGTCACCAGCACCATGCCATTGGGCTTTTCCAGCAGCCGCTCGAACACCGCCCGGTCCCGCTCGCTCATCCCCAGCGCCGCCATGTCGAGCCGCAAATTGCCCTTTTCCAGCAATCGCATGACCACCCGTTCGCCATGCTGGGTTGGAATGGTGGACACACGCGCATCGACATCGTGCCCGCCGATGCGCAGCGTGACGCGGCCGTCCTGCGGCACCCGCTTTTCGGCGATGTCGAGCCGCGCCATCACCTTGATCCGGCTGACCAGCAGGGGTGCGAGCGCGCGCTGCGGCTCCACCACGTCGCGCAGCACGCCGTCGATGCGGAACCGGACGAACAGCCGCTTTTCCTGCGTTTCGACATGAACGTCGGACGCGCCTTCCTTTACCGCTTCCAGCAGGATGGCGTTGATCAGACGGATGACCGGGGAATCGTCGCGCGTATCCAGCAGGTCGTCGACCGCCGCCACGCTGTCGGCCAGGGCAGCCAGGTCCATGCCGTCCATGTCCAGATCGGCGGCGGTTGCCGCGCTTCCCTCGCCGAACGTCGCACTCAGCGCGGCGTCGAACGCCGGATCGTCCAGTGGCTGCATGGCGACGCCCGGCGCAATCCGCTGCGCCTCGATCAGCGCGTCCAACGGTGCACTGGCCCGGTACAGGCATTCCGCGCCCTGTTCGCCCATGCGCAGGATCACCCCGTTGCGCCGGGCAAAGCCATAGGGGATCATGGCGGACCCCACCCGGCGGGGCGGAATGGCGGGGGCGGCGGCCATGTCGTTCATCGTGCCAGCTCCACCGTTCCGCTGACCCGGCCGGGGGCATTGCCCCGCACCAGATCGGCGCGCGCGACGGCAAGGCCCGCACCGCGCGTCACCTGTCCCAGCTGTCCGACCACCAACGCGTAATCCGCATCGGTCAGCGTCAGGAGATATCCGTTGTCCTGCACCGTCAATGCCGCGCCCATTTGACCCGCCGCCTGCTGGACAAGCTGGTCCGGCGAACCGGCGGGCGCCGCCTGCGCTGCATCCAGCCGCCCGGCCGCCAGGATGCGGGCATTCAATGTTTCATGCAGGCGGATATCGGCCAGCGCCTCTGCCCGCGCTGCCTGAAGCGGGCGCACGACCAGAAAGACCAGCGCGATCAGCGCCAACATAAGGACCAGCGCCGAAATCATACGCCGCTCACGGATGGAAAGGCGGTCCCACCATCGGTCGAATGCCGCAAGGCCGCGGTCCAGCGTCGGCATCTGCCGGGCGATCACCTGTCGCATCACGCCCCCGCCGTCACAGTGACGACGCCGGAGGCATCGCCGGTCGCCGTCCCGGGTACACCCGCACCGGCCAGCGCCGACTGGAGCCGCCCGGCCAGCGCCGCATCGCCATCGATCGTCAGGATCATCCGGTCCCCATCGAACCGCACCGACCGCACGGTTCCGGCGGGCACCAGCGGCTGAATAACCCCCGCCACACGGGTCAAACGCGGCAGGAACCGGTCGGTCGCCCCGCCCATTCCAGCGGCGGGCAGCATCGCCGTCACCCGATCCGCCAGATCACCGTCCATCGGCGTGCCGGGCGCGAACTGCTGAACCAGCGCGCGCGTGTCATTGGCACGCCGATCCGCAATCACGCCGGTCATCGCCATATCGGCCGCGGCAATGCCGACATGGGCAGCGATCCCCAGCCCCACGATCCAGGCCAGCCGCCGGAGCAGCGGATCGCCGGACGATTGGCGCTGCCACGCCCCCTGACGCAGGTCGAGCGCGGGCACGGCCAGGCTGGCCGCAGCGTCGAACGGCTGCACCGGCGTCGCCACCGCTGCCAGTTCCGGCAGCAATCCGTCACCATCGGCCAGCAGGGCAGGCCGCCCGGCCGCCTGCCACGCGGCGGGCAGCGCCGCCAGCGGCATGGCAAAACCGCCGCCGATGCCATCGCGCACCAATGCGCGGCTGCCGTCGATCCCGACGACCCATTGCCGGTCCGGCGGCTCGGGCAAGGCAAGCGCGTCGGGGACCATCGGCGCATGGCCAAGCCCGGCCGCCTCGGCGCGTGCCACCCAATCGGCCATCACCGCCGTCCGGACGATTCCCACCCGGTACAGATCGGGCCCGACAGAGGGGCCGAGGGCGAGGTGAACCGCGTCCAGCGGGTCCGCAATCCGGTCCTCCACGGCATAGGGCAACGCCTCCAACCGCTTTGCCGCGGACTTGAGCGGCAGTTCGACGGCAAGGACCCGGACCGATTCGGTCGGCACCAGCAGCGTTGCAGGGCCATCGCAAACGGCTATGATCGCGCCATCGGCAGCCAGCCGCCACACGCCATCCGCACGCTTTTGCGTCGGTCCGGAGGCCGGAGTGGAAGTCAGAGGGTCAGCGGCCATGGCTGTAACATTGCTTTCACGGATCGAACGCATGGAGCGGGGATGCACATAGTTTTGAAACAGTTCCATGACAGCGTGGCAAAGCGGCGCATCGCCCGCAAGCCGAACCGGCAACCGGCACCCGGCGAAACCGGCCTGACGCTGGTTGAAATGATCGTGGTGCTGGCGATCATCGCGCTGGTCGCGGCGCTGATCGTGCCCAATGTCATCGGTCGTCCGGATCAGGCGCGGGTGACGACCGCCACGACCGATATCGCCAGCATATCCGGCGCCCTGAAACTGTACCGGCTGGATAATGGCGGATACCCCACTTCGGCCCAGGGGCTGAAGGCGCTGGTCGAACGGCCAAGCGCGCCGCCGCTGGCGACCAATTATCCTGAAGGGGGTTACCTGTCGCAGACGCCGGTCGATCCGTGGGGCAATCCCTATGTCTATCAGGCGGATGGCAGCGGATATGAGCTGAAATCGCTGGGCCGCGACGGCAAGCCGGGTGGCGAGGGGCTGGACGCGGACATCGGCGGCAAGCGCAACTGATCGGATGACCGGGGGGACATCCTTTTGCGCCAGCGCCGAAACCAGCGCCCAACCGGGCAACCGGCCATCGCCGGGCGAAACGGGCATGACGCTGATCGAAATGCTGATCGTGCTGGCCATCATCGCGGTGGCAGCGGGGGCCGTGACGTTCGGCATCGGCGCGGCCAGCCGAACGCCCAATGTGGAGACGGAGGCACGGCGGCTGGCCGGGCGCATTCAGGCGGCGTCTGACGACGCGATGCTGGGCGACCGGATCGTCGCGCTGACCATCCGCGACGACGGCTATGCGTTTTCGACGCTGGAGGGGGCGGCGTGGAAAGAGCGGACCGACGACGCGCTTGCCTTTCACCGCGTGCCGGGCGGCATGGCGATCGAACTGGACACCGCGCCGCCCATCGTCCTCAACGGCAGCACCATGGGCAAGCCGGTGACGGCCATCGTCACCAGCGGGGATCAGCGGTGGCGGATCGTCTATGACGGCCTGATCGCCGTGGCATTGCCCGACAATGCGGCCCCGGCAACATGACCATTGGCCCGCAGCAACAGGGATTTTCCCTGATCGAGGCGCTGGTCGCGCTGGCCGTGCTGGCCATTGCCACGGTCGGCATGGTGCGGACGGTGGAAACCCATATCGATTCGACCCGGGCGATGGAGCGCCGGTCGGCAGCGATGTGGGTGGCGGAAAACCGGCTGGCCGAACTGTCGCTGGGCGTGGCGCCCGCCGGCGATGCGCCGGTCGAGCTGCTGGGGCAGCAATGGACCGTCGACGCCACCCGCACGCCGACCAGCGATCCTGCACTGGACAAGGTGCGGATCGCAGTTTCCCCCGCGGGTGAGCGCGGATCGCTTGCATCGCTGGACGGCTTCGTCATGAAGGCTGCGCCATGACGCTTTTTCCGCCCCTATCCGACGCGCGCAAACGGACCCTGCTCGACATCCTGACGGCTGCCGTGATCCTGTCGGTCGCTGTCGCGCTGGCCGGGCTGACCTGGCGCATCGCGGGCCATGCCGCAACCGGCGCGATCACAGTCCCCGGCGGCGGTCCCCGCCCCGCCACCCCGGCGGTGGACATTGCCCCTGCCCTGGCGCTGGCTCCGTTCGGTCAGGCGAACCCAGCCGACGCAGCACAGCCGACGCAGATCGCAGCCACGCTGAAGGGCGTATTTTTTGCCCGCCCGGAATCGATGTCCCGCGTCATCATTCAGGTCGGCGAGGAAAAGCCCCGCGAATATGCCGTGGGTCAGTCGATTGCGGGGGCGCAGATCACGGCGATCCTGCGCGACCGGGCGATCCTGAACAATGGCGGCCGGGCCGAGTATCTGGCCCTGCCCGATCCCTTTGCGCCGTCGCCCGGTTCGGCGGCCCCCGCCGCTTCCGCTCCGCCGCCCGCCGGTCAATCGCCCATGGGCACCCCGTCACCGGCAGCGACCGCCGGTGCGCCCGATGCCGCGCGCGTGCAGGCGATCCTGTCGAAACTGCAGGCCAGCCCGGTGCAGGGCGGCTATGCCGTCGGGGCGCCCGGCCTGCCCGGCCTGAAGCCCGGCGACGTGATCCGCAGCATCAATCGCCGCCCCCTGGGCGATGCCGGTGCCGCCCGCGAAGCCATGGCGTCCGCCCTGCAGCGGGGCAGCGCCGATGTCGAAATCCAGCGTGACGGGCAGACCGTTACCGTCACCGTCCCCCTTCAATAGAGTGTTGCCAGTGCGCCATCCGATCCGAACCCTGCTGCTTGCCACGGCGATGACGGCATTCACGGTCCAGCCGATCCTGGCCCAATCGGCCGAGACGGCGGATGTCGTCGTCAATATGCGCGATGTGGACATCACCACCGTCGCCGATCAGGTATCGCGGATCACGGGCCGCACGCTGATCCTTGACCCGCAGGTCAAGGGCAATGTGACGGTCACCTCCGCCAGTCCCCTGTCGCCGGCAGGGGTGTGGGACCTGTTTCTGTCCGTGCTGCGCGCCAACGGCTTTGCGGCGGTCCGCTCTGGCCGGGGCTGGCGCGTGGTGCCCGCCGCCAACGCCGTGCGCGACGGCGGCGTGCCCACCCGTTCTGCCAGCGGGGAGCAGCTGGTGACCCGCATGGTCCGCCTGTCCAACGTGCCGGCGGCAGAGGCAGCGCGCATCGTCCGACCGTTGATCGCCGTGTTCGGATCGGTCGAACCGCTGGACAGCCCCAATGCGATCGTCGTCACGGACTATGCCGACAATGTCCGCCGGGTGGAACAGATCGTGCGGTCGCTGGACGGCGGCGGCGGCCAGACCTTTGCCGCGATCCCGCTGCGCAACTCCAGCGCGGAGGCGGTGGCCGAATCCATCCAGCGCGTGATGGGCGAGGGTCAGGGCGCTGGCACCACCCGTGTCGCCGCCGATGCGCGCAGCAACACCGTCATCGTGCGGGGCACGCCATCGGCAGTGGACGAGGCGCGCCGGATGGTGGTCGCGCTGGACGCACCGGGCGGGGCCACGCCGCAGACCCGCGTGTTCCGCCTGAATTATGCCGACGCCGAATCCGTGACCGAAGTGCTGCGCGGCACGCTGGGGATCGAGGCGGGCGCGACCAATCCCGTGGCCCGCAGCCTTCAGTCGCGCAGCCGTGCCGGTGCCAGCAGCACTAGCCCGTCCGCCGCTGTCGCCGGCCTGATCGCCGCCAACCAACAGGCTCAGGCCAGTGGCGGCTCTGGCCAGTCGGGAACGCCGCTGCAGCTGCCATCGGAAACGACCGGCGGCCGCGCGGAGACGCCGCAGGGCTTTTCGACGCCGGACATCACCGTCCAGCCTGCGCCGGAAATCAACGCCCTGGTCGTGCGCGCCACCCCGACGATGATCGCATCCATCGAAACCGTGATCCGCGAACTGGATGTCCGCCGGCCACAGGTGATGATCGAGGCCGCGATTGCCGAGATCACGGGCGACGATGCAGAGGCGCTGGGCGTGCAGCTTGGCACCAGTGCCGCCGTCCTCAATCAGGTGGAGGGCGCGGGCACATCGTTCAACACCGCCGGGCCATCGCTTGGCCAGATCCTCAGCGCGCTGGACGTGCCGGCGGCCGCCCTGTTCGGGTCACTGGGCGGGTTTAATGGCAATGTGTCGATCGGTGACACGTTTTCCATCCTTGTGCAGGCGCTGGGCCAATCGACCCGCGCGAATCTGCTGTCGAAACCGCAGGTGACCGTTCTGGACAACAGCCCGGCGGAGTTCATCGCCGGGCAGGAAGTGCCCTTCATTACCGGATCGATCCTGACCGGCAACGGCACCGCCAACCCGTTCACGACCATCGAACGCAAGGATGTCGGCATCACGCTGCGCGTCCTGCCCCGCGTCAATGCGGGTGAAACGGTGCGGCTTGAAATCGTGCAGGAGGCATCGTCCCTGCCCAGCGGCATTCCGGCGTCGGCCGCCGATCTCATCACCAATCGGCGTCAGATTTCGACGACGGTGCTGGCCGATGATGGCGAGGTGATCGTGCTGGGCGGACTGATCACCGACGACCGGTCGGAAACGCGGCAGAAAGTGCCGGTGCTGGGCGACATTCCGGTACTGGGCGAATTGTTCCGCAGCCGCCGGGAGACGCAGCAGAAACGGACGCTGTTCATCTTTCTGAAGCCGACGATCATCCGCGACACTGCCGATGCGGCCGCGCTGACCCGCGAAAAGATGGACCGGTTGCGGCAGGAAGAGGAACGGCTCGGCAAGTACAAAAGCCTGCTGATCGACCGCCCCCCGCCCCGCCTGTCGCTGGAACTGGACGGGATCTACTGATCGGTCAGGGGTTCGGCTGATCCCGGCACCGGCACGCGTGCCTGCCGGTTGCCGCGACGGAATGCGGCGGCATCGGCGGACAGTGCCTCCAGACGCCAGCCATCGACACTGTCGCCAAGGCCAAGCGTCCGGGTGGTGCCATCGCCCAGCCGCACGATGGCCACCGCGTCGCTGCCGATCCGGCCAAAGATGCCGACCAGGTCCGGTCCGTCCATCGCCGGTCCGGCATCGGCCGCAGGGGCGCCGAACAGGGCCCGGCCATAGATGACGGACAAGTCGGGCACGGCCGGCGGGTCGATCGGCTCCACCCGCGCGGCATCGGCAACGGGCGCGTCGCCATCGGCCATGGCAAGCACCAACGGCGGCACGATCAGGCCGGCCGTCACCGCGACCAGAACGGGCAGATGCCGCCTCATGGCCGCCATGGCGCCACCAGCACGCCGCTGAACCGGACAGCACCGCCCGGTGCCGCTTCCATCCGCCACCGGGCAAATCGCATCACCGGGCGCTGGCGTTCGACATGATCGACCAGTGCGATGACGCCCGCCTCCGGCCCTGAAAGCTCCACGATCACCGCCGCCAGCCGTGGCGTGCCGCGTGCGGGCACAACACGTTCGATCAACAGGCCGCCCGCACGACCCCGCCCGATCACTGCCCCGGCCATTGCCCGGCGGGCGGCCATGGCATCGCCCGCCCGCATCATGGCGTCATCGCGCAGCAACGGGACGGGTTTCCGCGCCCGCTGGCCCGCTGTCGCCGCCGCCGCACGGGCCGTGCGGGCATCGCCCAGATCGAACCATGCGTCCATCGCCGGCCAGGCAAGCAGGGCAGCGCCCGTCAACGCCACCGCCGCGATGGTCAGTTCCCGGCGGATCATGGCGCGCGCCCCGACAACGTGACCCGAATGGCGCCATCCTCCCGCCGTTCCGCCCGCGTCCGCAATGCCTCGGTACGGGGCGACGTCCGCAATGCCGCCCTCAGCCGTGCGGGGTCCAGCGACATGATCTCGATGGTCAGCCCCCCGTCCGCAGCCATCGCTGCCGACACGATCCGATCATCGGCGGGCAGCACCCGTGCGAGCTGTTCGACCATCGCGGCCACCCCCGGGCGCGCGATCAGTGCCGCCATGGTGCGATGCTCGGCCCGCTCAACGGCACGGGACAGCATTGCCGGGCGACTGGCCCTGTCGGCTGCCTGCCGATCGGCAATCGCATATTGCTCAAGCAACCGCGCCCCGCCCCAAATGGCGAGCGGGATCCACAGGATCAGGATCGCCAGCGGCAACAGCCATGGACCGGCCAGGAAACCCGCCCGCCGGTCCCCCGCCGCCCGCCTGCCCCGTTTCAGTCTATCGGCAACCCGCGCCAGCAGGGACGCGCCCTGTGGCGACTGGGCAGCATCGGCTTGGTCCGTACGGTCAATCACCCCTGCGCCCCTATCCATCCGCACTCAGAACGCAAGCCGCCGATGGCGCGATTTGCCGTCCGTCATATTCCTGACTTCGAATTGTCTCCGCTCTGTCCGCGAACGCTCATCAGCGTGTCGCATCCGCAACCCAAACCACGGCGGAGCGGCGCTGCCGCCCGACCAGTTGATTCGCTTCATTGGGGGACACGCTTCATGGAATCCTTTGCCCTGCCTGCCGTCAGCTATTCCGACGGTGAAATCGACACCAATCCGTCCGCCACGCCGACGCTGAACTCGCTGATCGAACAACGCTATTCGCGTCGCACAACCCTGCGCGGCGGCGTCAATGCCGCGGCCATCGCCGTGTTCGGCGGCGGTTTGCTGGCCGGCTGTGATGAGGATGCGACGAACGGCGAACCGGCCCTGTCGGTCGTTGCGGGCTCAAGCGGCGCGACGTCCGGCGGCCGCGTGGTCACGCTGAACGGCACCGCAACGGGTGCTCAGGTCACGGCGCAAAGCTTTACCCAGACCAGCGGACCTGCCGTCACGCTGAGCGGCGCCAATTCCGGCGCGACGACTTTTATCGCGCCCGCCGTGGCCAGCGCCACGACGCTGGGCTTTCGCTACACCGCCACCAACGGCACCGGCCTGATCTCTCAGGCCGATACCACGGTGACGATCAACCCGCCTGCCCTGGGCTTCACCCCCGTTCCAAAGAACCGCAACGACATCGTCACCGTCCCGGCCGGTTATACGGTCAACGTGCTTTACCGCATGGGTGACCCGCTGGCGGCCAATGTCCCGGCCTATCGCAACGATGGCACGGACACCAATTTCGCCCAGCGCGCGGGCGATCACGGCGATGCGCTATATTATTACGGCCTGTCGGCCAGCGGCGCGCGCGATGACATGAGCAGCACGCGCGGCCTGCTGGTGATGAACCATGAAAACATCACCGAACAGTATCTGCACGCCAACGGCCCGACTGCGCCCGGCGGCATCCGCCCCGAAGGCGAAGTGACGATCGAGATCGACCTGCACGGCGTCAGCATTGTCGAGGTGTCGCGCGCGGCATCCGGCGCATGGTCCTATGTCCAGAACAGCCCGTTCAACCGCCGGGTCACGCCCAACACGCCAATGGCCATCAATGGTCCGGCGCGTGGCAGCGCGCTGCTGCGCACCGCATTTTCGCCGACCGGCGTTGCCGGGCGCGGCACGATCAACAACTGCGCCAACGGCGTCACCCCCTGGGGCACCAACCTGACGTGCGAGGAAAACTGGGCCGGCTATTTCCGTCGTCCGTCCAGCGACAATGCCCTGCGCTCGGCCAAGGAAGTGGTCGCGCTCGCCCGCTATGGCGTGGGCAGCTCGACCGGCAACTACAGCTGGTCGACGGTGGTTCCGGCCGATCCTGCCAACACCATTTTCCGCAAATGGGACGCACGCGTTACCGGATCGGACGCAACGCAGGATTACCGCAACGAACCGAACCAGTATGGCTGGGTGGTCGAAATCGACCCCTATGACCCCGCATCGACCCCGCGCAAGCGCACGGCGCTGGGCCGGATGAACCATGAGGGCGCGTGGCCGGGCAACTTTGTCGCCGGGGTGCGCCCTGCCTGGTACATGGGCTGCGACGCGCAGAACGAATATGTGTACAAATTCGTCTCGACAACGCCCTGGGCAGCCGCGGACGCACAGTCGGCAACCCGCCTTGCGATCGGCGACAAGTATCTGGATGCCGGGACGCTGTATGTCGCCCGTTTCAATGCCGATGGCACGGGCGAGTGGCTGCCGCTGGTGTTCGGTCAGGGGAACGTCACCTCGACCAATGCGGCCTATGCCTTTGCCGATCAGGCGGATGTGCTGGTCCATGCCCGGCTTGCCGCCGATGCGCAGGGCGCGACCCCGATGGATCGCCCGGAATGGACGGCCGTGAACCCGGTGACCGGCGAAATGTATCTGACGCTGACCAACAACGCCAACCGGCGGGTGCCCGGCGACACCGTCTCGGCCAGCCAGCGCGTGGTCGATGCGGCCAACCCACGCGTCTATACCGACGCGCCCAGCACGGCGCGGGGCAACCGCAACGGGCATATCCTGCGCCTGCGCGAACAGGGCGACACGACCGAGGCGCTACGCTTCACCTGGGACATCTATGCCTTTGGCGCGGGGTCGGACCTGGATGCCACCAACGTCAACCTGTCCGGCCTGACCGCAGACAATGATTTTTCCAGCCCCGACGGCCTATGGTTCGGCCGCCCCACCAACGCATCGGGTCAGGTGACGCCGCTGTTGTGGGTTCAGACGGATGACGGTGCCTTTACCGATGTGACCAACAACCAGATGCTGGTCGGGATGCCCGGCCGGGTTGGCGATGGCGGTACGCGCACGGTGACAAACACCAACGCCAGCGGCGTCACCTCGACCGTCGTGACCCGTATCGGTGCCGCCCCCGGCACTCAGCTGCGCCGCTTTCTGGTGGGTCCGGTCGGGTGCGAGATCACCGGCGTCGACTCGACGCCCGATGGCCGCACGCTGTTCGTCAACATCCAGCACCCAGGCGAGGGCGGGACGCTTGCGAACATCACCAGCAACTGGCCGGCCAGTCAGACCGGCCCCGCGGTCGGATCGCGGCCGCGCTCCGCCACGGTCGTTATCACCAAGAATGATGGCGGGGTCGTCGGCCTGTAACCGTTGACACATCTGGGGGAGGCCGCGCGCTTCCCCCCGATTTTCTGTTGGTTACCGGCTGCTGGTGACGCGTCCGTCGCCATTGGCGGAAATGCGGATCAGGTGCCCGCCGCCATCGGTGCAGCGGACACGCCATGCCCCCGGCCCAACCTCAGTCGCCTTTACCGATCCCACAACGCCCTGACATTCGCGCCGGGCATCGCGGATCGCCCGGATGAACACGATATTCTGCTGTTCCTGCGGCAGCTTTTCGACCTCGGCGATGTAATTCAGGCCGGAGCTGTTTTCAGCCGTCGGCGTTGGCTCTGCTGCAGGTTCGGACCCGCCCGAGCAGGCAGCGGGAAGCGCGGCCAGCAGCGTTACCGGAATCAAGATCTGACGCATCAGCTACCATCCCCAATGTCAGTGTTCGGCTTTGCGGAAAACAGTCGCAGGAACAGTTGCGTTCCACGATTGACCCGCGCTTTCAATTGTTCTTCCGTCTGATGCTGGGTCACCTGGAACCGCAGTTCGATGTCCAGAAATCCCTTCCACATCGCCAACAGCGTTTCGGCGGCAAACATCGGGTCTTCGACCTTCAGCATCCCGCGTTGATCCGCCTCGACAATCATGTTGCCCAGCGCCATCCGGCATTGCGCCGGTCCTGCATCGAAAAACCGCCGCGCAAGATCGGGCATCTGCGTCAGTTCTGGTGCCAGCACGCGGTCGAGCGTCACATGATCCGGGTGAAACAGGAACGACAGCAGCAACAGGCCAAAGCTGTTCAGGCGATCAATCAGCTGATCGCCGGTTTCCACCGGGCCGACAAAGCCCGCGGCCATCCGTTCCGTTTCGGCCTTGATGACGGATTCGAACAACGTCTCCTTGTCACTGAATTGCTTGTAGATCGTGACTTTCGACACACCGGCCCGTTGGGCGATGTCTTCGATGGTTGCCGCGTTGAAGCCGCGTTCGAAAAACGCCTCGCGGGCGGCGCCGATGATGGCGTCATGCTTTGCCGGATCGCGCGGCCGCCCCACGGCATTTCGACCCGTGTGAAGGTCGTTAGCGGCACTTGAAGCAGCGATGCATCGATCGATCAAGGTTGTTCCAAAAACTAAACGTTGACGTTCACCAATACTGTCTACGCCAGATCCCCGATTGCGCAAGCGGATCGAGCGGCAATGTCAATGGCCCGCCGTACGGGCCCGAGGTCAGATCGACCTCCATTACCTTACGTATGCAGCATGGCGAGCGGATCAAGCGCATTGGCGCAGTTTCCGGCGCAACCCGCGCTGCAAGGGCGCAGCCGACGACCGTTCGAAAGCGGCCGTAGTCCGGGCGGCCAGTGGCGCCCAGTCGCACAAACCCCTCAACCGGCCGGAGCGGCAATCAATCCAGACCGACGCCTGGCGCCAGCCGGATGCTCAGTTCCTTCAACTGACGCGCGCTGACAAAGCTTGGCGCACCCATCATCAGGTCCTCCGCCTTTTGTGTCATCGGGAAGGCGATGACTTCGCGAATGTTCGGCTCGTCCGCCAGCAGCATGACGATGCGGTCAACGCCAGGGGCCGATCCTCCGTGCGGCGGCGCTCCGAATTTGAACGCGTTGATCATACCGGAGAAGTTGGCGTCGACTTGTTCCTGAGTGTAACCGGCGATATCGAATGCCTTGTACATGATTTCCGGCCGGTGGTTCCGGATGGCTCCCGATGACAGCTCCACGCCGTTGCAGACGATGTCGTATTGATAGGCCAGGATGTCCAGCGGATCCTTGGTCTCCAGCGCCTCCAGCTCGCCCTGCGGCATCGAAAACGGGTTGTGGCTGAAATCGACCTTCTTGGCGTCCTCATCATACTCAAACATCGGGAAATCGACGATCCAGCAGAATTCGAACCGGTTCTGGTCGATCAGGCCGAGCTGTTCCGCAATGCGCGTCCGGGCAAGACCGGCCAACTTGGCCGCCTGTGCTTCCTTGCCCGCGGCAAAGAAGATGCCGTCATCCGGTCCAACGCCGAGCGCGTCGGCCAGCGCCGACATCTTGTCCTCGCCATGGTTCTTGGCAATCGGACCGCCCCATTCACCGCCCTTGCGCGTGGCATAGCCAAGGCCGGCAAAGCCTTCGCCCTGCGCCCAGCTGTTCATGTCGTCAAAGAACTTGCGGCTCTTTTCCGCGGTGCCCGGTGCGGGAATCGCGCGAACCACGTCCCCCGCCTCGACAATGCTGGCGAACCGGCCGAATCCCGATCCGACAAACTGTTCAGACACATCGCTGATCAGGATCGGGTTGCGCAGGTCCGGCTTGTCATTGCCGTATTTCAGCATCGATTCGCGGTACGGAATCCGCTTGAACGGCAGCGGGCTGACCGTGCGGCCCTTGCCCTGCCAGTTGGCGAACTCTTCGAACACGCCGTGAAGAACCGGCTCGATGGCAGCGAAAACATCGTCTTGCGTGACGAAGCTCATTTCGAAATCGAGCTGATAGAATTCGCCCGGGCTGCGATCGGCGCGCGCATCCTCATCGCGGAAACAGGGCGCGATCTGAAAATAGCGGTCGAAGCCCGCAACCATCAGCAGCTGTTTGAACATCTGCGGCGCCTGGGGCAGCGCATAGAATTTGCCCGGATGGACGCGGCTGGGGACGAGATAGTCGCGCGCACCTTCTGGCGACGATGCGGTCAGGATGGGCGTCTGAAACTCCGTAAAGCCCTGATCGATCATCCGGCGGCGCAGTGATGCAATCACCTGGCTGCGCAACACGATGTTCTGGTGAATCTTGTCGCGGCGCAGATCAAGGAACCGGTTCCGCAGGCGGATATCTTCGGGATACTCCGCCTCACCCGCCACCGGCATCGGCAGCTCTTGTGCGGCGGACTGGATGCTGACCGCGCGGGCAAACACCTCGATCTCACCGGTGGCGAGGTTGGCGTTGGTGGTCGCATCCGACCGGCGCTTCACCGTCCCGTCGATGGTGACGACCGATTCAACACGGATCGTTTCCAGGATCGGAAGCGCCGGCGAATCGGCATCCGCCACAATCTGCGTCAGCCCGTGATGGTCGCGCAGATCGACGAACAGCACGCCGCCATGGTCGCGCTTGCGATGCACCCATCCGGACAGGCGGACGTGAGTATCGACATCGGCAGCGGTCAATTGGCCGCAGGTATGGGTGCGATAGGCGTGCATGGCGATCTGATTTCTCTGTTGCGAAAGCGGCCTGCGGGGCAGGCTGCGTGAACCTGGTCGTCCGCTTTCCCCCCGCGCACTCTTTTGTCAACCCGAAGAGGCCGCTATGGCCGCGCGATGCACATTCATCCGCTGATCGAAGATTCCGCGTCGCTCGCCCAACTCTGCGCCCGCCTGGCCACCGCCGATTTCGTGACGGTGGATACAGAGTTCATGCGCGAGAACACCTATTGGCCGGAACTCTGCCTGATCCAGATCGCCGATGACAAGGAGGCGGCGGCGATTGATCCGATGGCACCGGGCATCGACCTTGGCCCGCTTCTCGACCTGCTGGTCAACAATGAGGAGGTGCTGAAGGTGTTTCATGCCGGCGGGCAGGACGTCGAAATCGTCTACAACCTGACCGGGAAGACGCCGCACCCCATTTTTGACACCCAGATCGCGGCCATGGCGCTGGGTCAGGGGGAACAGATCGGTTATTCCAACCTGGTCGACAGCTGGCTGGGCATTCAGGTCGACAAGGGCGCGCGCTTTACCGACTGGTCGCGCCGGCCGCTGGACAAGCGGCAGATCGATTATGCGATCGCGGACGTGACGCACCTGTCGCGCATCTTTCCGAAGATGCTGAACAAGCTGAAGAAAACCAATCGCGGCGCCTGGCTGAACGAAGAGATGGAGCGGCTGGCCGATCCGTCCAACTATGCCAACAATCCCGACGAGGCATGGCAGCGCATCCGCATCCCCAGCCGCAAGGCCGAAGTGCTGGGTCGGCTGAAGGCGCTGGCCCGTTGGCGCGAGATCGAGGCGCAGAACAAGAACCTGCCGCGCGGCCGCATCGCCAAGGATGAAACCATCGCCGATATTGCCGGAAATCCTCCGCGCGAGCAACGCGACCTTGGCCGGGTGCGCGGACTGTCGGCCAGCTGGGCAGCCAACGATATTGGCGGACGGATGATCGAGGCGCTGAAGCACGCCGCCCCCCTGCCCGCCGATGAAATGCCGCTGCGCGATGATCGCAAGCCCGGCCTTGGCAAGGAAGGGGCGCTGGTCGCCGATCTGTTGAAACTGTTGCTCAAGATTCGTGCGCGCGACATTGATGTTGCGGCAAAATTGCTGGCGCGTGCCGATGACCTGGAGGCGTTGGCGGCTGGTCAGCGGGATGGACTGGCCCTGTTGACCGGATGGCGATTTGAACAGTTCGGCCGCGATGCGCTGGACCTGGTCGAAGGGCGGCTGGGCTTTACGGTGCTTGATGGAAAGCTCAAGATGACGCGGACCGAGGAGGTTCAGCCATGAAACGCCTGCTGCCCGTCATTGCCCTGTTCCCCATGGGATGCACCCCGATGTCCACGCCCGAGCAACCAGCACCGCCACAGCTGGCCGAACCCTGTTCGACCGATGCGATCCAGGACCTGATCGGCAAGGCCGGCACGCCGGAACTGGCGGCGGACGCCATGAAGCGGGTTGGTGCGCGCACTGTCCGCTGGCTGCGGCCGGGCATGGCGATGACCATGGATTTCCGCACCGACCGGCTGAACATCGAACTGGACGACCAGAACCGGGTGGTGACGCTGCGCTGCGGCTGAGCGGCGAGCGTCAGATCAGCACGGCTTTCCGGTCGAACGCCTGAGCCAGCGCCTTGTGCCGCCGCTGCACGGCTTCGCCATAGAGCAGCCGGTCGGCGGGGTTCAGGTTCAGCAGCAGCGAATCGCCCTGGATCGTGACCGATGACCGGTTCAGGGGCGCGGCTACCCCGCCGCTGAGCCGCTGGCCCAGCCGCATCGCAAGGCCCCATTGACGCGCGATGGCAAGCGCCTGTGGCTCGGCCAGCCGGGACAGCGGGTCAGGGGCAGTCATCCCCCCGCCCAGACAGGTGAACAGCGCCTGCGCCAGCAACGCACGGCCGCGCCCGTCAATGGCAACCCAGTTGCCGTGCAGCGCAATCTCCAGCCCTCGTTCCGCACGGAATTCCGGATTGGCCCGCCACCCGACATCGGCCAGCAGACAGGCGGCGTGCCGCAACCGGTCCAGTGCATCGCCCTCATCCGGGAACAGCGGCGCAATCCAGCGATCGAGCAGATCGCCATGTTCGGGGAACCGCCCCAGCCGAGCCCCCTCTTCGCGCGTCGCCACGATCAGCGGATCGAGCGCCCGCTCGGCCGGCGTCAGTCGCCCGTAAAGCAGCCCTTCGCGAAGGCCAAAGGCGGAGACCACCGTCTGTTCGCTGTCCAGATGGCGCAGCAATGCGGACAGCAGGCTTGCCGCATCGAGCAACGTCGGAATACGCCCGCCTGACAGGTTCGGCACAGCCTTCAGCGCAGGCTTTCCGACATGGCTGAGTGTCCGGACCAGTCGGGCGATATCGGTCCGCGCCAGGCAATATTGGTGCATCACGGGCAGCGGATAGTGCGTCAGGTGCATGTCGAGCCGCGCCAGCGCGCGCCATGACCCGCCGACCAGATACAGCGGCAGTCCCCGGCCCTCGCCCAGCCAGCCGCTGGCCTTCAGCGTCTGACGCACGCGGCGATCCAGCGCGCCCTTCCCCTTGGCCCGGATGCCTGCAACGCGCAGAACGCCCAGCGGAAAGGAAATCCGCTCGCCCAGTTCGCCATGGCGTACCCGGATCAGTTCCAGACTGCCCCCGCCCAGATCGCCGACAATGCCGTCGGCATCGGGAATGGCGGACAGCACACCCTGGCCCGCCGCCATGGCTTCCTGCTCACCGGTCAGCAATTCGACCTTCAGGCCCAGTTCGCGAGCGGCGGCCATCAGAACGTCGCCATTGGCCGCATCGCGCACGGCGGCCGTTGCAACGGTGCGAAGTTCATCCACGCCCATTTCGCGGGCAAGGGCCGCGAACCGCCCCAGCGCGATCGCGGCCTTTTCCAGCGCGTCGTCGTCAATCCGGCCGGTAGAGGCCAGCCCCTTGCCCAGCCCGGCCAGCACCTTTTCGTTGAACAGGATTGCGGGCAATCGCGGCGGCCCTTCATGCACCACCAGGCGGATGGAATTGGATCCGATATCGATGATTGCCGAACGAACGCTGCGACTTTCAGGCAATGCCCATGCTTGTTTCAGGATCAGGGGCGATGCCATCAGGACGCAGTCACGCCGGGTGCCGGTTCGGCGGCGGTCGCCTCTGGCGCGATGACGGGTGCCCTGCGCCTGCGCAGCGACAGTTTCTGCGGCATGGCTTCTGCACTTTCTCCGCGGCCGGAAAGGGACGGATTGGTCATGAAATAGCGGTGCAGGTTGAACGGACGGCTGCCCGGTTCGATCCGTTCGTAACTGCCATCGGCGTGCAATTCCCATGTCTGTTCGCTGTCGATTAGATTGGCGACCATCACCTGATCCAGCACCTGATCATGCACCGTCGGATTGGTCAGCGGCATCATATATTCGACCCGCCGGTCGAAATTGCGCGGCATCCAGTCGGCGGAGGAGATGAATACCCGGGCGGCGTCGTGCGGCAGTGCCTTGCCGTTGGCGAACGCCCAGATCCGGCTGTGTTCCAGGAACCGGCCAACGACCGACCGGACATGGATATGGGCCGACATTCCGGCGATGCCGGGGCGCAGGCAACAGATGCCGCGGATGACCAGGTCGATTTCGACCCCGGCATTGCTTGCCTCATACAGCTTTTCGATAATCGCCGGATCGACCAGCGAGTTCATCTTGGCCCAGATCGCGGCCGGGCGTCCCGCGCGGGCATGAGCGATTTCGGCGTCGATCAGGTCGATCAGCGCGTTGCGCAACCCACGCGGCGACACGGTGATCAGTTCAAGATCGCCCGGTTCGACATAGCCGGTGACGTAATTGAAAATCCGCGCCGCATCCCGCCCAATGCGCGGATCGGCGGTGAAATAGGACAGATCGGTATAAATGCGCGCGGTGACCGGATGATAATTGCCGGTACCGAAGTGGCAATAGGTGCGGAACCCGCCTTCTTCGCGCCGCACGACCATCGAAATCTTGGCGTGCGTCTTCCAGTCGATAAAACCGTAGACGACCTGAACCCCCGCCCGTTCCAGCGCGTCGGCCCAGAGCAGATTCTGCTCCTCGTCAAACCGGGCTTTCAGCTCGACCACGGCAGTCACCGACTTTCCGGCCTCGGCCGCCGCGATCAGCGCCTGGATGACCGCCGACTGCTTGCCCGCACGGTACAGCGTCTGCTTGATCGCCACGACATCAGGGTCCTGCGCCGCCTGTTTCAAGAACGCCAGAACGACGTCGAAACTTTCATAGGGGTGATGGACGATGATGTCCTTTGCCCGGATTGCTGCAAAACAATCGCCGCCATATTCCCGGATGCGTTCAGGAAAACGGGGGGAAAAGGGCGTAAATTTCAGGTCAGGCCGATCCTCATCGACCAGCGCGGACAGATCGGCCAGGCCCAGAAAGCCGCCCTGTTCGGTCAGCAGAGCCTCGCTGCCGCCAAGCTCTTCCAGCAGCGTTGCCTCCAGCTCCGCGGTCATCCCGGTTTCGGTTTCCAGCCGGATGACGCGGCCGCGCCGCCGCCGCTTGATGGCGGTGCGGAAATAGAGGACCAGATCCTCGGCCTCTTCCTCCACCTCGATATCGCTGTCGCGCAGCACGCGAAACGCGGCCGCCGCCTTGACGCGATAACCGGGAAAGATCAGCTCCGGAAAATGCCGCAGGATGGTGTCGACCGCGACGTACCGGGCGGCCTTGCCCGGCAGGCGGACAAAGCGCGACATCGTCGGCGGCAACAGCACCAGCTCACGCACCGGCACATTGTCGGAAATCCGCACCAGGTCAAAGATGACGGCAGACCCGGCATTGGGAATGAACGGGAACGGGTGGGCTGGATCCAGCGCCTGCGGCGTCAGCACCGCGAACATCTGTTCCCGGAAATGTTCGGCCAGCCAATCCCGCTCCTCGCCAACGATGTCGCCGCCATCCAGCACCTCGATCCCGGCATCGCGGAGCAGCGCCCGAAGGTCGCGCCAGATTTCCTGCTGGGCATCGACCAGCTCGCCGGCTTCCTCGACAATCGCCTCAAGCTGCTGGCCGGGGGTCAGGCCGTCGGCCGACTTTTGCTCGACATTCTGAAGCTGCTGCCCCTTCAGGCCGGCGACCCGAACCATGAAGAACTCGTCGAGGTTCGAGGCGGAAATGGACAGAAAGCGCAGCCGCTCAAGCAACGGATGGGCGGTGTTGCACGCCTCATCCAGCACGCGCCGATTGAACGCCAGCCACGACAGCTCCCGATTGAAGTACCGGCCATTGCCCGGAACGGCCGCGGCGGGGCTGGTCATCGGCTGGGCGGGAAGGTTCATGGGTCCGTCGGGTCCTTTGCATCATCGATGGCGCGATCAGGCGATCCGTCGATCCAGGCCCGGACCATCGGCACGGTGATGCGCCGCTGGCCGCTCCGGTCTGCAGTGTCAGCAAGATCGGTAACGATTCGGTCGATCACGGCATAGCTGCGATCGATCCGCCGGACGAGCCAGTCTATGACGTCCGGCGCCGGAACCAGCGCAGCGCGATCGAACCCGCGGATCAGGATGGCACGCAGCAGCGCATCGTCCGGCGGTTGAAAGCGCAGCACCGGCGTCGCCGTCAGCCGCGAGCGAAGATCGGGCAGCGCGACCGGCCATTCGGGCGGCACGGCACCCGCAATGATCAGCAGGGGGTGGCCGCTTGCCTGCGCATCATTCCAGGCGTGAAAGATCAACCGCTCGTCCTGCGCCTCTGCATCGTCGATCACCCGGCCGCCCGTGCGGTTGACGAACAACCGCCCGAACAGCGTGCGGCCCGATCGGGGCGGCCCGACCAGCAATGCCGCCTGAACCGGCCAGCCGTGCCAGAAATCCAGCTGTGCCACGGCATCGGCATTGGCCTCTCCCACCAGAAAGGCGGAGCCGCCATCCGGGTTCAGGTCGCCAAGCGGCAGCGTCAACTGGTTCATTGGCCGGCGGGGCTGCGTCCCGCGCGCCGGATGCGGAGCGCGCCGGGCCCTTCCTGCACCTGCCAGCCGCGTCCTTCCAGCGCCGCGCGCAGGGTCGCCACATCGCCATCAAACGTGACGCGCATGACGGAAACCCCGCCCAGCGCCAGGCTGGTCGTCGCCGCAGACCGAACGCCGGGTATCGCCCGCAGCGCCAGTTCGCCATTGGCCACGTCGGCCGCATCCGGCGTATCGAACTGGACGTTCACCGACATCTGCGTCGCCGGGGCGGGCGTCGCCAGCGGATCGATCATCCCGTCCACCGGTTCTTCGGTCAGCGGGACTTCCTCTTCAACAGGCGCTGGCGGGACATAGCCAAGCAGCGCATCCGGCCGCAACAGACCGGAGGCGAGCGCATTCTGATACGCCTCATCAATGCGCCGCGCGCCTTCGTCCAGCAGGGCGGGCAGGCCGTCGCCATTTTCGATGCGCAGCGTGAACCGGCTGATCTGGCGATTGTCCGGGCCGAACCCGGCGCGAAACTCGGCGGTAACGGGGCCACCCGGCCATTCGCGGCGCAGCACCACTTCGGGGATCAGGACATCCTTGGCCCCGTATTGATCGAGGATCGCCTTCCACCAGCCCCGGCCGCGGCGCGATGCCTGTCCCGCGTTTAACAGCATTGCGTCCGGACCCGTCCCGGTCAGCCGCACATAATCGATGCTGCTGTTCCCCGCCCGGAACCGGTTCCATGCCTGACCCCATGACGATTCCCGCTCAAAGCCGGATGCGACGCCGCCGGACCATTGCAGCGGCATCACCACCATGGGTGCCGAACGGGTGATCTGGGCACGGACGCCCAGGATCGGGCCGGCCCGCTGGCGGCTGAACATCACACCCAGCCGGGCGATATAGCGCGTCGGGCCGATCTGTTCGTTTTCGACGATGATGCCGCTTACCATCGCATCCAGCGCCGAATCGGACAGGTTGGCCGATTTGCCCAAGCGCTGGGTCAGTTTCTGCCACGCCTTTCGCTGCGCTTCCCGCCATCCGGCCATGCGGGCGGCATCAGCCGTCTTGCCCCGCGTATCCACCTCGATCCCGGTGACTTCGAAACTGCCGTAAACCTCGCCCATCGGCGCGGCGGAGCCATCCGGCTGCGCCTGAACCAGGCCAGCGGTGCTCACCACGGCCAGGGCCGCGACAGAGACAGACAGGACGACCGAGGTGCGCTTTCGCATCATTGCGCGCCCTTTTGGCGAAGCGGGCGTGGAAAACCAAGCGGCTTCTCGCTAACGGCAACAGCATGAGCACGACCGAGCCCGAATCCGCCCGCTACACCTATGCCGACGCCGGCGTTTCCATTGCCGCCGGCAATGCCCTTGTCCGGGCGATCGGCCCGCTGGCGCGATCGACACGCCGGCCCGGTGCCGATGCGGACCTTGGCGGCTTTGGCGGCATATTCGACCTGAAGGCCTGCGGTTATGCCGACCCCCTGCTGGTGGCGGCCAATGACGGCGTGGGTACCAAGCTGAAACTGGCCATCGAACATGATGCGCATGACGGTGTCGGCGTCGATCTGGTCGCGATGTGCGCCAACGACCTGATCGTTCAGGGGGCGGAGCCGCTGTTTTTCCTGGATTACTACGCCAGCGGAAAGCTGGAGAACGGCGTGGCCGAACGGGTGATCGCCAGCATCGCCGATGGCTGTCGCCAGGCCGGATGCGCGCTGATCGGCGGAGAGACGGCCGAGATGCCGGGAATGTATGCGCCGGGCGATTATGACCTAGCCGGATTTTGCGTGGGCGCGGTCGAACGCGACCGTCTGCTCGACGGCAGCCGCATCCGCCCCGGGGACATCGTACTGGGCATGGCCTCCTCCGGCGTCCATTCCAACGGCTTTTCGCTGGTCCGGCGGCTGGCGGCAGACAAGGGGTGGAAGCTGAATCGCCCTGCCCTGTTCGATCTGGACACGATCCTGATCGACGCGCTGATGGCGCCGACGCGCATCTATGTGAAGGCGCTGCTGCCTCTGGTGCAGGCGGGGCGGATCAACGGCCTTGCCCACATCACGGGCGGCGGGTTGCTGGAAAACATTCCGCGTGTCCTGCCGGTCGGCTGTCATGCGATGATCGATGCCGACGCGTGGGAACAGCCCCGACTGATGGCGTTCCTTCAGGCGCAGGGGAATATCGAGCCGGAGGAAATGGCGCGCACCTTTAACTGCGGCGTCGGCATGGCAGTGATCGTGCCGGAAGCCGATGCGATGGCGCTTGCCGCCGATCTGGCCGCACAGGGCGACGAGGTGTTCCGCATCGGCAGCATCGTCGAGGGCGAACGGGGCTGCACCGTCACGGGCAGCACCGAGACATGGAGCGCCAAGGCCGCGTGGCAGGCAACGCATCATGGCTAAGGCGCGACTCGGCGTCCTGATTTCGGGGCGCGGGTCAAACATGGCGGCGCTGCTCTATGCCGCGCGGGTATCCGATTGCCCGTACGAAATGGCGCTGGTCGCCGCCAACGATCCCAATGCCCCCGGCCTGACGCTGGCGGCGGCAGAGGGGATTGCGACATTCGGCCAGAGCCACAAGGGCATGAAGCGCGCCGAATTCGACGCGATCATCGACCGGGAATTGCGTGCGGCGGGATGCACCCATGTCGCGCTGGCGGGCTATATGCGCCTGTTGTCGCCCGAATTCGTCGAAGGCTGGGCGGGCCGGATGGTCAATATCCACCCCTCCCTGCTGCCGCTGTACAAGGGGCTTCACACGCATGAGCGCGCGATCGAGGCGGGGGACAGCCATGGCGGCTGTTCCGTGCATCTGGTGACGGCCGAACTGGACGACGGGCCGGTATTGGGTCAGGCAAGGGTGGCGATCCTGCCGGGCGACAGCGCCGACAGCCTGGCGGCGCGAGTGCTGATCGCGGAGCATCAGCTCTATCCGCGCGTGGTCGCCGACTGGATCCGTTCAGGCACCAAATCGACGCTGGACGAAGTGCGCGACCGCGCCCTTGCCCTGCCCGAAGCGCGCGAAAAGACGAGCCATGGTTCTCAAGGGTTCCATGTCGAGGGCGGCAAGTTCTTCGCCTATTTCACCGTCAACCATCATGGCGACGGGATGACCGCGCTGCTGGTCAAGTCCAGCGGGGTCGAGGAACAGGCGATGCTGATCGAACGCGATCCCGATCTGTATTTCCGGCCAGCCTATCTGGGCCCATCGGGCTGGGTCGGCATCCGGCTGGATCAGGGCGAGGTGGACTGGACGGTGATCGAGGATTGGCTGAACCGCAGCTGGCGGATGGCGGCGCCCAAGCGGCTGACCAAGCTGATGGACATGGCGGACCAGTTCTGATGACCGATCCGGCCGATCCACCGGCAGAAACCCCGGCAACCCGCGCAGCCGAACAGGCCGAGCAGCGGGCCGAGGCGCGAGCGATCCGCCGCCGCTGGATCACCATCGGTGAAGGCGTGGCAGTGGCCGGCGTCATTATCGCCGGCCTCAGCTTCTGGAACAGCTGGCAGGAGCGCGAGGATGCAGCGGCCCAACGCGCCGTCGAGCAGCAGGCCGAACGCTCAGCACAAAAGGCAAAGCGTGGGCGCGTGATGCTGGTCACCGTCGCCGCGGATGACGATGGCGTCCAGTTCGCGGCTCAGGCGGGATGCGCCCTGCAAAGCACGACGATCCGCTTTCCCAGGGCGCTTGGCGCGGGCGAGCAATCAACGGTGCTGGATCACCGCATTGAAGCGGGCTGGATCGATGGTCCGCTGCTCAAGCTGACCGATGGCGGTGCCGACCGGCGCGAGGGGCGCCTGCCCGTGCTGATCGATGCGCGCTGCATCGACGAGGCGGGAGAGCGACATGAAGCGGCGATCTATGACGTCATCTGGCGGACCGAGCCGGGCTTTCTGAATGGCAGAAGCCTGCGCCTGCGCGGGCTGGTCCGGCGGGAAGGTGTGTCGGGCGACGGCCAGCGCCGCCTCGACACCCTGTGGACCGGGCCATGACTGGCCCGGCCGTTTCAGATTAGCCGACGATTTCTTCCGGCTTGAAGAAGAACGCGATTTCGATCGCGGCATTCTCGTCGCTGTCCGAACCGTGGACGGTGTTCGCCTCGATCGACTCGGCCAGTTCCTTGCGGATCGTGCCGGGAGCTGCGTTTTCCGGATTGGTCGCGCCCATGATCTCGCGGTTGCGGGCAACGGCGTTCTCGCCTTCCAGCACCTGGACCACCACCGGGCCGCTGGTCATGAACGCGACCAGATCGGCGAAGAAGGGGCGATCCTTGTGAACGCCATAAAAGCCTTCCGCCTGCTGGCGGGTCATGCGGATGCGCTTGGAAGCGACGACGCGCAGGCCGGCTTCCTCCAGCATCTTGACGACCGCACCGGTCAGGTTGCGGCGGGTGGCATCGGGCTTGATGATCGAAAAGGTCCGGTTCGCGGCCATGGCCGTGCGGCTCCTGCTTTGGGGGTTGATTGGAAAAGTCGCCGCCCCCTAGTCCTGTCGGTCGGTGGATGCAAGGGCAGTCGGTTTCAGGCCGCCTGATGCCAGCGCCCGTCCTCGTCCTGCTTCCAGAACCGCCGTTCGACCCCGTCCCGACCGGCCAGTGCCCGCCACGCGCCCCGCGCCGCGTCGATCGCCTGATCGTCAAACAGGTGAAAGGCGCGGTCATAGGCCAGAGCAGCATCCCGCCATTCGCCATCGGCGATCAGGATATGGCGGGCGCCATTGCCCGGCCGGTCGGCATCCCCGGCGATCAGCACCGGCTGCATGCTGTCATCCCCCTGCCCCGCCTGCGCATGAGCGAGGAAGCTGGCGGGGGAATAGGTCCACAGCCCCTCGTCGATCCGCTGGCGCTGGCCGGCATCGCCGCTGACCACCAGCAACCGGCCACCACCGGCCACGACCCGCTCGGCGAGGCGCGGCAGCACCCGGTCGATCGGCGTCGTGGCCAGATGGTAGAAATCGACCTGCATCAGCGTTCGAAATGATCCGCCACGAACCGGTCGAGCAGGCGCACGCCATACCCCGTCGCGCCCTTGTCATGCGTGGCACCCGGCTTGTCCGACCAGACCATGCCGGCAATGTCGAGATGCGCCCAGCGCACGCCGGCATCCACGAACCGCTTGAGGAACTGGGCCGCGGTGATCGAACCGGCATAGCGCGGACCGATATTCTTCATGTCGGCAATCGGACTATCGATCAGCTTGTCATAGGCATCCGTCAGCGGAAAGCGCCACAATTTGTCGCCCGTTGCCAGCCCCGCCGCCGTCAGCTGTGCCGCCAGATCATCGTCATTGGCGAACAGGCCGCCATGTTCATGCCCCAGCGAAACAATCATCGCGCCGGTCAGCGTCGCCAGATCGACGATCGTGCCCGGCCGGTGATTCCGCTGAACCCAGGTCAGCACGTCGCACAGGACCAGCCGCCCCTCGGCATCGGTGTTCAGCACCTCGATCGTCTGTCCCGACATGGAGGTGACGACATCGCCCGGCCGCTGAGCATTGCCGTCGGGCATGTTTTCAACCAGACCGACAACGCCAAGCACATGGGCGTTCGCCTTGCGCAGGGCGAGCGCGCGCATCGTGCCGACTACGGCCCCGGCGCCGCCCATGTCCCACTTCATGTCCTCCATGCCCGGCCCGGGCTTCAGCGAAATGCCGCCGGTGTCAAAAGTGACCCCCTTGCCCACCAGCGCGACATCCGGGTTGCCGCCATTGCCACGGCCATCCCAGCGCATGGCCAGCATCCGCGCCTCTCGCACCGATCCCTGCGCCACGCCCAGCAGCGCGCCCATGCCAAGGTCGCGCATCGCCGCTGCGTCCAGCACGGTCAGCTCAATGCCAAGATCGGCAAGATCGCGGCACCGATCAGCGAAGCTTTCGGGGTACAGGATGTTCGCCGGTTCGGTCACGAGCGTGCGGGTGAACTCCACGCCCGACGCCAGCGCGGCACCGTCGCGCCAGGCGGCCTCGCTGCCCTCTGGAGCGCCGTGAATGGTCAGATGCTTCAGGCTCGGCTTGGCCTTGTCCGACAGCTTGGTGCGATAGGCATCGTGCCGCCATGCGCGCAGCCGCGCTGCGAGCGCCAGCCGGGATACCGCGCGCGGCGTCGGCGAAACGGCGGACAGGTCGATGGCGATAGCCGTCGTCCCGCTGATCAGATAACGTGCGGTCACCGCCCCGCCCGCCTTTTCAAGCGCCGGTTCGTCCCCCGACCCGATGCCGATCAGGCCAATGCGCTGCACCGCGTCCCCATTCGGAACGACAATTTCAATGAGCGCGCCTGCCTCGGCTGAAAACCGGCTGGCGCTGGCCGCTGCCTTGACGAGCGCAAGCGCCGTGGGGTCCAGCGCGCCAAAGATGCCTGCTTCGAACGCCGGTTTGTCGACGGCATAGAGGATCAGCGCGTCGGAAGCGGGTTCGGCGGAAAAGCGGATATCCATGAATGACCTGTTCTGTTCTTGGGGGGTTGATCGCTCCTATCTAGGAAAGGAACCGGCGTGAGGCAAAGCCGTTCGGAGCCCCGGCCTGAAATGCCGCTGATTGCGCGGCGCTGCATTGGATGCGATAGGCGCGATTTGAGTTTCGCCGCACGCGGCGCCGGAGGATGATCGACGCGTGACGCGCACCTTGTTCCTGCTTTCCTGTGCGCTGACCGGATGCGTCGCCGCGCCCGCCTGGGCGCAGGATCTGTCCGAGCGACCCGTGGACCCCCCGCCGCCCTCTGCAGAGGGCACACCGCCCATCGAGGAACAGGTCCAGTTCGAATCCGATCAACTGGAATATGACACCAACACGGAAATCGTGTCGGCGGCCGGCGATGTCCGCCTGTTCCGCGAGGGAAGCCGCCTGCGCGCCGACAAGGTGACATGGAACCGGAATAGCGGGATCGTCGTGGCCGAAGGCAATGTGGCCATTGTCAGCCCGGAAGGCGACACCGCCTATGGCGACCGGATCGAATTGACCGATTCCCTGAAGGACGGGGTGGTCGACAACATCCTGGTCGTGCTGGAACAGGGCGGCCGGCTGGCGGCGGAACGGGGCGAGCGGCTGGAAAATGGCGGGGTCATCGTCGACCGCGCTGCCTATACGCCCTGCGCCGTCACTGATTCGGATGGATGCCCAAAAGAGCCGAGCTGGAAGATCACGGCGGTTCGCGTCGTTTACGATCCCGTTCGGGAACGCATCCGATACAGTGGTGCGCGGCTGGCCATTTTCGGGATCGCGTCCCTGCCGCTGCCCGAATTCTCGCATCCGGCCGGCGAATCCAGCGATCGCGGCATTTTGTCCCCGCTGGTCCGGCTGGACCGCGTCAACGGGCTTGAACTGGCCGTCCCTTATTACTGGAACCTCGCGCCCAATCGCGACCTGACCGTCACGCCGCATCTGTTCACCAGCACCCTGCCGATGATCGAGGGCGAATATCGGGCGCTGACCGCCACTGGCAGCTATCGCGTGCGGGCGTTCGGCACCTATAGCCGGGTGCAGGACGACCTTGCGTCGACGGCAACCGATCCGGGCAACAGCGAGCTTCGCGGCTATCTTGAGGGCAATGCCCGGTTTCAGCTGAACCCCAACTGGAGCTTTACCGGCGCGATCCGGCTGGCCAGCGACCAGACGTTCCTGCGCCGTTATGACATTTCGCGCGATGACCGGCTACGCAATGTCGTCCGTGTCGAGCGGATGGATGAGACGAGCTATTTCTCCATCAGCGGCTGGGCTGTGCAGACGCTGCGCATTACCGAAAATCAGCGGGTGCAGCCCATCGCCCTGCCCGAAATCGATTTCCGCAAGCGGATGGGCGACGGCGTGGTCGGCGGGATGTTCGAGTTTCAGCTCAACACGCTGGCCCTGTCGCGGGAAGAGGGACAGGATACGCAGCGCGCCTTTGCCTCTGCCCGATGGGACCTGCGGCGGCTGACGCCCTGGGGGCATGAGGTTACGCTGACCGCCTATGCCCGTGGCGATGCCTATAACACGCGGGACACCCTGTCGACGCTGGTGCCCAGCTATCGCGGGGAAGAAGGGTTTCAGACGCGCGGCGTTGCGGCAGCAGCGGTTGACGTCAAATGGCCGTTCATCGGCGGGTTTCTGGGCGGGACACAACGGATCACCCCCCGGTTTCAGGTGGTTGCCGCGCCGCCCATCGACAATTTCGACGTCCCCAACGAAGACGCGCGCGCCGTCGATCTGGAAGATTCCAACCTGTTCGCGCTGAACCGGTTTCCCGGATATGACCGGTTCGAGGATTCGACCCGGTTCACCGCCGGGGTCGATTACGCGCTCGACCTGCCCGGCGTTGCGATCAACGCCACCGTGGGACAAAGCTTTCGCCTGACCAGCCGGTCCAGCATCCTGCCCGATGGTACCGGCCTGTCGGAAAAGGTGTCCGACATTGTCGGGCGAACGGATGTTCGCTTTCGCGATTTCCTGCGCTTCACGCATCGTTACCGGCTGGACAAGGACAATTTCGCGGTGCGCCGGAACGAGATCGACGCCACGATCGGCACCCGCCGGACCTATGCACAGCTCGGCTATCTGCGCCTGAACCGCGATGTTTCGTTCGATCTTGCCGACCTTCAGGACCGCGAGGAAGCGCGAGTTGGCGGACGCGTGGCGATCAGCCGGTTCTGGTCTGTGTTCGGTTCGGCATTGGTCGATCTGACCGATCAGCGCGAGGATCTGCTGTCGACGTCGGACGGATTTTCCCCGATCCGCCACCGGGTCGGCGTCGCTTATGACGATGACTGCCTGCGGCTGGGGGTCACCTGGCGGCGGGATTATCAGGACAATGGCGACGCGCGGCGGGGCAACAGTTTCCTGCTGACACTGGAATTGCTGAACCTTGGCCGCTAAGCCGGGGTTCAGACAGGGAGTTGCATGGCCATTGCGCGGCATTGCGCCGGGGCGGTGGCCCAGGGACGATCGGGAACGAATTCAATGAAGAACGGATTGCGCGTTCAACTGGCCAGCCTGTTGGCTGCTTCGGTGATGACGATGACGGGCATCGGTGCCGCCATGGCGGGCGCACAGGATGCCGAAGTGCCGAACGCCGGGCTGGACTTGCCGGCCAATCTCCAGATTTTCGGAAAGTCGGACCCCAATGTCCGCAAGCCGACGGCGATCGTGAACAACACCGTGCTGACCGGCACGGATGTGGATCACCGCGTGGCCATGATCGTCGCGCTGAACCAGATCAAGATTCCGGAAGACCAGTTGCAGCAGCTGAAGCTGCAGGTGCTGCGCGGCCTGATCGACGAGACGCTGCAGATTCAGGAAGCAGAGGCGAACGAGATCACCATCTCGCCGCAGGAAGTGACGCAGGGATTTGCCCGCGTAGCCCGCAATTTCAACATGACGCCAGAGCAGCTGCGCACCTTCCTGCGCAATGCCGGTTCGTCCGACAAGACGCTGTATCGCCAGATTCAGGGCGAACTGGCGTGGCAGCGGGTGATCGGCCGAAAGGTCGATGCGTTCGTCAACGTGTCGACCGAAGAGGTCGAGGCGGTGTTGAAGCGGATCGAGGATTCCAAGGGGACCGAGGAGTTCCACGTCAAGGAAATCTATCTCAAGGCGACCCCCGACCAGGAGCAGGCAGTGTTTGCCGAGGGGCAGAAGATCATCGCATCCATGCGCCAGGGTCAGCCCTTCGAGTTTTTCGCAACCACGAGAAACGACTCCACGCTCAAATCCACCGGAGGCGATCTGGGCTGGGTCCGCGCGGGCGTGTTGCCCAATGCACTGGACGCCGCTGCGCAGCAGCTTCAGCCGGGCCAGGTGGCGGGACCGATCGCCATTCCGGGCGGCTTCTCCATCATTTATCTGGTCGACAAGCGTCAGGTGCTGGTTGCCGATCCCAAGGATGCCCGGCTGTCGCTGCGCCAGATGACGATGCGCTTTGCCCCCGGCACGACCGAGGCACAGGGCAATGCCAAGGTGGCCGAGTTTGCCGAGGCGACCAAGGCACTGCAGGGTTGCGGCAATGTCGGCACGGTCGCTGCCAAGCTAGGCGCGGAGGTCGTGGACAATGAGGCGGTCGTCATCCGCACCCTGCCCCCGCAGCTTCAGGAAATCATGATGAACCTGAATGTCGGCGAGGCGACGCCGCCGTTCGGCACCCGCGAGGATGGCGTGCGCGTGCTGGTACTGTGCGGCCGCGACGACCAGCGTGCGGCAAGCCTGCCGTCCGTCGAGGAAATGCAGGACAAGATGAAGCAGGAGCGGGTGAACCTGCGTGCCCAGCGGATGCTGCGCGATCTGCGGCGCGACGCGGTGGTCGAATATCGTTGACGGGCACAGCTGCACCCGCGGCGCTTCGTGCGCCCCTGGTGGTCTCGCTGGGCGATCCGGCCGGGATCGGTCCTGACATTACCGTCGGCGCATGGGAGCGCCGGGTCGAGGATCGCGTCCCGCCATTCTTCGTGGTCGGCGATATCCGCTCCATCCAGCGAATCTGGCAAGGGCCAGTGCGGGCCGTCGCCGAACCGGGCGAAGCCGCAGCGGTCTTTGCCGATGCCCTGCCGGTCCTGTCCATCGTCGATGCCGGTGACGGTGCGCCTGGAGAACCGGACATCGACGGCGCGCGCAGTGCGCTTCAGGCGCTTGAGATCGCGGTCGGTCTGACCCGGTCGGGTGCTGCATCCGCGCTGGTCACCGCCCCGGTTTCCAAATCCCAGCTGTACAAGGTGGGCTTCACCCATCCCGGCCAGACAGAGTTCGTGGCCGAACGGTGCGGCGTCGCGCCGGACAATGTCGTGATGATGCTGGCCGGGCCGGACCTGCGCGTGGTGCCGATCACAACCCACCTGCCGCTGGCAGAGGTTGCGCACCTGCTGACGCCGGAACTGATCGTTGCCAAGGCGCGGGTGACGGCACGCGGCCTTGCCCGCAACTTCGGCATCGCGTCACCCCGATTGGCCTTTGCCGGGTTCAACCCCCATGCCGGGGAGGATGGCGCGCTGGGTCGGGAGGAAATCGAGCGGATCACGCCCGCAATCCAGCAACTGCAGGCCGAGGGGATCGATGCTTCAGGCCCCTTTGCCGCCGACACGCTGTTCCATGCGCGCGCCCGTGCCCGCTATGACGCAGTGCTATGCGCGTATCACGATCAGGCGCTGATCCCGCTAAAGACGCTGTATTTCGATGAGGGCGTGAACATCTCGCTCGGCCTGCCCATCGTGCGCACCTCGCCCGATCATGGCACCGCATTCGGCATTGCGGGCAAGGGGCTGGCCAATCCGGGGGCGATGATCGCCGCGTTGCGTATGGCGGCCGAATCGGTCGAGCGGCGCACCGCCTGATCCCATGACACCGGCCGATCTGCCCCCGCTGCGCGAGGTTATTCGCACCCATGGCCTGACCGCCAGCAAGGCGCTGGGCCAGAATTTCCTGTTCGACGGGCAGCTGCTAGCCCGCATCGCTGCCATTCCGGGCGATCTGAACGACGCGCCGGTCCTGGAAATCGGCCCGGGTCCGGGCGGCCTGACCCGCGCGCTGCTGGCGGCCGGGGCCAGGGTGACGGCAATCGAGCGCGACCGGCGCTGCATCCCGGCGCTGGCCGAACTTGGCGCGGCATGGCCCGGCAAGCTGACGGTGATTGAGGGCGATGCCCTGGCGGTCGATGCCCCCGGCCTGTTTCCGGGCGAGCGGCCGCACATCGTCGCGAACCTGCCCTATAATGTCGGCACGCAGCTGCTGATCGGCTGGCTGTTAACCGAATGGTTTCCCTGGTGGGCAAGCCTCACCCTGATGTTCCAGCGGGAAGTTGCCGACCGCATTGTCGCAAAGGCGGGCAGCGATGCCTATGGCCGCCTGGCCATCCTGAGCCAGTGGCGGACGGATGCCCGCATCGCGATGCCGGTGCACCGGTCGGCCTTTACGCCCCCGCCAAAGGTGATGTCGGCTGTCGTCCACCTGACGCCGAAGCAGGCACCGGCCGGTGTGCGGCTGGCGCGGCTGGAACAGATCACCAGCGCCGCGTTCGGGCAGCGCCGCAAGATGCTGCGTCAGAGCCTGAAGGGCGTGCCGGGCGCGCTGGATGTGCTGGATCAGCTTGGCATCGATGCCACGCGCCGGGCCGAAACGCTGACGCTCGATGATTTTCTGTCGATCGCCCGGCTGATGAACTGAAGGCGTCAGTTCAGATCAGCGTCAGGGATTGGCTTCCGGCACCTTGTCCGGGATGACTGTGACTGGCGGATCGCTCTTCACCGCGGTCTGGATCGCAGGCGGCCCCTTTTCGATCGCAATGGCAAGCTGGGTCGCCTCCGGGCACTGTTTGGTACAGATCGTCTTGATCTTTGCCAGCGTCTCGCGCGCCCGGTTGACCGCACCCTTGGCGACCAGCGCCTCGCCCTGCCCGCGCAGGGCCGATACATCGGTCGGCTCCAGGTTCAGCGCATCCCGGTAAAAGCCCAGCGCCTTGCCCGGCAATTCGCGTGCGGTCGCCAGATCGCCCAGTTGCACATAAGCCGCCCGGTTGCGCGGATCGATCACCAGCGCCGTTTCGGCAAGGTCCACCGCTGATTCCAGATTGCCCGCCGCCTTTGCCGCGCGGCTCTGTTCAAGCAGCGCCAGCGACTTCGCATCGACCTGATCGTCCGGACGCTGCGCGGTCAGCGACGTGCCAAGGCACAGGACGGTCAGCGCGGCGGCGGTGCTAACGGCGATTACTCGCATTGCGGTCTCCAGGGCAGCCATGGGTTCAATTCGCTTTCGCCGCCATTGTTACGACAAAAAAGCCGTCCGTCGAGTGGGTAGCGGGATCAAGCCGCAGGCCGGGGCCATGCGGTGTGCCGATCGGGATGGGCCGGTCCACCGCCGCCCAGTCGGGATGCTCGGCCAGAAAGGCCTCCGCCTGATCCCGCCCCTCGGCATCGAGCAACGAACAGACGATATAGGTCAGCGTCCCGCCCGGCCGGACGAGCCGCGCGGCGACCCCAAGCAACCGTTGCTGCGTTTCCGCCAGCCGGACGAGTCGGTCGGGCGTCAATCGCCAGCGCGCCTCCGGATTACGCCGCCATGTGCCCGTGCCGGAACAAGGCGCGTCGATCAGGACATGATCCGCCCTGCCGGACCAGTCGGCCAGCCCCTCCGCCTCACGCATTGGATTGATAAGAACGGGCTCGATCCCCGTCACCCCCGCACGGGCAGCGCGGGGGGCAAGACGCGACAGGCGGGCACGATCGGTATCGCTGGCGATGATCCGCCCCTGACCCGCCATCATCGCCGCCAGCGCCAGCGTCTTGCCGCCCCCCCCTGCACACAGGTCGATGACCGTCATGCCGGGCATTAACCCGCTGGCAAGCGTCACCCACTGGCTGCCCGCGTCCTGAATCTCGAATCCGCCTGCCTCATACAGCGGGTGGGGATCGACGCGGGTATCCGCGGGCAGACGAAGGCCGTGCGGCAGGCCGTCAATGCCCGCCGCATCCGGAAAAGCCGACCGGACCGCCGCCACATCCGACCGCAGCGGATTGACCCGGATATCCAGCGGGGCTCGGTCCAGCAGCGATGCCTGCACGTCCGCGCCGACGCCGCTATCCGTCATCCGCTGTGCCAGCCAATCGGGGAGGACACCGGGCGTGGCGGGCACGTCATCCGCCTCCTGCGCAGCGGGGGCATGGCCGCCCGAACCGAACGTCGCGGCAATCGCCGGATCGCTTTCGGCCAGCGCCAGCATCGCCGCGCGGCCACTGGCCGGACGGTCCCCCAGCATCCGGATGGCCGCATAGACCAGCTCGCGCACCGCCCGCCGGTCCTTTGACCCGGCATAGCGGCGACCCGCGAAGTATCGGGCGATCAGCACGTCGGCGGACGCGCCCTGATCGCGGGCGGCAAGGATGATGGCGTCGAGCAGTTCGATCGCCGCCTGAACGCGCGCGCCCGGCGTCATGGCTGATGCTCCTGTTTCGCCTGCATCGCCTGTTCCGCCTCCATGGCCTGTTCCTCTGCCAGCCGCGCCTTGGTCCGTGCCCAGCGGACGCGGAACAGGCGGATGCGAACCACGATGTACAGCGCGGCTAGGGCAACGATCAGCCAGAGCTTCTGGGAATCCGTCATGGCGCCAGACCGTCCGGGCGCCCGGCCAAAGGCTCAGCGCGTCGGATAATTGGGCGCCTCTCGCGTGATGGTGACATCATGGACATGGCTTTCGCGTAGGCCCGCATTGGTGATGCGCACGAACCGTGCCCGTTCCTGAAGTTCGGGGATGGTGTGGCTGCCGGTATAGCCCATCGCCGCCTTTACCCCGCCGACCAGCTGATGGATCACGTCCTTGGCCGGGCCCTTGAACGGCACCTGCCCCTCGATCCCTTCAGGCACCAGCTTCATCTGATCCTTGATGTCCGCCTGGAAATAGCGGTCGGCCGAACCGCGCGCCATCGCGCCGACGCTGCCCATTCCGCGATAGCTCTTGTACGCCCGGCCCTGATACAGGAACGTCTCGCCCGGCGCTTCCTCGGTCCCGGCCAGCAACGACCCGATCATCACGGCAGACGCACCGGCGGCCAGCGCCTTGGCGGCGTCGCCCGACGTGCGGATACCGCCATCGGCGATGACGGGAACGTCATGCTCGCGCGCGGCCTTTGCCGATTCCATTACCGCCGTCAGCTGCGGCACGCCAACGCCAGCAACGACGCGCGTTGTGCAGATCGAGCCCGGGCCGATGCCCACCTTCACGCCGTCGGCCCCGGCACCGATCAGGGCGCGGGTCGCCTCGGCGGTGGCGACGTTGCCGGCAATGACCTGAACCGAATTGGACAGCCGCTTCACCCGTTCGACGGCACGGGCGACCTCGCGGTTATGGCCGTGCGCCGTATCGATGACGATTACATCGCATTCGGCATCGACCAGCGCCTCGGTCCGTTCGAACCCCTTGTCGCCGACCGTGGTCGCGGCCGCAACGCACAGCCTCCCGGCCGCGTCCTTGGTCGCGCTGGGATAGGTGACGGCCTTTTCGATATCCTTGACCGTGATCAGGCCGATGCAGTGATACGCATCGTCGACGACCAGCAGCTTTTCGATCCGCCGCTGGTGCAGCAAACGGCGCGCCTCCTCCTGACTGACGCCGGGGGAAACGGTGGCCAGATTGTCACTGGTCATCAGCTCGCTGACCGGCTGACCGGGATTTTCCGCAAAGCGGGTGTCGCGGTGGGTCAGGATCCCGGCCAGGCGGCCGGATTTTTCCACCACGGGAATGCCGCTGATCCGGTGGCGGGCCATCAGCGCCTGCGCCTCGGCCAGCGGGGCATCGGGGGCGATGGTGATCGGATTGACGACCATGCCGCTTTCAAACCGTTTCACGGCCCGCACGGCGGCGACCTGTTCCTCAACGGTCAGATTGCGGTGCAGCACGCCGATGCCGCCCATCTGCGCCATCACGATCGCCATGTCGCTTTCGGTCACTGTATCCATCGCCGACGACAGGAACGGGATGTTGAGGGCAAGGCCCCGCGACACGCGCGTCCGGGTGTCGGCGCCGCTGGGCAGCACCTCCGATTCCGCCGGAACCAGCAGCACATCGTCGAATGTCAGGCCAAGGGGGATTTCCATGAGTGCCGTTCCCGTAGAATCGCGGATTGGCGGCCCATGTAACCGCACCCCGCCGGTTCGGCTAGGGGGTCAGGCCCGCCCGTGTCAGCATCGCACGCGCCCGGTCGACGTGCATCCCCTCGATCATCGCATCTTCATGCCGCTGCGCACCGCCGGTAAAGGCGGCGATCAGCTGTCTTGCGCCCTCGATTTCCGCCTCGGTCGGGGCAAATGCCTGATGGCAGATATCGACCTGTCCGGGATGGATCAGCGATTTGCCATCGAACCCCAGCATCCGCCCCTCGGCACATTCGGCGGCCAGCCCGTCGGGATCGGATAGGCGATTAAACACGCCATCGATGGCCCAGATGTCGCGGCCGCGCGCGGCAAGGACGATCAGCTGCAAGGCGGTCGTCATCGCGGCCCGCCCGGCCTGTGGCGGCAGGCGCAGCGATGCGGCCAAGTCGTTGGTCCCGGCAATCAGCCCCGCAATCGAATACCCCCAGCCGGAAACTGAGGCGATCGGCCCGACATTCATGGCCCCCGCGGCCGTTTCGATCATCGCCAGCGCAGGGCGGCGCGCAGAGCTGCTGGCGAGGATGACGGTTTCGGGCTGTTCCACTTTCGGCACAATGACATGGGTCGCCGCCGATTTGCGCACCGCCTTCAGGTCATCGTCATGCTGATCGCTTTCGCGCGAATTGACGCGGATGCCGAACAGTTTGCCGGGAAAGCCGGGGCAATCGCGTGCGGCCTGGCGCGCCGCTTCCTTGTCTTCGGGCTTAACCGCATCTTCAAGGTCGAGCACCACCATATCCACGGGCAGCTCGCGTGCCTTTGCCATCGCGCGGGGATTGTTGGCGGGCAGGAACAGGACGGATCGCGGTGCGGTTTCGGATGTGCTCATGCCCTGCTTATGCTAGCCCTGTCGTCGGGAAGCCAGAGGGAGTGGTGCGATGGATTTGGTGATTTCGGGCGTCTTTGCGCTTGTCCTGCTGGTGATCATGTATCTGTTCGCCAGTATCAAGATCGTGCGCCAAGGCTATGAATACACGATCGAACATTTCGGCCGCTTTACCAATGTCGCCCGGCCCGGGTTCAACCTGTATCCGGCATTCTTCTATCGCGTCGGTCGCAAGATCAACATGATGGAACAGGTGATCGACATCCCGGGACAGGAGATCATCACAAAGGACAATGCGATGATCTCGACCGACGGGGTCGTGTTCTTTCAGGTGCTCGATGCGGCCAAGGCTGCCTATGAAGTATCCGACCTGTATGTCGCCCTGCTTCAGCTGACGACGACCAACCTGCGCACCGTCATGGGGGCGATGGACCTGGATGAAACCCTGTCCAAGCGGGACGAGATCAACGCGCGCCTGCTGGCGGTGGTCGATCATGCGACGACGCCATGGGGCGTCAAGATCACCCGCGTCGAGATCAAGGACATTCGGCCGCCCGCCGATATCGTCAACGCGATGGGTCGCCAGATGAAAGCGGAACGCGAAAAGCGCGCCAACATCCTGGAGGCCGAAGGCACGCGCGCATCCGAAATCCTGCGCGCCGAGGGCCAGAAACAGGCCCGCATCCTGGAAGCCGAAGGACGCCGCGAATCCGCATTCCGCGATGCGGAGGCCCGTGAACGCGCGGCGCAGGCCGAAGCCACCGCCACTCAGGTCGTCTCTCAGGCGATCGAACAGGGCGGCGTTCAGTCGCTCAACTATTTCATCGCACAGAAATATGTCGAGGCGGTCGGCAAATTCGCCACCAGCCCCAATGCCAAGACGATCCTGTTCCCGGTCGAGGCCACGCAGCTGATCGGCACGCTGGGCGGCATTGGCGAACTGGCCAAGGAGGCACTGGGCAACCCGGCCAAACCCCCTGCGCCCCCGGCCCCGCCCGCCGGAAAGCGGATCAGCCCCTTTGCCGGCGAGGAGTGACCAGCGGTGAGCTTCGACGGGAATGAAGGCTTTCTCTGGCTGATCCTGGCGGCGCTGCTCGGCCTGGCCGAACTGATCGTGCCGGGGGCGTTCCTGGTCTTTCTGGCGGCGGGTGCGGCGCTGACCGGTGTCATGGCGCTGATCTTTCCGGATCTGGGCATCATCGGCCAGCTGATCGGCCTTGCGGGATGGACGACCGCCGCCGTGCTGATCGGCAAGCGGTGGTATGGCGATTGGCCTGTCGCCAGCGCCGACCCGCTGCTGAACGACCGCGCTGCGCGCATGGTGGGGCAGACGGTAACGGTCGTGGAGCCGCTGTCGCAGGGTAGCGGCCGGGTGCGTGTCGGTGATGGCGAATGGCCCGCCACCGGCCCGGATATGCCCGCTGGCGCGCGCGGGCGGATCGAACGGGTCGATGGCGGCTTGCTTGTTATCGCGCCGCTCGCCACCCTGTCGCCACCTGCATCTGAATGAGTGCCCTGCCTTGCTGATTGATCGCCGCCGCCTGCTCACCACGACTGCCACCCTTGCCAGCGCCGCCATCGTCCCGCGATATGCCAGTGCGGCAACCGACGCCGATGCGGCGGCACGCGCCCTGATCGACGGCGCGACTGAAGCGATCCTGAGGGAAAATCCGGAGGGTGCCACCTCGCTTGGCATCGATACCGGCAAGCGTGCGGCGCTGAAGGCGCGGATGTCGGACAAGTCGCCACAGGGCATCCGGGCCATTGCGGGCGCGGTGGACCAGCGGATCGCGGCGATGAAGGCGGTGGACGAGGGCCGGCTGAGCGAGGCGACCCGCATCGATCTTGAGGTCGCGCTGGCGGCGCACGAGATCGCGGCGGCGGGATATCGTTTTCCCTATGGCGATGTCGCCTTTGGCGGCTGGCGCAACTCGCCCTATGTCGTGGCGCAGAATGTCGGCGCGTTTCTGGATGTGCCGCAATTCCTTGACGACAGCCACACCGTCGAAACGCCATGGGATGCAGAGGCGTATCTGGCGCGGCTGGACGGCTATGCCCGGCAGCTGGATGGGGAGACCGAGCGGCTGCGCGATGCCGCCGGGCGCGGCGTCATCCTGCCCGACTTCAACCTGGCCAAGGCGATCAACCAGCTAAAAATCGCGCAAAAGGGCGATCCAAGGGAATGGACCATCGTGTCATCCCTGGCCCGGCGGACGGGGTCGATGAACGCCGATTACGCCGCCCGCGCCGAAGCGATCGCGCGGGCGCGGATCGCCCCTGCCCTTGCCCGCCAGCTTGCCGAGCTGGAAAGTCATGCGCCGCGCGCGACCAGCGATGCGGGGGCGTTGAAGCTGCCCGAAGGGGATGCCTATTACGCCTGGGCGCTCAGCGCCGCGACGACCACGCGCCTGACCCCGGACGAAATCCACGAGATGGGCAAGGTGCAGCTGGCCGAGCTTCAGGGTCAGATGGATACGATCCTGAAATCCATCGGCTATCGCGACGGCAGCGTGGGCGAACGGATGACCGCGCTGGGCAAGGATCCGAAATATCTGTTCCCCGACAATGACGATGGCCGGCGTCAGATCATCGCATTGCTCGAAAAGTCCATCGCCGACATGCGCCGCAAGATGCCGGAAGCGTTCACCGTCCTGGCCCCCGGCCGGGTCGAGGTAAAGCGGATGGCCCCGGAGGTGGAGCCGGGCGCACCCGGTGCCTATGGCGGCGCGGGCACGATCGACGGCAAGGTGCCGGGCCGGTTGTGGATCAACCTGCGCACTACCGAAATCTGGCCGCGCTACGCCCTGCCCGATCTGGCGTTTCACGAAAGCATCCCCGGCCATGCGTGGCAGGGCGAATATACCTTCAAGCTGCCGCTGATCCGGTCGATGCTGGGGTTCAACGCCTATTCCGAGGGATGGGCGCTGTATGCCGAACAGCTTGCGGACGAGCTTGGCTATTATGCCGACGATCCCGTCATGCGGCTGGGCTATTTGCAAAGCCTGGGCTTTCGCGCGTGCCGCCTGGTGGTCGACACCGGCATCCATGCCAAGCGATGGACCCGCGATCAGGCGATCCAATGGTTCGCCACGACCAATGGTTCGACCGTCGAGGAAGTGCGGGGCGAGGTTGATCGCTATTGCAGCTGGCCGGGCCAGGCGTGCGGGTACAAAGTTGGGCACAGCTATATCAACCGGCTGCGCGATCACGCGAAACAGACGTTGGGGCCGAAGTTCGATTTCCGGACGTTCAACGACGCGGTGGTGACCGGTGGCGGCGTGCCGATGACCGTGCTGGACAAGGTCGTCGAACGCTACATCCAGCGCCGTTCAGCCTGAGGCGGGGGAAGCCGCGGCAAGGATCGAATCGCCCTCGATCAGCGTCCGCCGCCGCGGCAGCGCCTCTGGCATCTCGTCGCGCAGAAAGGCAAGCATCCCCTCGCGCAGGTCACAACGCAGGTCGAACGCAGTCCCGGCATCGCGTGCGGTGGCCAGGCCACGCACCTCGATGGCATCGACGCGGATCTCCGTCACCTGCAGACCCTGAGCCCTGCCGTCCCAGCGTGGATTGGCGCGGACCAGCGCCTCGAACCGCGCACGGATGCGGTCGATGTCAGCGGTCGGATCAAGGTGGAAAAAGACCGTGCCCAGCAACTGGCTGCTGTTCCGGGTCCAGTTCTGGAAACTGTCGTCCAGGAACCGGGACACCGGCACGACCAGTCGCCGTTCGTCCCATATGGCCACCACGACATAGGTCAGCCGGATTTCCTCGATCCGGCCCCACTCTCCGTCGATGATGACCACGTCGTCGATCCGGATCGGCTCAGTAAACGCCATCTGGATGCCAGCGATAAGGTTCTTGAGCAGCGGTTGTGCCGCAGCGCCGACCGCCAGCCCGGCAAGCCCCGCCGATGCCATCAGCGTCACGCCGACACTGCGCACGCCCGGGATGCTCAGCAGCATCAGGCACAGCGTCAGAAACCCGACGACGAACACCGCAATGCGGGTCAGGATCGCGCTGCGCGTCCGCTTGCGCCGGGCGGCAAGATTGTCGGCGACGCTGATGTCCGCCCGGATGGCGACCGCCTCCCCCGTTGCGCGGATGAGGTTGATGGCCATCCACCCGATGATGGCAGGGATCGCCATGCCGGCGACCAGCAGCCAGAGCTGATCCCCGCTGTCGGACAGCGACAGGATCGGGCGGACGCCAGCCAGCGCAACCGCGATGAGCAGCCAGCGCGATGGCCCGCGCGCCGCCGCGACATACAGGTCGTCGATGCTGCTGGCATTCCGTGCGGCCAGGCGCGTTGCCATCGCAAAAACGACGAAATGCACAACCAGTGCGGCACAGATTGCGATCGCAGCCTGGATCAGCGCACTGACCCAGGGCGACACGGTATCAAGCAGGGAAACCATGTCCGGCAAACCGACCGGGCCAGATCATGTTCCCGAAAACCGCCGGAAAAGCGTTATTTCTTGCCGAAGAAATTGCCCGCAATATCGCCCAGCATCCCGCCGATGCCGCCGCTTTTGTCATCGCCCAGCACCTGCGCAAAGCGGCCAAGCGACCCCTCGCCACCGATCTGGCCGATGATCTGGTTCAGCGTGTCGACCGGCAGTCCGGTCTCCGCTGCCGCACCCTCGGCAGTGTTCACGTCCATGGGATGGAATTTCGCCAGCGCCGCCACTGCGGCCTGCACATGCTCCGGCGAAAGGCCCAGCTTTTGGCCCAGATTTTCGATGGTGGCGTCGTTGCCGGCGAATTGATTGAGGATCGCATTCAGGTCCATGAGTCGCTCCATCGCTGATCGCTTGGGTTCTACCATTACGCCCATGCAATGGCGAGCGATCAATCATGGTGCCGGAACGGCGGCAGGAACCTCCGCGGGAAATCCCTGCCTTGCCCTTCCGGGCCGGGCCAGCGGGTTCAGCCGGCCACCGTCACCATCGGCGCGGCCTTGCGCACACCCTCGTCCACATGATCCGCGAACTGCGCGAAATTGTCATTGAACAGATCGACCAGCCGCGCGGCCGTGGCATCGTAATCGGCCTTGTCCGCCCAGGTTGCCCGCGGATCCAGGATCGCACTGTCGACCCCCGGCACCGCCACCGGCACCTTGAACCCGAAATTGGGATCGGTCCGGAACACTGCGTCGTTCAAGCTGCCGTCCAGCGCAGCGTTGAGCAGTGCCCGTGTCGCCTTGATCGGCATCCGGCTGCCGACGCCATGCTTGCCGCCAGTCCAGCCGGTGTTGACCAGCCAGCAGGCGACGCCGCCGCGCGCAATCCGCTCCTTCAGCAGATTGCCGTAAACGCTGGGGTGACGCGGCATGAACGGCGCACCGAAACAGGTGGAAAACGTCGCTTCTGGCTCCGTCACCCCGATTTCCGTCCCCGCGACCCGCGCCGTATAGCCGGACAGGAAATGATACATGGCCTGTTCCGGCGTCAGCCGCGCGATGGGGGGCAGCACGCCATAGGCATCGGCGGTCAGCATGACGATGTTGCGCGGCACCGGCCCCATATTGTCCGGCGAGGCATTAGGAATGAAATTGATCGGATAGGCACCGCGGGTATTTTCAGCCAGGCTGTTGTTGTCCAGGTCTAGCTGACGCGTTGCATCGTCCATTACGACATTTTCCAGCACCGTGCCGAACCGCCGCGTCGTGGCATGGATTTCCGGTTCCGCTTCGGCGGACAGCCGGATCATCTTGGCGTAACAGCCCCCTTCGAAATTGAAGACGGCGGTGTCGGACCAGCCATGTTCGTCATCGCCGATCAGCGTCCGGCTGGCATCGGCCGACAGCGTTGTCTTGCCCGTGCCCGACAGGCCGAAAAACACCGCCGTATTGGTACCGTCATGGGCCATGTTGGCCGAACAGTGCATCGGCATGATGCCCTGTTCCGGCAACAGGTAATTGAGCAGGCCAAAGACGCTCTTCTTCATTTCGCCGGCATAGGCCGTGCCGCCGATCAGGATCAGCTTTTCGGTCAGGTTGACCGCGATGACCGTTTCCGACCGCGTGCCATGGCGCGCCGGGTCAGCACGAAAGCTGGGCAGGTCGATGATGGTATATTCCGGCTCGAACCCCTTCAGCGCATCCTCTTCGGGGCGGACCAGCATGGTGCGGATGAACTGGCTGTGCCAGGCAAGCTCGTTGATCACGCGCACATTGACGCGGTGCTCCGGCTGTGATCCGCCATACAGGTCCTGCACGAACAGGGTGTCCCGCTGGCTCAACGCGGCCATGAAATCGGCCTTCAGCGCCGCGAAATGCGCGGGGTCCATCGCGACATTCGATTTGCCCCACCAGATGGTGGTTTCCGTCATCGCATCGCGCACAATGAACTTGTCCTTGGCCGAACGCCCGGTGTGCTTGCCGGTTTCGACGACCAGCGCGCCGCCGTCGGCGAGCCTGCCCTCGCCGCGACGCAGGGCGTGCTCGACCAACGCGGGGGTCAGCAGGTTCCAGTGAACCTGTGCCCGGGTTTCAATCCCTGTCCGGGCCAGCCCGGCAATCGGCGTGCGCTGCGTCATTCATCATCTCCCGAACCTGCTTGGGCGGCATCGCTGCATACGTATTCAGATGGCGTCCGGTTAGCCGCTGATTGCGCTCCGGTCAAACCCCGCAAGCTGTTCCGGTTCGGGAACAGGGTCTGTCAGTTGAGGCCTGCGCTGCTTTGCCCTAGTCAGTCGTTCGGGAACGCAGACAAGGAGTGCCGGATGAGTGCGACCATCGCGCTGGTGGATGATGACCGCAACATCCTGACGTCGGTATCGATCGCGCTTCAGGCCGAAGGGTTCGTGACGCGGGTCTATTCGGACGGCGATTCCGCGTTGAAGGCGCTGATCGACAATCCGCCGGACCTTGCCGTTCTGGACATCAAGATGCCGCGCATGGACGGGCTGGAGTTGCTGCGCCGGCTGCGCGAAAAGACGAAGTTGCCGGTCATCTTCCTGACGTCCAAGGATGACGAGCTGGACGAGGCGCTCGGCCTCGCCCTTGGCGCGGATGATTACATCGCCAAACCGTTCAGCCAGCGATTGCTGATCGCCCGCATCCGCGCGATCCTGCGCCGGGCCGATCTGGCGCGCGGCAACGCCGGCGATGGTGAGCAGGATGGCGGGGCTGAAAGCGCGCCGGTGCTGGTGCGCGGCCGCCTGTCCATGGACCCGGCGCGGCACAGCGTCACCTGGGATGATCGCCCGGTGACGCTGACGGTGACGGAATTCCTGATCCTTGAAACGCTCGCTCAGCGGCCCGGGATCGTCAAGACGCGCAACCAGTTGATGGACGCCGCGTATCAGGACGACATCTACGTCGACGACCGCACCATCGACAGCCACATCAAGCGGGTGAGGCGCAAGTTCCGGGAAGTCGATCCCGAGTTCGATTCGATCAAGACGCTGTACGGGGCGGGTTATCGTTTTGCCGACGAGTGACGACCGCGATCTGTCGCTCCGCTGGTCGGGCCGGATTTCGCTGACCCCGCGCATCCTGGCGGTCAACATCTTTGCCCTGGCGCTGTTGGCGGGGGGGTTTTTCTACCTCGACACCTATCGGGCCCGCATCATCGACGGGCGCATCGAACGGGCCGAGCATGAAATCGCCCTAGTCGCAGAGGCGCTGGACCGGACACCGGATGCCGGCGGGCGCGCAGCGGCGGTTGCTGCCTTGGCCAGAGTGTCCGGCGCCCGCATTCGTGTCTATCAGCCGGGCGGGATGCTGTCCGACGACAGCCGGGTGCTTGGCATCCGCAATTTCCAGCTGCGCGATCCGGACAAGGATCCGTGGCAACAGGATGCGGCGCGGTTTCTGGATGCCATGATCGACACCGTGGTCGGCACTGCGCGCGCGCCGCTGTACCGCGAACGCGCCGCTGATCGAGGCTTGGACTGGCCGGATGTCGCCTCAGCGATCCGCAAGGGACGGCCCGCCGCATCGGCATGGCGCGCGCCCGACCGAACCGTGGTTATCACTGCCGCAGCGCCTCTCGCCCGGGGGGGCGCCGTGCTGAGTTCGGTCAACGCGCTGGAGATTACCCGGACCGTCCGGGTCGAACGGTTCCGCCTGTCCATGGTGCTGCTGGTCGTCACGCTGGTGTCGATCCTGCTGTCCCTGTTTCTCGCCCGCACCATCGTGCGGCCGATGCGTCGGCTTGCCGTGGCGGCGGTGCGCGTGCGGCTGGGCCGGGCACGCGGAGTCGTGGTTCCGCGCCTGCCCAGCCGGCGGGACGAGATCGGGATGCTTGCCCGCGCCCTGTCGGACATGAGCCAGGCCCTGACCGCCCGGATCGACGCGACCGAGAGTTTCGCCGCCGATGTGACGCATGAGATCAAGAACCCGCTTGCCTCGCTTCGTTCCGCCGTGGACAGTCTGGCGACGGTACGCGATCCGGCGCTTCAGGAACGGCTGATCGCGATCATCCGCGACGATGTGTTGCGGCTCGATCGGCTAATCACCGATATTTCCGATGCCTCGCGCCTGGATGCCCAGCTCAGCCGCACGCAGTTCGAGCCGATTTCGCTGACCAGCCTGATCGCGCATCTGGTCGACGGTCATCGCACCCGCGGCCTGCCCCACGGCATCCGCATCGCGCTGGAATCGCACGCGGGCGACCGGGCCGTAGTCATGGGCGACGGCACCCGGCTGGAGCGGGTGTTCGAAAATCTGATCGACAATGCCGTGTCCTTTTCGCCCGAGGGCGGCACCATCTCGATCACCATTGACGTCATCGACGACATGGCATGCGTCGCCGTGGAGGATAACGGCCCCGGCGTCCCGGAAAGCGAGCGAGAGGCCGTTTTCCGCCGTTTTCACACCGTCCGGCCGGGCGGCGAAGCCTTTGGCACCCATTCGGGCCTGGGACTTGCCATTGCGCGTACGATTGTCGAAGGACATCAGGGCATGATCGGGGTCGAATCGCGTATGGATCGGCAATCGGGGGCGCGTTTCACCGTCCGGTTGCCGGTGAACAGGGCAGCATGAACCAGCTATCATCGGAAACCATCCACGCCACCTGCATCGCCATTCAGGGGCAAGCCGTGCTGATCGAGGGCGCGTCCGGTTCCGGCAAATCGGACCTTGCGCTCCGCCTGATCGATCGGGGCGCTGCTCTGGTCAGCGACGATTACACGCTGGTGCAGCGGCGCGACGGACAGGTGATGGCATCGGCGCCGGACAGGATTGCCGGCCGGATCGAGGTTCGCGGGGTCGGCATTGTCGAAATGCCATTCGTCGCGGGCGTTCCCGTTGCGATGACCGTCCAGCTGCATGCCCAGCCGCCACGCCTGCCCGATGAAAATCGGCGACATCTGCTGGGTACGACATTGCCCGTGCTGGTGCTCAATCCCTTCGAACAATCTGCACCGATCAAGGTCGAACTCGCTGTCCGTCAGCTGATTGCCGCACAATGACCGGTCACGCGCCGACCCGCATCCTGCTGGTCACCGGCATGTCGGGTGCCGGTAAATCGACCGTTCTGCGGACACTGGAAGATCTGGGCTGGGAGGTGGTCGACAACCTGCCGCTACTGCTGCTCGACCGGCTGATGGCAACGGCTCTTCCCGATGGGTCGAACGAACGGCCACTGGCCATTGGCATCGGTGCGATGACGCGCGGATTCGATGCCGAGGCAATCGTCAGGCGGATCAAGAAGCTGAGCGAGACCCATGGTCACGATATCGGCACTCTGTTCCTGGATTGCGCCGGGGGGGAGCTGGAGCGGCGCTATTCCGAAACGCGGCGGCGCCACCCGCTGGCGCTGGACCGCCCTGCCCCCGACGGCATCGCCCGCGAACGCGAATTGCTGGCGCCCATCCGGCGCTGGGCGAACCGGCTGATCGACACGACGGAAATGCGGGCAAATGACCTTGCCGCCGAAATCCGTCGATCCTTTGCCGGGCCGGGCGAGGGCGAGCCGGTTGTGACCATTCTTTCGTTCGGCTTTGCGCGCGGCCTGCCCCGCAATGCCGACCTGGTGTTCGACATGCGGTTCCTGAGCAATCCGCACTGGGTCCCCGATCTTCGGCCCGGCACCGGGCAGGACGAACCGGTCAGCGCCTATGTCGCGGGCGATCCCGCCTATGCCGAGGCGATGGAGCGGATCGAAGGGCTGTTGCTGATGCTGATCCCCCGCTACCGGGCGGAGGGCAAGGCCTATGTCACCATCGCCATCGGGTGTACCGGGGGAAGACACCGGTCGGTTCATGTTGCCGAGCGGCTGGCGAAACGGTTGCGCGCAGAGGGTTTTTCGCTCACCTTGGCGCATCGCGATCTTGGCGCCGCGCCGCAGGACTCGCTCGAAGGATCGCCAACGGACCAGTCAATGGACGGAAATGCTGCATCATGATCGGTTTAGTACTCGTAACGCATGGGCGGCTGGCCGAAGAATTCGTCATGGCAATGGAACATGTCGTGGGGGTCCAGGAACGGATCGTCCCGATCTCGATCGGGCCGGATGACGACATGGAGGAACGCCGGGCGGATATCGCCCGGGCGATCGAAACCGTCGACGCGGGCAAGGGTGTAATTGTCCTGACCGACCTGTTCGGCGGCACCCCGTCGAACCTCGCCATCTCCCTGATGGAGCAGGGTCGGATCGAAGTCATTGCCGGCATCAACCTGCCGATGCTGATCCGGCTTGGCGGTGCGCGCAAGGCGATGAAGGTGGCCGACGCTGTCGCCGCCGCGCGCGAGGCCGGACGGAAATACATCTCCGTGGCATCTGAAGTGCTGGGCGAAGCTGCTGCATGAGCCGGGTGAGCCGCACCGTCACCATCACCAACCGCCGCGGCCTGCACGCCAGGGCCAGCGCAAAATTCGTGACCCTCGCCGCATCTCAGGACGCTCAGGTCGAGGTGGAAAAGGACGGGTCCAGCGTCACCGGCACCTCGATCATGGGGCTGATGATGCTGGGCGCAGCAAAGGGCGATACCATCACCATCAGTGCCGAAGGGCCGGACGCAGAGGCGACGGTGGCCGCCATGGCCGCACTGGTCGAGGACAAGTTCGGCGAGGATTAGGGCGCGGCTCGACTTTTGCCGCCTTGTCCATGATAGGACGCCGCCATGACCCGTCAGATCACCGCCTTTTCCAACCCCCTGATCAAGGACGTTCGCGCGCTGCGCGACAAGCGTCATCGGCGCGAACAGGGCCGGTTCCTGGCGGAGGGACTGCGCATCCTGACCGAGGCGCTGGATACCGGCCATGTGCCGGAGCTGCTGTTCTTTGCCGACCAGTCGGCATCGCATCCCCTGGTTCGCCGCCTGGTTTCGGCCGTCGAGCAGGCGGGCGGCGAGGCGATCGAGACAAGCGACGACATCCTGTCCAAATTGTCGGGAAAGGATAATCCGGGCGCAGTGATCGGCGTTTATGCCGAACTGCCCACCGCCCTTGACCGGATCGACCGCCACGCTGCGCCGATCTGGCTGGTGGCGGAACGGCTGCGCGATCCCGGCAATCTTGGCACGATCCTGCGCACCGCAGACGCGGTCGGCGCCGGCGGCGTCATCCTGATCGGCGAATGCACCGATCCGTTTTCGGTGGAAGCCGTTCGGGCGAGCATGGGCGCGCTGTTTACGGTCGCGCTGGCCCGGTCCGACTGGTCAGGGTTTCTAGACTGGCTGCGCGGGGGCGAAGGACAGCTGGTCGGCCTGCACCTTGATGGGGCCGTCGATTACCAGCTGCCCGATTACCGTCCGCCAACCTTTCTGCTGACCGGCAACGAGGCGCAGGGGATGCTGCCCGAAATAGCCGAGGCGTGCGACGTCCTTGTCAAAATTCCCATGCTGGGCCGCGCCGACAGCCTGAATGCGGCGGTCGCCACCGCCGTCATGGCCTATGAGGTGCTGAACCAGCGCCGCGTCCGCCTTGACGCTGCCGGTCGCCAGGCCTAATGCCCGCGCTCCACAACCAGACGGCCCCTTCGTCTAGCGGTTAGGACGCGGCCCTCTCACGGCTGAAACACGGGTTCGATTCCCGTAGGGGTCACCAACGGTTCATTCCGACATCATCATGGCGGCGGCGGCCACGGCCAGTCCGGGCATGATCAGCCGCTCCATGCGGGAACGGCGGGCGGTTCCAAGTTCGCTCATCGCGCCGGAAAGGCCGGCGGTGACTGCGCGGCCCATCGGTTCCTGCTGATCCTCCCACACCGGACGCAGGGCTGCCGCCAGCACGTTGCCGCGAACGATCAGCCAGTCCTCTATCGCCTGATCGGGCGTGGCCCCCATCTCGGTCTTGTATCCCGTATCGCCGCAGCCCCAGTCGATCGTCCGCACGCCCGATGCGATTGCGTGATCCAGGCTGTGCCGGGTTACGATCATGCCCGGCCCGAACCGGGCAAAGGCGGGATCATAGCCCGATGCGATGGCATAGAGCATGGTGCCGGCAATCAGGTCGAAGGAAAAGGCGACCGGTTGATGGTCCACATACAGGATGGTCGCGTGCAACCGTTCGGCCAGATGCCGGTCGGCCAGCAGCTCAAGCCAGCGCCGACGGGCGGCGGGGTCGATGAACTTTGCGCCGCTGCGGTCGGTATCGGTGCCGATCCAGCTTTGCGCCTCGATCCTGCCCAGATCGTTGAGCACGACGTCGCACCATTCCGCCCCCCGGACGATGCCGACGGCGATCGTGCCCAGTTCGGCCAGACGGCGTTCCGCGCCCGCGATCCGGCGGCGGCGCGACCGGCCCAGCGCCCCTTCGGCAATCATCCGATCATCCACCTGCTGAACGAAGCGCGTGCCAAGCCGGCGGACCAGGATTTGCCAGCCGAGCATTGCCGCCGCCTCCCGCATCAGCAGGGCAGCACGATCCCCGGCATAGGCAGGCCCGATGCGCAGCACCGGCCCGATGCCCTGCTGAATGCGGGGGACAGAGAGGGCGCGGGCCAGATCGAGACTGGTCAGATCGGCCGCAGCGGGGAAGCTGCGGAACGGCCAGTACCCGCCACCAACCGCATTGATGCCGGGGAACGAGGTATTTGCCGGTTCGATCGGGATGGCGGCCAGCGGGGTCCGGTCGACGCGTTCGATGTAAAGCGTGCGGGCGCCGGGCGTCCGGCTGTTGCCGAACCAGCTGCGGCGGAGGAACTGATGGCTGGGCAGATCGAGCGCGCAGGTCCGGTCGATGACGGCGGGATAGCCGGACAGAAGATGCGCCACCGGCGGCCGGTCGTCCCGGTTCTCCTCCTCGGCGCGTCCACCCGCCATCTTGTCTGCCGCCTCCTGCATCCCGGATGCAGGCGCTATAGGCAGATAAACCATACCGGTTGGTAAACCGGGTCGATCAAGGCGGCGCTGCGATCCGGCGGATCAGCGGTAGCGGGACCTGCGCGGCACCCGCTGCACGGCCGGGATCGGCTGAATCACCGGGCGCGCGGGGCCGAACGCCACCTCTCCCGGTGCGACGGCGACCCAGTTTGCGGCGACGACCATGTTGAACCGTGCGTCATTGACCGGATCGGGCAGGATTTCGATGATCGGCGGCGGCAAGGGGCGATCCGGATGGCGCAGCACCGCAATCGGCCGGTCGGTTACCGCCACGGTGCCGCCCATTTCCGTTTCCTGATACAGCCGCCGGGCAAAGGCGAGCGGGAACCGGATGCAGCCATGCGAGGCAGGATATCCGGGCAGCTGACCCGCATGAAGCGCGATGCCGGTCCATGTCAGCCGCTGCATGTACGGCATCGGCGCGTTGGAATAGAGATTGGAGCGGTGAAACACCTTTTTCTGAAGGATGGTGAATTCCCCGATCGGCGTTTCCTTGCCGCGCTTGCCCGTCGAGACGGTCGATATGCCGATCAGCCTGTCGCCGCGATAGACCAGCGCCTTTTGCATGGGGATCGAGATGACGATGGCGACCGGGCCGGCGGCTCCGGCATCGTCGAACCAGCGGTGATCGCCAGGCCGCATCCGCTCCACCGCCACGACCGGCATCGGCAGGTCCGCCGGTTCAGCCGCGCGAGCAATCCCGCCGGAAATCAGCGTCAAGACGACGGCGCACAGCGTCAGGATCAGGCGTGACTCGCACATTGCAGCGGGATTATTCCCATTTCCATGCCGCTTGGCGAGTCCCGGTTAACGGCACGTCAACCCTGAAGGGCGCACGATCAGCCGTGCGACAGGAGCGACCAGCACGCCGGACGTGGCGGCAATGGACAGGACGAAATCGCCAAGCCATGCTATTCGGGTTTGAAACAAGACGGGCGCGCAATGTTGGCCAATGCCGATGACTGATCCACTGCACTCTCCGGCCGATCCGGCACTGGCCGGGCGCCGGGCGTTTCTGACCGGCGCGGCGCTGATCGGTGCTGGCGTGCTGACCGGATGCGCAACCAGGTCAGCGACCACCGGCCTGCGCATCGCCACGGCGGCTGCGCCGCGCCAGCCGACGCCGGTGCCCGCCGGTGCCCTGCCCGCCGAGCCGCCTGCGCTGGTGGCACGCGGGGATGCGCCGCGCGGCGTGCGGGCGGACCTGTATCGCCGGGCGCTGGCCGCGATGGAGTGGCACGGCACCCGCATCCCGGCGCGCGATCGCATCGTGATTGCCGATTTCACCCCCGGTTCGGCCCGCCCCCGGTTGCAGCTGATCAACCTGGAGGACGGAAAGGTCCGCGAGTTGCTGGTCGCGCACGGCATCGGGTCCGACCCCGGCCATAGCGGCTTTCTGCAACGCTTTTCCAATGTGCCGGACAGCGAGTGCACGTCGGCCGGCACCTATGTGACGCGTGATTATTATGTCGGCCAGCATGGCCATTCCCAGCGACTGATGGGGCTGGACCCCACCAACAACCTGGCATTCGAGCGGGCGATCGTGATCCACGCCGCCTGGTACGCCAATGCCGACATGATCGAAAAACATGGCAAGCTTGGCCGCAGTCAGGGCTGTTTCGCGGTTGGCGAGACGGAATTGGCGAACCTGTTCGGCGCACTTGGCGAAGGCCGCATGATCTATGCCGGCAAATCGGTTCTTGCCTGAGCCGTTAGTGGCGCATTCGTCCTTTTGTGCGTAAAAGCGCGGGCATGAGCGCCCCGTCCTTTACCAGCATCCATCGCCATGGCCTGATCCGCGTCGGTGCATGTACGCCGCGCGGCACGGTGGCCGATCCGGCGGCCGCAGCAGAATCGATCATCGACCTCGCCCGGCGCGGCGCGGCGCAGGGCGCGGACCTGCTGGTCTATCCCGAGCTGTGCATCACCGGCTATGCCATCGACGACCTGCACCTGCAGGATGCGCTGTGCGATGCGACAGAGGCCGCGCTGGCCCGGATCGTGGCTGCCAGCGCGGAATTGAGCCCCGTGCTGGCCGTCGGCGCGGCGCTTCGCCGGAACAACCGCCTGTATAATTGCGCCATCGCGATATCGCGCGGACGCATCCTGGGCGTGGTCCCGAAAACCTTCCTGCCCAATTACCGCGAATATTACGAGAAGCGGTGGTTTGCCCCCGGTCGCGGCGTCCCGGGCGGCACGATCGCCGTGGCGGGACAGACCGTGCCGTTCGGCACCAACCTGATCTTTGCCGCCGAAGACGTGCCCGATTTTGTCCTGCACATGGAGGTGTGCGAGGATTTCTGGGCACCGATCCCGCCATCCACGCATGGTGCGCTGGCCGGGGCGACGGTGCTGGCCAATCTGTCGGCATCCAACATCGTCATCGGCAAGGCGCGCGAACGGGCCATGCTGTGCGCCAGCCAGTCGGCCCGCGCCATCGCGGCCTATGTCTATTCCGCCAGCGGACCGGGCGAGAGCACCACCGACCTTGCCTGGGACGGTCAGGGGATGGTGCACGAGCTGGGCGAGCTGCTGGTGCAATCCGAACGGTTCGATGTCGCCAGCGAGCTGGTGCTGGCCGATGTCGATGTGGAGCGCATCCGGCTGGAGCGGATGCGTAACGGCACGTTCAACGATGCCGCCGACGCCGCCGGTCATCCCGAACAGCGGTTCACCCGCATCGGGTTCGTGCATCAGCCCGATGGCAGCGACCGCGGCCTGATGCGCGCCGTCCCCCGGTTTCCGTTCGTCCCCGACGATCCGGCGATGCTGGATGCCGACAGTTTCGAGGCGTTCAACATCCAGGTCGAGGGGCTGCGCCAGCGGATCGTGGCTTCGGGTGCAAAGCGGCTGGTGATCGGCATTTCCGGCGGCCTTGATTCCACCCACGCCCTGATCGTCGCGGCCAAGGCCTTTGATCGGCTGAACCGCCCGCGCACCGATATTCTGGGCTTTACCATGCCCGGTTTCGCCACCAGCGACGGGACAAAGGGCAATGCCTGGGCGCTGATGCGGGCGATGGGGATTTCGGCGGAGGAAATCGACATCCGCCCCGCCGCCCGGCAGCTGCTGACCGATATCGGGCACGGCTTTGCCAACGGCGAACCGGTGCACGACATCACGTTCGAGAATGTTCAGGCGGGCCTGCGCACCGATTATCTGTTCCGCATCGCCAATCAGCGGCAGGGCATCGTCGTCGGCACCGGCGACCTGAGCGAACTGGCGCTGGGCTGGTGCACTTATGGCGTCGGCGACCAGATGAGCCATTATGCGGTCAATGCCGGCGTTCCCAAGACGCTGATCCAGTATCTGATCCGCTGGTGCATCCGCGATGGCCAATTCGACGATGCCGCCAATCAGGTGCTGCAGGCGATCCTGGATACCGAAATCTCGCCCGAGCTGGTCCCGCCGGGCAGCGACGGCGCGATCCAGAGCACCGAATCGATCATCGGCCCCTATGCGTTGAACGATTTCTTTCTGCACCACATCGTCCGGTACGGGATGCGGCCGTCAAAGGTCGCGTTCCTAGCGTGGCACGCCTGGCGCGATGCCGCTGCGGGTGCATGGCCCGCGGGGTATCCGGCGGGCGACCGGAAGGGGTATGATCTGGTGACCATCCGGCACTGGCTGGAAAAATTCCTGATCCGGTTTTTCCAGACGAGCCAGTTCAAGCGGTCGGCCATCCCCAACGGGCCAAAGGTGTCGGGCGGCGGCGCATTGTCGCCACGCGGAGACTGGCGCGCGCCTTCGGACAGCGTGGCGACGGTGTGGCTGGACGAACTGCGCGCCAACGTCCCTGCGGACCTGATCTAACCCTGCATCAGCCGGGCGAGCGCCGGGCCGTCCAGCGGCGGCGCGCACAGATACCCCTGATAAAGCTGGCACCCCTCGCCAGCCAGCAGGTCGCGCTGGGCGCGGGTTTCGACGCCCTCCGCGATCAGGGTCAGGCCAAGCGAGCGAGCGATGTCGATGACCCCGCGGACGACCACGCGGCCGCGCGTCGATCCTTCGATATCGACGCTGAGCCTCCGGTCGAGCTTCAGGTAATCGACGGGCAGCGCCTTCAGATAGGCAAGGCTGGAATAGCCGGTGCCGAAATCGTCGATCGCCACCCGGCACCCCCCGGCCCGCAGCGCGCCCAGCACCAGCGCGGCCTGATCCAGTTCCTCGATCAACTCGCCCTCGGTAATCTCGATCGTCAAGCGGTCGCGCGGAAATCCGCTGCGGTCGATGCGGTCGAGCAGCACTGCGGCGGCGCTGGGGCTGGCGATATCGGCGGCGGTCAGGTTGATCGACAGGCGAAGATGCGCAAGCGTTGCGGGCCACCGCGCGGCCAGCGACAGCGAATGGCGCTGCACGTGATCGGACAGCGTCAGGCTCATGCCCGCCCGTTCGGCGGCGGCGAACAGCGCCTCTGCGCCGATTTCGCCGCGCTGCGGGTGCCGCCACCGGGCCAGCGCCTCGACACCGACAATTTCGCCGGACGCCATGGCGACCTGTGGCTGGAACAGGATTTCGATCGCGCCGCTGTCGATGGCGGCGGTCACATCGCGTGCCAGTGCATCGTCCGTCCCGCCATCGGTCGCGTCCGCCCGCCCCGCTGCGTCCGCCGTGACGACGATCCGCCGCAACAGGGCATCGACGCCCTCGCCCGCCCCGCTCCATGCGTGACCCGACAGGACGGACAGCAGCAGCGGCCGTTCGCCGACCAGCACCGGTTCCTTCAACAGATCGGCCAGACGTTCGGTGGCAAAACCGGCGCGCGCCGGATCGATCCCGGTGGCGGCGACCAGGAACCCAGACCGCCCCTCGCGTGCCACGACAATCTGACGGCCCAGCAGATCGCGGGCGGCGTTGCCGATCCGCCGGGCAAAGGTCGCGATGATGCGGTCCCGCGCCGCCGGGCCGTATGCGCGGTCGATCGCCTCCACCTGCCCGACGATCAGCCGGATTGCGACCACCGGCTTGCCATCGCCCAGCATCCGGCCGATCCAGTGGCGTGCAGCCTCCTCGTCCCGTGCAGCGGTCAGGGCATCGCGCAATTCGACGCGCGGTTCGGGCGCGGTGTCCAGCGGTTCGATCAGGCAATGCCAGCGCCCGGTATCGGCGTCATGCTGCACATGGCTGACCACCCGTCCGATCCCGGCAAGGTCATGGGCAAAGGCGGTGATGCCCGGCCCGTCGGCAATGCGGCGAATCGCCGATTTGCCGAGCGTGCGATCCTGAACCGTCATGCGCGACAGAATGGCCCCCGGCCCCGCATCCTCGGCAAGCGACAGCATCCGGGCAAGCGCGGGCGTCATCTGGAAACTGCGCATCGCCGGATCATGGCGCCACCCAAGCGCCGTGCCCGTGCCCGTGCCGGCAATCCGCCAGCCGCCGCCCATCCGGTCGACATGGGCGCGGGCCAGCACCAGCGACTGCGCCAGCATCACCGATGTAATGGGGCTGACGATGAAATGCGTCGCACCCGCCGCGATCAGCCGTGGCAGCCGTTCGTCGTCCGGTCGGGAAATCAGCACCAGCAGGGCATGGCCCAGCCGATGGATCAGCGGGCCAATCTCGATCGTGGCGGCCACCCCGTCGTCAATCGCGCCGCGCGCATCGATGATCGCCACCGCCGCGCCGCTCGCCTGATACCGCCGGGCAACGCCCTCGCCCCGCCGCGCGGCGACGACCCGCCATGCCGGTCCCGCCAGCTGGGCGGCCAGTTCGTCCCGCTGGCGAAAGGACAGCACGAACAGCGGCATTGCCGCCGGTTCCGCCTGCGAATTGCCGTGTCCCTTCAAACCGCGTCCGTCCCGCCCCGATGCTGCCGATACCGCCATAACCGGCCTTGTGCGCATCCTCCATAGGGCCTAGCTCTTGCGATTATGGAAACACCGCGCCCCCTGATCGACCGGCATGGCCGCGTCATCAGCTATTTGCGGTTGTCCGTGACCGATCGGTGCGACCTGCGCTGCGGATATTGCATGGCAGAGGACATGCAGTTCCTGCCCCGCGATCAGGTCCTGTCCCTCGATGAAATGGCCATGATCGCCGAGCGGTTCATTGCGCGCGGCGTGACCAGGATCCGGCTGACCGGCGGCGAGCCGCTGGTGCGCCGCGATGTCGGCGATCTGATCCGGCGGCTGGGACGGCATATCGGCAGCGGGCTGGACGAGCTGACCCTGACGACCAATGGGACGCAGCTGGATCGTCATGCGGCACAGCTGGCCGATGCAGGCGTCCGGCGGATCAATGTCAGCCTGGACAGTCGCAATCCCGAACGGTTCCGCACCATCACCCGGCGCGGAGACGTGGCCGATGTCCTGCGCGGCATCGACGCGGCGCGTGCGGCGGGCCTGCGGGTCAAGATCAACATGGTCGCGCTGAACGGCATCAACGACGACGAGATTGGATCGATGCTTGCCTGGTGCGCGCAGCAGGACATGGACCTGACGCTCATTGAAACCATGCCGATGGGCCAGGTGGATCAGGACCGGGCCGCCCGGTTCCTGCCGCTGACCGCGGTTCTGGACGCGCTGCACCGGCAGTTCGACCTTGCCACCGACGCGCATCGCAGCGGCGGGCCGGCGCGTTACTGGCGGGTTGGCGACGGGGGTACCCGGCTGGGCCTTATCTCGCCGCTGACGCAGAATTTCTGTTCAGGGTGCAACCGGGTCCGGCTGACGACGGAGGGGATGCTGTATCTTTGCCTGGGACAGGATGATCGGGTGGATTTGAAGACTGCGATTCGGTCCGGCGGGCTGGCGGCGGTGGATGCCGCGATTGATGCGGCCATCGCGATCAAACCTGCTGCCCATGATTTCGTCATCGCCAGCGGCGCCGCGCCCGCCGTCAGCCGTCATATGAGCGTGACCGGCGGATGAGCGGGATCGTCACCCCGACCGCCCGTGCGCTGGTCGCATCGTCCAGCCATGTTGCAAAGACGGCGCTGGGCGATCTGCGCGATGCCTATGACTGGGTGTCAATCGACCGGGCGGACATGATCGTCGCGCTGGGCGGCGACGGGTTCATGCTGCAAACGCTTCACGCCATGCTGGAACGGCATCGCATCGTGCCGGTATTCGGCATGAACCGGGGCACTGTCGGTTTCCTGATGAACGACTGGCGGCTGGACGGGCTCGATTCGCGGCTGGCGCGCGCCAAGCCGTTCAAGGTCACGCCGCTGACCATGACGGCGACAACCCTGTCGGGGGAACAGGTCGTGCTGCCCGCGATCAACGAGGTGTCGATGCTGCGCGAAACGCGGCAGACGGCAAAGCTGGCAATTTCGGTCAACGGCCGCCGCGTGATGCCGGAACTGGTATGCGACGGCGTGCTGGTGGCGACCCCGGCGGGATCGACCGCCTATAACCTGTCCGCCAACGGCCCCATCCTGCCGCTGGGGTCCGCGTTGCTGGCCCTGACGCCGATCAGCCCGTTCCGTCCCCGGCGCTGGCGCGGGGCGATTCTGCCGGACAAGACGCGCATCGTCATCGACGTCCTGGAAGCGGCCAAGCGGCCGGTCAGCGCGGTCGCCGATCAGCGCGAAGTGCGCGATGTCGCCCGGGTCGAGGTGGTCGTGGATCGCACGAGAGAGCTGACCTTGATGTTCGATCCGGAACATGCGTTGGACGAACGCATAACGATGGAACAGTTCATTTCCTGAGGGGGTTGCAACCCGCGTTCAGGGCGCTATAGAGCCCGCTCCGCCGTGTTCCCTGATAGCTCAGCGGTAGAGCACTCGACTGTTAATCGAGCGGCCGTAGGTTCGAATCCTACTCAGGGAGCCACCTTTTCCAACATCGTCGGACGCCATCGGGCCTGAACCGCAAATCGCGGTTTGGGGCGGTTCGCTGTGTCCGTCAGGCATCGATGCAGGGGCCAGCGGGATCACCGCCGGGCGGATGGATTCGCCATCGCCATCGCCATCGCCATCGCGCCGTATCGCCGTGCCGGACGGGTAATGAAAAAAGGGGCCGGACAGTTGCTGCCCGGCCCCCATTTTTTGCGGTCATCGCGAAAGCGCGATGGCTGCCGAATCAGCCCTTGCTGATGCCGGCCGCGGCGGCGACTTCGGCGGCGAAGTCGCTCTCTTCCTTTTCGATGCCCTCACCCAGCTGAAAGCGGACATAATCGACCAGCTTGATCGACGCGCCCGCATCCTTTGCAGCCTTGGCGACCACGTCGGCGACCGGGGTCTTGCCGTCATGGACGATGGGCTGGCTCAGCAGCGCGTTTTCCTTGGCGAACTTCTTCACCGAACCCTCGACCATCTTGGCGATGATGTCGGCGGGCTTACCGCTTTCGGCGGCCTTTTCGGTGGCGATGGCGCGCTCGCGCTCCAGGATGTCCTGATCCAGGCCGGTTTCGTCCAGCGCCAGCGGGAAGGCAGCGGCGACGTGCTGCGCCAGCTGCTTGCCCAGCGGCTCAAGCACATCGACACCGGCATCCGATTCCAGCGCGACCAGCACGCCGATCTTGCCCATGCCCGGCGCTGCAGCGTTGTGGACGTACGGAATCACCGCGCCCTGCGCGACTTCGATCCGCTTCATCCGGCGCAGCACCTGATTTTCGCCGATGGTGGCGATGTTCGCGGTCAGCACGTCCTCGACCGTACCGCCCTGCGGCATCGTTGCGCCCTTCAGCGCGTCGATATCGTTGACGTCCATCGCAAGCGCAGTGACGTCGCGCACGAACGACTGGAAAATCTCGTTCTTTGCGACGAAATCAGTCTGGCTGTTCACCTCGACCGCAACGCCCTTGGTCCCGGCAACGGCGACGCCGACCAGACCCTCGGCCGCGGTGCGGCTCGACTTCTTGGCGGCGGCGGCAAGGCCCTTGGTCCGCAGCCAGTCCATGGCGGCTTCGGTATCGCCGCCATTTTCGGCCAGCGCCTTCTTGCAATCCATCATGCCGGCGCCAGAGCGCTCGCGCAGTTCCTTGACCGCGGCTGCAGTGATCTCGGCCATGTTCAATTCCTCGTTTCAGCTATGGGTACGGGCGGAGCAGTGCATCAATGCCCTGCCCCGCCCGGATGACAAATTGGTGACGCCCGATGCCGGGCGCCGATATCCCGAAACCGGGTTCAGGCGTCGATCTGACGCTCGCCCTCGGCTGCCGTTTCCGGCTCGGTCGCAGCGGCGGGCGCTTCCGGCTCGCTCAGTGCTTCCTCGGCCGGCGGCTCGTCCATCGCGCCCAGGTCGAACCCGGACTTGGCCTGACGCTCCTGCCCGCCACGGGTCGCGGCAATCGCCACGGCTTCGCAATACAGGCGGATGGCGCGGCTGGCGTCGTCATTCGCGGGAACCGGGAACGCGATACCGTCCGGTGACACGTTCGAATCCAGGATCGCAACCACCGGGATGCCCAGCGTGTTGGCTTCCTTGATCGCCAGTTCTTCCTTGTTCGCGTCGATCACGAACATGATGTCGGGAATGCCGCCCATGTCGCGGATGCCGCCCAGGCTGAGTTCCAGCTTGTCGCGCTCACGCGTCAGGTTCAGCACTTCCTTCTTGGTCAGGCCGTGCGTGTCGCCAGACAGCGTTTCTTCCAGCGTCTTCAGGCGCTTGATCGAGTTGGAAATCGTCTTCCAGTTGGTGAGCATGCCGCCCAGCCAGCGATGGTTGACGAAATGCTGGCCCGAACGACGCGCGGCGTCGGCAATCGGCTCCTGCGCCTGGCGCTTGGTGCCGACGAACAGGACCTTGCCGCCCGAGGCGACGGTGGAGCTGACGAATTCGAGCGCGCGCGCGAACAGCGGCACGGTCTGCGACAGGTCGATGATGTGGACGCCGTTGCGGTCGCCAAAGATGTAGGGCTTCATCTTCGGGTTCCAGCGGTGCGTCTGGTGGCCGAAGTGCGCGCCTGATTCGAGCAATTGCTGCAGAGTGACGACAGGTGCCGCCATGGGATAGTCTCCTTCCGGTTAGTCCTCTGGGCGGTGAATATCGGACGACGCCCGACACCGGGTTATGTACCACCCATGAGAGATGCGGCGTCGCTTAATCCATGGCAGGTCGCAAAGCAATGCTTGACAGTGAGAACGGGAATAGAACATAAGGCGTTCACACCGGGATCATGGAACTTATCCACAGGGGATGGGTTCGCCGAATCGATCCATTCGGTTCGGGTATGGTCCCGCCGGGGTTGGAGATGGACGATGATTGCATTGCTCGTTTCGCTGGTGATTGCTGCCGGAATGCTGACGGCGTTGTTCGGCATCCTGTTCGCGCTTGAGCAGCGCGGTGCGCTCTGGCTGGACCTCATCCGCAACGGCGCACGGCCGTTCGACGCCGCCGCCGTTCAGATGCGCGTTACCCCTGTGCAGATTCGGCCGGTTGCGGCGCGGCAGCGCGCAGCCGCCTGACCCGGCGATAGGATGCGATGCTGAACGGGATCGTGGCCACGTACAGCACACAGATCGCGGTCAGCGTCTGCCACGGCGCGGAAAGCAGTGCAGCGCCGAACAGCACAACGATCAGGATCGCCTCGAACCGGATATTGGGCCGCAGTTTCAGCGATCCCCAGGAATAGGTTGCCAGGCTGGACGCCATCAGAAACGCGACAAACGCCATCCATGGCGCCACGATCCAGGGAGAGCGGAGCAGTTCCTCCCCGCTCCACAGCCAGATGAAGATGGGCAGCATGGCAAGACCCGCACCGGCCGGAGCGGGAACACCGGTCAGAAAGCCAGCGGACTTGTGCGGTTGAACATCCAGATCGATCGCCGCATTGAACCGCGCCAGTCGCAGCGCGCAAAACACCGCATAGATCAGGGCACACAGCCATCCGATCCGGGGCAGCGTGACCAGCGACCAGAGATAGACGATCAGCGCAGGCGCAACGCCGAACGAAATGGCGTCGGACAGCGAATCCAGTTCAGCCCCGAACCGGCTTTCACCGCGCATCATCCGCGCGACGCGGCCGTCGATGCCGTCCAGCACGCCAGCAATCAGGATCATCGTCACCGCGCGCTCGAACTCGGCGCCGATGGCATAGCGCACACCGGTCAGGCCGAAACATAGTGCCAGCGCAGTCACCGCGTTCGGCGCAATGGTCCTGAGCGGAATTCCGCCACGGGGCCGGGGTGCCCGGATCGCGCGCCGGCGCGGGCCGAGCATTATTGCGAAACGCCAGTGGGTGCCGCCACGCCGATCCGGCCAAGCACGGTTTCACCGGCAATCGCACGCTGACCCAGCGCCACCTGCGGCTCCACCCCCTCGGGCAACCACACATCGACCCGGCTGCCAAATCGGATCAGCCCGACCCGCTGGCCCGCAACGACCATGTCGCCGGGCTTTACAAAGCTGAGGATGCGGCGCGCGACCAGGCCGGCAATCTGCGTCATCGCCACCCGCACGCCATCACGCCGTTCGATCACCAGATGCTGGCGCTCGTTTTCGTCCGACGCCTTGTCGAGATCAGCGTTCAGAAACTTGCCGGAGATATAGACATGTTCGGTGATCGTGCCGGTCACCGGGGTGCGGTTCACATGAACGTCGAACACGCTCATGAACACCGACACGCGAACCCGCGTTGCATCGGGCAATCCGCCTGGCCCGCCCAGTTCGGGCGGCACCGGCACCCGCTGGACCATGGTGACCAGCCCGTCGGCGGGCGAAACGATCAGGTCGGCGCCCTGCGGCGTCACGCGCACCGGATCGCGGAAAAAGGCAGCGACCCAGATCGTCAGGCCGACCAGCGCAAACCCCAGCTCGTCCCAGATGGCGACCAGAAAGACGAAAGCGGTCACGCCGCTGATGGCGATATATTTCCATCCTTCGGGATGGATGGACGGCCAACGCCACTTCACTGTCTGTGGCAGGCCGGAACCAGGTTCGATCTCTTGCATCCCATCAGGTCTAACTGTGCTGTCCCTGCAACACAATGCCCAGCAAGGGTCCTTGTTCCGGACGGTTGATCGTCCGCCCGCTTGTGCCTAGGAGGCAGCGAAACCCCAAAACCTCTAAATCGGGAATGCGAACGCATGGCGAAAATCAAGGTCAAGACGCCGGTCGTGGAGATTGACGGCGACGAGATGACGCGGATCATCTGGCAATGGATCCGCGAGCGGCTGATCCAGCCCTATCTCGATATCGACCTGGTTTATTTCGATCTCGCCGTCGAAAAGCGTGACGAAACCGACGATCAGATCACGATCGACAGCGCCAATGCGATCAAGAAGTACGGCGTTGGCGTGAAGTGCGCCACGATCACCCCGGACGAACAGCGGGTCGAGGAGTTCGGCCTGAAGAAGATGTGGCGGTCGCCCAATGGCACCATCCGCAACATCCTGGGCGGCGTGGTGTTCCGCGAACCGATCGTGATCCAGAATGTGCCGCGCCTGATCCCCGGATGGACCAAGCCGATCGTCGTCGGCCGTCACGCATTCGGTGACCAGTATCGCGCGACCGATTTCCTGGTCCCCGGCCCGGGCAAGCTGCGCCTCGTCTGGGAAGGCGCGAATGGCGAGAGCATCGACCGCGAAGTGTTCGACTTCCCGGGCGCTGGCGTCGCCATGGCGATGTACAATCTGGACGAATCGATCCGCGATTTCGCGCGCGCCAGCTTGAATTACGGCCTCAACCTTGGCTGGCCGGTTTACCTGTCGACCAAGAACACGATCCTCAAGGCCTATGACGGCCGGTTCAAGGACATTTTCGAGGACGTGTATCAGGCGGAGTTCAACGACCGGTTCAAGGAAGCCGGCATCGAATATCAGCACCGCCTGATCGACGACATGGTGGCCAGCGCCCTGAAGTGGCATGGCGAGTTCGTCTGGGCGTGCAAGAATTATGACGGCGACGTCCAGTCGGATCAGGTCGCTCAGGGCTTTGGCTCGCTGGGCCTGATGACCAGCGTCCTGATGTCGCCGGACGGCAAGACGGTCGAGGCGGAAGCCGCCCATGGCACCGTCACCCGCCACTATCGCCAGCACCAGCAGGGCAAGGCGACCAGCACCAATCCGATCGCGTCGATCTTTGCCTGGACCGGCGGCCTCAAGTTCCGCGGCCGGTTCGACGGCACGCCTGAAGTGACGCAGTTTGCCGAGACGCTGGAGCGGGTCTGCATCGAAACGGTGGAGAGCGGCAAGATGACCAAGGATCTGGCCATCCTGATCGGCCCGGATCAGCCGTGGATGACCACGGAACAGTTCTTTGAGGCGATCCGCACCAATCTGGAAGCGGAAATGGGCAAGATCACCGGCTGATCAGCCTGCCGAACGACAAACAGGGGCTGCCCGGAAACCCTTCCGGGCGGCCTTTTTTGTTTTGCCGCATTGGCCGCCGCGCAAAAAAGCTGCGTATCGGGACGGGAATGCTTTCCCGATCGTGCCGCGCGTGATTAAGGTCGGGCCATGCACCTCCGCCTTGCCAGCAATGGATTTTCCGACGCCCTCGTCATCCTTGGCGCGGCAGGCCTTGTCATCCCCGCCTTTGCCCGGTTCCGGATCAGCCCCGTGATCGGCTTCATTCTGGTCGGCCTGTTGGTCGGCCCGGCCGGGCTGGGCGCGCTCGTGCCCCAGGCGCCGTGGCTCTATTACATCACCATTTCCGACCCGGAATCGATCGAGCCATTTGCCGAGTTCGGCATCATCCTGCTGCTGTTTTCCATCGGCCTTGAGCTGTCGTTCAAGCGGCTATGGGCGATGCGGCGGCTGGTGTTCGGCGTGGGCGCGGCGGAGCTGTTCGGATCGGCACTGTTCATCGCGGTTGCGCTGCAGTTTTTCGGGCAAAGCTGGGCGGCGGCGATCGGTCTTGGCCTCGCCCTGTCGCTATCCTCCACCGCGCTGGTGCTGCCGATCGCGGGAACCGAGCGACCGGCGGGCAAGGCGGCGTTCGCCATGCTGCTGTTCGAGGACGTGGCGCTGGTGCCGATCATCTTCCTGCTGGGCGCGCTTGGCCCGGCCGCCAGTGACGAGGGCTGGGTCGGGCTGGCCGACATCGCCCTGACCGGATCGATCAGCGTCGTTGGCCTTTACATTGCCGGGCGCTTCGTCCTGCCGCGCCTGTTCGGACAGGCGGCACGGGCAAAGAACCCGGAACTGTTCCTGGCTGCCAGCCTGCTGGTCGTCATCGTGGCCAGCCTGGTCACCTCTGCCGCCGGGCTCAGCCCCATCGTCGGCGCACTGCTTGCCGGTCTGCTGATCGCGGAAACCGAATATCACAGCGAGGTCGAGGTGATGACCGCGCCGTTCCGCGGCCTTGCCCTCGGCGTGTTCCTGATCACGGTCGGGATGCGGCTCGACTGGCGATACCTGGCCGAAAACGGGGCGATGGTGACCGGCGCCATCGTCGGCGTCATGCTGGCCAAGACGACGGTTACGGCCGCGCTGCTCCGCCTGTCGGGCGCGCGCAACAGCACCGCAATCGAAACCGCGGTGATGATGGCCAGTCCGTCAGAAACGACGCTGATCGTGCTTGGCGTCGCAACCGCCGCGCTGCTGATCGATCCGCAAACGGCGGCGTTCTGGACTGCGGTGACCGCCATCGGGCTGACCATCACGCCGCTGCTGGCCAAGACGGGGCAGGTAATCGCGCGCGAGATCGAACAGCGCACTGGCGAACTGCCGCCCGAGGCAGAGGTGGGGCGCGAGGGGCCGGGTACCGTCATCATCGGATTTGGCCGGGTTGGTCGCACGGTCGCCGATCTGCTGCGTGCGCACGGCAAGACGTTTGTCGCGGTCGACGCCAATATCGAATCGGTGACCGATGCCCGGCGGGCGGGATATCCGATGATCTTTGGCGATGTGTCGCGGGCCGAACTGGTCGACCGGCTGAACCTTGGCCGTGCCGATGCGCTGATCCTGACGATGGACGAACCGGTGCTGACCGTGCGGCTGACCAAGCGGGTGCGCGGCTGGCTGCCCGATCTGCCCATCATCGCCCGCGCGCGCGATCAGGACCATGCCGCCGAACTGTACAAGGCCGGGGCCACCGACGCGGTGCCCGAAACGCTGGAAAGCTCGCTTCAGCTGGCCGAGGCGGTGCTGGTCGACCTGGGCGTGGCCATGGGACCGGTGATTGCCAGCATCCACGAAAAACGGGACGAGATGCGCAAGGGCATTCAGCATGCCGCCGGGCTGGACCGGGAACCCCGCATCCGCCGAGTGCGCCAGTCGGCAGCCGAATGACGGTCGCCGGCCGGGCGGCGGATCAGTCCCCTGCCCCGGCCCGCTCGGCAAAATGCCACGCCGCCGCCGCCAGTGCGGGAAGGCGCGCAACCGCATCGGCCGCCGCAGTGCTGGACGCATTGCCATCGATCATCCGCCGCTTGATTCCCTGAACGATCCCGGCCAGCCGGAAGAGATTGTAGCTGAAATACCAGTCTAGGTCGGGCACGCCGTCCCGGCCCGTGGCGGCGCAGTATCGCTCCACCGCCTCTTCCAGCGTGGGGATGCCCGTTGCTGGCCCGGTCTGCCCCTTGACCCCGGATCGCCCCTCCGGCTCTGTCACCCAGTTCATCAGAAGGTAGCTGAAATCCGCCAGCGGATCGCCCAGCGTCGACAATTCCCAGTCGAGCACGGCCAGCACGCGCGGCCCGTCATCGGCAAAGATCAGATTGTCGATCCGGTAATCGCCATGCACGATGCTGACCCGCGTCTGCGGCGGAACGGACCGCGGCAGCCAGTCGATCAGCCGCTCGATCTCCGGCAGGTCATCTGTCTGACTGGCGCGATATTGCCGGGACCATCGGTCCACCTGCCGTTCGAAATAATTGCCCGGCCGGCCATAATCGGACAGGCCGACCGCATCCGGATCAATCGCGTGCAGGGCGGCGAGCGTGTCGATCAGCGCATGATAATGCGCCCGTCGGTCATCGGGCGACATACGGGGCAGCGTTCCGTCCCACAGCGTCCGGCCCCTCACCTCCTCCATCAGATAGAAGGGCGCGCCGATTACCCCGGCATCCTCGCACAGGGCAATCGGCCGGGCGACCGGAAAGCCGCTGGGGTGCAGCGCACCGATCAAACGATATTCGCGCTCAATGGCATGGGCCGATGGCAGGATCGGCCCGAACGGCTTGCGGCGCAGGACGCACGAACCGGCGGGACCGTCGACACGATAGGTCGGATTGCTTTGCCCGCCCGAAAATTTGGTGCAGCGGACCGGGCCGTGATGGCCCGGCAGATGCGCCGTCATCCAGCGATCCAGCGCGGCGTCGTCCAGGTCGCTCATCCGAACCGGATCACCGAACGCACCGCGCCGCCACGGCGCAGCTTTTCCAGCGCATCGTTCACATCCTCCAGCGCAATCGTTTCCGCCACCATCCTGTCGAGGTCGAGCAGCCCGTCCAGATACATCCGGACCAGCCGGGGCATGTCGACGGGAAAGCGCGTTGACCCCAGCAGCGATCCCTGAATCTTCTTTCCGGTCAGAAAGGTCGGGCCGGGCAGGCTGACCGACTGGCCCGGCGCAATCATGCCCAGGATCGTCGCCGTGCCGCCCCGGCGCAGGATCGTCCAGGCAAGCTCTGCCGTGTCCCCCCGTCCCACCGCCTCGATCGCGTGATGGACGCCGCCATTGGTCAGGACCTGAATAGATTTGGCGGCTCCGGCCTCGCCCGGATCGATCGCATGGGTCGCGCCCATCGCCATGGCGGTGGCCCGTTTGTCGGCCAGCGGGTCGACGGCGATGATCATGCCGGCGCCCGCAATCCGCGCCGCATTGATCGCGGCAAGGCCGATGCCCCCCGCCCCGATCACGGCAACGCTTTCCCCCGGCTGCACCTTGCTGTCGTTGAAGATCGCGCCAGCGCCGGTGATGACGGCACAGCCGAGCAGCGCGGCCCGTTCCAGAGGCATCGCCCGGTCGATCGCCACACAGGCGTTTTCATGGACCAGCATCTGTTCGGCAAAGGCCGACAGATTGAGGAACGGGTTAAGCGGCGTGCCATCGGCCAGCGACAACCGGGGTTCGGCACCGGCCGGCCGACGCGTCGACGGATCGATGCACAGGGACGGGCGGCCGGTGACGCAGTATTCGCACGACCCGCAAAAGGCGGTGAAGAAGGTGATGACATGATCGCCGGGGCGAACCGTCGTAACCCCCTCGCCCACCGCCTCGACAACGCCCGATGCCTCATGGCCGGGCACGGTCGGCACGGGGTGCGGAAAGCTGCCGTCGACGAAATGCAGGTCCGACCGGCACACGCCGCACGCGGCCGTGCGGATCAATACCTCGCGCGGGCCGGGGGCATCGATCACCACCTGCTCGATGGACAGCGGCTGGCCCGCCGCACGCAGGACCGCAGCCTTCACGCGCCGTATCGCCCGAATTCGGCGCGTGCGATGGCGCGGTTGTGAACCTCATCCGGTCCGTCGGCAAAGCGCAGGGTGCGGATGCTGGCCCATGCGCTGGCCAGGCCGAAATCATCCGAAACGCCCGCGCCGCCATGCGCCTGGATCGCATCGTCCAGCACGCTGAGTGCCATCGTCGGCGCCTGCACCTTGATCATCGCGATTTCCAGCTGGGCCGCCTTGTTGCCCGCGCGGTCCATCATGTCCGCCGCCTTCAGGCACAACAGGCGCGTCATCTCGATATCGATCCGCGCATGGGCGATGCGCTGTTCCCAGATCGAATGTTCCGCAATGCGCTTGCCGAACGCCGTGCGCGCCATCAGCCGCCGGGCCATCGCCTCGATCGCGACCTCCGCCACACCGATGGTGCGCATGCAATGGTGGATGCGGCCGGGGCCAAGCCGTCCCTGCGCGATTTCAAAGCCCCGCCCCTCGCCCAGCAACAGGTTGGCGGCGGGAACGCGGACATTGTCCAGCACCACCTCGCCATGGCCATGGGGCGCGTGGTCATAGCCATAGACGGACAGCATCCGTTCGATCCGCACGCCCGGCGCGTCCAGCGGGACCAGGATCATCGACTGCTGCTGGTGTCGGCGCGCCTCCGGGTCGGTCTTGCCCATCACGATGGCAATCCTGCAGCGCGGATCCCCGGTGCCGGACGACCACCATTTCCGCCCGTTGATGACATAGTCATCGCCATCCCGGACGATGGACGTTTCGATATTGGTCGCGTCGGACGATGCGACGGCGGGCTCGGTCATCAGAAAGGCGCTGCGAATGTCGCCATTCATCAACGGACGAAGCCACGCCTCCTTCTGCTCGCGCGTGCCATAGCGGTGCAGCACCTCCATATTGCCGGTGTCGGGCGCGGAACAGTTGAAACATTCGCTGGCCCAGCCGATCCGCCCCATCTCCTCGGCACACAGGGCATATTCCAGATTGGTCAGCTGATCCCCTTCGAACACGAAGCTGTCGTCGACATGCGTCTGGCCCGAATGAGGCGGCATGAAGAAGTTCCAGAGGCCGGCCGCCCGCGCCTTTTCCTTCAGCGCCTCGATCAGCGGTACCGGCTGCCACCGGTCGACACCGGCGACATGCGCATGATATTCGGCATCGCGCGGCGCGATTTCGCGGGCGATAAAGGCGCGCACCCGGTCGCGATAGGCCGCCTGTCGATCGGTCAGGGTAAAGTCCATCGGCCATCCTCTCCGTCGCGGTTTCCACCGCCAGCACCACAGGGGTAGAACATACCCATTGTTCGGTAAAGCCGCACATCGGGTGAGTTGAACGATAGCATCCCCGGTTTTCCGTTTGGGGCCATTACCGACAGAAAATACTGGTAGCACGAAAACAAGCTGCTAAGCTGAACCGATGGGCGATCGGGTGGATGTGCGCGAGGGCGAGGCGCAGGGGACCAGGCGGTATCAGGAAAAGCGGGACGCGATCCTTGCCGCCGCTGCAGACGCGATCAACGAACAAAGCGCAAAGGGCATGACCTTTGCCGATGTGGCACGGCGTGTCGGCCTGAATACCACCAGCGTCACCTATTATTTCCGCCGGAAAGAGGATCTGGCCGCCGCTGCGTTCGAACATACGCTGGGCCGGCTGCGGGCGATGCTGATGGAGGCGATGGCAGAGGGCGATCCGGCTTCACGGGTTCAGCGGTATCTGGCGATCAACATGGCCCGCATGGCCGCGATCCGCCGCGGGGAGGTGCATAACTTCGCCATCCTGTCCGATCTCCGCGCGATGGAGGAACCGATGCGGTCGGGCCTGCTGGCCGGATGGCGCGACGTGTTCCGCACCGCCCGACGCTTTTGGGGCGACGCCGCCGGCCGGGCTCAGACCGACCTGTACGGCGCGCGGGCGCACGTGTTGCTGGAAAACACCTTCTGGCTGAATGCGTGGATCGAACGCTATGCCATCGATCAGTATGACCGGGTGCAGGCCCGGCTTGGCGACCTGTTCGCGGGCGGACTGGCCGCGCCGGGGCAGCATTGGGCGCCTCAGCTGCTGACGCTGGAGCCGGTGGAAAGCGAGCCGCAGCGTGAGGCGTTTCTGCTGGCCGCCACCCGGCTGATCAACGAACTGGGCTATCGGGGGGCGTCGGTCAGCCGGATCGCGTCGGAGCTGAATGTCACCAAGGGCAGTTTCTATCATCACCTGGATGCCAAGGACGAACTGGTCACCGCGTGCTATCGGCGCAGCTTCGACCTGATCAGCGCAGCGCAGCGTGCGGCGGATGCGCGCGGCGGCACGCATTGGCAGCGGATGACCGATGTCGTCGCAACGCTGCTCGACATCCAGTTTTCGGAACGGGGACCCTTGCTGCGCACCACCGCGCTGTCCGGTCTGCCGCCCGCTGCGCGTCAGGCGATGGTCGACCGATCGAACATGATCGCCCGCCGCTTTGCCGGCACGATCAGCGACGGGATCAGCGAAGGAACGATCCGGGCGGTCGATCCGCTGGTCGCGTCCCAGGCGCTGATGGCGCTGCTCAATGCCGCGTTCGACATGCGCAAATGGGCCAGCGCGATGCCGCGCGAACGGGCGGTCGCCTTTTATGCCTCGACCCTGATGGCGGGGCTGTTCGACGGCCATGTAATCGATCGTCATTAACGGCTGGAACCAGCGCGCGGCAAGGATCGTTGGTGGGTCGAAACGGAGACTGCACCATGCGCCATGCCCTAGCCCCGCTGATGATCCTTGCCCTGCTGCCCGCCCTGCCCGCCGCCGCCCGGCCGCAGCCCGGTCAGGACGCCGCGCAGGAAAAGGACAAGAAGGAAGACAAGACCGGCAAGGTCGCCGGCGATATCGTCAGCCAACCCGCGCGGGACGTGGGTGCGGTCGAGACGAAAACGCCCGAGGTGCTGGTCAAGGCGCAGGCAGCGCCCTACAGCCTGACCGGCATCCGCACCTGTGGGCAGATCACGCAGGCGCTTGGCGAACTCAGCGCCGTGCTTGGTCCCGATTTCGACGCCACCCCAGAAGAGCGCAGCCGCGAGGGCAAGGTGGCCGAAGCCGGCGGCCGCGCCGTCGTCAATTCGCTGATCCCGTTCCGCGGCCTGGTGCGCGAAATCAGCGGCGCGGCGGGCGCAGACCGGCGGCTGCAGGCGGCGATCGATGCCGGCCATGCCCGGCGCGGCTTCCTGCGCGGCGTCCATCGCACGCGGGGATGCAAGGCCGCTGCCTGACGCGGAACAGGCGAAGCGGTAGCGGCGGGGGGCGAAACAATTTCTAGGCGGTACGGCCGCCTTGCCCCGCGCTGGCCAGCACCTACCTGTTGGCCAACTGCATCAGGCGGAGCAAGACATGATCGACCTGCATTACTGGCCGACGCCCAATGGCCACAAGACTACCCTGTTCCTTGAGGAAACCGGCCTTCCCTACACCGTCCATCCGGTCAACATCGGTACGGGCGATCAGTTCAAGCCGGAATTTCTGGCCATCGCGCCCAACAACCGGATGCCCGCGATCGTCGATCATGCCCCGGCCGATGGCGGCGCACCGGTCAGCATTTTCGAAAGCGGCGCGATCCTTCAGTATTTGGCCGACAAGACCGGCCAGTTCGGCGGCACGGACGCCCGCAACCGGATCGAGGTTGCGCAATGGCTGTTCTGGCAGATGGGCGGCCTGGGCCCCATGGCGGGGCAGAACCATCATTTCAGCCGCTATGCCCCCGAACGGATTCCCTATGCCGTGGACCGGTATGTCAAGGAAACCGCGCGGCTGTACGGCGTGCTCGACCGGCGGCTGGCCGACCGGGCGTTCATCGCAGGGGAATATTCCATCGCGGACATGGCCGCCTATCCCTGGATCGTCCCCTATGAAGCGCAGGGACAGCGGCTGGAGGATTTCCCCAACCTGAAACGCTGGTTCGATGCGATCGCAGCACGGCCCGCAACGATCGCGGCCTATGCGCTGGGCGAAAAGATCCGTCCGGCCGATACGCCGATGACCGAAGAGCAAAAGCGCGTCCTGTTCGGTCAGAACGCCGCGAAATGATCCGATAACGTACCGCCGCCGCGACAGATTGCGACAATAATCCGGTCGCCCGACAAATTCGGGCGACAAATCCCGACGAAAAGCATCGTCAATGTCGGGATGTTCCCGGCAAGGGATCAAGGAAACGGATGATGGTTCGCAACACGATAATCGCGGCGGCGCTGAGCGCCACGACCATTCTGGCCGGCGGTGCGCTGGCCGCCCAGCAGCTGGGAGTGGATGGCCCCGACCGGATGCTGGTCAAGCTGGACAGCAACAAGGACGGCAAGATCAGCCAGGCGGAAATGGTGGCTGAATCCGACGCCCGCTTTGCCAAGCTGGACGTCAACAAGGACGGGCAGCTTTCGCCCGAGGAAATGCCCAAGCGAGGCCATGGCAAGCGCCACGGCGGCGGCCGCGGCGAACGGCGCGCCATGATGATGGAGCGCATGGACACCAATGGCGACGGCCAGGTGTCGACCGAGGAGCGGGAGGCTGCACGCGCGGCCATGGTCGCCCGGCTCGACACCAACAAGGATGGTCAGGTTTCGCGGGAGGAACGGCGCGCCGGACGCGCTGACGCTGGCGAGATGCGTGGCGCGCCGGGCCGCTGGGCCGATGCAGACCGCGACGGGACGGTGACCGATGCGGAACGCGCCGCTCTGCGCGAGAAGATGCAGGCGCGGCTGGATGCGAACAAGGACGGCACGGTTTCCGATGCCGAACGTGCCGCCGCCCGCAAGACGATGGGCCAGATCGGCGGCCGCATGATGGCCCGTGTCGATACCGACGGAAACGGCACGGTCAGCCAGGCGGAAATGCGCGTACAGGCACAGGCCCGGTTCGCGCGGCTGGACACCAACAAGGATGGGCAGATCGACGCCGCCGAACGCAGCGCGGCCAAGGCCCGCTTTGCCGAATTGCGGGACAAGTGGCGCGATGGCCGCCTGCCCATGCCGGCGGAGGCGCCGCCCCCGCCCCCGGCCGGCTGATCGCCGCCGACGCCCGACGCGCCAGGGCGGAGCCTTGCTTCCGCTCTGGCGTTTGGCCCATTCCCGCGTCACAATCGGATCCGCCTATGAGCCTGCCGCACCTTCTTCTGGTCGATGACGAACGATCGATCCGCGAACCGCTGGCCCAGTTTCTGACGAAACAGGGGTTTCGGGTGACGCAGGTCGCCGATGCGGAGGCCGCGCGCGCGCGGCTCAACGCCTATGACATCGATCTAGCCATCGTCGACATCATGATGCCGGGCGAGGATGGCCTGAGCCTGTGCCGTCACATTCGCGCGACAAGCGATACGCCCGTCATCCTGCTGACCGCAAAGAGCGAGGAGACGGACCGGATCGTCGGCCTGGAAATGGGCGCGGACGATTATGTCGTAAAGCCCTTTTCCCCCCGCGAGCTGGCCACGCGGGTCAAGGTCGTGCTGCGCCGCGCGGCGAACGGATCGCGCCAGCACGCGCCCGAAAGCGGCAGTTTCGCCTTTGCCGGATGGGTGCTGAAAACCGGCGAGCGGACGCTGGTCGACCGCGACGGCGTGTCGGTGCCGCTGTCGACGGGCGAATATAACCTGCTTCACGCGCTGGTCATGCGGCCGCGTCAGGTGCTGACCCGCGACCAGTTGCTCGACCTGACCCAGGGTCGGGAAGCGGCAGCATTCGATCGCGCCATCGACAATCAGGTCAGCCGCCTGCGCAAGAAGCTGGAGGAGGACCCCAAAAGCCCCTCCGTCATCAAGACCGTTTGGGGCGGCGGGTATACCCTGTCGGCCGAGGTCACGCGGCTTTGACGCGCGCATGAGCCGAATCCGCCTGTTGCCGCGCAGCCTTGCCGGTCAGCTTGCGCTGCTCGTCGCGCTGGCGCTGTTCGTGGCGCAGGCGCTGAACTTCGCGCTGCTGCTGCGCGAGCGGCAGGGATATCGCTTTGCCCAGATCGCGGTGCCCACCATCACCCGCATCGTCGATGCCGCCGAACGGGTGGAGCAGGGCCGGCTGTCGCTGGACGACCCGCGACCGCGCGGCAGGGTGCGGCTGGTCAGCGCCAATCCGGTGCCGGAAGGGCTGCCCACCGAGGATGATGTGGCGGCCGGCATCCGCTATGGCCTGGACCAAAGCCGGGTCCAATATGGCCGCATCGTCGCCGTCCTGAACCACGACCACCTGCCCGTCCCGGTGCTTGAACCGCGCCGACGTCAGAACGATCAGCGGCAGAGCCGGCAAAAGGGGCCGCCCGACCTGCTGGTCGCGGTGGAATTGCCGGGCAAGGGGTGGCTGGCGATCCGCGCGCCATGGCCAATGACCGGGCGGTTCCTGATCTGGCAACTGATCGCCCAGACGCTTGTGCTCTATGCGGTTGTCATGCTGCCCATCGTGGTGCTGGGCCGGCGGATCGCGCGTCCGCTGCGGTCGCTGGCGCAGTCGGCGGCCAGCTTTAACCCTGCACAGCCGGGCGAACCGGTGCCCGAACGGGGGCCGGAGGACGTCCGGTCGGTGATTTCGGCCTATAATGGCCTGTCCGGCCGCGCGACCGCCATGCTGGATGAAAAGGACCGGATGCTTGGCGCGATCGGCCATGATCTGCGCACACCGCTGGCCGCGCTGCGCGTCCGGATCGAAAGCGTCGAGGACGAACAGGACCGGGCGCGCATGGCCGAGATCATCGAGGAAATGCACCGGACGCTGGAGGATATCCTGTCGCTGGCCCGCATGGGCCGGCCAAGCGAGCCGCACAGCGATGTCGATCTGGCCGCGCTGGTCGATGCCGTCGTTGCCGATTTCGAGGATCTGGGCGCCGATGTGACCGCGACAGAGGCACCGCGCGTCACCATCCGCATCCGTCCGACGTTGATGCGGCGGGCGCTGCGCAACCTGATCGAAAACGCCGTCAAATATGCGGGGTCAGCCGAAGTGCGGCTGGTTCCGGGCGAGCGCGACGTGTGTATCGAGGTGGCCGATCACGGCCCCGGCATCCCCGAGGACAAGATCGACGGTGTGTTCGATGCCTTTATCCGCCTCGAAACCAGCCGCAACCGGGATACCGGCGGCATCGGCCTGGGTCTGGCACTGGCCCGTGCCATTGTCCGCGATGCAGGGGGCACGATCACGCTGACCAACCGTCAGGGCGGCGGACTGATCGCCGCAATCCGCCTGCCCCGCTGATCCGATGCTGAAGGTCGCGAGCTATAACATTCACAAGGCCGTGGGGACCGACCGGCAACGGCGGCCGGACCGCATCGTGCAGGTGCTGGGCGAAATCGGGGCCGATATCGTCGCGCTGCAGGAATGCGATCGCCGCTTTGGCAACCGTCAGGCGGTGTTGCCCGGCCATATCCTGAACGATCATGGCGGGTGGCAGGTGGTGCCCGTTGCACAGCGGCAGGCCAGCATGGGCTGGCACGGCAATGGCCTGTTGATTCGGCCCGACGCAACGCTGCTGCACGCAGAGGCGCTGCACCTGCCCGTGCTGGAGCCACGCGGCGCAGTGCTGACCGAGGTTCGCGTCCGCGGGCGCGACTATCGGATCGTGGGCATGCACCTTGATCTGTCGGGCCTTTGGCGACGGCGGCAGGCGCGGGCGATCCTGGCGCATCTTGCCGCCCGCCCCAGGTCCATGCCGACCATCCTGATGGGTGACCTGAACGAATGGCGGCCCAATGGCGGCTGCATTGCCGATTTCTGCCGATCCCACCGGCTGGCCGATACCGGGCCAAGCTTTCCGGCGCAGCGGCCGATCGGGCGGCTCGACCGGATCATGGTCAGCCCGGACCTGTCCATCCTGGACTGCGGCGTCCATGGCAGCGTCGCCGCCCACGCCGCTTCCGATCACCGGCCGGTCTGGGCTAGGATACAACCGGCCTGACCATCCATGCCATGGATGGAACGGGCGATATGAGGGGGAGCCCCGTGCGGGAAAAGGAATTGCGGCTCGCCCTTGTCTGTTACGGCGGCATCAGCCTGGCCGTGTACATGCACGGCATTACCAAGGAGATCTGGCGGCTTGCCCGCGCCAGCCGCGCCTTTTGCGATGGCGACCCGCCATCCCCCGGCAGTGAGGGGGTCTATCGCGCGCTGCTTCAGGACATTGCCGACCGCACCGGCGTTCAGGTACGCGTGCTGGCCGATATTGTCGCGGGCGCGAGTGCAGGCGGCATCAATGGCGTCTTCCTCGCCCAGGCGATCAGTTCGGGCCAATCGCTCGACCCGCTGACCGACCTGTGGCTGGACACGGCCGATGTCGAGGCGCTGATCGATCCCGGTCAGGCACCATCCGGACGCATGACCAAGCTGTGGGCGCTGCCCATCGCCTGGATGGCGATGAACCGCGGCACGATGATCGACGCCACTGTCGAAGAGGGCGCGCGGGACGAGGTGAAGCGCAAGCTGGAACATTTTGTCCGATCCCGCTGGTTCGAACCGCCCTTTGGCGGGGAACGGATGCTCGACCTGTTGCTGGACGCGCTTGACGCCATGGCGGCCGCCACCCCCGGCCCCCGCCTGTTGCCGCCGGGCCAGCCCATCGACCTGTTCGTCACGGTGACGGATTTCGAGGGGCATTTCGAACTGCTCCGCCTCAATTCCCCGCCCGAGGTGATCGAGACGGAACATCGGCTGGTCATCAGTTTCCGGGATCAGGGGCATGACGGCCCCTGCGCCCTTGCCGACCCTGCCGAGCTTGCCTTTGCTGCCCGCGCAACGTCCAGCTTTCCGGGCGCCTTTCCGCCCTTTTCGGTCGGGGAACTGGACCGGGTGCTGGATACCCGGGACCGGTCGTGGCCGGGCCGGGCCGATTTTCTGCGCCGCGCCATGCCGCATCGCGCAGCAGCGGGCGCGGCGGAACAGGCAGCGCTGATCGACGGGTCCGTTCTCGTCAATGCCCCGTTTCAGCCAGCCATCGATGCCCTGCGCGAACGCCCCGCCCGGCGACAGGTGGACCGGCGGTTCATCTTCATCGATCCGACCCCCGGCGCGCGGCCCGGCATCTATGGCGAACCCGGCCACCGGCCCGGCTTTTTCCAGACGATCATCGGATCGCTGTCTGAACTGCCCCGGCAACAGCCGATCCGCGACAATCTGGAGGCGATTGCCGCCCGGTCCGAACGCATCATCCGGATGCGCACGATCATGGAGGCGATCCGCGCAGAGGTGGAGGCGCAGGTCGTCGGCCTGTTCGGCTATACCCTGTTCCTGGATTATCCGACACCGCGACGGCTGGTGAACTGGCGTCGCCGGGCACAGAGCCATGCGGCAAGCCGGGCGGGTTACGGCCATGCGGCCTATGCCCTGTTGAAAGTGGACGCGATCATCGACCGGCTGGCCTCCCTGGTCGGGGCGATGACCAAGCGGACGACGGCCGAGGATATCCGCACGATCCGCGCCGCGCTGGCCGCGTGCGTGCGCGACAGGGGTGAGATGGATTTCGCCGCCGGGCATCCGACCGGCGCCGCACCCGCCGCCGTCGCGTTCCTGCGCGCCCATGACCTTGGCTTTCGCATCCGGCGGCTGCGGCTGCTGGCCCGGCGGATCACCGAGCTGGACGAAGCGACGCCGGACGAGGCGCTGTCGGCGATGCGCGAGGCGGTCTATCAATCGCTCAGCGCCTATCTGGAATGTGAGCGGCAGGAACATCATGCGGGGCTGATCGGCCCGGACGACATGCCCGCGTTGCTGGATCATCCCGGCGCCGTGCTGGACCGGGTGGCCGCCCATATGAACCTTGAGGCGCTGGACAGTGCGACGGACGACCGATTGTCGGCGGCATTCAGCCAGCTGTCGCGCGATCTGCGCCGCCCGGTGCTGCTCGCCTATCTGGGCTTTCCGTTTTTCGACCTGGCCACCCTGCCGCTGCTGGAGGGTGAGGGGATGGACGAATTCGATCCGATCCGCGTCGACCGCATCTCGCCCGACGATGCGACGGCGATCCGGTCCGGGGGCGCGGCGGCGACGCTGAAGGGGATTCAGTTCAACAATTTCGGCGCGTTTTTCAGCCGCGCCTATCGCGAAAACGACTATCTGTGGGGCCGCTTGCATGGTGCGGACCGCCTGATCGACATCGTGCTTTCCACCCTGTCCCCAAGCCAGCGTCCCGATCCGGCCGAGCTGTTGGCGGTCAAGCAACAGGCGTTCCGCGCCATCCTGAACGAGGAACGGGAACGGCTCAAAAGCATTCCCGGCTTGTTCGAGGCGCTGGACGCCGAGATCGGATGAACGCGCCGTGGCTGGCCAATCCGGGCGATTGCGCCTAGGGTCCGCCGTGGCATGAGAAAAGGAAAGGATCGCCCATGCAATTCCTGAGGACCCTGTTCTGGGCCTTGCTGGTCGGCATTCTGGTTGCCTTCGCTTTCAACAACTGGACCAGCGTGGACGTCCGGCTGTGGGGCGGGATGGTTGCCCAGACCAACTTGCCGCTGCTGCTCGGCATCGTCTTTCTGCTGGGTTTCCTGCCCATGTTCCTGGCGCATCAGGCGATGAAATGGCGGCTGAAATCGAAACTGGCGAGCACGGAGCGCGCGCTGAACGAATTGCGCAATGCCCAGACGCCGATTATGCCGCCGCCAGCGCCGTCTGTACCATCGGCCACAGCGCCGACCGCTGCTGGCGAGCTTCCGCTCGACCCCGCGCCGGGGCAGCGCCTGTGACCAACCGGATCTTCGTTGCCCTGGATACGCCAGACCTTGAACAGGCGCAGGCCCTGGCCCGGCGCGTCCATACCCATGTGGGGGGGATCAAGCTCGGCCTAGAATTCTTTATGGCCAATGGCCGGCACGGCGTGCACGCCATGGCTGATATCGGCCTGCCCATCTTCCTTGACCTGAAGTTCCACGACATTCCGAACACGGTGGCAAAGGCGGTGCAGGCGCTGCGCCCGCTTAATCCCGCGATCCTGACCGTCCATGCCAGTGGCGGCCGCGCGATGATGGAAGATGCCAAGGCCGCCGCGCCGGAGGGGACCAAGGTTGTCGCCGTCACCATGCTGACCAGCCTGGACGGCAGCGACCTTCAGTCCATCGGCCTGTCGGCCGATCCGCACGAACAGGTCGTTCGGCTGGCCGAACTGGCGCGGTCCGCCGGGGTCGATGGCATCGTATGTTCAGGCGAAGAGGTGAAGGCCGCCCACTCGGTGTGGAAAGACGGGTTTTTCGTCGTCCCCGGCGTGCGCCCCGCCGATGGGACGGCCGGCGATCAGAAGCGGGTGGTAACGCCCCGCGACGCGCTGGATCGCGGTGCCTCCATCCTGGTCATCGGCCGCCCGATCACGCAGGCCGAGGACCCGGATCAGGCCGCGCGGGCCATCGAGGCGACCCTCTAGATCGATAGGGTAGCGGGCCGATCAAGCCGCGGTGGTCAGCGCCGCGACGAACGCCCGCGCGCGTTCACCGACCTGTTCCGCACTGTATCCGGGGCGATAGAGCGCCGAGCCAAGGCCGAATCCGGCAGCGCCGGCGTCCAGCCATGGCTGCATATTCCCCGGATCGATGCCGCCCACCGGCAGGACGCGCGTGCCGGCCGGCAGCACCGCACGCATCGCCTTCAGCACCGCAGGCGATGCGCCCTCTGCCGGAAACAGTTTCAAGGCATGGGCCCCGGCGGCCAGCGCCGCAAACCCCTCGCTCGGGGTCGCCATGCCGGGCAGTGAGACAAGGCCCGCATTGACGCTGGCCCCGATCACTGCCGCGTCGGTGTTGGGCGAAATGATCATCGTGCCGCCCGCGGCCGCGACGGCATCGACATCCGCCACGGTCAGCACCGTTCCGGCACCGATCACCGCGCGATCGCCGGCCACGCTGGCCAGGCGGGCGATACTGTCCAGCGGGCGCGGCGAATTGAGCGGCACTTCGATCAGGGTGAACCCCGCCGCGATCAGCGCCTCGCCAATCGGCACCACCTCGTCCGGCTGAACGCCGCGCAGGATCGCGATCAGGGGGCAGCGCGCAAACGCCGCGTCGAACCGGTTGCTCGTCTCACTCATTTCTGAAATCCCTGAAGCGCGGTAACGCCCGCCACAAATGCCGCGCTGCTGTCGATCAGCACCGCCTGCCGCCCGTGCGCCTCGATCGCCGCGACGTACAGCCGGCCCAGGGCATTGCCCGCCAGAATATGAACCCGGTCGGCATCCGTTTCGGACAGCCGCGCGGCAACCTCCGTCCCGATCAACAGGCCGCTGGCATAGGCGGGTGCATCCCCATCCGCGCGCATCCCCAGCAATCCTGCCGCCCGGATGCCGAACAGGTCGGTCAACAGGTCGCGGCGGTCCCGCGCATCGGCAACGCCGTCCAGAAACGCCGGGCCAAGCGCCGGATCGCCGCCAAGCTGCTGAGCGAGCACGCCATGCCCGCGCAGCAGGGCGAACAGTTCGCCGGTCATCGCGGTGGAAAAGCCCGCGATCCGGCCATCCGCCATTCGCGCCCATTTGCTGTGCGTACCCGGTTGAACCAGAACGGCGTCGGGAGGCACCAGCCCGGCGGCAATCGCACCCAGCAACTGCACCTCCTCGCCCCGCATCACATCGGCGCGTCCGTTGGCAGTCGTCGAAACACCCGGCACGATGGCCGTGCGCGCATCCACCCGCATCAGCTTTGCCGCCAATTCGGAAATCCCGGCAGGTGCCGCGACATAAGGGGCGACGCGCCAGCCGATCGACGACCCGACCATCCCGGCCATCAGCATCGGATGATCGCCGAACTGCCCCCGCACTTCACCCACCGCCGCATCAAAATCGGTGACCGATGTGACACCAAGGCCGTCCTGGTGCGTGTGCACCACCGCCCCCGCCTCGATCCGATAGATGCGGCGATTGGTGGTGCCCCAGTCAATCGCCAGCAGCGTGTCCGCCATCACTACCACCAGACCGCGTAAAGGATGGCGAGCACGACGACCACCGCCACGCTGGCCAGGTTGAATCCCGTGCTGGTCGCAAAGGACACGCCCTGCATCGTGATCCGGTTGCGCTCCGCCTGTGCCGGACGCAACAGCGAGACGATGATGGCCAGCGCCAGGCTGATGAAGAACACGATCATCATGCGGTTCATGAACGGCACGGCATTCAGCGCAGCGATCCCGCCCCAGTCGGCCGGCAGCCAGAACAGGAAGCTGAGGACAACCGACGCCACCGCCCCGACCAGCGCCCCCGCCTCTGTCGCGCGCGGCCAGAACAGGCCGAGCAGAAAGATGACGCAGATGCCCGGCGTGACGAATCCGGAAAATTCCTGAATGTACTGGAACGCCTGATCCAGGCTGCCCAGCAGCGGACGGGCAGTCAGGATGCCCAGGATCGTCGCCACGACCGCGCTGATCCGGCCAACCAGCACCAGCGACTTTTCATGCGCCATGCTGGCTGCGGCATCGCCGTCCGCTTCGCTCGCCCGGCTCTGAATCCCCTTCAGCTTGGCATAGAGATCAAGGGTGAAGATGGTGGCGATCGAATTGATCTTGGACGCCATCGACGCGATGATCGCCGCGACAAGGGCCGCAAAGACTAGGCCCAGCAACCCCGTCGGCAACAGCCGCATCATGGTGGGGTATGCCTGATCCGGCTTGGCAAGGTCGGGGGCCAGGATCACCGCCGCGATGCCGGGCAGGACGATGATGATCGGCATCAGCATCTTGAGGAACGCGGCAAAGACGACGCCCTTCTGCGCCTCGCCCAGGCTCTTGGCCGCCAGCGCACGCTGAATGATGTACTGGTTGAACCCCCAATAGCTGAGATTGGCGATCCACATCCCGCCGATCAGGACGCTGAGGCCCGGCAGATCCTTGTAGAACGGGTTGTCCGGCGACAGGATCATGTCGAATTTTTCGGGCAATTCGGTGGTCAGCCGGGAAAAGCCGCCCAGAACGCCGGCATTGCCGCCAATCTCGCTCAGCGTCAGCCACGAGACGACCAGACCGCCAAAGACCAGCAGCGTCACCTGCACAATGTCGGTCATCGCCACGGCCTTCAGCCCGCCGCGGAGCTGATAGACAAGGGCAAAGATGCCCAGGCCGATCAGCGCCACGTCCTGATCCACGCCCGCGACCTGAGTCACAGCAATCGAGCCGAGCCACAGGATCGAGGTCAGGTTGACGAAAACGTACAGCGCCAGCCAGAACACCGCCATCACGGTGCGGATCGTCGGCCCGAACCGCTGTTCCAGAAACTGCGGCATGGTGTAGATTTCGTTGCGCAGGAAGATCGGCAGAAACCATTTGCCGACGATCAGCAGCGTCAGCGCCGCCATCCATTCATAGGATGCAATGGCCAGGCCGACGGCATAGCCCGATCCCGACATCCCGACGATCTGTTCGGCGGAAATGTTCGCCGCGATCAGCGACGCGCCGATCGCCCACCAGGGCAGCGCCTTGGACGCCAGGAAATAATCGGACGTATTCTTGGTCCGACCCGCCTTTTCGCGGCTGATCCATTGGGCAAGGCCGAAAATGCCGATGGCATAGACGATCACCACGATCAGATCGATTTGCGACAGCCCCGTCACGCACCCTCCCACATACTGTTGACCCGAATTATCATATGATTGTCGATTGTCTAGCGTCGCCGGGCACGGGCACCGCCCAGCCAGCGGTCGACCGCGACCAGAATGGCGGCCCCCAGCGCGACGGCGATGGTGATGCCGCCGGCCGCAGCGGCGAAACCGCCCCATCCCGCCTTGCCCGGATCGAGGAAATAATAGGCATACCAGCCATCCTGCGCACCGCGCGCCACCGCATAGGCCAGATAGGCCAACGGGAACAGCAGCGCCCGCCACAACTGCCCCCAACGCAGCGTGCCGTGACCGCTGGTCAGCCACGCCAGCAGGAACAGGGGCGGCACGGCATCGTGCAACAGGTGGTCCGCGACCGCCTGCCATCCGGTCGGTTCCCATACATGGCGCAGGGCAATCGAATAGGTGATGCCGACCAGCAGGATCGCGACCAGCGCCGACAGCCGCACCCATGGCCGCGCCAGCGGCGATCCCGCGCGCAAGCCCATGGCCGCGGCCACGATGCACACGAACAGGTTCGACAGGATGGTGAAAAAGCCGAAAAACCGCCACAGCGCGGCCCCGACGCCCTCGCCCCGCCCGGCAAACTGCCCGACGATCAGCGCCAGTTGCAGCACCAGCGCAAATCCGGCGACCAGCGCAACCGTTCGGGCGATCGGCTGCATCCAGGTGCTTGGCCGGTCCATTCGCTCATCCCCTCCTCAACCCCGGCCATGCTTGTCGAAGCATGGCGGCGAAGACAATGCCCTTGTGCCCGGACGCGGCGAGTTTGGCGATGGATCGGGCGGCGGACGATTGACCCCGCGATGCCCGGCCCCTAGCGCGGGACCATGCGTGCCACTGCCAAGATCTGCGGACTTTCGACGCCCGAAACACTGGATGCCGCGATTGGCGGCGGGGCCAGCCATGTCGGGTTTGTGTTCTTTCCGCCCTCTCCCCGCACCCTGACGCTGGATCAGGCGGCGATGCTGGCGGCACGCACCCCCGACACGGTCGGACGGGTCGGCGTGTTTGTCGATCCCGATGACGACCTGTTGAACGGCGCAATCGCGGCCGGCCGGCTGAGTGCCGTTCAACTGCACAAGACCGCGCCGGAACGGATCGCCGCCATCCGCGCGCGCCTGTCCGGGATCGAAACCTGGGCGGCGATTGCGGTCAAGACGCGCGCTGACCTTGATCCGGCGCGGCGGCTGCACGGGATCGTTGACCGCGTGCTGTACGATGCAAAGACGCCGGATGGCGCATCCTTGCCGGGCGGCATGGGCCTTCGCTTTGACTGGACGCTGCTGCGCGGGTTTGATCACCCGCTGCCCTGGGCGCTGTCCGGCGGGCTGGATGCCGGCAATGTCGCAGAGGCGATCGGCACGACGGGGGCAACGCTGGTCGATGTATCGTCCGGCGTCGAACGCACGCCGGGCACCAAGGATGTGGACAAGATCGCCGCTTTCCTTAAAGCGGTCGCATCATGAACGCACCCAACAGCTATCGCTCACAGCCCGACGATCGCGGGCATTTCGGGCAGTTTGGCGGCCGTTACGTCGCCGAAACGCTGATGCCGCTGATCCTCGAACTGGAAACGGCGTATAAATCCGCCAAGGCGGACCCGGCCTTTGCCGCGCAGTTCGACGACCTGCTGGAGCATTATGTCGGGCGCCCCAGTCCGCTTTATTATGCCGAGCGGCTGACCGAGGAATTTCGCAAGGACGCGGCCGATGGCATGGGCGCACAGGTCTGGTTCAAGCGCGACGAGCTGAACCACACCGGCGCGCACAAGATCAACAACTGCATCGGCCAGATCCTGCTGGCGATCCGCATGGGCAAGACGCGGATCATCGCCGAAACGGGCGCGGGCCAGCATGGCGTCGCCACCGCCACCGTCTGTGCGCGCTTCGGCCTGCCCTGCACCATCTTCATGGGAGCAAAGGACGTGGAGCGGCAGCAGCCCAATGTGTTCCGCATGAAGCTGCTCGGCGCGGAAATCGTGCCGGTGACGAGCGGTGCGGCGACGCTGAAGGACGCCATGAACGAGGCGCTGCGCTATTGGGTGGCGAACGTCCACGACACGTTCTACATCATCGGCACCGCCGCCGGTCCGCACCCATACCCGGAACTGGTCCGGGATTTCCAAAGCGTGATCGGGCGAGAAGCGCGCGAACAGATGCTGAGCCGCACCGGCCGCCTGCCCGACCTCTTGGTTGCGGCGATCGGCGGCGGATCGAACGCGATCGGCCTGTTCCACCCCTTCCTGGACGATGCCGACGTCAAGATGCTGGGCGTCGAGGCGGCGGGGCATGGTCTGGACAAGCAGCACGCGGCCAGCCTTGCGGGCGGCTATCCCGGCATCCTTCATGGCAACAAGACGTATCTGCTGCAGGATGACGACGGCCAGATTGCCGAAGCCCATTCGATCAGTGCCGGCCTCGACTATCCCGGCATCGGCCCGGAGCACGCGTGGCTGAAGGAAATCGGGCGGGTGGAATACACGTCCGTGACGGATACCGAGGCGCTGGACGCGTTCCAGCTGCTGTGCCGAACGGAGGGGATCATCCCCGCGCTGGAGCCCAGCCACGCCATCGCCGCCGTCGGCAAGGTCGCGCGGGAAATGCGGCAGGATCAGGTGATTCTCGCCAATCTGTGCGGCCGCGGCGACAAGGACATCTTCACCGTCGCCGAGGCGCTGGGGACGGACATCTAATCGATGGACCGCCTCGCCTCCTCTTTCGCCGCTGCCCGTGAAGCAGGGCGCGCCGCGCTGGTTACCTTCGTCACTGCTGGCGATGGGCCGACTGCAGACATCCTCGACGCGCTGGTCGCGGGCGGGGCGGACGTAATCGAGCTTGGGATGCCGTTCACCGATCCGATGGCGGACGGTCCGGCCATTCAGGCGGCGAATCTGCGCGCGCTGGCCAATGGCACGACCACGGCGGACATCCTGGCCATCGCCAGCGCCTTTCGCCAGCGGCACCCCGACGTGCCCCTTGTCCTGATGGGCTATGCCAATCCGATGACGCGGCGCGGGCCGGAATGGTTCGCTGCCGCGGCGCGCGATGCCGGCGTCGATGGCGTCATCTGCGTCGACATCCCGCCGGAGGAGGATGACCAGCTTGGCCCCGCGCTTCGCGCCGCCGGCCTGCACCTCATCCGCCTGGCCACGCCGACCACCGATGCCGCGCGGCTGCCCGCCGTGCTGGATGGTGCATCGGGCTTTCTCTATTACGTCTCCGTCGCCGGGATCACCGGTCTGCAACAGGCGGCACAGGACAGCATCGATGCCGCCGTCGCCCGGCTGAAAGCGGCGACGGACGTTCCCGTTGCGGTCGGTTTCGGCGTACGCACGCCGGAACAGGCCGCAGCCATCGGGCGGGTCGCCGACGGCGTCGTCGTCGGTTCCGCCATTGTCGAACTGGTCGCGCAGCACGGGGTCAGCGCCCCGGCCGCCGTCCAATCCTATATCACCACATTGGCGCAGGCGATCCGCGCCGTATCCAGGGTTTCCGCATGAGCTGGCTTGGCCGCGTCCGCAACGCGATCTCCTCTTTCGTCCCCGTCAGGAAGGACACGCCCGACAATCTGTGGCACAAATGCGCAGGGTGCGGGCAGATGGTCTTCATGAAGGAATATCAGGAGAATATGTCCGTCTGTCCGCTGTGCGGCCATCATGGCCGGATCGGACCGAACGACCGCTTCGAGCATCTGTTCGACCCCGGCTTCACCGTCCTGCCCAGCCCGCGCACGGCCGACGACCCGCTGAAGTTTCGCGATTCAAAGCCCTATGCCGCCCGGCTGAAGGCGGCGCGCGCCGATACCGGCAACACCGACGCATTCGTCAATGCCGATGGCCGCATCCGGGGCCAGCGCGCGATCGTCGGCGTCCAGAATTTCGGGTTCATGGGCGGATCCATGGGTCAGGCGGTGGGTGAGGCGTTCATCGCCGGCGTCGAGGCCGCGATCAAGGTCAAGGCGCCCTATATCGTGTTCACCGCCAGCGGCGGCGCGCGCATGCAGGAGGGGATCCTGTCCCTGATGCAGATGCCGCGCACGACCGTCGCCATTCAGATGCTGCACGATGCCGGCCTGCCCTATATCGTCGTGCTGACCGACCCGACATCGGGCGGCGTCATGGCCGCATACGCCATGCTGGGCGATGTGCAGATTGCGGAGCCGCGCGCGACGCTGGCCTTTACCGGCCGCCGCGTCATCGAAAGCACGATCCGCGAAAAGCTGCCCGACGATTTCCAGACCAGCGAATATTATCTGGCGCACGGCCTGATCGATATGGTGGTCCATCGTCATCAGCTGGCCGATCAGCTGGCGCAGGTGATCGATTACCTGACCGGCGCTCGCAAGGCGGCGTGACCCCGCACCGTCGCGCAGGCCCCGTGCGTTCGTGTCCCACGAACGGAACCAGGGTCCGGGTCTGATCCATGCCCGATCACGCATCCTCGGCCGACCCCGCGGTGCAGCGCCAGCTTGACCGGCTGATGGCGCTTGGTCCCGGCGTGGACGTGCTGGGGCTGGACCGCATTACCCGGTTGCTGGACCGGATCGGCAATCCGCATCGCGCTTTGCCGCCGGTGTTCCATGTCGCGGGAACGAACGGAAAGGGGTCGACCTGCGCCTTTCTGCGCGCCGCGCTGGAGGCGGATGGGCGGCGCGTCCATGTCTACACCAGCCCGCATCTGGTCCGGTTCAACGAACGGATCCGGCTGGCCGGACGGCTGATCGAGGATGATGCGCTGGCTGCACTGCTGGCCGAGGTGCTGGATGCGGGCGGCGATATCGGCGCCAGCTTTTTCGAGGTGACGACGGCCGCCGCGTTCCTCGCCTTTCACCGGACACCAGCCGACGCCTGCGTGATCGAGGTGGGGCTTGGCGGGCGGCTGGACGCCACCAACGTGCTGACCGATCCGGCCGTGTGCGGTATCGCCCAGCTGGGCATGGACCACGAGGCGTTTCTGGGCGACACGATCGAGAAGATCGCATTCGAAAAGGCGGGGATTGCCAAGCCCGCCCGCCCGCTGGTGACGGTCGATCACGGCGATGCGCTGAACACCGTCATCGCCGCGCATTGCCGAACGGTCGGTGCGCCGCTGTTGCGCGAAGGGGTGGACTGGCAGTTCGGGGGCGATGCGCGGCTTGGACAGGTGGTTCACCATGGGCCGGGCGGCGGTGCACAGATCGTGACGCCCTGGCCCGTCCTGCCGGGCGATCATCAGGTGGGCAATCTGGCGCTGGCCATTGCCATGCTGCGGGCTCAGGATCGGGTGCCGGTCAGTGCCGCCGCGCTGAAGGCGGCGCTTGCCGTGCGCTGGCCCGCCCGGATGCAGCGGTTGGGCGACGGCCCGCTCAGCACCATGCTCGCGCCGGGATCGCCCATCTGGCTGGACGGTGGCCATAATCCCGCGGCCGGGCAGGCGGTGGCCGATGCGCTGGCATCGCTGGTGCCGGAGGGCGGCGTCCACCTGATCCTGGGGATGCTCGCCAACAAGCAGCCGGAGGGCCTGCTCGCCCCGATTGCGCCGATGCTGGCCAGCGTAACCGCGATCCCCGTGCCCGGCCATGCCCATCACGCCCCCGATGCGCTGGTCAGCACCTTGGCACAGATGGGCGTCGCCAATGGCCAGGTTGCCGCCGATCCCGCCGATGCCTTTGCTTGCCTGGCCCGCCGGTTGAACGGACAGGCGGCCCCCGTCCTGATCCTCGGTTCGCTCTATCTGGCGGGTGAGGTGCTGCGGATGAACGCGGAATTGCCCGACTGATCTTTTTGCGATTGACTATCATTAGCGCAGGAGTAGCGTAGGGGCCTGACAGGAGACATGCCCCCGATGTTGACCACCCAATCCATTGCCGCCGCCCTGCCCCGTCGTCAGCCCGATCACGCCGCCCGCCGCCTGTTGATGCACGGCCTGCGCCGTACCGGGATGCACGGCCTGGACGATGCGATGACGGCCAGCATCTTCATGTCCGCCTTTGGCGGTCAGTATCGCCGCCCGCTCGTTCTGCTGCGCAGCCTGATCGCGGAACTGTCGTCGCTGGCCAGCGGCCCCATCCGCATCTCGCCGCCCTGTTGCGGACGCATGACGGTGGACGAGGCTTTGCTGGCCGATGCCATTGCGGCGGCGGCCACCGATCCGGGCCGCACCCGCGTGCTGCTGGGCGATGTCATCGGCCGCCGGATGGTGGACGGCCCCGCGGCCACCGCCGCCCTGCTCGCCCGAGCCTTTGCCGATGGTGGCCAGCCGCTCGACTGACCGGTCGGCGGGTCAGGGGTTCAACCCCTGAGTTCGGCCAGCGTATCAGCGGCCCAGCGATACATTTCCGCCTCTGCCGCGCGCTGCGTCCGGTCCAGCCGCTTTGCCCGTCGCTCGACCTCCTCCAGCACGGTCAGCGCCTCGCTGCGTCGGCCAAGCGCGATCAACAACGCGGCATAGCGGCACCGTGCCTCCTCCCCCGGCAGGCGCGTGACGATGTCGGCATAGATCGTCGCCGCCTCCTCGCGCTTGCCAAGGTCCTCAAGGCTCCGCGCGCGGAGCAGCATCACGCGGTCCCGGTCCGCCTGGGTCGACGGATCGCCTGCCGCGTCCAGCTCGGCCAGCGCGCCCGCTGGCTCGTTCGTTTCGTACAGCGCGCGGGCAATCTTGCGCCGCTGCGCCGGAATACCGCCGCCCGGCATCGCTGCCAGTTGGCGAAGCACCGGCAGCGCCTCGGCATGACGGCCAAGCGCCATCAGCGCATCGGCCAGCCGCTCGCGATTGGCGACCGTGTCGGCCAGATCCAGCGCGTCGCGGGCGCTGCGCAATTCCCGCTCCGGGTCGATGGCGTGGCGCACCTTTGCCTCGGCCAGCCGCACATGGCGATTGCCCCGCGCACCGGGCAGCACCTCGACCAGCAGATAGGCGATGGCACTGGCCACCGGCAGAAAGAAAAGCGCCAGAAGCCACAACTGATTGCGGCCGTTGCGGATCACATGGACGATACAGGCAATCTGGATCGCCAGGATCAGCAGATAGATCGGCATGACGGCGCCCCTACTCGGTTGCCGCCCTGGCCGGCTCCGGCTCGGGTTGCTGCTTGGCCGCGCGCAGGCTTTCGACCACAAACCCCTTTTGCCACAGCACCCACAACAGGATCATGCCGGGTAGCGCCGCCGCGACGGTAAACAGCCAGAATCCGACCCAGCCGAGCCCCTCTGCCAACTGGCCCGACGGCGTTGCCAGCCAAGTGCGACCCGCCGCTGCAAAGGACGATAGCAGCGCAAACTGCGTGGCCGTATAGGCAAGGTTGGACAGGCCGGACAGATAGGTGACGAACACGGTCAGCCCGATGCCACTGGTCAGGTTTTCAGTGCCCACCGCCAGTGCCAGCATCAGCGGCGAATGTCCGACACTGGCCAGCACAGCGAACAGCAGATTTGAGAACATCATCAACAGGCCCGACATGAACAATGCGCGGCCCATGCCCAGCCAGGCGATAAACGGTGCGCCGAGGGCGGATCCGATGAACAGCGCTGCAATCCCGACCAGCTTGTTGATTGCGATGAATTCCTTGTCGGTAAAGCCAAGCTCGACGATCATCGGGTTCAGCATCCCCTGCCCCATCGCGTCGCCGACCTTGTAAACCAGCACGAATGCCAGGATCAGCACCGCACCGCGCCGGCCCAGAAATTCGATGAACGGATCCAGCACCGCGGTTTTCAGCCATGCGCCGAATGCCATGCCGGCACCTCGTGCGGCTTGCGGCACGAACTTGCCCTGCCCGGCGAACAATGCGGCGATGGCCGCCGGGATCACCAGGAACCCAGTGATGCCATAGGCCATGGCCCAGCCCAGATCGAACCCCTCCGACGATGCAAGCCAGACCGTGACCACCCCAGCAATCAGATTGCCGGTGCGATATCCGAACTGGTTCATGGCCGTACCGTGCGGCAATTCCGCCTCGGGCAGAATTTCGATGCGATAGGCATCGATCACGATATCCTGCGTCGCGGACAGAAAGGCGACGATGATCGCCCAGATCGCAAACAGGCCGATATTGTTGGCCGGATCACTGCCTCCCAGCTGCCACAGCGACAGGAACAGCAGTACCTGAATGAAGAACAGCCAGCCGCGCCGCTGCCCGAATGCGCGGGTCAGCACCGGCAGAGGCAGCCGGTCGACCAGCGGCGCCCACAGGAATTTGAGGGTATAGGGCGTGGTCAGCCCGATGGCGAAGCCGATGGTCGATTTCTCGATCCCTACCTTGGACAGCCAATAGGTCATGGTGCCCAGCAACAGCGTCAGCGGAAAGCCGCTGGACACGCCCAGCAGGAACGCCGTGATCGGCATGGGCCGCCGATAGGGGGCAAAGGAGGGGATGACGAACGCCAGCCCGATGATCGCCGCCAGAATGCCGACAAAGATAAGGGTATCCCACCCGAAACTCACAGACCCGTCCCTCCGCTGCGCCGATCCGGCCCCGAACAGCCCATGGCATAGCGCAACGGCCGCAATTGCCTAGAGGGGGGATGGGCCGTGAGCGGGGGTGCGCTCACGGCCCGGCGGCGCGACGGGGCGGGTCGTCAGAGATATCGCGCTGCAAGGATGGGGCCGGCATCGCCAGCGCGGATGATGACGGCATGTCGGTCGACGCCGCGCCCGCCAGCCTTGGCCAGGTTCAGCGGGATGGTCATCGGCCCGCCCCGCCAGTCCGCGAGCCGCGCCTCGTTTCGCAGGACGTTGACGTAAGTGACCTTCCGGCCGCCATTCTCGCCGTCGCCGATGCGCACGGTCTCGCTGCTGTCCAGTCCGATCAGCTGCACCGTGGCGGGCATGGCCGGCATGCCGGTCAGCAGACGGCCGGCCGGCCGCCTCGCCTTATCGTGATCCCGATTTCCGGCTGGTCAGCGTGCCGGGCGATGAGCCGGGTCAAGCTCGCCTCCCGGCTGCCGACCGTTCCGTCGATCCCCTGTACCACCGCCTGCGGTGTGTACACGCCTGCACCGGTAATCCCTCGGGCGGCATAACCCTGTTGCAGAGCGGTGTTGGCCGGAAGCGCAAGCGTGTCCGTCCAGCCCAGACGATCCCAATAGGTGACGGGCCGGGTGATCGCGACGACATTGGGGTCACGCGCAAGCCGCGCCAGCAACGCATCGGCTGGCGGACAGGACTAGCAGCCTTGGCTGGTGAACAGCTCGACCGCCACGGGATGGCCGGTAATGGCCGAAACGGAGGCAGGGTTGAAAGCCGGATCGGTCGACGGCTTTTGCAGGGTCAGGGCATAGCCAGCTCCAGCCAGCGCCAGCGCCGCGACAATCCCGGTAATGATTCGACTGTTCATGGCGCGGGCTTTCATTCCGGATCACGAACAGGTTCGCCGGAATGCCGCGTCAGGTTACGGACGGGCTAACCGGCGGGCGCGAACAGGGAAAGGCCAGTGGGAAATGTCTTTGGCGGCTGGCCGTCGACCATGGCTTCGATGGCGGCCACTGCGCCGATCAGGTCGCGCGGCCGATAGGGCTTGGCCAGCCACCCCATTGCCAGCATCTGCGCCTGATCCGGGCACAGGCCGGATACGATCAGCACCGGGACGCCGTCCGCATGGGCACGCTCTGCAATCGCAAGGCCGTTGCCGTCGCTCAGGTTGATATCGAGCAGCACCAGTTGCGGCTGACCATCGGCGATATGGGCCAACGCCGCCGCGATCGTATCGACCGTTGCCAGCACCTCATACCCCGCCTCGGTCAGGATGTGTTCGGCATCGAACGCGACCAGCGGCTCATCCTCCACGATGAGGAGCCGGGTAATCGTCCGCTTTCTTCTGCCGAACAACATTGCTATCCGCTCTTTCGCCTGGTGAAGCGGACTATCCGCGCCCCCGGTCATAACGCCCATGACATGGGGTGGGTCGGCACGCCGGATGGATTTCGTCGTGTCCCTGAAACGGAATATATCAAAAACGATGGCGCCACCCAAATCCAAGGAAACTCAGCGCATTGCCAAGCTGCTCGCGCGCGCTGGAGTCGCGTCGCGGCGCGAGGTGGAGCGGATGATCGAGGCCCGGCGCATCGCCATCGACGGAAAGCCGGTGGAAACGCCCGCGACTCTGCTGACGTCGCTGCACGGCGTGACCGTGGATGGAAAGCCGGTCAGGGCGCCCGATCCCGCCCGGCTGTTCCTGTTCCACAAGCCGACCGGGGTGCTGACGACGGAGCGCGATCCCAGGGGGCGGCCGACCATCTATGACCGGTTGCCACGCGATCTGCCGCGGCTCGTCCCCGTCGGTCGGCTGGATTACAATACCGAGGGACTGCTGCTGATGACCACCGATGGCGGTTTGAAGCGTCAGCTTGAGCTGCCGTCCAGCGGGGTCGAGCGCATCTATCGTGCTCGCGCGCATGGACAGGTGACGCAGGCGCAGCTCGAATCGCTGATGGAAGGGGTCGAGATCGAGGGGATGCGATACGGCCCCATCGACGCCAATATCGAACGGCGCACCGGCGCCAATGTCTGGATCGCGCTGAAACTGACCGAGGGCAAGAACCGGGAAGTGCGCCGGGTGCTGGAATATCTGGGGCTGGAGGTGAACCGCCTGATCCGGATGTCCTATGGCCCGTTCATCCTGGGCGACCTGCCGGTCGGCGAGATTGGCGAAGTGCGCCAGCACGATCTGGTCGCGTTTCGCAAGACGCTGAAATGAGGATCATTGCCGGGCAATGGCGCGGACGGCGGCTGGCCACTCCGCGCGGCGACACGACGCGGCCAACGGCCGATCGCACGCGCGAGGCCCTGTTTTCCATGCTGACCAGCCGTCTGGGCAGTTTCGACGGCCTGGCGGTCGCAGACATGTTCGCCGGATCGGGCGCGCTGGGGTTCGAGGCATTGTCCCGCGGGGCAGCCACGTGCCTGTTCGTGGAGCAGGACCGCGATGCCCTGTCCGCGATCCGGGACAATGCAACGATGCTGAACATCCGCGCCGATATCCGCGCGCAATCGGTGATGGCGCTTGGCCCTGCCCCGGCGCCGCTCGATCTGGTGATGATGGACCCGCCCTATGGCACCGGCGCGGGTGCGGTCGCGCTCGACAAGCTCAACCGGCTGGGCTGGATCGCCGATGCGACCTGGATCAGCATCGAGACGGAACGGACCGAGGCAGTGACCATCGCCGGTTTCACGATCGATGCCGACCGGGTGCATGGCAAGGCGCGGCTGACGCTGTTGCGGCGCGACGCCTGAACCGTCATCCCTTGCGGATCGCCTGGACAAGCTGCGCCTTGTTCATCGACGACCGCCCGGGAATGCCGATCCTTCTGGCCTGATCATACAGTTCGGCCCTGGTCCGGTCCTCCAGCTTGCCGCCGCCCGGCTCCAGCGTCCCTGCCGCGCGGGCATTGGCAATCCGCGCCGCCTTTTCCGGGGATGCGCCCTGCCGCAGCAGCGCCTCGTACGTCGCATCGTCCTTGATGCTCGGCCCGTGATCCTTTGCCATCGCGATCTTCCCTTGTTTTCCATCGGATCAACGCAGAGGGTCCGGGCGGGTTCACCTTCCGACAATCGGATGTGACAAAAGGGCGACAAAGCCGATCGACCGCCCTATATGGCGCGCCAGGGGCAGGGCAGCGACGGGCGCATGATGATTACCACTCATCCATTTGACGACGACAAACTGCGTGAAGAATGCGGTGTTTTCGGGGTTTCCGGGGCGGACGGCGCGGCGGCGCTGGTCGCGCTTGGCCTGCATGCGCTTCAGCATCGCGGCCAGGAAGCGGCGGGCATCACCAGTTTCGACGGCGAATTGTTCCACACCCATCGGGCGATGGGCCATGTGGCGGGCAATTTCGACCGTCCGGACGTGATGGAACAGATGCCGGGCCGGGTCGCGCTGGGCCATGTCCGCTATTCGACGACGGGCGAAACGGCGCTGCGCAATGTCCAGCCGCTCTATGCCGAACTGGCAACCGGCGGATTCGCCATTGCGCACAACGGCAATATCTCGAACGCCATGCACCTGCGCCGCGAACTGGTGCAGTCGGGTTCGATCTTTCAATCGACCAGCGATACCGAAACGATCATCCACCTGGTCGCCACGTCCGATTTCCGCACCCCGCTGGACCGGTTCATCGACGCGCTGAAGCAGGTGGAGGGGGCCTATTCCCTGATCTGCGCAACGCCGCAGATGATGATCGCCTGCCGTGATCCGCTCGGCATCCGCCCGCTGGTGATGGGCAAGTTCGGCGATTCGATCATCTTCGCATCCGAAACCGTCGCACTGGACGTGGTGGGGGCGCATTTCGTCCGTTCGGTCGAACCGGGCGAACTGGTGATCGTGCACCATGACGGGCGAATCGAATCGGTCCGCCCCTTTGCCCCCGTCTCGCCGCGGCCCTGCATTTTCGAATGGGTGTATTTCAGCCGGCCTGATTCGATCGCGGATGACCAGTCGGTCTATTCCGTCCGCAAATCGATCGGCGCTCAGCTGGCGATCGAAAACCCGGTCGAGGCGGACCTGGTGATCCCGGTGCCGGACAGCGGCACGCCCGCCGCCATCGGTTATGCCCAGCAATCGGGCATTCCGTTCGAACTGGGCATCATCCGGTCCCATTATGTCGGCCGCACCTTCATCCAGCCGGGCGACAAGGTCCGCCACCTGGGCGTCAAACTGAAGCACAATGCCAACCGCGCGCTGATTCAGGGCAAGCGGGTCGTCCTTATCGACGATTCGATCGTGCGCGGGACCACCAGCCTGAAAATCGTCCAGATGATGCGCGAGGCCGGGGCGCGCGAGGTGCATATGCGCATCGCCAGCCCGCCGACCCGGCACAGCTGCTTTTACGGCGTCGACACCCCCGAACGGGCCAAGCTGCTCGCCGCAAAGCTGGACCTGGGCGGAATGACCGATTTCATCCATGCCGACAGCCTGGCCTTCATTTCGATCGACGGGCTGTACAAGGCGCTGGGCGAGGCCGGGCGCACCGCCGTCCGCCCGCGCTATTGCGATGCGTGTTTCACCGGGGAATATCCCACGCCGCTGACCGATCAGCTGGAACGCGGCGGCCAGGATCAGCTCGAACTGCTGGGTAACTGACATGACCGAACTGACGCCGGAACAGCCGCTTGCCGGCAAGCTCGCGCTCGTCACCGGGGCCAGTCGCGGGATCGGCGCGGCAACCGCCATCGCGCTGGGCCGGGCCGGGGCGCACGTCATCCTGACCGCACGGACGGCCGGTGGGCTGGAGGCCGTCGAGGAGGCAATTCACGACGCCGGGGGCAGCGCGACCATCGCGCCGCTAGACCTGACCGAGGGGGATGGCGTGATCCGCCTGGCCGAAGCGATTGCCGGACGGTGGAAGGCGCTGGACGTGCTGGTCCTCAACGCCGCGATGCTTGGATCGCTGGGCGCTGTCACGGCCATCGATCCCAAGGAACTGTCCAAGGTGATGACCCTGAACGTCAGCGCACAGGCCGCGCTGCTGGCCTCGTTCGATGCGATGCTGCGCGCATCCTCCGCCGGGCGGGTGATCGGCATCACGTCCAGCGTCGGGCGCCATCCGCGCGCCTATTGGGGCGTCTATGGCGCGTCCAAGGCGGCGTTCGAAACGCTGCTGGCATGTTATGGGCAGGAAGTGCGCAACATCTCGCCCGTGCGCACCGCGATCCTTGATCCGGGTGCGACCCGGACAAAGATGCGCGCCCGCGCCTATCCCGGCGAAAATCCGGACAGCGTTAAGCCGCCAGAGGTGGTGGCCGACCATATCCTGAAGCTGCTGGCCAGCGATTTCGAGGACGGGCGCGTCGAACGGGTCGGCTGATCCCGGAACGGCTCGCCGCGACCCTCAGTTCGCGGCCGCCGCCGAAATCTCTGCCATGAATTGCAGCTGCGCCAGCCTCAGGTCCTGACCCGTCGCCTTTGGCCAGTTGGCAATCATGGCGATCACCAGCTTCCTGTCCGGCACGATCACGATCGACTGGCCGAAAATGCCCTGCGCACCGAACGCGTCGGGATAGGTCCACCATTGATAGCCATAGCCGAAACCGGGCAGGCTGCCGATCGATGCCTGTTCCTTACCCGCTTCGGCAAACCAGCCATCGGGCACCTGCCCCTTGCCGCCCTCCAGCGCGAACAGGCCCATGCGGGCATAATCGCGCAGGCGAACCGACAGGCAGCATCTGCCGATATTCTGGCCCGTCAGGTCGGTCATCCAGAACAGATCACCCTCAAACCCCGCAGGGCCGGTGATCTTTTCCTGCGCATAATCGCTCAGCCGGCGGCCCGTCGCCCGTTCGACAATGATGCCGATCAGGTTGGTCTCGCCCGTCTTGTACACCCATTTCGTGCCCGGCTCGGCTTCGCTGGGCAGCCTGGCGAGATAGGCGACCATCGGGTCCTGCCCCTCCGGAGCGGTGGCCAGCGCCATGCGCGCGACGTCGCTGTCGGGGTTGGTGTAATCCTCGTTCCACCGCACGCCGCTGGTCATGGTCAGCACCTGGCGGACCGTCACCCGGTCATAGCCGCTGCCCTTCAGCTCGGGGACGTAACGGACCACGGGATCGTCCAGCGATGCGATCTTGCCGTCCTTCACCGCGGCACCGACCAGCGTCGAGGTAAAGGATTTGGCAACCGAAAAGCTGGTCCAGCGATCCTGCGCCGTCATGCCCAGGCCATAGCGTTCCTCGCGCACCTTGCCGTCCTGTACCACGATCAGGCCGGCGACATTATTGGCCGCCATGAACGCGTCGATGCGCGCCGCGTCCATCGCCAGCGGCTGACCCTTGGGCAACAGGCGGACGACATTCGATGCCTTGGCCGTGGTGCCGGGAAAGACGGTTTCCATCGCCCGGAAATTCCTGGATCGCACGGCGTCGGGCCAGAACAGGATCTCTGCCGCCGCGCGGGACAGCTTTGCCCGCTGTTCAGCCGTCATCGGTGCCGGCGCTGGCGCCGTCTGGGCCATGCCCATGGCGGGCAGCATCCCCGCACCCAGCAGCAGCATCGCACGCAGCATCCGCTTCGGCATCCTCATCCCTCCTTCACCAGCGTGACATGGGCAACGTCGATCGCGCCGCCTCTGAATCCGCCCTCACAATACATCAGATAGTATCGCCACATATCCCGAAAGCGCGCGTCGAACGCCGGTGGCAGCGTGCCGTCGCGATCCGCCGCGTCAAACCGTTCGCGCCAGATACGCAGCGTTTCGGCATAGTCCGGCCCGAACCCCCGCCGGTCATGCCAGCCAAGGCCATGATGCTGCGCAATCGCGCGAAACCGGCTTTCGGAAATCAGCATCCCGCCGGGGAAGATATAGGTCTGGATGAAATCGACATTCGACGCATAAGATTCGAAAATCGCGTCATCCATCGCGATATACTGGATGGCGGCGCGCCCGCCCGGTTTCAGCACGCGGGCGATGGTGGCCAGATAGTCAGTCCAATAGGCCTCGCCCACCGCCTCGACCATTTCGATGCTGGCCACCGCGTCGAACTGGCCGGTGACGTCCCGGTAATCGGTCAAGGCGACGGTGACGCGATCGGATAATCCTGCATCGGCCATCCGCTGATCGGCGTAACGCTTCTGCTCCTCCGACAGGGTCAGGGCATGGACATGCCGCCCGCCCTGCGCGGCCAGTTCGGCAAAGCTGCCCCAGCCGCAGCCGATTTCCAGGATGCGCTCGCCCGGCCCCGTCCCCGTCCGGGCCAGCACGGCATCCAGCTTGCGCGCCTGTGCGGTTTCCAGCGGCTCGCCCGGCGCGGCGAACATCGCGCTCGAATAGGTCATGTCGCCGCTCAACCACGGCGCGTAAAAGGTGTTGCCCAGGTCATAGTGGAACGCGATGTTCCGCCGTGATCCGGCCCGGTCATTTCGCCTCAGCCAGTGGCGCAGCCGCATCAGCGGGCGCGACCAGGCCCGCGCACGCCCTGCCCCGCCCAGCGTCGTTCGGTTGAGCGTGAACAGTTCGAACAGCGCAACCGGATCCGGGCTGCTCCATTCGCCCGCCGCCCATGCGCGGTACCAGCCGGACGACCCGCCAGCGATCAGCCGCGCAATCGCCCGCCAGTCGGAAAGGGTCAGCACGACGTTCGGCCCCGGCGCCCGTCCGCCCAGCATCCGGCGATCGCCATCCGGCAGGGTCAGGTCGATTCGCCCCGCAGCGAGGCCGCGATCGATGCGGTCGATCACCGCCTCCAGCACCGGGCGCAGCAATGCGAACGCCCCCTCTGGCCGGGGCAGGTTCATGCCCGCGCCCTGCTCCATTGCCCTGCCATGCTCACCTGTCCCGTGCGCCATCGCCCGCGCTCTTGGCACAGGCAACCGACGCGGGAAAGCCGGGCAATCACGGTCTTGACGGCAACGGCGCCCTCATCCCGACCATCCGGAAAAAAGTTGGCGCGCCCGGTTGCCCGGACGCGCCCAAGGAGAGGATAGAAAAATCGATGGATCAGAAGCGGGCGTTGACCCCGAACATGACCGTGCGGCCGATCCGGGTTTCAAACAGCGTGTCCTGACGGACGCTGTCGATGTACAGCCGGTTCTGTTCGTCGGTCAGGTTCTGCGCTTCCAGGATGAACCGCAGATTTTCGGTGATCGCATAGGATGCCGACGCATCGACATACAGCGTCGGGGAGTTGCCCTGAAGGTCGCTGCCTTGCGATGCCGGGATGCCGCGGATGAACCGGTCGCGCCAGTTCGCGGTGCCGCGAATGCTGAACCGGTCGTCTTCGTAATACAGCGTGCCCGAAGCCGTGTTCTTCGACAGGCCGACCAGGTTGTTCACCACCGACCGCGTGCAGGTGCCGGCCGTGCTGGCCAGGCAATATTCGATTTCGGACGTGACGCGGGTGTAATTGCCCAGCACGCCGAAATTGCCCAGGAACCCGTCCAGGAAATCGAACGGCAGCTGCAGGTTGACTTCGACACCGTTCAGCGGGCCGCCAGGCGTGTTGAACGGCTGAGAGACGTTGAACAGTTCAGTCGGCAGCGTGTTCGAGTTTTCAAGCAGCGCGTCGGGCAGACCCAGCTCGGTAAACGGCACCAGGCTGGTGATCGTCTGGATAAAGCTTTCGATGTCCTTGTGGAAATAGGCGACCGAAATCAGCGATCCGGGACGGAAATACCATTCCAGTGCCGCATCGAACGTCTTGGCCCGGATCGGATCGAGGAACGGGTTGTTGACGTTGCCGACGCGGGTGATCGGATTGACGCCGGCGGTCGGGGTCAGCTGGCCCAGTTCCGGACGGGCCATGACCTTTGCGGCCGAGAACCGCAGCAACAGGTCCTGAACCGGCTCGATGACCAGATTGGCCGACGGCAGCCAGTCGTCATAGCTGTTCTGCGCTTCGGCATAACGACCGACCAGGCCGGTCGGTGACGTCACCCCGGCGGGCGGCGCGACCGAGATATAGCCGGATGCGAGCAGGTCGGTGCGCACATAGCGCACGCCAATATCGCCCCGGACGCCAAAGCCGATCTGATCGGCAAAATCGAACGTGGCCATGGCATAGGCGCTCTTGATCTCTTCGTTCACACGGGCGTCCTGCGCACCGCATTCCACGCCGCAATAACGCACGCCGTCGAAATTGAACGTCGATGCCCAGCGATCCGGATCGATCGCGGCCCAGGATGCGGGCGCACCATTGCCCCACAGCTTGTCGACGCCGGTGATCTGCCGGGTGATGCTAGCAAGGGTGGTGCCGGCGGGCAGCGGCTGAACCACTGTGTCCGCATTGAACGGCCGCTGGAACTGCCCCCGGAAATCGCTTTCCCGATACTGACCGCCAAAGCGCAGCTTGACCGCGTCCGACAGGGTCCAGGCCAGGTTCACCTCGCCCGTTAAGTTGTCGGTCGTGTTCAGCGACGGCTTGCCCTGGAAGCTGAAGCCACCCAGCACCGTGCCGTCGGCCCGGCCTGGGGCATAGGTGAAGGATGCCGGGTTCGACACGTCAAAGCCGAAACCGATCGTCGGCACCGTGCCGCTATTGCGGAAATCGATCGAAAAACCGTCGCTGTCGATGACGTCCATGAACGTCTGCAGGCGCTTCTTGCCGTCCCAGTCCGACTTGTTCAGGCCGACCAGCATGGACACTTCAAGCGCGTCGCTCAGCTTGCGCTTCAGGTTGAAATTCGCCTGCTTGAACGTCGACACGAAATTGTCGACCAGCCCTTCCGACCGGACATCGACCCCGTCGAACAGGCCATAGACCAGCGATCCATTGGCATCGAATTCGACGTCGCGCACCGAAACCATCGGCTGGCCATTATTGGCGATCGACCGCGCGAACGACAGGCCGGCGATGTAATTGTCCCGCCGAGTCACTTCGAACCGCGAATACAGGAAATCGACGGCAATGTCGGTGGCGTCGTCCGGCTGATACTGCAGCGTCAGCGATCCGCCGATGCGTTCCTGATCCTGCTCGGAATTCAGGTAGCGCGGAATGCGCGGGAAAAACGCGCCGCTGCCCGGAATGTTGGTCGCATCGGGCCGCGTCAGGTTCTGGATCGTCTGATAGGCGGCGGCACTGCCGGTGCGCGGATTGCCGGTGCTGCAATTCGCGGCATCAACGCCCTTGGCCACATTGTTCGCCGGATTCTGCGGAGCAAAGCCGACGGGCGAGCAGAAGCCCCCGTTCACATTGGCCGGCAGGATGTCGACGCCGGAATAACCGACTTCGCGGATATTCCGCTTCTGATAGGCGGCCGAGGCAAGGATGCCGAACCCGCTTTCGCCGAACTGCTTGGACAGCAGCATGGAGGCACGCGGATCGACCTGTTTGGACAGTTCGTTCCACACGCCGCGCACGGTCGCCGAAAAGACGAAGGGATCGCGGGAATCGAACGGACGCGGCGCGGTCAGATCGACGGTCGCGCCCAGCGAGCCTTCCTCCACATCGGCGGTCGGCGTCTTGCGCACGGCCAGCGCGGAAAAGATTTCGGTCGGGAACACGTTGAAGTCAAAGCTGCGGCCGTTGTTGCCCGCGCCGTAAATGTCAGACGAACCCGTCTGCGACGTGCCTTCCATCCCGTTGATGCGAACCCGGGTGAACTGCGCGCCAAGACCGCGGACCGAGATGTTGCGCCCTTCGCCGCCATCGCCGCGGGCCAGCGCGACGCCTGGAACGCGCTGCATGGATTCGGCCAGGTTGGCGTCGGGAAACTTGCCGATGTCTTCGGCCAGAATGGTGTCGATCGCGGCCGTCTCGTTCCGCTTCTGATTGAGCGCGGTGTTCAGCGACGCGCGGAACCCGGTGACGACAATATCATCCTCTGCGGCGGCGGTTTCGCTCGCACCATCGGCCTGCGCGTCCTGCGCCGCAGCCATGCCGGGCATCGCCAGCGCCAGGCCAAGCGCCATCATCGAACTGCACATGTGCAGAGGCTTTACTGCTCTCATCCGGTATCCTCCCAATTACCATCCCGATATGTGGGACTTGCTTCCATATTATTGGAGGACCCCCGAAGCTGTCCAGCTTTTTTGCACCTTGATGCAAAAAATCAGACAATTAACGGGAGACTTGTTTCGTTATCGACACATAAATGTCACAGGGCAGCGCGCCAAAACGGCGAAGTCGGTCAGATACCCTTGGCGCCGGCCAATGCCCGATCCCTTGCCGCCTTGTGCCCCACGATCTTGCGCGGATAACTGGCCGGGCGACGGCCATGCTCCTCCGGATCGTGGATCACGTCATCGTGCAGCCGGGCCAGTTCGGGCACCCATTGCCGGATATAGCCCGCCGCATCGAACTTTTCGGATTGCGACAGCGGCGCCATGATCCGCACGAACATATTGCTGTCCACGCCGGTACCCGACACCCATTGCCAGTTGGTCGCGTTCGACCCGTAATCGGCGTCGACCAGCGTGTCCCAGAACCATTGTTCGCCCACGCGCCAGTCGATCAGCAGATGCTTGATCAGAAAGGATGCGGCGATCATGCGGACCCGGTTGTGCATCCATCCCGTCGCCCATAACTGGCGCATACCGGCATCGACGATCGGGTATCCGGTCTGCCCGCGCTGCCATGCTCGCAGATCGTCGGCATCCGTCCGCCATTCCAGCGCATCGAATTTGTCCCGGGCATTTTTCGACGCATATTCCGGGAATTGCAGGATCACGTTCTGCGCATAATCGCGCCAGCCAAGCTCGCTCAGAAAAACCTTTACTGAACCACCCGCATCGGCAACCCGGTGCCACACCGTGGCTGGCGAGATTTCGCCGAAATGCAGGTGCGGCGACAGGCGAGAGGATCCCTCGATCGACGGCAGGTTGCGCTGTTCGTCATAGCGCGCGGCTTTCGCGACGAATGCGTCCAGCCGCTTGCGCGCGCCCTCCTCCCCCGGCGTCCATTCGGCCTCGAACCCCGTGGCCCAGTTGGGACGGGTGGGCAGCAGGCCCCAGTCGGCGAGCGTATCCGATTTCGGCCATTTGGCCGGCGCATCGATGCTTCGCGGCCGCTGCGTCGGGTGTTCGGGGGGCATCCGCTCCTGCAAGGCGCGCCAGAACGGGGTATAGATCTTGTACGGCGAGCCCGATCCGGTCGTCACGCTGCCCGGCGGAGCCAGATAGTTGCCGTCATGGCACACCAGGTCCAGCCGCTTTGCCACCGCCTTTTCGGCGTTGCGCCACCATGGTTCGTAATGGCGGATGCAATGCACCCTGCCCGCGCCCGTTTCCTCGGCCAGTTCGGCCAGCACGGCATCGCATTTGCCCCGACGCAGGATCAGGCGGCTGCCCTTTTCGCGCAGCGCCGCGTCCAGCGCATTCAGGCTGTGGTGCAGCCACCACCGCGATGCACCGCCCATCGCCCGATGCTTTGGCGTGTCGTCGTCCAGGACATAGACGGGGATGACCGGCCCTTCGGCGACGGCGGCGGCCAGCGCGGCCTGATCCGACAGGCGCAGGTCGCGGCGGAACCAGATGATGGATGGCGTGCTCATGGATCCCCTTTCGTCGCTGGACAATGCGCCAACGACGAAATGGGGTGCAAGACAATGTGGGCCAAAGGCGGTGTTGACCGCCCCTGCCCCCTCAAATGGCGTGCGGCTGCTTGTCCACCTGCCAGGTCTGGCCCTTGCTGACCAGCTTTTGCAAGTCGGGCACCTTGCCCTCGCTGACCGACCGGTTCTGCTCGATCACCGCGGTTTCAAAGGTCGGGGCCGGATCGTCAAAGATGACGCCCAGCGCGACCGGGAATGTGCCGACCGGCATTTCGACCAGCAGATGCGCGATCGTCCGGTTGGTCTGATCATGGACCAGCACGCCCGCGGCCTGCCAGTCGCCATCGACGACATCCACGACCTTCAGCGCCAGCCGCTCACGGTCCAGCGACAGGCCCTTGACCCCGCCGGTCTTTTCCGAACCGAACAGCATCGGTTCGCCATGCTTGACCCACAGCTGCGCGGTCGCGGCATTGGGCTTTGCCGTGAACGGCGCGAACACGTCGTCATTATAGACGATGCAGTTCTGATAGATTTCGACGAACGCCGTCCCCTGATGGGCATAGGCGGCCTTCAGCACGTCGGGCAGGTTCTTGTGCACGTCGATCCCGCGCGCGACGAACCGTGCACCGGCGCCCAGCGCAAAGACGCAAGGGCTCGCCGGGCGATCCACCGACCCGAACGGGGTCGACGGCGACCGGGTGCCGACCCGGCTGGTGGGCGAATATTGCCCCTTGGTCAGGCCGTAAATCTCGTTGTTGAACAGCAATACCTGGCAATTCAGGTTGCGACGGATCAGGTGCATGGTGTGGTTGCCGCCGATGGACAGCGCATCGCCGTCGCCGGTGATGATCCACACGTCCAGATCCGGATTGGCCAGCTTGACCCCCGTCGCCACCGTCGGCGCGCGGCCGTGGATGGTATGGAAGCCATAGGTTTCCATGTAATAGGGAAAGCGCGAGGAACAGCCGATGCCGCTGACGAACACGGTATTTTCCGGCGTCGCGCCAATCTCCGGCATGGTCCGCTGAACCGCCTTCAGGATCGCATAATCGCCGCATCCGGGGCACCAGCGCACTTCCTGATCGGTTTCCCAGTCCTTGGGGCTGGTGGCGGGCTTGATCGTCGTCAGTTCGTTCATGTCTTCTACCTCTTGCCCTCTCCCGCTGGCGGGAGAGGCTACGAAGACTTGGCGGCGTGCCGCCTAGTCGTAGTCGGTGAGGGCACTTCTTGCCAGCGGCATGAAGAAGAAAGACCCTCACCCAACCCTCTCCCGCTTGCGGGAGAGGGCTTTGAAATCACCCCAGCATCCCTTCGATCGCGTCTTCGATCTCGGCGATGCGGAAGGGCTGGCCGGATACCTTGTTGAGCGGCTTGGCATCGACCAGGAACTGGTCGCGCAGCACGGTCTTGAGCTGGCCCGTGTTCATTTCCGGTACCAGGATCTGGTCATAGCTTTTGAGCAGATCGCCCAGATTGCCCGGCATCGGCCAGATGTGGCGGATATGGATATGGCTGACGTCCAGCCCCTTCTTCCGCGCGCGGCGCACCGCCTGGGTGATCGGGCCATAGGTGCTGCCCCAGCCGACGACGACCAGCTTGCCGCCGGCCTCACCCTGCACGACGACCTGATCGGGCACCTTGATTTCGGCCACCTTGCGCTGGCGGATCGTCGTCATCGCCTGATGGTTCGACGGCGAATAATCGATGTTGCCGGTCCCTTGCGCCTTTTCGATCCCGCCGATGCGATGCAGCAGGCCCGGCGTACCCGGCTTGACCCAGGGCCGCGCCAGATTGTCGTTGCGGGAATAGGGCATGAACTTCGTGCCCTCGGCAGGCAGGTCGGTGTGATGCGTGACCGGGAACGGCGTGTACGTGCTCATGTCCGGCACCTTCCACGGCTCGGCCGCATTCTGCAGATACCCGTCGGTCAGCAGCATGACGGGCGTCATGTACGTCGTGGCGATCCGCACCGCCTCGATGGCCACGTCAAAGCAATCGGCGGCGGAACGCGCGGCGATCACCGGCATCGGCGCATCGCCGTTGCGGCCATAAACGGCCTGATACAGGTCGGACTGTTCCGTCTTGGTCGGCAGGCCGGTCGACGGGCCGCCCCGCTGCGCATTGACGATCACCAGCGGCAGCTCGGTCATGATCGCCAGGCCCATGAACTCGCCCTTCAGCGCGATGCCGGGGCCGGACGAACAGGTGACGCCCAGCTGCCCGGCATAGGATGCGCCGATCGACGCGCCGATGGCCGCAATCTCGTCCTCCGCCTGAAACGTCGTGACGCCATATTCCTTGTACCGTGCCAGCGCGTGCAGGATCGCGCTGGCCGGCGTGATGGGATAGCCGCCAAAGAACATCGGCAGGCTGGCCAGCTGCGCACCCGCGACCAGGCCCAGCGACGTTGCCTCGGCCCCGGTCACCGTGCGGTACAGGCCCGGCTCCACCGGCGCTGCGGGCACCTGCACCTGCGCGATGCCCATCGCGCCAAGCTCCGCTGTTTCGCCATAGGCATGGCCGGCGTTCAGCGCGGCGATGTTCGCCTCGGCCAGTTCAGGCGCCTTGGCGAACTTGGCGCGCAGCCAATCCTCGATCGGCTGACGGTCGCGGTCGAACATCCACAGCGCCAGGCCCAGCGTCCACATGTTCTTGCAGCGCAGCGCCTCCTTGTTGCCAAGGCCGAACGGCTTCACCGCATCCAGCGTCAACTGGCTGATGTTCAGCTTGAGCAGCTGCCACTTGACCAGGCTGCCATCGTCCAGCGGGTTCTGCGTGTATTTGGCCTTGTCCAGGTTGCGCTGGTTGAACTCGCCCTCGTCCGCGATGATCAGGCCGCCGGGCTTCAGCGCGTCGACATTCACTTTCAGCGCGGCGGGGTTCATCGCCACCAGCACGTCGGGCTCGTCGCCCGCAGTTTCGATGCTGGCCGAACCGAAATTGATCTGGAAGGCGGAAACGCCGAACAACGTGCCCTGCGGCGCGCGGATTTCGGCCGGAAAATCGGGGAACGTCGCCAGGTCGTTGCCCGCAATCGCGGTCGCCAGCGTGAACTGACCGCCGGTCAGCTGCATCCCGTCGCCGGAATCGCCCGCGAACCGGACGACGATGTTTTCGGCGGGCGGGTTGGCCGCCGCTTCCTGCGGGGTCACCTCGTGAACGGCGGATGCCATAGAATGTCCTGCTATCGTCACTGAATTGGAATTGCCGCCCCTCTACGCCCGGTTAGCCCGCGGCAAAAGAGGATTTCAGCTTGGGGCCGCCCAATGGCTGCTTTGCATAGCTGCGGCCCAGGGTCAGCACCGACCGGGCGTGTCGCTGCGCCACCTCCATCGGATCGGTGCCGTACCCGCCGCCCAATGCGCTGGCCAGCGGAATGCCGCGCCCGGAACACAGGCCCGCCAGCCACGCATCGCGGGCGATCAGGCCGTCCAGGCTCAGCGACAACCGGCCCAATTTGTCCCCCGACCATGGATCGACCCCCGCCTGATACAGGATCAGGTCCGGCCGCACCTGATCGATCAGCGGCACCAGCGTCCGGGCCAGCGTGTCCAGATATTCGTCATCCTCCACCCAGTCCGGCAGGCCGACGTCCAGCGTCGATCGTGCCTTGCGCACCGGAAAATTCTTTTCGGCGTGGATGGAATAGGTTGCGATCTCCGGCCGCCCGGCGGTCAGCGCCGCGGTGCCGTCACCCTGATGCACGTCGCAATCGACGATCAGGATGCGGGCCGCATCCCCCTCCTCCACCAGCCGGACGGCGGCGCAGGCCAGGTCGTTGAAGATGCAATATCCAGCGCCCGTATCCGCCAGCGCATGATGGCTGCCCCCGGCGGTATTGGCGGCATAACCGCGATCCAGCGCCAGCTTGCCCGCCAGCCAGGTGCCGGCCGGAACGTGGACGGCGCGATGCGCGACGGCGGGGGTGACGGGAAATCCGATGCGCCGTTCCTTGTCGCGGGGCACGCGCACCTCGACCACCTCGGCCACATAATCGGGGTCGTGCACCGCCTCCAGCCACTGGCGCGGCATGGGTTCGGGCGCGTGCCATTCCAGCCCGTCCTCGTCGCTCAACAGGTCGCGGACCAGACCGTTCTTGTTCCATTCATACGCGCTGCGGGCGGGCGCGGGCGCGACATAACTGGGGTGGTGGACGACGGCGATCATTGCCGCCAAGGTAGGGGCTGACCGGCCATGCACCAAGAGTGCCGAAGGGAGAATGGATGACCACGCCGCCACTACGCCCGGATGTGAACGCCTTCCTCGCCTATGCCAACAATTTCCCCGGGCCAAAGATGCACGAGATGCAGCCGGACGAGGCGCGGGCGCAATATGTCGCCATGAAATCGCTGGTCGACCTGCCGATGGGCGATCTGGCCGTGCATCGGGAATTGTCGATTCCCGGACCCGCCGGCCCGATCCCCGCCGCATTGTTCGATACGCGCGCCGGGCGCGAACCGGGGCCGCTGATCGTGTTCTATCACGGCGGCGGCTGGGTGATCGGCAATGTCGACAGCCATGCCAGCTATTGCGCCGAACTGGCGCGCGCCACGGACCTGCCCGTCGTGTCGGTCGATTACCGGCTGGCCCCCGAACACCCCTGGCCCGCCGCAGCGGACGATGCGGAGGCGGCGGCCCGCTGGCTGGCCACCAGCCCCGATGCACTCGGCCTGTCGGTGAACGGACTGGTCGTGGCGGGTGACAGCGCGGGCGGCAACCTTGCCATCATCGCCGCGATGGATTTGCGGGACAGTCCGGCCGCCGTGCCGGTGATCGCGCAATTCCCGATCTATCCGGCGACGCACATGGGATCGGACTATCCCAGTTATGAAGCCTTTGCCGACGGCCATCTGCTGACCCGCGAAAGCATGGCCTGGTTCGAAGGGGCCTATGCCGCCGATGCCGGCCATGTCCGCGCGTCCCCCATGCTCGGCGACCTTGCCGGAATGCCGCCCGCGCTGGTGCTGACCGCCAGCCATGATCCCATCCGCGATCAGGGCCGCGCCTATGCCGCCGGCCTTGCCCATGCGGGCGTTGCGGTCAGCTTTGTCGAGGTGCCCGGCATGATCCATGGCTTCATCACCCTGCGAAAGATCATCCCGTCCGGCGCGACCGATCTGGCCCGCGCCCATGCAATGTTGAAGGCGATGATTGCCGCTGCTTCCTGATCGGCCACATCCGCCACATCCGCTCATGCTGAGCTTGTCGAAGCACGATCGCTCGTCCTTCGACAGGCTCAGGACGAGCAAGGGGTGGCAAAGAACCGAACAACACTTCAGAGAACACGAATGATCGACAAGGAATCGCTCCCCTATCGCCCCTGTGCCGGCGTCATGATCCTGAACCGCGACGGCCAGGTGCTGGTCGGCCAACGCTTCGATTCGGTGGTCGAGGCATGGCAGATGCCGCAGGGCGGGATCGATCCGGGCGAAGCGCCGCTGGAAACCGCCTATCGCGAGCTGTGGGAAGAAACCGGCATCGAACGCCACTTGGTCGAACTGGTGGCAGAGGCACCGGACGAGTTTTTCTATGACCTGCCCGACGACCTGATCGGCCGCATCTGGAAGGGCAAATGGCGCGGCCAGCGCCAGCGGTGGTTCCTGTTCCGGTTCCTCGGCACCGATGCCGATGTGAACATCGCGACGCCGGAACCGGAGTTTCGCGCCTGGCGATGGGCCGACCCGGCCGAGCTGCCCGACCTGATCGTGCCGTTCAAGCGGACGCTCTATCAACAGCTGCTCGCCGTCTTTTCACCGCATCTTTGATCGCCGCTGCCTTTTCCCCGCCGGAAATCGGGGTTAATGACGGCATCGATGCGAATGCCTCTGCTTCTTCTGGCGCTGTCGCCGCTGCTGCTCGCCAATCAGGAAGAGCCGAAGCCGGATCCGCCAAAGCTGCCCGATGCAGTGGAAACCATGCTGCTCGCCGCATTCGACAGCGGGAATGAGGGCGAGGTGAACACCATCGCCAAATACGCCAAGACGGCAGCCCCCGACATGACGGAGATGATCAACCGGCGGGTCGGCGACTGGAAACGGGCACGATCCGACGCCAACCAGAAACGCCTGGCAGAGGCGGCGTTCTTTGAACTGGTCAAGGGCCGGGCAGAGGTTGGTGCGTGGCTGACCACCGGCAATACCGACAATATCGGCCTGAATGGCGTGCTTGATCTGCGCCGCGAAGGATGGCTGTGGCGGCACAAGCTGCGGCTGCAGGCGGATTATCAGGAATCGCTGGGCGTCACCAACCGCGAACGCTACCTTGCGGCGTACGAACCGAACTACAAGCTGGACGACAAGGCGTATATCTATGGCGCCGCTCAGTTCGAAAGCGACCGGTTCCTTGGCTATACCGAACGCTATTCCGCCTCGCTCGGGGCGGGCTACAGCGCGATCAAGCGGCCGAACATGACGCTGGATGTCGAACTTGGCCCGGCGTTCCGGCATACCGAGTTCATCAACGCGCCGACCGAAAGCAACCTCGCCACACGCGGTTCCATGGACTTTTCGTGGAAACTGACCCGCGCGATCACGTTCGAACAGGACGCATCGGCCTATCTGCAAAGCGCGAACAGCACCGTGTCGAGCAAATCGGCCGTGCGCGCCAAGCTGTTCGGGCCATTGTCGGGTCAAATGTCCTATACCGTCCAGTATGAAAGCAAGCCGCCAGCCGGCCGCGTATCGACCGACACGATCAGCCGCGCGTCCATCGTCTACGATTTCTGACCGCGCCCGGCCGGGGGTGGCCTCTGCGCCCGCTTCGGGCTAGTCGGTCGGGATGGAGAGACTGACGCCGATCGAACGCGCTGCTGCGGACCATGTCGCCGCCGAACCGATGATTGCGCTCACCGAACGCTGGGTGGCGATCAACAGCGGGACGCGCAATCTGGCCGGTGTTGCCGCCATGGCATCCACCCTGGCCGATGCATTCTCCGTCCTGCCCGGCACGCTCCGGCTGGTCGATCCCGCGCCCGTCGAACAGGTAACGCCCGCGGGCGAGCGGATCGCCCTGGAGCATGGTCGGCATCTACACCTGACCGTCCGGCCGGACGCGCCGGTGCAACTGGTGCTGACCGGGCACATGGATACCGTCTTTGCCATCGATCATCCGTTTCAGTCCGCACGCTGGCTGGCCGATGGCCGCTATAACGGCCCCGGTGCTGCCGATATGAAGGGGGGCATCGCCCTGATGCTCGCGGCCCTGCGCGCGATCGAGGCAAGCCCGCTGGCATCGCGCATCGGGTATGAGGTCGTCATCAATTCGGATGAGGAAACGGGATCGCTGTCCTCTGCCCCGCTCATCGCCGATGCAGCGCGCGGCAAGATGGCGGCGCTGACCTATGAACCCGCCCTGCCCGATGGCACGCTGGCGGGGGCGCGGGGCGGCACCGGCAATTTCTCGATCACCGTGCGCGGGCGCAGCGCCCATGCCGGCCGCAATCCCGAGGATGGCCGCAACGCCCTGGTCGCTGCGGCCGACATTGCCGTCCGGCTGCACGCTGCCCGGATCGATGGGCTGGCCGTCAATCCGGCCCGGATCGACGGCGGCGGCCCCAACAACATGGTGCCCGACCTTGCGGTGCTGCGCGTCAATTTCCGGCCGCGCGATGCGGCGATGATCGACCATGCCCGCACGCTGATCGACCGTGTGCTGGGCGATGTCGCCATTGCGCACGACGTGGCGGTGGACCTGCATGGCGGGTTCAACCGGCCGCCAAAGCCGATTGATCCGGGGGCGGCCCGATTGTTCGACCTGGTCCGCACGGTCGGTGACGACCTGGGCATCGCCATCGCGTGGCGGGCGACCGGCGGCGTTTGCGATGGCAACAACATCGCGGCCTGCGGGGTGCCGGTGGTCGATACCATGGGCGCGCGCGGCGGCGCGATCCATTCGGCGGACGAGTTCCTCATCCCGGAAAGCCTTGCCGAGCGCGCGGCACTGTCGGCCATCACGATGCTGCGGATCGCAGAAAAAGGAACCCTATGAGCTTCGTCATCCGCGCGGCGACTGATCGCGACCTGCAACCGCTTTATGAAATGGCCAAGCTGACCGGGGGCGGATTCACCAACCTGCCGCCGGACAAGCCGGCATTGCGCGCCAAGCTGGGACGCAGCGCCGCCGCCTTTGCCCGCACGGACGATGCGCTGCAGGACGACCTGTTCGTGCTGGTTCTGGAAAACATGGATACCGGCGAGGTGCGCGGCACCTGTCAGATCTTTGCCCAGGTCGGCCAGCGATGGCCATTCTACAGCTATCGGCTGGCGATGCTGACCAAGCATAGCGAGGAGCTGAACCGCACGTTCCGCGCCGAAATCCTCAATCTGGTCAACGATCTGGAGGGATCGTCAGAGGTCGGCGGCCTGTTCCTTCATCCCGGCGAGCGAGCGGGCGGCCTTGGCCTGTTGCTGGCGCGCAGCCGCTATCTGTTCATCCGCCAGCACCGCGCCCGGTTTGCCGACCGCACCATTGCCGAGCTTCGCGGCATCATTGACGAGGCGGGCGGCTCCCCCTTCTGGGACGGGGTGGCCGGCCGCTTTTTCGGCATGAGCTTTCAGGAAGCGGACCAGTTCAATGCCATCCACGGCAATCAGTTCATTGCCGACCTGATGCCCAAGCATCCCGTCTATACCGCGATGCTGCCCGACACCGCGCGTCAGGTCATCGGCCTGCCCCATCCCAGCGGCCGCGCGGCGATGCGGATGCTGGAAAACGAAGGGTTCGCCTATGAACGCTATGTCGACATTTTCGACGGCGGCCCGACCATGACGGCGCGCACTGACCATATCCGATCGGTCCGGGAGGCGCAGGAGGCCGTGGTGACCGACGTTGCGGCATCCGGCGGCGAACCGGCGCTGGTCGCCACCGGCCGGCTGACCGATTTCCGCTGCTGCTGCGGAACGCTGGCCACGACGGTGGACGGCGTTGCCGTGGATGCCGGGACCGCACGGCTGCTGGGCGTCGAACCGGGCGCGGCCGTGCTCTATGCGGAACGCTGAAGTCTGGCCGACGTCCGTTCGGACAGGATGAGGATGGGGCAATGCTGACGGAAATCAATTTCGACGGCCTGATCGGGCCAAGCCATAATTACGCGGGGTTGAGCCCCGGCAACCTTGCCGCCACCCGCAACCGGGGCGCTACGTCGCAGCCGCGCGCCGCCGCGCTGCAGGGACTGGCCAAGATGCGCCACAATCTGCGCCTTGGCCTGCCCCAGGGTATCTTCATGCCGCTGCCCCGCCCCGATCATCGCTGGCTGGACAGCCTGTCGACGGACTATCCCGCCGCGCCCGATCATCTGAAGGCACAGGCGTTGTCCGCATCGTCGATGTGGGCGGCCAATGCTGCCACCGTCTCGCCCGCCCCTGATACGGCGGACGGCCGCTGCCATCTGACCATCGCCAATCTGATGACCATGCCGCATCGCAGCCATGAATGGCCCGACACGCTGGCACAGCTGCGCATCGCCTTTGCCGATCCGGCCTTTGCCGTTCACGCGCCCGTGCCCGCCCCCTTTGGCGACGAGGGTGCGGCCAATCACATGCGGCTGTGCGCGTCGCACGATGCGCCCGGCATCGAAATCTTTGTCTATGGCGTGTCCGGCGGCCCCTTTCCCGCACGCCAGCACCGGGAGGCGAGCGAAGCGGTGGCCCGCGCGCATCGGCTGGACCCGGCGCGCACCCTGTTCGTTCAGCAATCGGAAGCGGCGATTGCCGCCGGTGCCTTTCACAACGACGTCGTCGCCGTCGCCAATGGCTGCGTGCTGCTGGCCCATCAACACGCCTTTGCCGATGCCCCCGCTTTCTACGACCGTCTCCGCGCGATCATGCCGGATGTGGAGATTGTTGAGGTGCCTGCCGACCGGGTGTCGCTGGCCGACGCCATTCAGTCCTATCTGTTCAATGCCCAGCTGGTGACGCTGCCCGGCGGCGACACCGCCATCGTCCTGCCCGAAGAAGCGCGGGAGAACGCGGCCGTATGGGCATGGCTGAACGATCACGTCGCCGGCAACGGTCCGATCCGTCAGCTAAAGGTAGTGGATGTCCGCCAGTCGATGGCCAATGGCGGCGGCCCGGCGTGCCTTCGCCTGCGGGTCGTATGCGATCCGGAATGCGTCGATCCGCGCTTCCTGCTCGACGAACCGCGGATCGACCGGCTGGCCGATGTGGTTGAACGCTGGTGGCCGGATGCGATCGGCCCGGGCGATTTGAATGACGCCGCCCTGATCGACCCCATCCGGCACGCCCGCCATGCTGCGCTGGACGTCATGGGACTTGTCGAGTTAATTGACAGGTAACCGTGCCTGTTAATCCGTAAGTCGCGTAATTCCGCCGCTGGCACGGGCATTGCTTAGGGAATGGCCATGTTCCAACGGTTCGCGCGCCTCTTCACGATCAAGACCAAATTTGAGGCATTCATGGTCATTTTCGGCCTCGCCAACGGCGCGGCCGATCGGGGCACGCATTATCTGGTGCAATATCCCGGCTGGCTTGGCTGGTTCATGTTCTGCCTGTGCCCGATCGCGGTGTTCATGGCCGCCACCCGCATCCTCGACAGCGTGGAGCGTGCTCAGCGCGAGGCTTGATCCGCGCTTGCGGCTTTTATTTGTCCGAGTATTGTGCTTGCATCCAACGGAGCAGGATCAATGAAACTCGTGATGCATGCCGCTGCCACAATTGCCCTTTTGTCGTCGGCATCGACCCTGGCGCGCGATGAGCCGACGGCGCCGGGCAGCAACCCCCTGTTCCGCGACAAGTTCACCGCCGATCCTGCGCCGCTGGTCGTCGACAATCGCCTTTATCTCTATGTGGGCCACGACCAGGCCGAGCGGGATCAGATGTTCAACATGCGCGAATGGCTGGTCTATTCGACCACCGATATGCGGAATTGGACCGATCACGGTCCAATCATGAAAGTCGCCGACTTCAAATGGGCCAAGGGCGATGCCTGGGCGTCGCAGGCGATCCAGGCCAATGGCAGATTCTATTTCTACGCCGCGGTCGAGCATGACGATACCCATCCGGGCAAGGCGATCGCCGTTGCTGTATCCGACAGCCCGACCGGCCCGTTTGTCGATGCAAAGGGTTCCGCGCTGATTACCAATCAGATGACGCCCAAGGGCTCGCATAGCTGGGAGGATATTGATCCCACTGTGTTCCGCGACGATGACGGCACCGTCTGGATCGCCTGGGGGAACCGCCAATGCTATATCGCCCGGCTGAACCCCAACATGATCGAGATTGACGGCCCGATCACCGAAATCACGCCGCCGCATTTTGAAGAGGGACCCTGGCTGCATAAGCGAGGGGACCTGTATTACCTCACCTATGCCTCGCTCGACCGGTCGGCCCACCGCGACGAACGGATTTCCTATGCGACCGCCCCGTCGATCCAGGGCCCATGGACATATCGCGGCGAACTGATGGATTCAGGCAAATACAGCTTTACGATCCATCCGGGCATCGCTGCATTCAAGAACAACTGGTATCTGTTCGCTCACAATGCTGCATTGGCCATTGGCGAACTCAATGGCTCCATCGGCCGCCGCGCGGTCACGGTCGAATATCTGCAATATAATCCCGACGGAACGCTCAAGCGGGTGCCCCACACCGATGCGGGAGTAACCGCCCCGCCGCCCCCGGCCGCTCGCGCGGATTAGAAGCCGACCCCCATTTCCGCGCTCATCCTGAGCCTGTCCGCTGACGAGTGGGGAAATCAGCGCGAAAATAGCTTCAGCGGCACTGCCTCGCCCATCACCCGATACCCGGCAATGGACGGATGCAGCCCGTCCCCGGAATCATAGTCGGCACGCATCCTCGCTGGATTGGCCGGATCGCGCATCAACGCATCGAAATCCATCACCGCGTCGACATTGCCGGGCGTGCGCAGCCATGCGTTGACCGCCTGCCGGTCCGCCTCGTTCTGCGCATCGGGATGGTAATAGGCGGACGCGCCATAGGGCAGGATGGTGCCGCCGATCACCCGGATGCCGCGCGCCCGGGCCCGTGCAACGATCTGCGCATACGCCGCGATCATCGCATCGCGTTCCTCGGCATGGCGTTCGGCCGACACGGGCGCATCGCGGGTCAGCGTGCCCAGATCGTTCACCCCGATCAGCAGCATCAGATGCGTGACGCCGGGCAGTGCCAGCACATCCCGTTCCAGCCGCGCCAGCCCGTTCGGCCCTAGTCCGTCACGCAGCAACCGGTTGCCGCCGATCCCCTGATTGATGACGGCCAGATCGCGGGTCGCGCGGTTCGCCTGCAACCGGTTCGCCAGCGTGTCGGGCCAGCGCGCATCGGTATCGGGCTGCACGCCAAAGCCATCGGTGATGCTGTCGGCCAGGATGACCAGTGCCCGCCCCGCCCTCCGCTCAACCTCGATGCTGGCAAGGTTGAACCAGCCGACCTTCTTAGCGGCATTGGCAAAGCCCGTGTCGGGCGCATCGGACGGCAGGATATAACTGTTCGTCCGCGACCCCGGATGCCCGGTCTGCCGCGCCGGCACATCGGCCAGCCGGATCGTCACGGCAAGATGCTCCAGCGCCGTCACCGGCATCGCGACGGGATCGGACAAGAACTCCGCACCTTGCGGGATCACCGCCGTGCCACGGCCCGAAAAGGTGACCGCAACCGGCCTGCCCCTGATCGCTGCACTGCCCCGCGCCGCGGCCGGTGCCACGGTCACGCTGGTGACGGTCAGCGGCTGATCCCCCGCGACATTGGACAAGCGGACGCGCATCCGGTCGCCCGACAGCGTCGGCCGGATCAGTTGCCGGATGACAACCCCGGCATTGCCCTCATGCGGCAGGCGCTGCTGGTCGTTCAGCTCGAAATTGCTGCTGGCCCAGCTGACGACCCACCGTTTTTGCTGCGCCGATGCTGCACCCGAACAGACCAGTGCGAGTACAGCAACCGCCAGCGAGAACCATCTTGCGATCATTCCGCTTTCCCCCGCGCGGGGGCGGCGGCCAGCGCCTGTCCGATGGCATCGTAAAGCGGCTTCGGCTTGAAGGCCGCGTCATAGGGCGCGCCTCGGATCAGTGACTTGTCGGCGCGCGGCGTAAAGCCGGACAGCCAGCTGTACCGGTCGCTCATCCCCCAGACCAGCACGTCGCGCAGTTGCAGGAAGGACAGCGTCACGTCCAGATACCCGCGCGCATAATCTGCGACGATCCGGTCGCGCGCCGCATCATCGGCGCTGACATACCGGTCGTTCACGTCGAACTCGGTGATGACCAGCCGGTATCCCATGGCCGTCACTTCGGTCAGGAACTCGCGCCAGACCGGCTGCCGCGCCGCGATCTGTTCGCCCACCGGCTGGCCGCCCTGCGGGCTGATATGCGATTGCAGGCCCAGCGCATCGACGGGCACGCCCCGCTTGCGAAACCCCTCCAGCAGTTTCAGCACGCCCCGGCGGTGGGTGGCATCGTTGCCGCTGTCCCAGCCCATATAGTCGTTATAAACCAGCTCCGCCCCCGGTGCCGTCTCGCGCGCTGTGCGGAACGCCAAGTCGCACACGGCCTGCCGGTCGCCCATCGCCTCGGTCAGCGCGTTCGCATAAAGGTCGCCCGTCGCCGGATCGACCGTCTCGTTGACAACGTCATAACTGTAGATGCGCTTGCCATAGCGCCCGGTAACGTTGCGGATATGTTCGACGATCAGCCGCTCCGCCTCGCTTGACGCGCGCGATCCGAAATCATGCTCGTTCAGCCATTTCGGCATCCATCGCGTCTGGTTCCACAACAGGGTGTGGCCGCGCACGCCCATCCCCCGTTTTTGGCTCCAATCCACCATCGGATCGAACCGGCTGAAATCATACCGGTCGACGGCGGGCCGCGTCGCCCCCCATTTCATCTCGTTTTCCGGGACGATCAGGCCGCAGTCGCGCTCCAGCAACGCGGCATAGGCCGGATTGGCAAAGCTGCCCCGGTCAGCCCCGGCCCGCCCAAAGGCACAGGCCGATCCAAAGCGCAGGCCCCGGCGTTCGGCAATCGCGTTCAGTCCCTCCGGCTGCTGTGCCAGCGCCGCCGCCGGATGCAGCATGGCCGCCCCGCCCGCAGCAATTCCCGCGCCGATCAACTCACGACGGTTCATGGCCATTTCAGTCATGACAATTCCTTTCCGGTTTCCCCCAACCGGGGCAACAACAGGTGGATGATGGCCAGCGCCACCAGATAGGCCGATCCGGCAAGCGCCATCAGCGGCACGTAACTGCCCGTGCTTTGCAGCGTCCATCCGGCGAACTGGGCGATCCCCATTCCGCCCAGCGCGCCCGCCAGTCCGCCGATGCCGACGACCGTGCCGACGGCGGGGCGCGGAAAGGTGTCCGACACCACCGTGTAAAGGTTCGCCGACCAACCTTGATGCGCTGCGGCCGCCAGCCCGATGATCCCCACCGCCACCAGCGGATCGGGAATGGACGGCGCGAACGCGACCGGCACGACGCACAGCGCACAGATCAGCATCACCGTCTTGCGCCCGGCATTGATGCTCCATCCCCGCGCGATCAGGCGCGACGACAGCCAGCCCCCGCCGATGCTGCCCACATCGGCCAGCAGATAGACGGCGATCAGCGCAGGCCCCAGCGTCGCCAGCATCCCGCCGCCCTTGGGCAACAGCTCAAGCCCATAGGTCTTGGTAAAGAAATCCGGCAGCCAGAACAGGAACAGCCACCAGATCGGATCGGTCAGGAACTTGCCGATCATGAATGCCCAGGTGCCCCGGTTGCGCAGTGCCTTGGCCCAGGTCACGCGCACCTGCGGCTCCGGCGGATCGGAATGGATCAGCGCCAGTTCCGCTGCTCCGACCCGCGGATGCTCCTCCGGCCGGCGATAGATGGCCAGCCAGCAGACGAGCAGGACCAGGCCAAGCGCCCCCGTCACGATGAACGCCGCCTGCCACCCGAACCACAGGACCAGGAACGGCACGGCCAGCGGCGTCAGCACCGCACCGACATTGGACCCGGCGTTGAACAACCCGGTGGCAAAGGCGCGCTCCCGCTTGGGAAACCATTCCGACACGGCCTTGATCGCACCCGGAAATCCGCCCGCTTCGCCCAGGCCAAGCGCAAAGCGGGCCAGCATGAAATGCGCCACGCTGGACGCCGCGCCATGCGCCATCGCCGCCAGCGACCATGCGGCGATCGCCACGGCCAGGCCAGTTCGCGTGCCGACAGCATCCATGAACCGGCCCATCAGCAACAGGCCGATGGCATAGGCGCCCTGAAACACGGTGACGATATTGCCGTAATCCGTCTCGCTCCAGCCGAACTCGGCATCGAACACGGATTTCAGGTTCCCCAGAACCAGCCGGTCGACGTAATTGACGGTGATCGCAAAGAACAACAGGGCGCAGATGACCCAGCGATATCGCCCCGGCCGGGCCGCAGCAGCAATCGCATCAGCGGGCAGCGGCGCCATCATCGCGCCATGTCTCCGACGCTGTCCGACCGACCATTGGTCACCCGCATCCCCTTTCCCGATATCGTTCACGCTATTCATTGCAGCATGGACTTATGCTTTATGATACCGCTACCTTAAGCGATAACGTGCGGCTGGCAAGGCGGTCGGTCTTTGAGCGGAGAGAGGATGTTGATGCGTTTGCTGGCTGGGCTTTGCGCCCTTTTCCTGACGATCATGCCCACCCTTTCTTCGGCGGAGGACGGTCACGAACTGTGGCTGCGCTATCGACTCGCGGATCAGGGCCGGATTGCCATGTTACCGGGAACATTGGCGGTCGAGGAAACCGACCCCCGCATCCTGTCCGCACGGGACGAACTGACCCGTGCACTCTCCGTCATGCGCGGCGCGCCAATCGCTTCCGGGGCAACGCTGGCTGACGGCGAAACGCTGGTGATCGGCACGCCGACCGGCAGTCCGCGAATCGCCGCGCTCAAGCTGCCGCTGGCCGGATTGGGTGACGAAGGGTTCGTGATCCGCTCCGCCAGGATCGCCGGGCGGCCGGTCACGGTGATCGCCGCCAATGACGGCGCGGGCGTCCTTTATGGCGCGTTCCGCTATCTTGATCTGGCGATCCGGGGCGCGCCGCTGACCGGGCTGAACGTCACGGACAGGCCGGCGTTGGACGTGCGCATCCTCAACCATTGGGACAATATGGATCGCCATGTGGAGCGCGGATATGCCGGCGAATCCATCTGGGACTGGCAGAAGCTGCCGCGCTTCGCTGATCCGCGCTACACCGACTATGCCCGCGCCAATGCGTCGATTGGCATCAACGCCGCGGTGCTGAACAACGTCAATGCCAATGCCGACATCCTGACCGCACCCTACCTTGAAAAGGTTGCGACCATCGCCGCGCAGCTGCGCCCGTGGAATATCCGCGTCTATCTTTCCACCCGCTTTTCCGCGCCGATGGAGATTGGCGGGCTGAAGACCGCCGATCCCCTGGACCCGGCGGTCCGGGCGTGGTGGCGGGCAAAGGCGGACGAGATTTACCGGACCATCCCCGATTTCGGCGGCTTCCTGGTCAAGGCCAATTCGGAAGGACAGCCGGGGCCGCAGAATTACGGCCGCAATCATGTCGATGGCGCCAACATGATGGCCGACGCGCTGGCCCCGCATGGCGGCATCGTGATGTGGCGCGCGTTCGTCTATTCCGAAACCGACCCCACCGACCGCGCGAAACAGGCCTATGCCGAGTTCCAGCCCTATGACGGCAAGTTCCGCGACAATGTGCTGGTTCAGGTCAAGAACGGCGCGATCGATTTCCAGCCGCGCGAACCCTTTCATCCGCTGTTCGGCGCCATGCCGAAAACGCCGCTGATGATGGAGGTTCAGTTGACCAAGGAATATCTCGGCTTTGCTACCCACCTCGCCTATCTGGGGCCGATGTGGGCGGAGGTGCTGGCCGCCGACACGCATCGCCCGCAAAAGGGGATGACGGTCGCCGATGTGCTGACCCGGCGCCCGCGGCCAGCAGCCGTGACCGGCATGGCCGGGGTCGCCAATATCGGCGCGGATCGCAACTGGTCCGGGTCTCAGTTCGATCAGGCAAACTGGTATGCCTTTGGCCGGCTCGCGTGGAACCCGCGGGCCGATGCTGCGGCCATTGCCCGCGACTGGGCTGAGCTGACCTGGGATGCGGATGCTCCCGGCACGGCGGCGATCGTCGACATGATGATGGCCAGCCGCGAGGCGGTGGCCGATTACATGACCCCGCTGGGCCTTACCCATCTGATGGCGACAGGCCACCATTATGGCCCCGGGCCATGGGTGGACGATCTGGCCCGGCCGGAATGGAACCCGGTTTATTATCACAAGGCGGATCAGCGCGGCATCGGCTTTGACCGGATGACCAGCGGCAGCAACGCCATCGCCCAATATGCGCCCGGTGCGGCGGCGCAGTGGCGCGATCCGGCGCGGATGGACGAACGGTACCTCCTCTGGTTCCACCATCTGCCCTGGGACCATCGCCTGAAATCCGGCGAAACCCTGTGGCAGGGCCTGCTCGCCCGCTACGACCGGGGGCTTGGCGAGGTTGGCCGGATGCAGGCAAGCTGGGCCGCGCTGGCCGATCAGATCGACCCGGATCGGCACCGCGAAGTCACCCAGTTCCTGCAGATCCAACAGGATGAGGCGACATGGTGGCGCGATGCCAGCATCGCCTATTGGTCCAGCGTCAGTGGCCGCCCCCTACCCCCGGGCGTCAAGGCACCGCCGCATCCGCTGTCCTATTACAAGGCGATCCGGACGCCCTATGCCCCGGGCAGCGGCGAGTAAGCGACAGAACCGGATTGGAAGGAAACACCATGAACCGAACGATGCTGGCACTGCTGTCCGGAGCGGCGCTCGCCCTGTCCGGCTGCGCCGCCGCGACCGATGCCGGGCTCGCTACCGCCCCACCGCCCGCCAACCTCGCCCAGTTCGACTGGCTGACCTATCGCGGCAGCGATCCCGTCGATGCTCAGGCAAAGCCCGGGCCCGGCGAGTTCCGCAATCCGATCCTTCAGGGCTATTATCCCGACCCGTCGATCACCCGGGTCGGAGAGGATTATTACCTCGTCAATTCCAGCTTTGCCCATTTCCCCGGCATACCGGTCTGGCACAGCCGCGATCTCGTCAACTGGACTCAGATCGCCAATGCCATCGACCGTCCCGACCAGCTGGATTTCAAGGCGCTCGGCCTGTCGCGCGGCGTGTTCGCCCCCGCGATCGAACATCACGACGGCACCTTTTACATCATCAACACCTGTGTCGATTGCGACGGCAATTTCGTCATCACGGCAAAGGATCCGCGCGGGCCATGGAGCGATCCCGTCTTTCTGCCGGATCTGGAAGGCGGCATCGATCCGTCGATCTTCTTCGATGCGGATGGCCGGGCTTGGGTGCTGAACAACGGGGCGCCGGTCGGCACGCCCCGCTATGACGGGCACCGCGCCATCTGGATCCAGCAATTCGATGCAAAGTCGCTAAAGACCTTTGGCCCGCGCACCGTCCTGGTCGATGGCGGCGTGGACCCGTCAAAGAACCCGGTGTGGATCGAAGGGCCGCACCTCTTCAAAAAGGATGGCTGGTATTATCTGACGGCGGCAGAGGGCGGCACGGCAGTCAATCACAGTCAGGTCGTTCTGCGCTCGCGCAGGCCCGACGGCCCCTTCACGCCCAATCCGAACAACCCCTTTCTGACGCAGCGCGACCTGCCGGATGGGCGGCCGAACCCCATTACCTCGGCCGGTCACGCCGACCTCATCGAAACCCAGAATGGCGAATGGTGGGCGCCGTTCCTGGCGGTGCGCCCCTATTCGGGTGACCTGTACAATATCGGGCGAGAGACGTTCCTGATGCCCGTCACCTGGGAAAATGGCTGGCCGGTCATCACCCGGCCGGGTCAGGTCATTCCGTGGACCGCGAAACGGCCCAACCTTCCGCCCGGAAAGCCCGGCCCGCTGCCGACCAACGGGCCGTTCAGCGTCCGCTATGCCTTTGACCGGCCACTGGGCATGGAATGGGTGATGCTGCGCAACCCGCGCGACAACTGGTACCGGGTTGAGGACGGAATGCTCAAGCTGACGCCGCGCGCCGTCGGGCTTGGCGACAATGGCAACCCCAGCTTCATCGCCCGGCGGCAACAGCATTTGGACGCCACGGTCGAAACGCAGATGCTGTTCGAGCCGCGCCGCGATGGCGACCGCGCCGGTCTTGTCGCGCTGCAAAGCGATGATGCGTGGCTGGCGATCCTGCTGGCGCGAAAGGATGGCGATCGGGTCATCCGCGCGGTGGTCCGTTCGTCGTCGGGCGACCCGCACGACGGGCGCATCCTCGTCGAACGCCCGATCGAGGTCGGCCCGATCCGCCTGCGCCTCAGCGTCACGGGCGGGACGGCCAGCCTTGCCTATGCCCCCAGCGGCGGCGATTGGCGGACGCTCGTCGACAACACCGACGCCACCATCCTGTCCACGCAAAAGGCCGGCGGCTTTGTCGGCACGGTCATCGGCCCATTCGCGCAAAGCGGGAACTAAGTAACCGGGATCCTCTCCCTTTACGGGAGAGGATGGCGAAGCTTGCCGCCGCAGCGGCAAGCGCAGCTTGGAGAGGGTGGGACGCCCCAGCAACGGCCGGGCCGTCACCCTCTCCCGTCCAGGGAGAGGGTTTGGATCGTCACTCCACGGTCAGCTTCGCTTCCTTCAGCTGCGCCGAATCCGGACCTGCCATGATGGTAAAGGTGCCGGGTTCCACCACCCGCTGCATCTTCATGTCCCACAGCGACAGCGCATCGGGCGACAGGGTGAACCGCACCGTCTGCTTTTCCCCCGGCTTCAACGTGACGCGCTGAAACGCCTTCAGCTCCTTGATCGGCCGGGTGACGCTCGCCGCATCGTCGCGGACATACAGCTGCACGACCTCGTCGCCCGGCCGGTCACCGGTGTTGGTCACGTCCACCTCGACCGTCGCGGGCTGACCCACCTTGATCGTCGGCGTGGTGACGCGCGGCGTACCGATGTCGAAACTGGTGTAGCTCAGGCCATAGCCGAACGGGAACAGCGGCTTGGTCGTATCGAACAGATAGCCGCGGCGCGCACTTGGCTTGACGTTGTAGTAAATCGGCAGCTGGCCGACATGCCGGGCAAAGCTGACCGGCAGCTTGCCGCCCGGGTTCACCTTGCCGAACACCACATCGGCAACCGCATGGCCGGTCTGCTCGCCCAGATACCAGCCCTCGATCAGGGCGGGCGCATTCTCCGCCAGATAATTCACCGACAGCGGACGACCGTTCAGCAACAGCACAACCACCGGCTTGCCCAGCGCGATCAGCCGCTTGGCCAGGTCCTCCTGCGGCCCCACCAGGTCCAGCGATGACCGGTCGCCCAGGTGATTGTCCGCCCACGCCTCCCGGCTCAGCTGTTCGTTGTCGCCCAGCACCAGCACGATCACGTCTGCGTTTTTCGCCGTTTCGACTGCCTCGTCGGCCAGCTTTGCGTTCACTTCCGGTTCGACCAGATCGACGGGATCGGCGGACCAGGACCGCGATTTGGTCAGCCGGACACCCTCGGCATAGTCCACCTTGAACTTGCCCTCGCCCGCGGCCTGCATCCCTTCCAGCACGCTGACCACATGACGCGGCACTTCGGAATAACCGCCAATCGGCGTGTCGCGCGCATGGGTGCCGATCACGGCCATCCGCCCGATCCGGTCCGGGTTCAGGGGCAGGACACCCTTGTCGTTTTTCAGCAGCACCATCGCCTTCTGCGCCGCCTCCCGCGCCAGGGCGATGGCATCGGGCGTGTTCTCCTTGGCCCGCGCCGCCTTTGCATCGACATACGGATGTTCGAACAGCCCCGCCTGAAACTTCAGCGTCAGGATGCGGCGAACCGCAGTGTCGATCTGCGCCTCGCTGATCCGGCCGGACTTGACCAGTTCGGACAGGTGCTTGAACGCATCGTCATCGGGCGCCTCGACATCGACGCCGGCTTCGATCGCACGGGCCGCCGCCTCGCGCTTGTCGGGGAACATCCTGTGCCGGGTCACCGTCTCGGCGACCGCGAAATAGTCGCTGACCACCATGCCCTTGAACCCCCATTCCTTGCGCAGCACCGTGTCCAGCAGCCACGGGTTCACATGGCTGGGCACGCCATCGATCTCGTTATAGCTGGGCATGATCGCCGCCACGGGCAGGGATTTCACCGCCCGCTCGAACGGTGGAAAGAAGTTTTCGCGCAGGATCCGCTCGGAAATCTGCGCCGGGGCGACATTGGTGCCGCCCTGCGGCTCGCCATGGCCGGTCATGTGCTTCAACGTCACATACACCTTGTCCTTGGCCAGCGGCAGCGTGGTACCCTGAAACCCCTTGATCGCGGCCAGCCCGATTTCGGCGACCAGATGCGGATCCTCGCCATAGGTCTCCTCGATCCGGCCCCAGCGCGGATCGCGCGCGACATCGACCACCGGGGCCAGCGCCAGATTGGCGCCCCGCGCCCGCATCTCGCGCGCCGCCACGGAAAAGACCCGCTCGACCAGCCCGGGGTCGAACGTGCTGGCCAGGCCGATCGCCTGCGGAAAGCTGGTCGCGCCGCGCGCAACATATCCGTGCAGCGCCTCTTCATGCGTGAACATCGGAATGCCGAGCCGCGTCCGCTCGATCGCCCATTTCTGCGCGGCATTGACGTAATTGGCGGTATCCTCCGCCTCGCGGTTCACCACATCGGCGGTCGCACCGGCGGCACCCGTATCGCGCGCCACCCCGCGCTTGTCCGACGGGCGGGACAGCATCCCCAGGCCATGCGGGAAATTGCGGCTGGCGGCGGCGGGATCGAACACGCCCCTGGCGTCCTGCACCTTGTTCTTGGTGCCCCAGATCGCGATCATCTGAGCGAACTTTTCCTCCAGCGTCATCCGCTTCAGCAGGTCCTCGACCCGCGCATCTACCGGCTGTGCTGCGTCCTTGTAAATCGGCCGGTCGCCGGCCTGCTGCGCTGTCGGCGCTGCCTCGCGCCCCGGCTCGGCAATGGCGACGCCTGTGGTGCCCGCCAGGATCGACAGGCCGACCGATGCTGCCAGAATGGCACGCGCACAGATGCTGCTGCTCATGAAATCCCCTCTCCTGATCCCCGGTGCGGTCGTCCGCACGGCCGGTGATATCGCTACCATAATGTCCTGACATTGGACGCGCTAGCCGTCAACTATCCGCCCCGATTGCGTTTGTTACAACCTAACATTAAGCAGACCGCGAAAGGGGCGGGGGAAATGAGAACTAGTCGCAGGCGGCAGGGAAGCCCAACGGTGCAGGACGTCGCCATGGCAGCGGGCGTTTCCGCGATGACCGTGTCGCGCGTCGTCAATGGCGGCACCAATGTGCGCGAAGCGACGCGTACCGCCGTGCTTCAGGCGATCGAGCAGCTCAACTATCGACCCAACACTGCCGCCCGCAATCTGGCGGCCGGTGAGGCGACGCAGATCGGTCTGTTCTACGCCAACCCCTCGGTCGGCTATCTCAGCCAGTTCCTGATTGGCGCCCTCAACGCCGCCCGCCGCGCGGGTTGTCACCTCGTTCTGGAATCCTGCGAAGGGGAAAGCGACGAGGAACTGGCCGAGGCGACGCGGCAATTCGCCGCGACCGAGGTGCAGGGCGTGCTGCTGCCTGCGCCCCTGTCAGAAAACACGGTTGTCCGGGCCGAACTGGATGCCGCGGGCATCCCCTATACCTCGATCGCGCTGGGCCGGTTCGTGCCGGGCAGCCTGAATGTCCGCATCGACGATTATGCCGCCGCGCGCGCAATGACCGATCATCTCATCCGTCTGGGTCATCGCGACATCGCCTTCATCATGGGCCATCCCAATCAGGTCGCATCGGCAGAACGGTATCGCGGTTTTTGCGATTCGCTCGCCGCCGCCGGGCTGGATCCGGCGCAGGGGCGGGTGGAACAGGGTTATTTCACCTTCCGTTCGGGGATGCAGGCCGCCGAGCGTATCCTGGACAGCAAGTCGCGCCCGACGGCCGTGTTCGCATCCAATGACGACATGGCCGCCGCCGCCGTCGGTGTCGCACACCGGCTGGGCCTGCATGTGCCAGAGGATGTCAGCATCGTCGGCTTTGACGACACCGCAATCGCCACGTCGATCTGGCCGGAACTGACCACCATTCGTCAGCCGACGGCCGACATGGCGGAAATCGGCGTCGGCATGCTGCTCAAGCGGATTTCCGGGCGTCAGGATAGCGACGTTGCGAATGGCATGGATCAGATCATGCCGTTCCAGCTGATCGAGCGCGAGTCATCGGGCCCCCCGCCCCGGCAATGACCATGCCCGCGCTCGTCGAAAGTCGCTTGCAATCACGCTGCGGATGGGCTTTTTCAGTTACCGCTAACAGTCGGGCATCAGCGCCGGCGCGTTCAGGTTAGGTCGGAGGGGACGAAAACAGATGGTTCATACAACGGCGGAGCGCACCAATCTGGCGCTCGTCATTGCCATCGTCGCGGTGGCGACGATCGGCGGATTGCTGTTCGGATATGACAGCGGCGCGGTGAACGGCACGCAGGACGGCCTGAAAAGCGCCTTTGCCCTGTCGGAAGAAGGGCTTGGCTTCACCGTCGGTTCGCTGCTGATCGGTTGCGTCGTCGGCGCGACCGCCGCGGGCTGGCTGGCCGACATGATGGGCCGTCGCAACGTGATGATGCTGGCCGCGCTCCTGTTCCTTGTCGGTGCGTTGATTCAGGGTTTCGCGGAATCCCAGCCGCTGTTCGTGATGGCCCGCATGATGGGCGGCATCGCCGTCGGCGCGGCCAGCGTCCTGTCGCCGGCCTATATCTCCGAGGTCGCCCCGGCCAACATCCGCGGCCGGATGACCACGATCCAGCAGATCATGATCATCACCGGCCTGACCGCCGCGTTCGTGGTCAATTACGCCCTCGCCGCCTCGGCCGGTGCGTCGACCAACCCGTTCTGGCTCGGGCTGGAGGCATGGCGCTGGATGTATCTGATGCAGGCGATCCCGGCGGCCGTCTTCCTGATCGCGCTGTTCTTCATCCCCGAAAGCCCCCGCTATCTGATCGCCAAGGGCCGCGATGCAGAGGCGCTGTCGGTGCTGACCCGCCTGTTCGGGCCGGAAACCGCCACCACCAAGACTGCGGAGATCAAGGCCAGCTTCTCCGATCACAAACCGCGCCTGTCCGACGTGCTGGCCAGCGGCACCGTGTTCCGCCCCATCGTCTGGGCCGGCATCCTGCTCGCCGTGTTTCAGCAGCTGGTCGGCATCAACGTCATTTTCTATTATGGCGCGACGCTGTGGCAGCTTGCCGGCTTCACCGAAAATGACGCCCTGCTGATCAACATCGGGTCGGGCGTCGTCTCCATCGCTGCCTGTTTCGTCACCGTCCTGCTGGTCGACAAGATCGGGCGCAAGCCGCTGTTGCTGATCGGTTCGGCCGGCATGGCCGTCACCCTGTTCACCATGGTCTATGCCTTCAGCCAGGGGTCGCTGGACCCCGCCGGTCAGCTGGTGCTGTCGCCTCAGCTGGGGATGCTCGCGGTCGTTGCCGCCAACCTTTACGTGATCTTCTTCAACGTCAGCTGGGGCCCGGTGATGTGGGTCATGCTGGGCGAAATGTTCCCCAATCAGTTCCGGGGATCGGCGCTGGCCGTTGCCGGGTTCGCGCAATGGGGATCCAATTACCTGATCGCGCAGACCTTTCCCATCATGGCGGCGTGGAGCCTTGCCGGCAGCTACAGCTTCTATGCTGTCTGCGCGACGATCAGCTTCTTCCTCGTCCGCGCCTTCATCAAGGAGACGGCGGGCAAGGAACTGGAGGCCATGGAGGGCTGAACCAGATCCTCCCCGCTTGCGGGGAGGTGGCAGTGCGAAGCACTGACGGAGGGGGCGAGCCATCGGGCGTCACGCTCGCGGCAATCCCCCTCCTCCACCGCTGACGTGGTGGTCCCCCTCCCCGTGACCGGGGAGGATTTTTTTGGAGGATGACAACCGTGACCCGCACCCCCGCCCGCCCCTTCCGCTCCCGCGAATGGTTTGCAGCGCCCGGGCGCAGCGACATGGCCGCGCTCTATCTTGAGCGGTTCATGAATTACGGGATCACGCCCGAAGAGCTGATGAGCGGGAAACCGATCATCGGCATCGCGCAATCGGGCAGCGACCTGTCCCCGTGCAACCGCATCCATCTCGACCTTGCGAAGCGGGTCCGTTCGGGGATTGAGGCGGCGGGCGGGGTGTGCATCGAATTTCCGGTGCATCCGATCTTCGAAAATTGCCGCCGCCCGACCGCGGCGATCGACCGCAATCTGGCCTATCTGGGCCTTGTCGAAATCCTGAACGGCTATCCCATCGATGCGGTCGTGCTGACCACCGGGTGTGACAAGACCACGCCCAGTCAGGTGATGGCCGCGACCACGGTGGATATCCCCGCCATTGTCCTGTCCGGCGGCCCGATGCTGGATGGCTGGGATGAGGGCGATCTGGTCGGTTCCGGCACCGTCATCTGGCGCAGCCGCCGGAAACTGGCGGCGGGCGAGATTACCGAGGCGGATTTCCTGCGCGCCGCGACCAGCTCCGCGCCGTCCGCCGGGCACTGCAACACCATGGGCACCGCCAGCACGATGAACGCGGTGGCCGAAGGGCTTGGCCTGTCCCTGCCCGGCTGCGCCGCCATCCCCGCGCCCTATCGCGAACGTGGTCAGATCGCGTACGAGACCGGCCGACGCATCGTGGAAATGGCCTATGAGGATCTGCGCCCCTCGCGCATCCTGACCCGCCAGTCCTTCGTCAACGCGATCACGCTGGTGTCCGCCATCGGCGGATCGTCCAATGCCCAGCCGCATATCGTCGCCATGGCGCGCCATGCCGGGGTCGAGGTGACGCCGCAGGACTGGCAGGATGCCTATGACGTCCCCCTGCTCGTCAACATGCAGCCCGCCGGCAAATATCTGGGCGAACGGTTCCACCGCGCGGGCGGCGTTCCCGCCGTGCTGCACGAACTGATCGAGGCGGGCCGGGTGGACGGCAGCGTCCTGACCGTGACCGGCAAATCGATGGCGGAAAACATCACCGGCCGTGCGACGACGGACCGGGAGGTCGTGAAACCCTATGCCGAACCGCTGATCGACAAGGCGGGATTCCTGGTGCTCAAGGGCAATCTGTTCGATTTCGCCATCATGAAGACCAGCGTGATCTCGGACGAATTCCGCCAGCGTTATCTGTCGCGTCCGGGGCATGAAGGCGTGTTCGAATGTCGCGCCATCGTATTCGACGGATCGGACGATTATCATCACCGCATCGACGATCCCGCGCTGGAAATCGACGAAAACTGCATCCTCGTCATTCGCGGTTCCGGCGTGCTCGGCTGGCCCGGCTCTGCCGAAGTGGTGAATATGCAACCGCCCGCCGCCCTGCTTCAGCGCGGGATCCGCAGCCTGCCGACGCTTGGCGATGGGCGTCAGTCGGGCACGTCGGACAGCCCGTCGATCCTGAACGCCTCACCGGAAAGCGCGGCAGGCGGCGGCCTTGCCTGGCTGCGAACCGGCGACATGATCCGCGTCGATCTCAACACCGGCGAATGCAACGCGCTGGTCGATCAGGCGGAAATCGACCGCCGCCTCGCCGCCGACGGCCTGCCCCCCGTGCCCGAAAGCGCGACCCCTTGGGAAGAGCTGTTCCGCGAAAAGACCGGTCAGCTGGGCGAAGGCGGCGTGATGGAATTCGCGCTGAAATACCGCAAGACCAGCGAAAAGACGCCGCGCCACAATCACTGAGCGACGCGCCCTCTCCCCGTGTTGGGGAGAGGGCGTGGCCCTGTTTACGGGACCGCCACCTCGAACGGCACGGCGGGCAGCGGCGCTTCGTCGAACAGGTTGACGACCGGCGCGTCGGCCCAGGCATAGCGCACCATGTCCACCGGCTTGCCATCGCCGGTCAGCCGCACCGTCGCGCCATCGGCCTGCGCGGCGGCATAGCGGCATCCCGCCCCCGCCCCGCACAGCTCGAACCCGATCGGCTGCGGCGCGCTCCATGCCCGCAGCGATCCGGTGACGCCAGAAAACGATACCACCACGTCATTGCCCTCACGCCGCGCCCCGCTGACCAGCGGACCGGACGGGGACCTGGTGCCGCCATAGGCCAGCGCCGTCGCCGCCCGTGCCAGGCGCAGCGCCAGTTCGTTCTTGTTCGCCGGGTGAATGTCCGTCCGCTCGCCGATATCGATGGCGGTAACGATGGCCGCATGGGGATCGTTCACCGCGGCCAGCCGCTGTTCGTTGCGGGTCGCCGCCCATGCGCTGTCCACGGGCTGCCAGGTCGGCGTCCCGTAATTGGTCAGCCCGACGATCAGGAACGGCAGGTCGGCAACCCCGGACTGCCGCCGCCATCCCGCCATCAGCGCCGCCATGCGCTGGTCATAGCCGCGCGTGCCGACATCGCTTTCCCCCTGATACCAGGCGGCGCCCTTCAGCGCGATCGGTCCCAGCGGCGCGATCATGCCGTTGTACAGCGTCGACAGACCCCAATGGCTTTCCCAAGGCGTACGGGGCGGCATCCCCTTGACCGTGCTGACCGAATAGCGCCAGCCATCGCTCAGCGGCACCGCCGCCTGCACCTCGACGGTCAGCTTCATCTGCTCCGCCGGTCCCATGAATCCGCCCGGCCCCCAGGTATCACCGATGGCGACCAGGATGCGGTTCTGCCCGGGCTTCAGCACGCCGGCCGGCACCGGATAGGTGCGCCAGCTGCCCCAGCCGAAACTGGACCCAACGGGCACGCCATTGATCCACACCGTGTCCAGCTCGTCGATCCCCGCCAGGCTGAGGGTCGCCGCCTTGCCCGCCGCTTCCTTGCCCAGCGGCACGTCGCGCGCAAACCACACGGTGCCGTTCAATTCGGCGGTCGCGCCGCCCCATTGCTCCCATGGCGTCATCTTCGGCACCGGCTGCCAGTTCAGCCGCTGGGGCGCGTTCCACGGCTCCTGCCCCGGCTTGTCGCCCGTCTCCTTGCGCCACCATTCGCCCCATCGCCGGGCATAGGTGATCAGCGCCTTGGCCGGATCAGCGGCATATTGTTCCAGCAGCGCGGCGTCCTCTGCATTGCCGGGCAGCGGCCGGGCATCCGCCAGCGCGATCCACGGCCGGATCGCCGTACCGCCCCAGCTGGCGTCGATCGCCCCCATCGGCACGCCCTGTTCGGCCTTCAACTGCTTGACCATCAGGTAACAGGCCGCCGAAAATCCGCTCACGCTGTCGGGCGATGCCGCCGCCCATGCCGGACGCTTGTCCAGCGGTGCATCCGGCGCATAGGCGACCCGCCTTTCCATCTGGAGCAGCCGGATCTGCGGGTCGGCAGACGATGCGACCAGCGCGGGACCGTTCAGCGCGTTCCGCGTCTGATACTCCATGTTCGACTGGCCGGAACACAGCCAGACATCCCCGACCAACAGGCCGGTCATCGTCGTCGCGGCGCCATTGGCACCCGTGACGGTCAGGGTCATCGGATCGCCGCCCGCCTTGATCGGGGGCAGCACCGCCTGCCACCGGCCCTTGGCGTCAGCGGTGGCCTTCGCCGCCGCGCTGCCCATGGCGACGGTCAGCGCCTCGCCCGGATCGGCGGTGCCGGTGACGATGACCGGGCGATCCCGCTGGATCACCGCGTTGCTGCTCATGGGGGTCAGGATGACAGGCTCCGCCTGCGCCGCTCCTGCGGCAAGCAGAAGGGCGGCGGCAAACGGGCGATGGATCATCCTCTTCAGAACCCTTTTATCGTTGTTCCCTTCAATCCGGGCACGTCCACCCGGAATGAAAACAGGTCGCCGGCCAGCGGCTGGGCGGCGCGGCCCGCCGCATCCAGATGCTTTGCCGCCGTCGTGGCGAACACGGTCTTCAGGTCCGGTCCGCCAAAGGCGATCTTGGTGATCGCGCTGACCGGAAACTCCACCACCTCAAGCAGTTCGCCCGCCGGGGAATACCGGCGCACGCCCCAGCCATTGTAAAGGCTGATCCACACGCACCCTTCCGCATCGACGCACGGCCCGTCGGGATAGCCCTCGGCGTTCGGGATGGTGGTGAACAGGCGAGTGTTGGCCAGGGTGCCGTCCGGCTGCACCTCGCTCGCATACACCGGGCCGCCCAGCGTATCGACGGTATAGATGGTCTCGCTTTTCGGGCACAGCGCCGGGCCGTTGGTGATCGAAACCGGCCCTGCCGCCTTGATACAGGCATTGCCGTCCAGCCGATACCAGTACCCGGTATCCGCCGCCTCCCCATCGTCCATCGTCCCGAACCACAGGCGGCCATGGCCATCGACCACCCCGTCGTTCAGCCGGTTGCCCGGCATGTCCGGTTCCGGATCGACAATCGGGGTAAACCCGCCGGTGGCAGGATCGAACAGCGCCAGCCCGGTCTGCAACCCCGCGATAAACTGCCCGCTGTCGGTGGGCAGGCAAAAGCCGACCTGTGCCGGCGCATCCCAGCTTTGCTTGTCCCCGCTGGCCGGATCGAACCGATGGATCCGGTGGCTCTTGATGTCCACGAACCACAGGGCGGCATCCCGCTCGACCCACACCGGCCCTTCGCCCAGCGGCGCGCCCAGTGACCAGACCGATTGCGGATCGGACAGGCAAACCGTCATGTCAGCGCCAGCCCGCGTCCACGAAATAGCTGTGCCCCGTTACCAGACGGGCATCGTCGGACGCGAGGAACAGCACCATCGCGGCGATGTCGTCCGGCACCAGCCGCCCCTTCAGGCACTGCGCCGCCACGATCTCGGCCTCGCCCTCCGGCGTGTACCATTTCAGCTGGCGCGGCGTGCGCACATTGCCGGGGATGACACAGGTGGAACGGATGCCGAACTCGCCCAGATCGCGGGCCAGACTGCGCGACAGCCCCTCGATGGCCGCCTTGCACGTCTGGTACAGAGGCAGGTCCTTCAGCCCCAGATGCCAGCTGATCGAGCCCAGGTTGACGATCGCGCCGCCGCCATTGGCCTTCATGCCCGGCACCACTGCCTGCGCGGCAAAGAACATGTGCTTCAGGTTCACCGCCAGCCGGTTGTCCCAATAGGCCTCGTCCACCTGTTCCACGGAATGGCGGTCGTCATTGGCTGCGTTGTTGACCAGCACGTCGAACGCGCCGCCCGTGGCGGCCTCGGCTGCGGCAATCGCCGCCTTCAGCGCGGCGATGTCGGTCAGGTCGACGCGGTGAAAGCTCGGCCGGTTCGGGCCGTCCAGCCGCTCGACCACCGCCTGCGAATCCGCCTCGGCAATGTCGAAAAACGTCACCTGTGCGCCCTGCGCCACAAATCCCTCGACCAGCCCGGCACCAATGCCGGAACCGCCGCCGGTGATCAGGACGCGCTTGCCCTCCAGGCTTGGATAAATGGCACGCCGGGCTGCGGCTTGCGTCAACGGAGCCGGATCAGCCTCGGCCATGTCAGTTCCTTTCGTCACGAAAATCCTTGTCCACACGGGGCATCCCCTCCCCGTGCGCCATTTAATATTATTTAATCAAGCCGAAACCGCTTCACGAAGCAATCCGCGTTCGGCCAGGTTCCGGTAAAATGCGCGAATCCCCATCGTCCATGGCGCCGCCGCCTTGCTGGTGGTCACCGGGTTGATCAGGCGGCCCAGCCGGTCATTGGCGATCGTCACCCGGTCGCCGACCTTGTGGGTAAAGCCGCGGCCCGGCACGTCGCGGTCCTGCACCGGCGCGAACAGCGTGCCCAGGAACAGCACGAACCCGTCCGGATACTGATGCTCGCTCAGCGTCTGCTTGACCAGGTCCAGCGGATCCCGGCTGATCTGGCGCATGGAGCTGTGCCCTTCCAGGCGATACCCCTCCGGCCCCTCGATCAACAGGTCGATCTCCGCTGCGCGGACATCGTCCATCGTATAGCCCGCATCGAACAGGCGGATGAACGGCCCCACGGAACAGGACGCATTGTTGTCCTTTGCCTTGCCCAGCAACAGGGCGCTGCGGCCTTCGAAATCGCGCAGATTGACGTCATTGCCCAGCGTCGCGCCAACCGCTTCGCCCCGCGAATTGACCGCGATGACCACTTCGGGTTCGGGGTTGTTCCAGGTGGAATCGGACCGCACGCCGATCTCCGATCCCCAGCCAAGCGTCGACAGGACCGGCGCCTTGGTGAACACCTCGGCATCCGGGCCGATGGCGACCTCCAGATATTGCGACCACATCCCGGCATCGATCAGCGCCTGTTTCAGCCGCATCGCCGGCTCGCTGCCCGGCACCACCGAACGGATACCGTCCCCGACCTTGCTTTCCAGTTCGGCACGGATGGCGGCCGCCGCGGACGAATCGCCCCGCGCCCGCTCCTCGATCACGCGCTCGATGGCGGAAACGGCAAAGGTCACGCCCGCCGCCTTCACGCATTGCAGGTCGATCGGCGACAGCAGCGTCGCGCCGCCCTCTCCGCCCGGAACGGACAGGTCCGTGACATCGCCGATCGCGCGGCCACTGACGGCCGAAACGTCCCCGTCCAGCAGATCGGCGACGGTCGGCACTTCGCGCGACACGTCGTAAACGGTGCCACCCCGAACCACGACCGGCACCGGCCCCTGCGACAGGCCGACCCGCCCGACGAGCAGCGCGTCCTGATAGTCCACGGGCAATGATTGCGGCGAAAGCGTCCTCTCCACGGCGGATCCCATCATCTGTTGAACATTGATAGCGCTACCACTACGCTGGCCCGCTCATCTGTCAAGCCATCCGGCCCGGCAGCGGTCGCACCGGAAGCGACAGTCAGGCGCATTGTCGGCTGAACCGGGCCGATGACGATGCCGGGATCATGAATCCCATGAACGGCCCAAGCTGAACGACCCGCTTGTCGCCCGCCATCTGAACCGACACGTTCATCTCATTGGGCTGCAACGCGATTTTGGCCGGGCCGGAAATGCAATGGAATTTCCATTCCGGGCCAACCGTCACCATGCCCTCGATGGCGGCGTCATAGGGTGCGCTGGTGCGCTGGATGCGGATGGGCAGGTTGATGGTCGAACCACCCGCATCACCCGTCACCGCACGGGCATAAAAGCCAAAGCTCAGCTTGTCCCCGACGGCAAATCCCTGACGCAGCGTGATCGCGGTCTGGATATCCCATGGATTGGCGCCCTTGCGCGCGACATTCGCCTCGATCGCCATGCCGCCCGGCGCGCCTTCCGACTCGACGACCTTGGTGCGCATCCCCTTGCCGGTAAAGTTCCATTCGGCATTTTCAGGATCGGTGATCAGGATCTCCCCGGCCGCCTGCGCAAATGCCCCGACAGCGCCTATCGCCGTCATCATCGCGCTCAGTGCGAGCGCCACGCCTCTCCTCATTGCCCTCTCCCCAAGGCTGTTATCGCTATCAGTTTCCGCCAAAAAGGGCCGGAACGCAAGAGCGAACCGGCCCCTTTGGCATGGCTGTGCGATCCTGTCGGATCAGATGTGCCAGGCGCCATCCACGCGGGCCAGAACGCCCGCCGCCGCGCCCTTCAGCGCGTCCGGCAACAGCGCCTCCGGCATGTCCTGATAGCTGACGGGCCGCAGGAACCGGTCGATGGCCAGCGTGCCCACCGACGTGGTGCGCCCGTCCGATGTCGACGGGTATGGGCCGCCATGCACCATGGCATGGGTCACCTCGACGCCGGTCGGCCAGCCATTGACGATGATCCGGCCCACCGTCTGCTCCAGTGCAAAGATCAGCTTGCGGGCGGCGTCATAATCCGCCTCGTCGACCTGCAGCGTCGCGGTCAACTGACCCTCCAGCTTGCGCAGCACCTCGTTCAGTTCGGACAGGTCGGCACACCGCACCACCAGCGACGATACGCCGAACACCTCATGGGCATGGGCGGGGTCGGCGATGAAATCGGCACCCTTCGTCTCGAACAGGGCGGCGACGCCGCGCGTCGGCCCTTCGGCTGCCTGACCGGTGGCCACCGTGCGCACGGTCGGGCTGGCGGCCAGCTTGGCCTTGCCTTCCTCGAACGCCTTGTGAATGCCGTCGGTCAGCATGACCTGCGCGCCCAAGCCAGACACGCCGCCGCCCGCACGCTCGACAAACGCATCAAGGTCCGGCCCGTCCACGGCCAGAACCAGGCCGGGATTGGTGCAGAACTGGCCCGCACCCATGCTCACAGACGCCACGAACGCATCGGCCAGCGCGCCGCCACGGTTGGCCAGCGCGTGCGGCATCAGGATGACGGGATTGATGCTCGACATTTCGGCATAGACCGGGATCGGCACCGGCCGGGCCGCCGCGATCTTCATCAGCGCCGTGCCGCCGCCGCGCGATCCGGTGAACCCGACCGCCGCAATGCGGGGATCGGCGACCAGCGCCTGACCGACGGTCGATCCGGCACCGGTCACCATCGAAAACACGCCATTGGGCATCCCGGTCTTTTCCGCCGCGCGGATGATCGCGCCTGCGACCAGTTCCGACGTGCCCGGATGGGCCGAATGCGCCTTGACGACCACCGGGCACCCGGCGGCCAGGGCCGACGCGGTGTCCCCACCCGCAACGGAAAAGGCCAGGGGGAAATTGGATGCGCCGAACACGGCAACGGGGCCCACCGGCACGCGGCGCAGGCGCAGGTCGGATTTCGGCAGCGGCTGACGGTCGGGAATCGCATGATCGATGCGGATGCCCTGCCACGCGCCATCGCGCACTTCCTTGGCGAACAGGCGAAGCTGGCCGACGGTGCGGCCCCGCTCGCCGTTCAGCCGCGCTGTCGGCAGGCCGGTTTCGGCACAGCCCCGCTCGGTCAGCGTATCGCCCAGCGCATCAATCTCGTCAGCGGCCGCTTCCAGAAACGCCGCGCGCTGTTCCAGCGGCAGGTTCGAATAAATCGGAAACGCAGCAGCGGCCAGCGCGCACGCTTCCTCGACCTGCTCCACGCTGGCCATCGAAAAACCGGCGTCCGCAATCGCTTCGCCCGTTGCCGGGTTATAGGCATGAAACCGCTGACTCGTGCCAATGCGAGCGCTACCAATAAACAGTTCTCCGGTAATCGTCATGCCCTCTCTCCTGCCAATGCGGGGTATGGTCGGGGACTTAGGGAGTGGTGCCGGAACATTCAAACGGAAATGCCGGGCAGCGCAGAGAAGCGGGGATGCCGGATACAGATAAGCCCCGCCGGCACTGGATGCCGACGGGGCTTGTCATGGCGCGCCCGGAACGATTCGAACGTCCGACCCTCAGATTCGTAGTCTGATGCTCTATCCAGCTGAGCTACGGGCGCGCATTGGAGGGGCGCTAATAGAAGGGGTTTTCGGATCATGCAAGCCCGTTGCGAACAGAATATGGCGGGCATAGACGGAGGCATGATCCAACGCCCCGCCCGTTCGCCCTTTACCCTGTCCATCACCGCGCTTTCGGCCGCCGCGCTGCTCGCCGGCTGCGGCATCCCGCGTCAGGATTATCCAAGCCTGCTGCCGCGCCCGGTCGAAAAGGGGATGGCGGGCCGCCCGACCCCGGTGCAGCCAGTGGCCGCTCCGGTCGGCGATCCCGCGCTGGATACCGCCATCGCCGATGCGGCGGCCAGCCGCACATCCGTGGAACAGGCATTCGATACGGCGTTGAACACTGCCGAACGCGCCGTTGCGGCTGCCCGCGGCAGTGCGCCGGGCAGCGATCGCTGGCTGTCGGCACAGCTCGCGCTGGGTCAGCTTGATCTCAACCGCGATGCGCTGTCCGGCGTGGTCAGCGATCTCGACCGGCTGGCCAGCGACCGGGGGATCGAGGGGCTGGACGCCTATCCGCCCCTCACCGCTGCGCTCGAAGCCGCGCGCGAGGCACTGGCCGCCCGCCGCGCCCGCATTGCGGCGCTGGAGGAACAGCTGGCCCCCGCGCCCTGATCCGCCGTGCCTATTCCCCGGCCAGCTCGGGGTGCAGCGCGTTCAGCACCGGCAGGATCGATGCGTGATCGTCGGTCCATGGCTTGAACCCCGGATAGGGTTTCAGCCCCTCCCACCCATCGCCCGCCAGCTGCAGCAGCGCAATCGTCTCCGGGCTGGGGCTCAGCGCGATCCAGTCGGATGCGGTCGCCTGTTCCAGGCCGGGGCCGGGTGTGTAGCGCATTCGCGCGGCATACCATCCCTTGGCCCGGATGTTCGCCGCCACCACCGGCGCCATCGCCAGATAGCGGTTGGAGATGTGCACCATCAGCAGGCCGTCCTTGGCCAGCGCCTGGCGATAGGTGGCGAATGCCTCCTGCGTCAGCAGATGGACCGGCACCGCATCGGATGAAAACGCATCCAGCGCGATCAGATCAAGGCTCGCCGGCGCCGCCTCGGCCAGCCGCAGCCGCGCATCGCCCAGCACCACCTTCGCCTGCGGTGCGCACTGCTTCAGGAACGTGAACTTGCCGCTGTCCCGCGACAGCTGGACGACCGTGGGGTCGATCTCGAAAAACTGCCATTGCTGGCGCGGCCGGGCGTAACAGGCCAGCGTCCCGGTCCCCAGCCCGACAACGCCGATCCGCGAATCCGGTCCGTACAGCGCCTCGGCAGCGATCATCGCCTGCCCCACGCCTGACCCGGGCACATAATAAGTGGTCGGCCAGCGCAGCCGGGCCTCGCTGCCGCGCAGCTGAACGCCGTGCAGCGTCGTGCCATGCGTCAGTTCGCGGACATAGGGGTTGCGGTCGTTGATCGTATAGACGCCGAAATAACTGCGGGTGCGCACATCGCCCCGGATGGTCAGGCCGATGGCGTTCCACCCGCCGAACAGGAACAGCGCCCCGGCCAGGATGATGACGAACGGCACGCGCCGCCCGATGACGAACAGCGACAGCCCCGCCAGGATCAGGAACCCGACCCCCTCCGGCTTCTTGCCCGGCAACAGTTCCGGCCGGTTCAGGCCGATCATCACGATGGCAAAGACGGCGGCGGTCACCACTCCGGTCAACAGCCATTGCCGCCGCAGCGTGCCGCTCCAGATCCGCTCGATCGGATCCAGCAGGAAGATCTGCGGCACCAGCACCCCGGCCGTCAGGATCAGGATGGGATATTCATAGGTCCAGTCGAACACCACCGGCGCGATCAGCCCGGCGAACACGCCGCCCAATGCCCCGCCCAGCGCCATGACAAGATAAAATCCGGTCAACCGGCTCGGCTCCGGGCGCAACTCGTACATCCGCGCGTGCAGCGCCACACTGACCACGAACAGCAGCGCCAGCGCCATGATCGCGTTAAGCAGCGGATATTCGTGATTGCCCGCGATGATGACCCCGCCGAACATGATCAGCGTCACCGGCGCACAGCGGATGATGACGTCCGCCAGCCCCCGCCGGTCGGCAAAGGCGACGCTGAAACTCAGCAGATACAGGCCCAGCGGCATGACCCACAGCAGCGGCACGGCGACGATATCGGTGGTCAGGAACGTCGTCGTCGCCAGCATCAGGCCCGACGGCACCAGCGCCAGCGCCAGCCAGTGCAGGATGCGCCGCCTGCCGGGGGCGGAACCGGGGGCGTGCATCTCCCGCGTCGGCGGCGCGCCCTTTGGCAGCAACCGGGCACAGGCCAGCACGAACAGGATCAGGGCGATATAACCGATCGTCCACAGCCACCGCTGGCCGGTGATCGGCAGGCTGGGTTCAACCAGCAGGGGATAGGCAAGCAGGCCGCCGAAACTGCCGATATTGGACGCGGCATACAGGGCATAGGGGTCCGCCCCGCCACTGGCGCTGGAAAACCATCGCTGCACCAGCGGCGCCTGTGCCGACACCGCCAGGAACAGCGGCCCGATGGACGCGATCAGCAACCCCGGCACCCACAGCGCCGGCTCGCCATCGGCGGGCGGGCTGATCGCGATCAGGCCGATGGGCAGCCAAAGGCATGCCCCGGCCAGCACGCCCAGATGGATCGCCGCCTGCCGCCGCACGGCAAACCGGCCCAGCCAGTGCGCATAGCCATAGCCGCCCAGCAGCAGCGCCTGATAGACCAGCATGGCGCTGTTCCACACCGCCGGCGCACCGCCCAACCGGGGCAGCGCCATGCGCGCGATCATCGGCTGGACGAGGAACAACAGGAAACTGCCCAGCAGGATGGTGGCGACGAACAGCCATCGGCGCGACGACGAACCCCCGGACGCGTCGGTCAGCGCGTCGGTCGCCATGATGGCTTCCTCTTCCAGGCGGGTTTCGGGAACGGCTGGATCGCTCATGCTGCCGCGCTCGCCGGTTCGGTCTGCGGCCGGTCGACGGCATAAACGATCATAGCCGCCTGCGGGCTGTCCGCCGGATAATCCGGGTGACGGAAATCCAGGTCCTCGCGACGCTTCATGCCCAATCGCCGCATCAGGCCCCATGACCGCGCGTTGCCGATCACGGTCCAGGCGGAAATGCGCGGATGCGCGGTGTTCGCCCATCCCCATGCCAGGCTCGCCTCGGCCGCCTCACGCGCGATGCCCTCTCCCCACCATCGCTCGCCGATGCGCCACCCGATCTCCAGGTCGCCCATCACCGGCGTGCCGGGATGCCCGCCGATGCGCAGGCCGCAGACCCCGGCCAGCTCGCCCGTCTCCCGCAAATCGACCGCCCACATGCAATGGCCGTGCTGCGCCTGTTGCGCCATCTGGGCATCGATGATCGCATTGTGCCGCTCGGCGGAAACCGGCCCGCCGAAATGCGCCATCATCGCGGGCGTGTTCACCAGCGCATGGAACACCGGCTTGTCCGCCTCGGTCCAGGGTCGCAGGTGCAACCGGTCGGTAACGATCACGGCTGCAGCAGCCGCGCGGCGTGCAGGGCGTGATAGGACAGGACGCCGGAACATCCCGCCCGCTTGAACGCCATCAGCGTTTCCAGGATCAGGGCATCACGGTCCCCCGCCCCCGCCGCTGCGGCCGCCTCGATCATCGCATATTCGCCGCTGACCTGATAAGCGAACACAGGCACCTCGAACCGTTCCTTCACCCGCCGGACAATGTCCAGATACGGCAGGCCCGGTTTCACCATTACGCTGTCCGCGCCCTCGTCCAGGTCCAGCGCCACTTCGCGCAGCGCCTCCTCGGCATTGGCGGGATCCATCTGGTACGTCTTCTTGTCGCCTTTCAGCAGCCCGCGCGAGCCGACCGCATCGCGGAACGGTCCGTAAAAGGCCGACGCATATTTGGCGGCATAGCTCATGATCTGGACATTATGGTGCCCGGCTTCTTCCAGCGCCGACCGGATCAGGCCGATGCGCCCATCCATCATGTCGCTGGGCGCGATCACGTCCGCCCCCGCCGCTGCCTGATTCAGCGATTGCGCCACCAGCATTTCGGCCGTGGCGTCATTCAGGACATAGCCCGCATCGTCGACCAGCCCGTCATGGCCATGCGCGGTATAGGGATCCAGCGCCACATCGGTCAGCACGCCGATATCCGGCACCGCATCCTTGATCGCCCGGATCGCCCGGCACATCAGATTGTCGGGGTTCAGCGCCTCGCGCCCATCCTCGCTGCGCAGGTCGTGCGGCGTGTTGGGGAACAGCGCGATGCACGGGATTCCCGCCGCCGCCGCTTCCCTTGCCCGCGCGGCGATGCCGTCCACCGACCAGCGCGACACGCCGGGCAGCGATCCGATCGGCTCCTCGACCCCCGACCCGTCGGTGACGAACAACGGCCAGATCAGGTCGGCCGGGGACAGCACGGTCTCGGCGTGCATCCTGCGGCTCCACGGGGCGGATCGGGTACGGCGCATACGCAGCGCTGGATAATGGCTCATGGAGCCGGGTTGTGGGGCGATGGCAGCGGGGAGGCAAGCCCGAATCCGCGCCTTGGCGCCGCCCGACGTCGCCCCGGACTTGATCCGGGGCAAGGCTTCCGATGGCCGCCGGCGTCACCCTACCGGGATCATGTCCGCACGGACGATCTGCCCGCCCTCCGTCACCCCGGCACAGGGCCGGGGTGACGATAGGCGCTGTATCCAGCCATGCTCCTGCCAAAGCAGGAGCGCTGGCATTATCCCAGCCGCGCCAGCGCCGCGGACAGCCGCTCCGCCTCGGCCTCTTTCTCCGCGTGATCGGCCCTCGCCTTTTCCACTGCCTCCGGCTTGGCACGCTCGACAAAGCTGGGGTTGGAAAGCCGCCCGGCCAGCGCATCCCGCTCCTTCGCGGCGGCAGCGATCGCCTTGGTCAGGCGCGCCTTCTCCGCCTCCAGGTCGATGACGCCTTCCAGCGGCAGGACCAGCACCGCCTCGTCCACCACCACCTGCAACGCGCCGCCCGCCGGTTCCGCACCGTCCGCCCGGTCGATCCGCGCCAGCCGCGCAATCGCCGCCGCCTGCCGGTCCAACCGACCCAGCGTCGTCTCGCCCGCATCGCGGACATGGAACGCCAGACGCGCGCCCGGCGGCACGTTCAGTTCCGCCCGCGCCGCGCGCACATCGCTGACCAGCCGGATCAGCCAGTCAATCTCGCGCCCCGCCTCGGGGTCCAGCGACCGGGCGTCCGGCATCGGCCATTTGGCGACGATCAGGTCATATTCCCGTTCGCCCAGCGCGTGCCACAGCTCCTCGGTCACAAACGGCATGAACGGGTGGAGCAGCACCAGGATCTGATCCAGCACCCATCCGGCAACGCGCCGCGTTTCGTCCCCGGCGGTGTCCGCATCCGCCCCTCGCTCGTCCTGAGCCTGTCGAAGGACGCTGCCCTGCAACACCGGCTTGATCAACTCGACATACCAGTCGCAGAACCGGCTCCACGCGAACTGATAGATCGCGTTGGCCGCCGCATCGAAACGCAGCTCTGCCAGCGCCAGATCGACCGCCTGCACGCACGCCACCGTTTCGCCGATGATCCAGCGATTGACCGCCAGGCTCGCCTCCGGCGCCTCGATGCTGCGGCTCGCGCCGATCCCGTTCGACTGGCAGAAGCGGGCGGCATTCCACAGCTTCGTCGCGAAGTTCCGGTATCCCTCGACCCGCGCCTCGTCCATCTTCACGTCGCGGCCCTGGCTCTCCATCGCCGCCATGAAGAAGCGCAGGGCATCCGCGCCGTACTTGTCAATCAGGCCAAGCGGATCGACCACATTGCCCTTTGACTTGGACATCTTGGCCCCGTCCGCCGCGCGCACCAGCCCGTGCAGGTACAGCTTGCGGAACGGCACATCGCCCATGAAATGCATCCCCTGCATCATCATGCGCGCATCCCAGAAGAACAGGATGTCGAACCCGGAAATCAGGATGTCGTTGGGATACCGCCCGCCCAGCGTCCGTTCGCCATTCTCCGGCCAGCCCAGCGTCCCGAACGGCCAAAGCGCGGACGAGAACCAGGTGTCGAGTACGTCATTGTCGCGGGTCAGCGCAACGCCGGCCCCTGCCTCGGCCTGCGCCTCCTCCTCGGTTTCGGCCACGAACACGCGGCCATCCTCGGCATACCATGCCGGGATACGGTGCCCCCACCACAGCTGGCGGCTGACGCACCAGGGCTGGATATTGTCCATCCAGTGAAAAAACGTCTTTTCCCACGTCCTGGGCACGACCTGGATCGCGCCGGATTTCACCGCCTCGATCGGCCGCTGGGCCAGCGTCTTGGCATCGACATACCATTGGTCGGTCAGCCAGGGCTCGATGACCACGCCCGACCGGTCGCCATAGGGCGTCTGGATCGTCCGCGGCTCGGCATCATGCTCGGCCCCGTCCTTGTCAATGTGCGGGATCAGCCAGCCCTCGGCCTTCAGCCGTTCGACCACCGCCCGCCGCGCATCGGCCCGGTCCAGCCCGATCAGCTCGGCCGGGATCATCCCGTCCGCCGTCTGGCAAACCGCCGCCCTGGCATCCAGCATGTTGAGCATCTCCGCCGGCTTGATCCCGGCGCGAACCCCCACTTCAAAATCGTTGAAATCATGCCCCGGCGTGATCTTCACCGCGCCCGACCCCAGTTCGGGATCGGCATGTTCGTCCGCGACGATGGGGATCAGGCGCCCGGTGATCGGCAGGCGCACCTGCCTGCCCACCATCGCGGTATAGCGCGCATCGTCCGGGTGCACCGCCACCGCCATGTCGGCCAGCATGGTCTCGGGCCGCGTCGTCGCCACCTCGATATGCCCCGACCCGTCGGCCAGCGGATAGCGGATGCGCCAGAAGCTCCCCTTCACCTCGCGCGTCTCGACCTCCAGGTCGGAAATCGCGGTGCCAAGGCCAGGGTCCCAGTTCACCAGCCGCTTGTCGCGATACAGCAGCCCCTGCCGATACAGGTCGACGAACACCTTCAGCACCGTCTTGCTGAAGCCATCATCCATCGTGAACCGCTCGTCCGACCAGTCCATCGAACAGCCCAGCCGGCGCAGCTGCCGGGTGATCGCCCCGCCGCTTTCCGCCTTCCACTGCCACACCTTGTCGACAAACTGCTCGCGCGTGAAATCGGTGCGCTTCTGCCCGGCGGCGTTCAGCTGCCGCTCGACCACCATCTGTGTGGCGATGCCGGCATGGTCCATGCCGACCACCCATCGCGCATCCTTGCCCTGCAACCGCGCATGGCGGGCCAGGATGTCCTGCAACGTATTGTCCAGCGCATGGCCGATATGCAGGCTGCCCGTGACGTTCGGCGGCGGATTGACGATCGTCCATGGCTCCGCGCCGGGCCGGTCGGGGCGGAACAGCCCTTCGCGCTCCCAATGGGCATACCAGCGGGCCTCGATTTCGGCCGGGTCGAACGTGCGGGACATTTCGGTCATGCACCGCGCAATAACCGGGCGGACGGTCAGCGCAAGAGAGCGCGGCATCCCGGCTTGACTCATCAGCGTCATCTGTTATTTCTGTCTTTACAGAAAGGATTGCACTTGAGCCTGTTCGACCATCCCGATGCAAAGGCGTTCATCCTCCATTGGGGGGAAATGGGCACGCAATGGGGGGTCAACCGATCGGTGGCTCAGGTCCATGCCCTGCTCTATCTGTCCGACCGGCCGCTGCCGGCGGACGAGATTACCGACACGCTCACTCTCGCCCGTTCCAACGTCTCCACCGCGCTCAAGGAACTGACCGGCTACGGCATCGTCCGCCGCGTGCATGTAGAGGGGGATCGCCGCGATCATTTTGTCGGCGAAACCGATCTGTGGGAAATGCTCGTGCGCATCACGCAGGAGCGTAAGCGCAGAGAGATCGACCCGACGATTCAGCTGATGGGCGAACTGGCCGAACGGCTTCGCAACGATCCATCGGCCCCGCCCCATGTCCGGGAACGGATCGTCCGCATGAACGAATTCATCGGCACGCTGGGCAACTGGTACGAACAGGTGCGCTCCCTGCCCAAATCCACCCTCGTCACCCTGATGAAGCTGGGGGCAAAGGTCGCCCGCTTCATCCCCGGTTCCGGCAAGCAGGAAGGCTGACCCGCCCGCCGCCCGTCGAGTCCCGATCAGCCGCACCCATATGTTTCTGTATTTACAGAATTAACTGAAGGCAGATAAACATGGACCTTGAATCGCCTCGCCTGCCGACCGCCACCCGCCGCATCGCCGGTGCCTTTGCGGTCGCCCTGGCCTTTGCGCTTGGCGTCTATCTGCTGCTCGATTTCACCCGGCCCGGGGCGCTTGTCGGCTTCACCTTTCTGCTGGTGCTGCCCGCCGCGGTCACGGCGTTCATCGCCTATGTCGGGGACCCGCATGGGGAAAAAGGGCGCGGCTGGTATCTCGGCACCGTCCCCTTCGTCCTGATGCTACTGGTCATCGTTGCATCCATGGTTTTCCTGCGGGAAGGCGTGATCTGTATCCTGATGCTCGCCCCGCTGTGGATGGTCAGCAGTCTGATCGGCGGCGCGCTGACCATGAAGCTGCGCCAGCGCCGCAAGCCGGGGGAATCGATCGAGGCGACGTTCAACGCCAGCGCGCTGCTGGTCATCCCGCTCGTCGCGTTTCAGGTCGAACCGATGATCCCGCTTCCCCGCGATCGCTATGTCGTGACGCGCAGCATCGATATTGCCGCCGATCCGATGACCGTCTGGCAGCTGGCCAAGGGCGTCGGCGCGATCCGCGCGGACGAGGGACGCTTCACCGTCTCGCAAAGCCTGATCGGCCTGCCCCGCCCCACCGGGGTCCGCCTCGATGCCGACCGGGTGGGCGCGGTCCGCCACGTCGCGTGGCAGGATGATATCCGCTTCGATGAAGTCGTGACAGCATGGCAGCCGGGACGTCGGCTCCACTGGGATTTCCGCTTCGGCCGCGCTGCGATGGACGGCTGGGCGATGCAGGACCGGCACCTGATGCCCGACAGCCCGCATTACCGCATCACCGATGGCGGCTATCGGCTGACCCACCTGCCGGATGGCGGCACCCGGCTCACGCTGACCACCCGCTATTGGGCGCAGACGCCGGTGAACCGCTATGCCCGCGCCTGGGGCGAATTGCTGATTGGCGATGTGTCGAACAACGTGCTGGCGATCATCGCTCAGCGGGCAGAGGCGGCCAGCAACCGCCCCGCGCCCCATGCGATCAGCGCCTGGCCCGCGAAATACGTCGGCCAGATCAGCAGCTCCCAGCTGCCAAATCCGCCGATCCGCGCGAACAGGATCAGGTCGGACAGGACGAACAGCATCGCGCCGACCCCGACCCGATAGCGGGGAAAGCGGCTGGTCCACGCAAATGCCGCCATGCTGCCCAGCCCGGCCGCATAGATGGCGACGCCAGCATCCCGGCTCAGCAACGCGGCGATCAGCGTCGTGGCAGGCGCGATGATCCATCCGAGCAGGCGCTGGCTCCGGCTCATCGCCGGTCGCCGGTGCCGGGCGAACAGCGCGATATAGACGATATGCCCGGCCAGGAACGCGATCGCCCCCACGATCAGGCTCACCGCCTCCAGCAGGACATCGCCGATCGCGCCCAGCGCCAGCGCGGCGGCCAGCAACCGGCCATCGCTTTCCCGCGCCGTCATCGCCGCCCATAGTGCGAGCAGGCCCACGCCCGCCCCCTTCCACACGACGACGCCCGGCCCGCTCAGGTCGGACCATCCGACCAGCGTATAACTCGCCCCCGCAATCAGCGCCGCTATCCAGATCGTTTTCGCCATCCTGTCCCCGCTCGTGCTGAGCCTGTCCAAGCACTGCCCGTCTTCTTGCGCCAATGCCAGCACGCCGATGCCCTATTCCCCACCGTCACCCCGGCCTTGTGCCGGGGTCCAGCGTGCCACCGCACGATCCGCCTGCTGCCGCACAATGGATGCCGGAACACATCCGGCATGACGGGAGCATGGGCGCACCGCCCTGCTTCACCAAACACCGTCACCCCGGCCCCGTGCCGGGGTCCAGCTTGCGGTCCGCCAACCGCCCGCTGCTGTACCATGGATGCCGAAACAGGTCCGGCACGACGAGCGTAGCGAGAAGGCCCTCACCCTTCTGGCGCTGCGCGCCTCCCTCCCTCTCCCGCTTGCGGGAAAGGGAATGATGGCACAGGCCGCGTTGAATGCTCCCTCTCCCGCAAGCGGGAGAGGGAAGGGGCCCGCCGCGAAGCGGTGGGAAGGGTGAGGGTCTTCTTGCTGCCCCCCTTCCCACCGCCCTCCGCCCAATCCCGCCCCTTTCCTACACACCCGTCTTGCGCCTAGGCTCTGCCTGCGCAAAAGCCCCGTGCATGGCGCGGAAAGACCCGGTTCCGACTGTCAACCGCCCCGTAAACCCATTCATAGTGTCAAAACTGTCAAAACTGGCCCCAATTTGATGACCAACACCCACGACATTCACATCATTGGCGGCGGCCTCGCCGGATCGGAAGCCGCCTGGCAGCTGGCCGAGGCCGGGCTTCGCGTCCGCCTGTCCGAAATGCGCGGCTCCGGAGAACGCACCCCCGCGCATCAGACCGACGATCTTGCCGAACTGGTCTGCTCGAACAGCTTTCGTTCCGATGACGCCGACAGCAATGCCGTCGGCCTGCTGCATCAGGAAATGCGCGCATTGGGCTCGATCATCATGGCGATGGGGGATGTGCACAAGGTTCCGGCCGGATCCGCCCTTGCCGTCGACCGCGACGGCTTTGCCGCCGGGGTCACCGCACGCCTGGCTCAACATCCGAACATTACCGTCGTGCGGGAACGGATCGACACCCTGCCCGCCAGCGGCCCGACGATCATCGCCACGGGTCCCCTGACCGCGCCGGGTCTGGCCGGCGCTATCGGCGCTGCGACGGGCAAGGATCAGCTGGCGTTCTTCGACGCCATCGCCCCCATCGTCCATGTCGAAAGCATCGACATGGACATCGCCTGGAAACAGTCGCGCTGGAACAAGGGCGAAGGATCGGATTACATCAACTGCGCCATGGACCGCGAACAGTATGAGGCGTTCCACGCCGCGCTGATGGCGGGCGAAAAGACCGAGTTCCGGGAATGGGAAAACGTCCCCTATTTCGACGGCTGCATGCCGATCGAGGTAATGGCGGAACGTGGGCTCGACACGCTGCGCTTCGGTCCGATGAAGGGGGTCGGCCTGGATGATCCGCGCACCGGCCGCTGGCCCTATGCCGCCGTTCAGCTCAGGCAGGATAATGCCACCGGCACGCTGTGGAACATGGTGGGTTTTCAGACCAAGCTGAAATATGCCGAACAGGTGCGCATCTTCCGCACCATCCCCGGCCTTGAAAATGCAGAGTTCGCCCGACTGGGCGGCCTGCACCGCAACACCTTCATCCGCTCGCCCGAGCTGCTCGACCCCACGCTGCGCCTGAAATCGGCCCCGCATATCCGCTTCGCCGGACAGATTACGGGGTGCGAGGGCTATGTGGAAAGTGCTGCCATCGGCCTGATCGCCGGGCGTTTCTGGGCCGCCGAACTGGCGGGCCGCGCCATGACGCCGCCGCCGGTGGAGACCGCGCTGGGCGCGCTGCTCGGCCACATCACGGGCAATGCGCGGGCGGAAAGCTATCAGCCGATGAACGTCAATTTCGGCCTGATGCCCCCCATTCCCGGCCGCACGAAAAAAGCGGATCGGAAACGGATGTACACCGACCGCGCCCGGGTCGCCCTTGGGGAATGGCTGGCGGCCTAACCCTCGGCCTCTTCCTCCGCCGGTTCCGGGGCGCGCTCGGCCGGCGGACATTTGACGCTCGCAGCCGGCTTGCGCTTGACCGCAGTGGTCGCAAACTCTGTCCGGGTCAGCACCCGGTCGCCGCTGGCATCGGCCTTGGCGAACTTGTCGGTGGTGCGGATCGCCCATTCGTCAAAGCTCAGCCGGCCGTCGCCATTGGCATCCAGCTTGGCATAGGCCTTGCGCCGGCTGGCCAGATATTCGTCCCGGGTGATCCGGTCGTCCCGGTCCTTGTCATACCGGTCGAACCGTTTCTCCTCCCGGCTCCGCTCCGGGGCCGAAGGGGCGACATCGGGCAGGGGCGCTGCTGCGGCCTGCGCCCCTGGCGGCGGCGGCGGTGTCGGGCTGGCCTCGCCGCTCGCCATCGACCGGTACAGGAACAGGCCCGCCACCATCAGCAGCATCGCGCCTGCCGCCCCCGCCAGATACCGCCACATCGCCCGCCTCCCAGCCCCTTTGACGCCAAGGCTAGCGGAGGCCGCGCGATGGTCAATGCGGATTAGCGACCGGTCAGCTTCATCAGCGCCAGCCGCGCCACCCGCCCCGGCGCACCATGCCGGATCGGCTGGTCCAGCGGCATGGCGGCATCCATCCGCGCCAGCAGCGAAAGCGCGCCCAGCACCCGCAGCGGCCCCGGCCAGCGCCCCGGCGCATCGGCCAGCGCAGCCAGCGCCATCCCCTGTGCCTCCCCCGCCGCCGCCGGATCGCTCAGATGTCGGGACAGATCGGCCAGCGCCCATCCCTGCCCCGCCTTGGCGAGGCCCGCAGGCTCACCGACCCCGGCACACCGCGCCACCGCCCGGAACAGCGTTGCCCCCCGCTCCTCGGCATAAGCGCCCAGAATTTCCGGCGTCAGTTCCTCCGCCGTCGCCAGCCGCTCCCATCCCGTCGCCATGTCGGCCAGCATCTGGCCCGAAACCTCGGCGCCGACCACCGCTGACGCCACCTCGACCAGCACCGGCATCGCTGGTGGTTCCCCGCCGTCCAGCGCCGCCAGCTGATCCCGCCACCACGCAAGCCGCAGCTGCGCCAGCATCGGCTGACCCGTCGCCCGCAACACCGCACCCAGCGAGTCGTCCAGGCTCAACAGCGCCTTGACCACTGGCTGCAACGTCGCCGGGGCATATCCGATGGTCAGCGCCACCTCGGGGTTTTCCAAAAGGCGCAGGGTCACGGCCGGTTTCCAGGGGTAAATGCGTCAGTAACCATGATGGTTGAACAGCGGTTATCCAATGCGGGTGCATGGGCAAGGGTACGTATATCCGGGGGCCGCAGGCACTATGCAATTCTGGTTCACAAAAAAAGCCCGTCATGCAGGCGGTTTGCTGACCCGATTGGCCCGCGACAAGCGCGCCAACACCCTGGCCATCATGGCCGCATCGCTGATGCCGCTTGCCGGCCTGATCGGCGGCGCGCTTGACCTGAGCCGGCTGTACATCGTCAAGACGCGGCTTCAGCACGCCTGCGATGCTGGCGCGCTTGCCGGCCGCAAGGCGATGGGCGGCGGCATCTGGACCCAGAATGGCGGCAGGCCGAACCAGACCGCCCAGCAGTTCTTCAACGCCAATATCGCGCCCAGCAGCTTCGGCGCAGAGAGCGTCACCGCGACCTTCGCGGAAACGGCTGGAAAGGTGACGGGGACAGCCAGCGCAACCGTGCCGATGACGGTGATGCGGGTGCTGGGCAAGGAAGAAGAAACGCTGCAGATCGACTGCGATGCCGAAATGCGGCTGCCGAATACGGACGTGATGTTCGTGCTTGACGTTACCGGGTCGATGGATGATCCGCTGCCGAACGACACACAGCGCAAGATCGACGGTCTGAAAACAGCCGTTCTTTGCTTCTATGAAACGCTCGCCCGCGAAAACACGGCCGCATCCTGTGTCGGCGGCGACCCCAGTGGTGGTATCGGCACTGAAACCCAGGTCCGGTTTGGCTTTGTGCCCTATGCCTCCAACGTCAATGTCGGACGCCTGCTCAACCCCGACTGGGTCGTCGACCAGTGGACCTACCAGTCCAGGCAGATCAAGACGGTCTATGGCGTGGAAACCGGGTTTACCGATGGCGCAAAGGGCAATTGGAGCAATTGGAGCGGAAACGTCAGCGCCACGACGGCGACTAGGGCAGAGTGCGAAGCGCTTGCCCAGCCCGCGATTCGGGATGAAGCGCGCAACGCCAATGCCTGGCTTGGCCGGAACGAGGCCAATGGCGGCCTGACATCATGGGACGGTACGTTTCAATCCGTCCGTCAATGGCGCGACCGCGAGTATCAATATGTCAGCTGGGCAGCCGGCAACAACAACTGCAAATATCGCACGCGCACCCGCAATTACGATCGCACCTTCGACTTCCGCCATGTTCAGCAAGGCACGGCGAATGCCCGCGCCTTCAATGCGTGGGAGTATAAACCCGTCCAGTTCAATGTGAGCGGCCTGAAAAATGGCACGACATGGAACAACAGCATTTCGCTTCCGATCAACAACAATTTCGGGAACAGCACCATCAACTGGGCTGGCTGCATCGAGGAGCGTGATACGGTCCGCGCGACCAGCTATTATCCCATCGATGCGGACGCCATCGACCTTGACATTGATCGCGTCCCTTCGACGGGCGACGACCGGACGCGCTGGCGGCCAGCACTGGCGGTCACATACCAGCGAAAAGTCAGTTCCGACAACAACAACGCGCGTTCGCTCAACACCATCACGAGCTTTACCAACTTTTCCGGAGGAAGCTTTGCCTGCCCGGTTGCCGCGACCAAACTGACCGAATGGGCTTCTGCCAGTGCGTTTGAAACCTATGTCAACGCATTGACGCCCAATGGTAACACCTATCACGACATCGGCCTGATCTGGGGTGGCCGCCTGATGTCGCCCACCGGGCTGTTCGCCAGCGAAAACCGGTTCACGCCGGAGGGCGGCGAGATCGAGCGGCATCTGGTGTTCATGACCGATGGCGACGCCTGTACCAATGTCAACAACTACCAGGCATATGGCCTTGCCTGGTACGACCGGCGTCAGACCGACCCCGACATCGAACCGACTGAGGGCTGCAGCACCACCGGCACGTTGACCGAACAGGTCAACGCCCGGACCCAGGCGATCTGCACCGCGATCAAGAACAAGAACATCACACTCTGGGTGATCTGGTACGGCACGTCCAACACCACGATCGAGGGTCAGATGACGACCTGCGCCTCGTCGGGCCGGTTCTTCAGTGCGCGCAACTCGACGCAGCTGCAGGAAACGTTCCGCGACATCGCCAATCAGATCTCTCAGTTGAGGCTGACCTCGTGATCGCGCAACTTCGCAAATCGGCTGCGCGGCTGGCGCGGGCGAAGGATGGCAATACCTTGCTTGAATTCGCCTTCATCGCGCCGACACTGTGCATGCTCGTGATGGGTGCGATGGACATCGGCCATACCCTGTACATGGACGCCATGGTCGAGGGGATCGTCCAGAAGACAGCCCGCGACGGTGCGCTGGAGGGCGGTCAGCTTACCGCCAGCCAGACGGCCATGGACCAGAAGGTGCGGGACGAGGTTGCCAAGCTGGTCAGCGGTGCCACCACCACGATCACCCGCACCTCGTTCCTGAATTTCAGGCAGGCAACGCGGCGCGGCGAACCGTTTACGGACATGGCCAGTGCGCAGCCGGATGGCAAATACACGCCGGGTGAGACCTTTACCGATCTCAATGGCAATGGCGTCTATGATGAGGGAGAGGTTTACATCGACACGATGGGTGCACCCGACGGGGTGTGCAACAACGGCGAGGCGTATGTCGATGAAAACAATAACAACAGCTGGACTGCCAATCTGGGGCAAAATGGCCAGGGCGGCGCCAAGGATGCCGTGATCTACCGCGTCGAGGTGGATTATCAGGCAGTGTTTCCGCTCTATGAGTTCATCGGCATGTCCGGTGCAAAACAGATCGTTGCAACCACTGTGCTGCGCAACCAGCCCTATGGCGACCAGAGCGGAACGGTCAGCTCGACGACAAGGAATTGCCCATGAAGCGGGCGGGCATCATGATCGCCGCGGCGGTGCGCCGGCTGCGTGGCAACACATCCGGTCTCGCGCTGATCGAGTTTGCTTATGGCCTGCCGTTTTTCCTGTTGTTCACGCTGACCGGTGCTGAACTGACCCATTACATCACGACGCGGATGCGGGTGAGCCAGCTGGCGCTGCACATTGCCGACAATGCTGCCCGGATCGGTGCGGGTACGCAGCTTCAGGCAAAGCGGATTACCGAACAGGATATCAACGACCTGTTGATCGGCGCTCAGCTGCAATCGGGGGGTCTCAACCTGTCGCAAAACGGGCGGGTGATCCTCAGCAGCCTCGAAGACGATCCGGCTCATACCGGCAAATACCGGATCCGGTGGCAGCGATGCTATGGGTCAAAGGTGTCGCACGAATCGACATACGGCGCGGCCGGCGCAGACAACCTGGCGGGCATGGGGCCGGCGGGCCGTCAGGCTGTGGTTGCCGACAGCAACGCCACCATGTTCGTCGAGCTGTATTTCGAATATACGCCGCTGATCACGACCGGAATCCATCCCGATCCAAACATGGTCGAAATCGCGTCGATGATGGTACGCGACCGGCGCGACCTGACCGCGGTGTACAACACGGAGAATGCGCCTCAGGCGCTTTGCACCGCCAATAGCGGCTGGCCGACCACCGGCACAGTGAACTGACCGGCAACCGCACCAGCGATGCCGTGGCGGAGCCAGCTGCCCCGCCACGGCGTCACGTCATCCGCGATAGGTGACCTTCTTTACCGCAGCCACGACCCGCGCCGCATCGACCAGGGCCAGCTTTTCCAAGTTGGCCGCATAGGGCAGCGGCACGTCCTCGTTCGTCACGCGCAGTACCGGCGCGTCGAGGTCGTCAAAGCCCTGCTCCATCGCCACGGCGGCAATTTCCGACGCGATCGAACAGGTCGGCCAGCCTTCCTCGACCACCACCATGCGGTTCGTCTTTTTCAGGCTTTCCAGTACGGTTGCCGTGTCCAGCGGACGCAGCGTGCGAAGATCGACCACTTCGGCATCCACGCCCTCGCCTGCCAGCGTCTCCGCTGCTTCCAGCGCGACGCCGACGCCGATGGAATAGGACACGATCGTCACGTCCTTACCCGGACGAACGATCCGCGCCTTCCCGATCGGCAGGACGTAATCATCCAGCTTCGGCACGTCGAAGCTGCGGCCATACATCAGCTCGTTTTCCAGGAAGACGACGGGGTCTTCGCTACGGATCGCCGCCTTCAACAGGCCCTTGGCATCGGCGGCGTCATAAGGCGCGATGACGATCAGGCCGGGTACGCTGGCGTACCACGGGCCGTAATTCTGGCTGTGCTGAGCCGCCACACGGCTGGCTGCGCCGTTGGGGCCGCGGAACACGATCGGACAGCGCATCTGGCCGCCGGACATGTAATTCGTCTTGGCCGCCGAATTGATGATGTGGTCGATCGCCTGCATGGCGAAATTGAACGTCATGAACTCGACGATCGGGCGCAGGCCGCCCATTGCGGCCCCCGTGCCGATGCCGGCAAAGCCATATTCGGTGATCGGCGTGTCGATGACGCGGCGCGAGCCGAATTCGTCGAGCAGGCCCTGCGTGACCTTGTAGGCGCCCTGATATTCGGCGACTTCCTCACCCATCACGAACACGCGGTCGTCGGCGCGCATTTCCTCGGCCATCGCATCCCGCAACGCCTCGCGGACCGTGGTCTTGACCATTTCGGTCCCCTCGGGGATCGCGGGATCGGCGGCGCGCGGCTTCACATCGGCGAGCTGAGCCGTACCGGTGGGCGTTTCCGCCTTGCCAGGAGCCTCGTCCGCCTTGAGCGCTTCGGGCGCAGGCGCAGCAGCAGGCGCGGCCTCAACCGAACCGGCATCCTCGCCCTCACCCGCGATCAACGCGATCACGGTGCCGACCTTTACGTTGTCGGTACCCTCGGCGACCAGGATCCTGGCGATCACGCCTTCGTCGACCGCCTCGAATTCCATGGTCGCCTTGTCGGTTTCGATTTCGGCCATGATGTCGCCCGCAGCGACGCTATCGCCTTCCTTCACCAGCCACTTGGCCAGCGTGCCTTCCTCCATGGTCGGCGACAAAGCCGGCATCTTCAGTTCGATCGCCATGTCAGTAGGTCCCCACCAGCACGTCCGTATAGAGTTCTGCCGGATCGGGTTCCGGCGTGGATTCGGCGAAATCCGCCGCTTCGTTCACGATCTTGCGAATTTCCGTCTCGATCGACTTCAGATCGGCCTCGGTCACGCCGGCGGCGGCCAGTTCCTTCTTCACACCCTCGATCGGATCGGAATTGTCGCGCATCGACTGCACTTCGTCGCGGGAGCGATACTTGGCCGGATCGGACATGGAATGGCCGCGATAGCGATAGGTCTTCATCTCGAGGATGATCGGGCCCTTGCCGCTGCGCACCCATTCCAGCGCGGTTTCGGCAGCGCCGCGACAGGCAAGGACATCCATCCCATCGACCTGGATGCCGGGGATGCGGAAGCTCTCGCCACGCCGATACATCTGATCTTCGGCCGATGAACGCTGCACGCTGGTGCCCATGGCGTACTGGTTGTTTTCGATCACGAAAATGATCGGCAGCTTCCACAGCTCGGCCATGTTGAACGATTCATACACCTGGCCCTGGTTGGCCGCGCCGTCGCCGAAATAGGCAAGGCACACGCCGCCATCGCCGGCATATTTATGCCCGAACGCCAGTCCCGCACCCAGGCTGACCTGAGCGCCGACGATGCCGTGGCCGCCGTAAAACTTCTTTTCGGTCGAGAACATGTGCATCGAACCGCCCTTGCCGCGGCTGATGCCCGCTTCACGTCCGGTCAGTTCGGCCATGATGACCTTTGGATCGATGCCATAGGCCAGCATGTGGCCATGATCGCGATATCCGGTGATGACCGAATCGGTGTCGCCATTCAGCGCCGACTGCAGGCCCACGGCCACCGCTTCCTGACCGATATACAGGTGGCAGAAACCGCCGATCAGGCCCAGGCCGTACAACTGGCCGGCCTTTTCCTCGAACCGGCGGATCAGAAGCATCTGGCGGTAGAATTCCAGCAGTTGCTCCTTCGAAGCCTTGAACCGCTGCGGTTCGCCGGGTCGCTCCCGATTGGGAATGGGGGGTTCGGTGCTGGCGCGGTTCGCCGGTGCCTTTGCCACGTTATCTTGATCCTCGTTCCGGGGAAGGAAGGTGCCCGCCTATAGGCGTGTTTTCTGCCCTAGGGCAATCACCCGAATTCGAATGTGCCGGTCTGGTGGGATCAGTTCTGATTGAGAAGGATGATGATTTCATCCTCGCGGCTGACGCCCATGCCCTTGCGCAGCAGTTCGTCGACCAGATCGGGATCAGCCTTGCCCTTTAACAGGCGCACCCGGTTCGCCAGTTGCTGCCGCTGTTGCTGAAGCGCAGCATATTGCGCCTGTTTGACGCGCATCTGGCGGTTATATTCGCGGTAGTTCAGCAGGCCATTGGCACCCAGCACGGCATTATAGGCAAAGATGCCCATAAAACCGATTGCCAGGGACGGGACGACCGCCCTCCACAGAATTGACCGGATGACCCCACCTGCCGACATGAATGATTCATGGCCGACCCGAATCGGCGAATCAAGTGGTTACTGAGGGATTAAGTGATGCACCTTAGTCATAATCCGGCGGATCCTGCGGCCAACACGATCAGCTTCCACGATTTTCTGGCCGTCGATATCCGAGTGGGGACAATCCTGTCCGCCGAACCCTTTCCCGAAGCGCGCAAGCCGGCGCTGAAACTGGTCATCGATTTCGGCCCCGGCATCGGCCAGCGCAGGTCGAGCGCACAGATCACCCGCCACTATACGCCCGACGATCTGATCGGCCGTCAGGTCGCGGCCGTCGTCAATTTCCCGCCGCGCCAGATCGGCAAGTTCATGTCAGAGGTGCTGACACTCGGCTTTCCCGACGCGACTGGCGAAGTGGTGCTGTTTCGCCCCGACCATCCGGTGCCCGACGGCGCGCGCCTGTTCTGACGCGCGCTGCCGGGCCGGTCGGACGATCAGCCGCGCAGGACGCTGCGCCCGGCATAGACCGCTGCGTCGCCCAGCTCTTCCTCGATGCGGATCAGCTGGTTGTACTTGGCAAGCCGGTCGGAACGGGCAAGCGATCCCGTCTTGATCTGACCGCAATTCGTGGCGACCGCCAGGTCGGCGATCGTCGCATCCTCGGTCTCGCCCGACCGGTGCGACATGACGGCGGTATAGGACGAACGCTGGGCCAGGCTGACCGCCGCCAGCGTTTCGGTCAGCGTACCGATCTGGTTCACCTTGACCAGCAGCGAATTGGCCAGGCCCTGTTCGATCCCCATGGCAAGCCGCTTGGGATTGGTGACGAACAGGTCGTCGCCGACCAGCTGCACCTTGTCGCCCACGGCGTCCGTCAGCGCCTTCCACCCTTCGAAATCGTCCTCGCCCATGCCGTCCTCTATCGACAGGATCGGATAGGCGCGGGTCAGGTCGGCCAGATATTCGGCCATCTGGACCGGCGTCAAAGACAGGCCTTCGCCGGTGATCTCGTACCGGCCGTTCTTGAAGAACTCGGTCGCAGCGCAATCCAGCGCCAGCATCACGTCTTCGCCCGGCTTGTATCCGGCCGCCTCGACACTCGCCATGATGAAGTCCAGCGCCTCACGCGTGCTGGCGATGTTGGGGGCAAATCCGCCCTCGTCACCCACGCCTGTCGCCAGCCCCTTGTCATGCAGCTTCTTCTTCAGCGTGTGAAAGATCTCCGCGCCGCAGCGGACGGCTTCGCCGATGCTCTCGGCACCGACGGGCATGATCATGAACTCCTGGAAATCGATGGGGTTGTCGGCATGCTCGCCGCCATTGATGATGTTCATCATCGGCACCGGCAGAACATGCGCCGAAACGCCGCCGACATAGCGGTAGAGCGGCAGGCCACGGGCATCGGCCGCTGCCTTCGCCGCTGCCAGCGACACGCCCAGGATGGCGTTTGCGCCCAGTCGGCTCTTGTTCTCCGTACCGTCCAGCTCGATCATTGCCTGATCCAGATCGGCCTGATCCTCGGCATCCATGCCGGTAATCGCCTCGAAAATCTCGGAATTGACCGCCTCGACCGCTTCGGTCACGCCCTTGCCCATGTACCGAGACTTGTCGCCGTCCCGCTTTTCCACCGCTTCATGCGCGCCAGTGGATGCGCCGGACGGGACGGCGGCACGCCCGAAGCTGCCGTCTTCCAGCAACACGTCGACCTCCACCGTGGGATTGCCCCGGCTGTCCAGGATCTGGCGAGCATGAATGTCGATGATTGCGGTCACGAAATGGTCCTCCTAGATGTGAGGGGCGCGTTGGGCGCCGGTCGTTCTTGCGGCAGCCTCTATCGGCAGATTGGCCGTGGGGCAATCGAGGCGGCGCTGGAACCAGCTGGCCCGGCACGGGTTGACTGGATGAATTCGAATGGAGGGATCGACCCATGACTGAATCCACCGAAACCACGCCTCCGACGGGCGATGCCGAAGCCGCATCGGCGGCGAATGCCAAGCCGAAGCCTGCCGAAGCCATCAAGCACGAAGCTTCCAAGCTGGGCGTCCAAGCTGCCGACAAGGCCCGCGGCTTTGCCGAAGAAGGCAAGCAGAAGGCATCTGGCGCGCTTAACGAGTTCGCCCGGATGATGGACGACGCTGCCAGCACGGTCGATGAGAAGGTCGGCCAGCAATATGGCCAGTATGCGCGGTCGGCGGCCAGCGCCGTTGCCGGGTTGGCCGGGACCATCGAGCGCAAGGATGTTGACGAGCTGGTCGACGATGTCCGCGATTTTGTGCGCAAGTCGCCTGCCGTGGCGATTGGTGCTGCCGCTGCCATCGGGTTCGTGCTGGCACGGGTGATCAAGTCGGGCATCGATGGCGTCGCTGACGCTGCCGAAACGGCTGACGAGAGCGGTACCAAGGGCTGATCATGGCGGCGAGCGGGGCGTTTTGCCGTGGCGGATGAGCACGACCTGGAAACCGTACCCAAGCTGATGGGTCAGCTGGTCAAGGATGCCCGAGCCTATGCAAAGGCAGAGGCCGTCTTTGCCGAAGCGGTCGCTCGCGACCGGGCCCGGGATGCGATCATCCTGGTTGGATTGGGTGCCGGCGCGCTGGCGATAGGCACGGCCATCATGCTTGCCATTCTGGTCGGCCTGATGTTGCTGCTACAGCCGATCGTCGGTCTGGTCTTTGCCATGCTCTTCGTCATCGTGCCGAGCGTGGCGCTGGTTGCGTTGCTCGCGCTGACGGCGCGGTCGCGCGCACGCCGCCTTGTCCGTCCGCTGGACCCCACCTCCCCTGCGGCGGAACTTGATGAATGAGCAGCCCGATCGACCCCCTGACTGCCCGCCAGATGGCCAATGCTGCCCGTCGGCAGATGGACGTCACGGCGGCGCGCCTGCGCGATCAGCTGGGCCCGGACGAGGTGCTGGAACGCCTGTCCAGCGCCGCTGCGCGCAAGGGACAGCAATTTGCCGCCGGACTGGCCGGCAAGGCGGCGACCAGCAAACCTGCCATGATCGGCGCGGCGCTGATCGGATTGTTGGTGCTCGTGAAACGGCTAGGCCGTGGAACCGGCGCCCGGTCAGTCAGGTTGGACGAACACGAGTTAGATTCACCGGAAAAGGACGAGCAATGACCGACTCCGCAAAGACGAAGAACGGCAAGGCCAGCGTGAAGCGCAAGGTTTCCAAGGCCATTGACAGCAGCCGGGAACAGACGAGCCGCCGGGTCGAGGATAATCCGCTGGCGGTCCTGGGAGCAGGCATTGCCGTCGGCATGATCGCCGGGGCGCTGTTGCCAAAAACGCAGAAGGAAAAATCGGTGCTGGGCCCGCTCGGCAAGCGAATCACCGCAACCGCCGGTGCGGCTGTCGCCGCCGCCCGTGAAGTCGGAAAGCAGGAGCTGAGCGCGTTGACGCCCGACACCAGCAGGGCCAAGGCGCGCGCAGGCTCGATCGTCGAGCACGTCCTGCTCGCCGCCAAGGAGGCGGGACGCGACGCAGCGAAAAAATCCGGCTGACCCCGGTTACCCGGGGTTGAGACTGCGCCGCATTGCGGTAAGCGGGACGGATCATTCTCAAGCCCCGGGAAACAGCCGATGAGCAAACTGCACCTGGTATTCGGCGGCCGCGTCAGCGACCCGCAGACCCTTGATTTCGCCGATCCGTCAAAGCTGGACGTGGTCGGCATCTATCCGGATTACGCCGCCGCCGAAAAAGCCTGGCGTGCAGCCGCGCAACGCACGGTGGACGATGCCGAAATGCGGTATGTTGTCGTCCATCTGCACCGCCTGCTCGAACCAGAAGCATAACCAACAAAAAAGGCCGTCTCCTCAACGGGAAGCGGCCTTTTTGCTTTTGCCTCGGGCGAGCCGGTCGGGATCAGATGAATTCGATGTTGCTGACTTCGTACCAGCGATCGCCGGCGGGCACGGTCACTTCGATCTCGTCGCCGACCTTGCGGCCGATCAGCGCGCGGCCCAGCGGCGAATTATAGCTGATCATGCCCGTCTTGGCGTCCGCTTCGGCCAGACCGACGATCTGATAACGGACCGCCTTCTCATCCTCGTCGATCAGCGTGACGGTCGCGCCGAACACGATGCGGTCGCCGGACAGATCGCGCGGGTCGATCACCTGGGCACGGGACAGCTTGTCCTCGATATCCGCGATCGACGCTTCGATCTGGCCCTGACGCTCCTTGGCGGCGTGATATTCGGCGTTTTCCGACAGGTCGCCATGCGCGCGCGCTTCCTCGATCGCATCAACGATCTGCGGACGCTCGGCCTTCAGCGCCTTGAGCTGCTCGCTGAGCATCTCGTAGCCCCGCGCCAGCATCGGCATCTTCTCGACGGTCGCCATCCCTCAAACCCTTTACATCAATATCTTGTCCCAAGCGGCCCATCCCCTGACCGCCCGCACCAGTCACCAATGATCCGGGATCAATTGTGCGATTTCGAATAATAGGCCTGCAGGGGACGCACTTCAAGAGAGTGGCCGCGCATTGCCTGGATTGCCTGTGCGGCGGCGACGCTGGCGGGGGCCGTGGTGAAATACGGCACCTTCTGCGCAACGGCCGAAGCGCGGATCGACGCTGAATCCTTCAGCGACTGCCACCCTTCGGTCGTGTTGAAGACCAACGTCACCTTGCCATCCAGGATCCGGTCGACAATGTGCGGCCGACCCTGCGCCACCTTGTTCACCCGCTCCACGGCGATGCCCTGCTCCGCCAGGTAATCGGCGGTGCCGCCCGTCGCGATGATGGCAAAGCCCAGATCCGACAGGATGCGGACGCCCGGCAGGATGACCGCCTTGTCGCTGTCCTTGACGCTGACGAACACCGTACCGCCCTGAGGCAGGGTGACGCCGGCGCCAAGTTGCGATTTGGCAAAGGCGGTGGCGAAATCGCGGTCGATACCCATCACCTCGCCCGTCGATTTCATTTCGGGCGACAGCACCGGATCGACGCCGGGGAAGCGCGCCCAGGGGAACACCGCTTCCTTGACCGCGATATGATCGATGTGGCGGCTCACGGCCGGCATGTCGCGCAGCATTTCGCCCGCCATCACGCGGCTGGCATATTTCGCGATGGGCGCGCCGATTGCCTTGGCAACAAAGGGCACCGTGCGGCTAGCGCGCGGATTGACCTCGATCAGGTAAACCTCGCCATTCTTGACCGCAAACTGGATGTTCATCAGCCCCTTGACCTTCAGCGCATGGGCAAGCGCCTCCGCCTGACGCTCGATCTCGGCAATGATGTCGGCGGGCAGGCTGTAGGGCGGCAGGGAGCAGGCGCTGTCGCCCGAATGGACCCCCGCCTCCTCGATATGCTGAAGCACGCCGGCAACGACGACATCGGTGCCGTCGCAGATCGCGTCCACGTCCACTTCGATCGCATCGCGCAGATACTGGTCGATCAGGACGGGGCTGTCCCCGGACACCTGCACCGCCGTCTGGATATAGTCATCCAGCTGCGCCTGCGTATCCACGATCTCCATCGCCCGGCCGCCAAGAACATAGCTGGGCCGCATCAGCACGGGATAGCCGATGCGTTCGGCAGCGGCGACCGCCTCGTCCCGACTGCGCGCCAGCCCATTGGCGGGCTGTTTCAGGCCCAGCTTTGCCACCAGTGCGGCAAACCGCTCGCGATCCTCGGCCAGGTCGATGGCGTCGGGGCTGGTGCCCAATATGGGGATGCCCGCCGCCTCCAGCGCCTTGGCCAGGTTGAGCGGCGTCTGCCCGCCAAACTGCACGATTACGCCGACCAGCTCGCCGGACGAGCGTTCCACGTCCAGGATTTCCAGCACGTCCTCGGCCGTCAGCGGCTCGAAATACAGCCGGTCCGACGTGTCATAATCGGTCGAAACCGTTTCCGGGTTGCAATTGACCATGATCGTTTCGAACCCGGCATCGGACAGCGCGAAACAGGCATGACAGCAGCAATAATCGAACTCGATCCCCTGCCCGATCCGGTTCGGCCCGCCGCCCAGGATCACGATCTTGCGACGCTCGCTCGGCATCGCCTCATTCTCCGGCTCGCCAAAGCTGGGCGCTTCATAGGTCGAGTACATGTAAGGCGTCTTGGCCTCGAACTCGGCAGCGCAGGTGTCGATGCGCTTGAACACCGGCCGCACGCCCAGCTTGTGGCGCAGCGCGCGGACATCCGCCTCGTTCACCCCGCCGGTCATCGCCTTGACCGCTTCGTTGATCAGGCCGCCGCGCGCCTGAAACCGGTCGCGCAGGCCCGCCGACTGCACCGCCAGATAGGCGAGCCGCTTGTCGGAAAAGCCCATCGCCTTGAGCCGGCGCATCCCCGCCGCATCGCGCGGCAGGCCATCGGCGCGGATTTCGTTTTCCGCGTCGACAATCTCCTTCATCCGCTCAAGGAACCACGGATCGTATTTCGCAATCGCGTGGACCTCGGCAACGGTAAAGCCCTCGCGCAGCGCCTGCGCCGCGACGAGCAGCCGGTCGGGCGTCGCCTGGGCCAGCGCCGCCTCGATCTCCGCACGCGGCGCGCCGACCAGATGGTCGACATCGTTGAACCCGGACAATCCGGTTTCCAGGCCGCGAAGCGCCTTTTGCATCGATTCATGGATGTTGCGGCCGATCGCCATCACCTCGCCCACCGATTTCATCGCGGTGGAGAGCAGCGGCTCCGATCCCTTGAACTTCTCGAACGCAAAGCGCGGGATTTTCGTTACGACATAATCGATGGTGGGTTCGAAGGATGCGGGGGTCGCGCCAGTGATGTCGTTGGTGATTTCGTCCAGCGTGTACCCGACGGCCAGCTTCGCCGCGACCTTGGCAATGGGAAAGCCGGTCGCCTTGGATGCCAGCGCCGAGGAACGCGACACGCGCGGGTTCATTTCGATGACGATCAGGCGGCCATCCTTTGGATTTACCGCGAACTGGACGTTTGATCCGCCCGTTTCCACGCCGATCTCGCGCAGCACCGCGATGCTGGCGCTCCGCATGATCTGATATTCCTTGTCGGTCAGCGTCAACGCGGGCGCGACCGTGATGGAATCGCCGGTATGGACGCCCATCGGATCGACATTTTCGATGGAGCACACGATGATGCAGTTGTCGTTCCGGTCGCGGACGACCTCCATCTCATATTCTTTCCAGCCGAGCAGCGATTCCTCGATCAGCACCTCGGTGGTGGGCGACGCGTCCAGCCCGCCGGTGACGATGCGGATGAACTCTTCCCGGTTATAGGCGATGCCGCCGCCCGTGCCGCCCAGGGTAAAGCTGGGGCGGATGATCGCGGGCAGGCCGGTGATCTCCAGCGCGGCCAGCGCCTCCTCGATGGTATGTGCGACGGCGGAGCGGGCGGATTCCAGCCCGATCTTGTCCATCGCCTGACGGAATTTCTGCCGGTCCTCCGCCTTGTCGATCGCCTCTGCATCCGCGCCGATCATCTTGACGCCGAACTTCTCAAGCGTGCCGTCGTTGAACAGCGCCAGCGCAGTGTTCAGCGCGGTCTGACCGCCCATCGTGGGCAGCACGGCGTCGGGCCGCTCCTTCTCGATGATCTTGGCGACGATGGCGGGGGTGATCGGCTCGACATAAGTCGCGTCCGCCAGCTCCGGATCGGTCATGATCGTCGCCGGGTTGGAGTTGACGAGGACGATGCGATAGCCCTCCTCCTTCAACGCCTTGATCGCCTGCGTGCCCGAATAATCGAACTCGCACGCCTGGCCGATGACGATGGGTCCTGCGCCAATGACGAGGATGGAAGAGATGTCTGTTCTTTTGGGCATATGACCTATCCGGAATATGATTTTGCGAGCCAGCCTGCGGCTGCCGCGCCGAGAATTTTGGCAACATCCCATGCGCCTTTGCCCAATGGCAAAGCAGAGAACCGCCCCCGCAAACTTTTACGCTCAATATTCTCCGCAGCGGCCATCGCGCTGGCATTCAAACTAAAAGTTACTGTCCGATGGCAATCGAAACATTCCTCAAACATCGTTCCAAAACCATTGGCTTGCCATGTCTTTGCTACTTGCTTCAGTTCATCGTAGCTTTGACTGGGCGCAAGCGCGGACAAAGACAGGATATGAAAACGATGCTTTTTGGCCCATCGAACTGCTTTGACGAGAAGCTTGGGTGCTTCGATGGGGTCTTTAAATTCAAGCACGCAGCATCCCCACAAACCGCTGGAACAGATAGAAGCTGTCCTGCGGGCCGGGGCTGGCCTCCGGGTGATATTGCACGCTGAACGCGGGGCGGTCGGTCAGTTCGATCCCGCAATTGCTGCCGTCGAACAGCGACACATGGGTTTCCCGCGCATTCGCGGGCAGCGTGTCGCGGTCCACCGCGAAACCGTGGTTCATGCTGGTGATCTCGACCACGCCGTCGTCCAGCCGCTTGACCGGATGATTGGCGCCGCGATGCCCCTGAAACATCTTGGTCGTTTTCGCCCCCGCTGCCAGCGCCAACAACTGATGACCGAGGCAGATGCCGAACACCGGCACCTTTTCCTCCAGCAGCTGCTTGATCGGGGCCAGCGCATAGTCCCCCGTCGCCGCCGGATCGCCGGGGCCGTTGGACAGGAACACGCCGTCGGGGTTCAGCGCCATGATCTGATCATAGGTCGCCTCGGCCGGCACCACGCTGACCTTTGCGCCTGCGGCGACCAGATTGCGATAGATGTTGCGCTTGGCGCCGTAATCCACGGCGACGACATGAGGCCGCTCGGCGGGACTGCGCCCTTCGACAGGCTCAGGGTGAGCGGCCGGGGGAGCATCCGCCAGAGATCCTTCATCCGCTCGTCCTGAGCCTGTCGAAGGACGCTCACCCGCCGCTTCATAGCCGAAGCCAAGCCGCCAGATGCCGCCATCCCACGTGCCGTGGGTTTCGCGCGTCACGCTCTTGGCCAGGTCCATCCCCTCCAGCCCCGGCCAGGCGCGCGCCTGTTCCAGCAGGGCGGGAATATCGAACTCGCCGGTGGCGGAATGGGCGATCACACCGTTCGGTGCGCCACCGCCGCGGATGCGCCGGGTCAGCGCGCGGGTATCCACCCCGGCCAGGCCGATGCGGTTATGCTTTGCCATCCATTCGGACAGCGTTTCGACGCTGCGGAAATTGCTCGGCTGGGTCGGCATCTCGCGCACGATCATGCCCAGGGCATGGGGGTCGTCCGCCTCGAAATCCTCGGGGTTCGCGCCGACATTGCCGATATGCGGAAAGGTGAAGCAGATCATCTGACCGGCGAATGACGGGTCGGTCATGATTTCCTGATACCCGGTCATTGCGGTGTGGAAGCACACTTCGCCGACCGCCGATCCTTCTGCGCCGAAACCATGGCCCCAGATCACGTCGCCGGACGCCAGTACCAGCACCCCCGTCGCTCCTTCAGGTGCAGGCATAGTCGAGGCTTCGGCCATGGGGGTGGGCGCTCCTTATCTGGGTTCCGGCAATGTCGCTAAGTGTCGGCGGCTAGACTCGATGAACGGCCGCGTCAATCTGTTAATCCCACAATGTTCAGGCTATCGGGGACGTTTCAACCTTTGCCGGGAAGCCCCATGATTCGGGATGATATCAAGACCGCGCTCGTCACCGCGATGAAGGGCGGCGACAAGCCGACAACCGCGACAATCCGCATGATTCAAAGCGCGATCAAGAACCGCGACATCGAATTGCGCACCGCCACCGCACAGGGCGACGACGACACCGTGGTCGTCGATGTGCTCCAGAAAATGGTCAAGCAGCGCCGCGAATCGATCGCCATGTACGAACAGGGCGGCCGTGCAGAGCTGGCCGCGATCGAGGCGGCGGAGGTCGCGGTCATCGAACGCTTCCTGCCGCAACAGATGAGCGAGGCCGAAACCACCGCGGCGATCGAGGCGATCAAGGCCGATATCGGCGCGGCGGGCATGAAGGACATGGGCCGCGTGATGGCGGAGCTGAAATCGCGCCACGGTACCCAGCTCGACATGAGCAAGGCCAGTGGCCTGGTAAAGGCTGCGCTGGCGGGGTGACGCTAACCCCCGCCTTTCTCGACGAATTGCGCGCACGCACCACGCTGTCTGCGCTGGTCGGGCGGACGGTCAAGCTTGTCCGGGCGGGTCGGGAATACAAGGCGTGCTGTCCGTTCCACAATGAAAAGACGCCCAGTTTCTGGGTCAACGACGATAAAGGTTTTTACCACTGCTTCGGGTGCGGGGCGCATGGCGATGCCATCCGCTGGATGACGGATCAGCGCGGCCTTGGCTTTATCGATGCGGTCAAGGAACTGTGCGATGCGGCCGGGATGCAGATGCCCGCGCCCGATCCGCGCGCGGCGGAAAAGGCGGAGCGGGCAAAGGGGCTGCACGAGGCATGCGCCGATGCCGCCGCCTGGTACGCCGACCAGCTGTGGGGCGTGAACGGGGCGGAGGCCCGCGCCCTCTTGGAACGGCGTGGCATCCGGGCACAGACGGCCCGCGCGTTCGGCATGGGCTTTGCACCCGACAGCCGGCGGGGCATCCGTGACGCGCTCAAGGACTATGGCGACCGCCTGCTGATCGAGGCGGGGCTGCTGATCGAGGTGGAGGGCAAGGAACCCTATGACCGGTTTCGCGGCCGGTTGATGATCCCGATCCGCGATCCGCGCGGCCGGGTCATCGCCTTTGGCGGCCGCATCATCGGGGACGGCGAACCGAAATATCTGAATTCCCCCGAAACGCCGCTGTTCGACAAGGGGCGGCAGCTTTACAACCTCGACCGCGCCAGCGCCGCCGCCCGCCGGACGGGGCGGATCATCGCGGTCGAAGGGTATATGGACGTGATCGCGCTCGCCCAGGCCGGGTTTGAGGAGGCGGTCGCCCCGCTTGGCACCGCGATGACCGAGCATCAGCTGGAACGGCTTTGGCGAATGGCGGATGTCCCCATCCTGTGCTTCGACGGCGACAGTGCGGGGCAAAAGGCGGGCATCCGCGCCGCCACCCGCACCCTGCCCATGCTGGCACCGGGGCGCAGCCTGTCGTTCGTCACCCTGCCCCAGGGTCAGGACCCGGACGACCTGGTCCGCTCTGCCGGACCGGCCGCGTTCGAGGCGCTGCTGGCCAAGCCCGAACCGCTGGTTGACCGGCTGTGGCGGCACGAACTGGCCGCCGAGCCGCTGGATACGCCTGAACAGCGGGCCGGGCTGAAGCGGCGGCTGACCACCCATGCCCGTGCGATTGCCGATCGCGGCGTGGGCGAGGAATATCTGGCCGAGTTTCGCAACCGGGCGGACGCGCATTTCGCCCCGCCCCGCCGCGACAATCCCGGCGGCAGCGCGCTCCGCCGTCCCCAGGCACGCGGCCAGCGGGGCAAGCCGTGGTGGACCCCGCCCGATCCGCCCCCGGTGGACGAGGCGCGGGCGATCGGTGCCGGCGGCATCGACCGCGTGCTGGCCAAGGCAGTGCTGGCCGGCCTGATCCGCCATCCGGCGGAAATCGCGCGGCATCTGGAGGTGCTTCATTCGCTTGCCCGCGCCGACACTGCCCTGTCTCGCCTTTTCGAGGCGGTGATCGATGTCGCGCTGGAAGATCAGGCGCTTGATACTGACCGGCTGCGCACCATATTGGCGAAATCCGGTTTCGATCAGATGGCAACCGATATGCTGCGTGCTGACGGGCTTGCGTTCAGTTTCACCCGGCCGATCGCGCATGGCGAGGCGGACGATCCGGTCCGGCATGCCGAAATTGACGACCAGCGCCGCCGCGCCGCATCCGATCTGGGTGAGGCGATCGCGATCCTGGCCGCGGGGCCACGGGTGGAACGAGCACTGGCAGAGGCGACCGCTGCGGCATCCGCCAGTGACGATCCCGCCGCGTTCGACCGCCAGCAGGCCTTGCTGCGCGAGTCGATTGCCTTGAAGGCACGGCTTGCAAATCTGATGGTATCGGACAAAGACGATTTAGAATCACCGCGGTCGGGCAGCGCGGGATGAGTTTCGAGGGTTTTTGATGGCGAAGTCGAATGGCGGCGGGGATGACACGATCGAGGCTGGTGACGCGCCGCTGATTGATCTGAACGAAGGTTCGATCAAAAAGCTGATCGCGCGCGCTAAAAAGCGCGGCTACATCACCGTCGATCAACTCAACGAAATGCTGCCCCAGGATCAGTTCTCGTCTGAACAGATCGAGGATGTGATGTCGGCGCTGTCCGACATGGGCGTCAATGTGGTCGAGAACGAGGATGCCGGCGAGGACGGCGAGGCGGAGGAAGATCCCGCCGATGATCTCGATTCGGGCGATGGCGGCGATGACGGCACGCTGATCGTCGAGACCAAGAAGAAGGAAACCGTCGACCGCACGGACGATCCCGTCCGGATGTACCTGCGCGAGATGGGCGCCGTCGAACTGCTGAGCCGCGAGGGCGAAATCGCCATCGCCAAGCGGATCGAGGCGGGCCGGGACACCATGATCCTGGGCCTGTGCGAATCGCCCATCACGTTCAACGCGATCATCGGCTGGTCCACGGCCTTGAACGAAGGGACGATGCAGCTGCGCGAGATCCTCGATCTCGATGCCATGCTGTCCAAGGATCCGGCGCCCGAATCGCTGTCCGACGAGGACGAGGAAGGCGACGGCGAGATCAGCGAAAAGACCGCTGGCCCGTCCTTCAAGGAAGAAGAGGATATCGAGGAGGAATCGGCCGACGAGGACGATGACGAATCGATGACCGAGCGGCGTGCGCGCCGCCCGTCCGACGATGAGGACGAGGACAACACCCTGAGCCTCGCCCAGATGGAAGAGCAGCTTAAGCCGCAGGCGCTTGAGAAGTTCGCCAACATCACGGCCATTTATAAAAAGTTTTCGAAGGTGCAGCAGGCGCGCATCGACGCCATGGCTGCCGGTGCCGAATTCTCGTCGTCCGACGAAAAGAAATATCAGAAGCTGCGCGAAGATCTGACCGCAGAGGTCGAAAGCGTGCAGTTTCATCAGGCCAAGATCGAATATCTGGTCGATCAGCTGTACAGCTATAACCGGCGCCTGACCGCGCTGGGCGGCCAGATGCTGCGCCTTGCCGAACGGCACAAGGTGCCGCGCGCCGCTTTCCTCGCCTCTTATATGGGCAGCGAGCTTGACGAGAACTGGCTGACCTCGGTCGCCGGGATCGACAAGAAGTGGAAGGCGTTTGCCGAGAACGAAACCGACGGTGTCGATCGCATCCGCGTCGAAATCGCCGAAATCTCGCAGGCGACGGGCATGAGCCTGGCCGAGTTCCGCCGCATCGTGAACATGGTGCAAAAGGGCGAGCGCGAAGCGCGGATCGCCAAGAAGGAAATGGTTGAGGCAAACCTCCGCCTCGTCATTTCCATCGCCAAGAAATACACGAACCGCGGGCTTCAGTTCCTGGATCTGATCCAGGAGGGCAATATCGGCCTGATGAAGGCGGTCGATAAGTTCGAATATCGCCGCGGCTACAAGTTCAGCACCTATGCGACCTGGTGGATTCGTCAGGCGATCACCCGGTCGATCGCGGATCAGGCGCGGACGATCCGCATTCCGGTGCACATGATCGAAACGATCAACAAGCTGGTCCGCACCAGCCGCCAGTTCCTGCACGAACAGGGCCGCGAACCGACGCCGGAGGAGATGGCCGAGCGCCTGTCCATGCCGCTGGAAAAGGTTCGCAAGGTGATGAAGATCGCCAAGGAACCGATCAGCCTCGAAACGCCGATCGGCGACGAGGAAGACAGCCATCTGGGCGACTTTATCGAGGACAAGAATGCCGTCATCCCCGTGGATGCCGCCATTCAGGCGAACCTCAAGGAAACCGTCACTCGCGTTCTGGCCTCGCTGACGCCGCGTGAGGAGCGCGTTCTTCGCATGCGGTTCGGCATCGGCATGAATACCGACCATACGCTTGAAGAAGTGGGTCAGCAGTTCAGCGTGACCCGCGAGCGTATCCGGCAGATCGAGGCCAAGGCGCTCCGCAAGCTGAAACATCCCAGCCGCAGTCGGAAGATGCGTAGCTTCCTGGATCAATAGGCAATCGCATCCGGATCGGATGCGTTAACCGGACCTGTTCGGTGACCGCATCATTTCGGTAAATTGCTGAAATGCCGTATTCCGGCATTGCCGGTGTTCGGCTAATTGCGCGTTCCTGCTACGTATTTGGTTCGATTTCGGACCAAGACGGGTCTGGACTGATCCGGCGTCTGTGCGATCCTCCCGTCAACCAGAATGGGAGGGACGGCATGTCGGCTCTTGCGGGCGCGAACGGCGCCAATGCGCCGGTTACGGTATCGGCGTCCGAGCTGGTCCGAAATTTTGGCGAGTGGCAGGACCGCGCGCTCAACCGCCCGGTATTCATCAACAAGCGTGGCCGCTCCCGACTTGTCCTGATGGCCAGCGAGTTGCTGGACGCTGCTCGCACCGATGCAGCAGACCGGCCGGGCGATGGATCGGATGCAGGGCATCCGGTGATGGAGGCGCTGCCCCTTCCCGTCCTGCTGATGGACGATCGCCTGATCATCGGCTGGCATAACCGGGCGGCGCGCGACCTGTTCGGTGATGGCGATGCCCCGATGATCGGGGCGCGGTTCGATGAACTGCCAATGTTCGCGGGCAATGATTATCCCATCGCGATCCTGCGGCGCGTTGCCCTGTCCCGCATGGCCGATGCAATGGAGCTGGCTGTCGGCGAAATCGGCCGGGAACGGCAGCTGTCCCTGTCGATGCAGCCGATTGCCAACGGGGTCGCCCTGATCGCTCGCGACATGGGCCTGCACCATGCGCTCGCCACGGCCCAGGCTGCGCTCGGCGCGCTTGACGAGGCGATGGCGATGCTACCCGGCGTGGCGACGCTGAGGATCAACCCGCGCGGTTATTGCGCGGGATCGATGGCATCGCTGGCTGGATTGACCGGGCTTTGCGCGCCGGCGCTGGAGCAGGTTCGGGTGGCCAGCCTGTTCGATATCGGCTCCCGCGTGGCTGTTACCGATGCGGTCAATGCGGTGTTCGCCGATGGTGCCCCCCGGGTGATCGGTGCGACCCTGCTGGCCCATGGCCATGATCCGGTTGCGGTGATGGTCGCGCTGGGCCCGATCTTCGGCGGCGCGACCATCCTGTCGGTGCAGGCCGTACTGGCCGTGCGTCAGGGCGACAAAATGTTGCCTGCTTAAACCCCCTCTTTACCGCCATTGCCTATGGTCGCCGCTCAGAACGAGGCGGTCGGCGCGCTGGACGCCGGCTTGCGGGAGCATGACGACACGATGGCACAGGCGGCAGTTCACGGTTTCGGCAACGCTTGGGATGCCCTGTCGGCGCTGATCGAGGCGGATGGAGCGCATACGCACCGGTTCATCGGCCGTGCCAGCGGATCCGGCTTTCCCGAACGCGATCTGGCCGACATCGTGCACCATCTGTGCGTGCTGCACGGGCGCTATCCGGGGCTGATCGACCTGGCCGCCAGCCATGGCGATCCCGCCGAAGCAGCCCAGTGGGCCGCCGATGCCGCCGGTGCCTTTGCCGCAGAGCGCGGTTTCCTTGCCCGTCTGGTTTCGGCGGTCGGCCCCCTGCCCAGTACGCCGGGTCAGGCAGAGGCAGAGGCCGCCGTTGCGGCCCAGCGACACGCGCTGGACATGCTGGGACGATCCGATCGTCGCGGCTGTGCGCTGGGCGCTGCGGTTGCCCTGTCGCTGGACTGGCCGGGACTGCGCCTGGTGATGGACAATGTCGCCAACCGGCTGGGGGTCACCCCGCCCCGCCTTGCGCTTCCCGAACGCTATGAAACCGCAGCGATGGTCGAGCAGGTTGCCGGCAGCACGCCGGTGGAGCGCGCGCTTCTGTTCGGTGCGCAACAGCTGATCAGTCAGCATCGCGGCCTGTGGGATCTGCTTGCCGCGCGTGCCGATGCCCGCAGCCGGATCTGACCCCGTTTCGCTTGCCATGACCTGACGCGCCGCTATGCAAAGGTCGGTTGCAGAACGGAACGGAGTGGCTGATGCGTTTTGACGGCACCGATCGCTATGTGGCGACCGACGATCTGCGGGTGGCGGTGAACGCCGCAGTCACGCTGCGCCGCCCCCTGCTGGTCAAGGGTGAGCCGGGCACGGGCAAGACCGTGCTGGCACAGGAAATCGCCCGCGCCATGGATGCGCCCCTGATCGAATGGAACGTCAAATCGACGACCAAGGCGCAGCAGGGCCTGTATGAATATGATGCGGTCGCCCGCCTGCGCGATGGACAATTGGGCGATCCGCGCGTCCACGACATCGGCAATTACATCCGCCGGGGCAAGCTGTGGGACGCCTTTGTCAGCGATCGCCTGCCGGTTCTGCTGATCGACGAGATCGACAAGGCGGACATCGAGTTTCCGAACGACCTGCTTCAGGAACTCGATCGGATGGAGTTCCACGTTTATGAAACCGGCGAAACGGTGCGTGCCGCCGAACGGCCGGTCGTGGTCATCACGTCGAACAATGAAAAGGAATTGCCCGACGCCTTTCTGCGCCGCTGCTTCTTCCACTATATCCGCTTTCCCGATCGCGAGACGATGCAGGCGATCATTGACGTGCACTTCCCCGGCATCCAGCAGCTGCTGGTCAGCCGCGCGCTCGACCTGTTCTATCAGGTGCGCGAGGTGCCGGGCATCAAGAAAAAGCCGTCCACGTCCGAACTGCTCGACTGGCTAAAGCTTCTGCTGCACGAGGATATGCCGCTGGAGGTGCTGCAGAACCGCGATCCGACAAAGGCGATCCCGCCGCTGCATGGCGCGCTGCTCAAGAACGAACAGGATGTGATGCTGTTCGAACGCTTGGCCTTCATGGCCCGCCGATCGGGGAACTGATCGCCGCCAGCAACCCGATGTAAACCATCACGGGCATAGCGTATGGCGATGCGCGTCGCCCGATTCTTCTCCGTTCCCGTGCTGTGCGGCCTGGTCATGGCCGTGCCCGTCGCCACCCCCGTCCGTGCGGGCAGCTGGTCGAGCTATGTCGGCGAATGCGTCCCCTTTGCCCGGCAGATGTCGGGTATTCAGATCTATGGCGATGCCTGGACCTGGTGGGATGCGGCAAAGGGCCGTTACGAGCGCAGCCGCACGCCGCGCGTTGGATCGGTCATCGTCTTTGAGCGCGCGGCGCACCTGCGCCTTGGCCATGTCGCGGTCGTCAGTCGCATTGTCGAGCGCCGCGTCCTGATGGTCACCCATGCCAACTGGTCCCGGTTCGGCGGCAAGCGCGGCCGCGCGGAACGCGACGTCACGCTGTTCGACGTGTCGGCCCGCGGCGACTGGAGCGAGGTCAAGGTGTGGTACCGCGACAATGACGGTCTCGGTTCCAGCCGCTATCCGATCGCCGGGTTCATCCATGGCCGCCCGGTTGGCGCCGGGACGCCCCCTGCCCGCCCCTCGCCCGAATTGACGGCAGAGGCACCCGACTATGTCGGGTCGCTCATTGACGCCTATGCCCGCTAGGCGGGGGGACTTGATGGACCATGGGGCCAGCGCCTAAAGCTGTCGGCATGGCAAGGCGGGACATGGCAATGCGGCAATCCTGGCTTGCGATCGCCGGTATCACGCTGGCCGGCCTTGTCCTGCGATTGCTATCCGCCCGGGGTGGCCTGTGGCTGGATGAGGCATGGTCAGCCCGCCTGGCGCATGATGTCGGCACGCCGCTTGGTATCTTTTTCAACATCAACCACGACAATAGCCATCACCTGAACTCACTATGGCTGCAGACCGTGGGGCTTGGCGCACCGTCATGGCTTGCCCGGCTGCCCGCCATCGTCACCGGCACGCTGGCCATTCCGGTCGCGGCGATGATCGCCGCGCCGCGCGGCCGATGGCCGATGATCGCAACCGCCATTCTGTTCGCCCTGTCGCCGATCCTCGTCACCATGGGGTCGGAAGCGCGGGGTTATGCCCCGATGGCGCTGGCGTTCCTGACCGCCATTCTGCTAGTCGACCGATGGCTGGCACGCAGCGATGCAGCATATCGGCCCCAGATCGCGATCGCGCTGTGCTGTTTCCTCGGCATTTTCAGTCAGATGACCATGTTGTTCGGGATCGTCGCGCTGGGCGGCTGGGTGTTCTTTGCGCTGTGGCAGCGTGGCGGTCCTGAAAGTGCGTTCACGGGATCGCTGACCCTGTTCTGGCCCGCCCTGCTGGCGACGCTGCTTGCGCTGGCGATCATCGCAGGCGCAGCGGCGGCCGATCCACGCGGGTTCCAGTTCGGCAGCTACGAACCCTTTGACCTCAAGCTGTTCCTGCACGGCATTATCGAGATGTTCGGCTATACCATCGGCTGGCCGTTCAATTCGCTCTGGCTGCTGCCGCTGGTTGGCGGGGCGGTCATCGTGGCGCGGTCCGCCGGGGCAAGCCGCATGGCCTTTTATCGCCTGGCCATCCTGGCCTTCCCCGCGATGCTGGCGCTGCTTCAGTCGGGCAATGTCGGCCATCCGCGCTATTATCTGGTCGCGGGCATCGCGCTGCTGCTGATGCTGGGGGAGATGACCGGCCGCGCCATCGCTTCGGGTGGCTGGCGCCGCACCGCAGGGGCAGGTGCGCTGATCGCCATGCTGGTCGGTGCGATGGTCCAGAATGTCGAGCTGATCCGCAACCGACGCGCCGATCCGGCCGTCGCCATCGCCGTCCTGAAACAGCGCTCGCCCGCTGGCACCCGTCTCTATCTGGAACGGCCCACCGCCGATGCGATGGTCGAGGTGGCGGCGGCTCAGGCGCGCTATCCGGTCACGCTGCAGCATACACCGTGCCCGGCTGCGCCCTTCATCCTGGCCGACCGGTACAAGGGTGAGCGTTTCCCGGCCAGCATGACGCTGTGCGGCGGCACCTACCGCCCGATCGCCGGGCGCATCGCAACGGGCATGTCCGGCACGCATTGGCGCCTGTATCAGCGGCAGGGGCGCTGAACCCGATGTTCCACGGCTTTATCGACGCCCTGCGCGCCGCCGGTATCCAGGCCAGCCTGAAGGAACACCTGATCCTGCTGGAGGCGCTGGAACAGGATGTGATCGACCGCACGCCGGAACAATTCTACTTCCTGGCCCGCGCCACGTTCGTAAAGGACGAAGGACTGATCGACCGGTTCGATCAGGTATTCGCACGGATATTCCGCGGTGCGGCCGGACCCGCGCTGCCGCCGGAGGCGGTCTTGCCCGAAGAATGGCTGCGCGCCGTGGCAGAGGCGTTTCTGACCCCGGAGGAAATGGCCCGCGTCAAGGCGCTGGGAAGCTGGGACGAGATCATGGAAACGCTGCGCCAGCGGCTCGCCGAGCAGCAGGAACGGCACGAGGGCGGATCGAAATGGATCGGTACCGGCGGCACCAGCCCGTTCGGCAATGGCGGCTATAATCCCGAAGGGGTGCGGATCGGCGGCGAAGGGAAACAGGGCCGCGCCGTAAAGGTGTGGGAAGCGCGCGAATTTCGCAATCTCGACAACAGCCGGGAACTGGGCACGCGGAACATCAAGCTGGCGCTGCGCAGGCTTCGCCGCTTTGCCCGCGAAGGCGCGGCGGAAGAGCTTGACCTTGATGCGACGATCAGCGGTACCGCACGACAGGGCTGGCTGGACGTCCGGCTACGCCCGGAACGGCACAATGCGGTCAAGCTGATCCTGATGCTCGATGTCGGCGGATCGATGGACCCGCATATCCGCTTGGTCGAAGAGCTGTTTTCAGCGGCGACGAGCGAGTTCAAGCATCTCGAATTCTATTATTTCCACAACTGCCCCTATGAAAGCGTGTGGAAGGATAATCGCCGCCGCACGTCGGAACGCATTTCGACGCTGGATCTGCTGCACCGGTTCGGCCCGGATCACAAACTGGTGCTGGTCGGCGATGCCGCGATGAGCCCCTATGAGCTGACCCATCCCGGCGGTTCGGTGGAACATTTCAATGAAGAGGCCGGGATCACGTGGCTTGGCCGCCTGACGGGGATGTGGAAATCGGCGGCGTGGATCAACCCGGTGGCCGAGGAGCATTGGGGATACAGCCATTCGACGCGGCTGATCCGCGATGCGATGCGGGACCGGATGTATCCGCTGACCCTGGCTGGCCTGGACGATGCGATGCGGGAACTCAGCCGCAGGAAATAGGGGTCAGAGCCGCTCCACTGCCCGCCGCATCCGGCGCAACAGCGTGGCGTCGCCCGGCGTCGCATCCGCCGCTTCACCGGCCAGCGCCATCAGGCGGACGGCACCGAAACTGGCCGCCAGCCCCTTGAGCCGCAGTGCCGCGACCCGCCATCCATCGCGCTCGTCGGCATCCTCCATCACGGCAATGCACCGCTTGACGCCATCAAGAAACGCTTCGCGCAGTTCCGCGATCAGTGCAGGCTCGTCGCCGACCGCTGCCGCCAATGTCGCGTCGATTGCTCCGGGATCATAGGCCATAAGCCGATGGTATCGCGCCACAGTTAATCAAATGTTACCAAACCAGGGTGTCCGTCCCCCGATAATGTGGTAACCATATTGCCATGAACGGGGGCTCAAGGATCATCGACATTCGCCCGGAACGGTCGGATGCGGTCGCGGACCAGGTGGAAATGCCGGAACAGTCGGATGAACCGGTCTGGACGACCGACGGGGAGCAGCCTGCGGCCGAACCTGTGCGGCACGGCTGGCTGATCGCGCTTACCGTCCTGTTGTCGCTGGGCTGGCTGGGTACGATGCTGTGGCTGTCTGCGCCCGTCCTAGCCGCTGGCATGGCGCCGGTCGCGCTGGTTCAGTTCATTGCGGCGCTGTGCGTGCCGATCGTGCTTATCACCACGCTCTGCCTGCTGCTGATGCGGACCAGCCGTGCCGAGGCACGCCGGTTCGCCGCGACATCCGCCGGGATGCGCGCCGAGGCGGCGGCACTGGAACGGGCGATCGCGGCGATCAGCGCGACGCTGGAGACCAACCGGCAGGAACTGAGCCGTCAGACCGGTGAGCTGATTGCCATGGGTGAGCGCGCCGGCGACGGCATGGCCCGTGCCAGCGAACTGGCAGCCGACAAGAGCCGCACGATCATCGGCAGCGCCGAACGCCTGGACCAGAGCATGGACCGGGTGGATCAGCGGCTGAACCTCGTCATGTCGCTGATGCCCACGGCAAAGGCGGAGGCGGAGGAGATGACCGCCGCTCTCGATACGGCCGGGCTGCGCGCTGGCGAGCATGTCGCGTCGCTTTCCGCCGAACTGGCCCGGGTTGCCGAGCGGGGCCGGGAAGCAAACGAGATTGCGGGCGGCGCGGCCGAGCGGCTGGCCGCCCATATCGGCCGGATGGAGGCGACCAGCGAAGTTGCCGGCGCCCGTCTGGAGGCAGTTACCAGCGAGATGTCGGACGCCGTTGACGGTGTGCTGGACCGCGCCGCTACTGCGATCGAAGAGGCGCGTCGCGGCATCTCCGCTCAGGGCGAGGCCATGCTGGCCATGCTGTCCACCAATCAGGCGGCGATTGAACGCACCGGGCTGGAGGGCAGCGCCGCACTGGCCGACCGGATTTCGGCGATTGAACAGTCGATTGAACGGGTTGCCGAGCGGCTTGGCGAGCAGCGCGGCGCGACGGATGCCCTGTTCGAACGGCTGGATCGCGGCGTCGATCACGCCGATCAGCGGATGGCCGCCATGCACAGTTTCGGCCTGGAGCGCAGCCAGTCGCTGGCTGCTGCGATCAGCGCGCTGGACCAATCGGCTCAGGCGATGACGCGCACTCTGGAAAGCGGCGACGACATGGCCCGATCGGTCATCGTAACGTCCGAATCGCTGCTGCTGGCGCTCGAGGCCGCGGCACGCGAAGTGGACGAAACCCTGCCTGAGGCGCTGGCGCGGCTCGACCATCGGATTGCCGCAAGCCGCCGCGTCGTCATGGATGCCAAGCCGGAGCTGCTTGCCCTGGTCACCGCTGCCGAAAGCACGCACGACGCAATCGAGGCGATCGCCGGGGTCATTGCAACGCAGCGGGATACGCTGGCCGCACTGTCACAGCATCTTCTGGAGACGCTGGATACTGGACATGACCGGATCAATGGCGTGCGGGCGATTGCGGACGCGACAATCGAAACGACACGCCGCTTTGCCGAGGATTCGGCACCGCATCTGATCGAAACGCTGGTCCGTATCCGGGAAACGGCACAGACCGCCAGCGATCATGCCCGCAAGACGCTGGGCGATGTGATCCCGTCGGCCGTCCGGCAGCTGGAAACCGAGGGGACGGCCGCGCTGGAAAACGCCGTCGACCGCACCGTCCGGCGGCAGATTGACGAACTGGCAGAGGCAGGTGACGCGGCCAGCATGGCCGTGGCCCGCGCCTCCGAACGGCTCAGCCAGCAGATTTTCGCGATTGCAGAGGCGACGGCGACGGTCGAAACCCGGCTGCAGAACGCGCGCGAGGAACGCGACAAGCACGACCATGACCAGTTTGCCCGCCGCGTGTCGCTGTTGATCGAGGCGCTCAATTCAACCTCCATCGATATCGCAAAGATCTTTGCCCAGGACGTGACCGACAGTGCCTGGTCCGCCTATCTGAAGGGAGATCGCGGCGTCTTTACCCGCCGTGCCGTGCGGCTGCTCGAACCCGGTCAGGCGCGCGAGATTGCCCAGCTTTACGACAATGACGATTCGGTGCGGGAACAGATCAACCGCTACATCCACGATTTCGAATCGATGCTGCGACAGGTGCTTGGCCTGCGCGATGGATCGCCGCTGGGCGTCACGCTGCTGTCGTCCGACATGGGCAAGCTGTACGTCGCGCTGGCGCAGGCGATCGAACGGCTACGCATCTGATCGCAGGGTCTGCTGGCCCGCTCAGCGCGGCGGTGGCCCCATCAGCCGGGTGATATCCAGCATCTCCATCGTCACCCAGCCATTGCGGTAATTCAGCACAAACAGCGTGAACAGGGTGGTTGACACCACCGTGTTCCACAGGGCGAGCTTGCCAAAGCTGAACCGCGCGGGCGCGCCGTCCGCCTGCCCCGGTACCGGCACGCCTTCGTCCCCCTGTCGCCGCATGAACGGCAGGACGATGAACAGGCACAGCATCCAGAACAGGAAATAGATTGCCAGGGCCGATTGCCACGCCATTTGGTCAGCCCCCGATCAACAGCACGTCCACAACCGGCTTCTTGCCGGTCCAGCGGGTGGCGACGCGGCGAACCGCCAGGCGCAGCGCCTCGCGAAGCTTGTCCGGGTTGCCCGCACCCTGATCGGCCACGACCTTTTCGACGGCCGTCTCCGCCTCATCCAGAAAGCTGTCGCGTTCCTCTTCGACCGGAACGCCGTTCAGCCGGACCTGCGGCCGGCCGATCAGCTTGCCAGCACGGCTGACGGCCACGGCCAGCGAAATCTGGCCATTCAGCGCCAGTTTGCGCCGTTCGTTGATCGTGCCGCCATCGGCGGGCAGGATCACGTCACCATCCAGGACCAGCCGACCGGCGGGCGCAAAGCCGACCCGTTCCGGCTGCCCCGGTGCCAGGCGGATGATCTCGCCATTCTGTTGCACGACGGCGCCCGGCACACCCTGACTGACCGCAAACCGTGCCTGTTCGGCCATGTGGCGGATTTCGCCATGCACCGGCACCACGAACTTCGGCCGGATCCAGCCATACATGGCGGCCAGTTCCGGGCGGCCCGGGTGACCCGACACATGGACATGGGCCTGACGGTCAGTGATCATCGCCACGCCCTTGCCGGCCAGGATGTTCTGGATGCGGCCGATCGCGATCTCGTTGCCGGGGATTTGCTTGGACGAAAACACGACCGTATCGCCGCTCTCCAGCTTGATCGGGTGCGTGCCCTCCGCCACGCGCGCCAGTGCCGCGCGCGGCTCCCCCTGCCCGCCGGTCGCCACGATCATCACCCTGCTGCGCGGCAGCCGCATCGCTGCGTCAAAATCGATCGTTTCGGGAAAATCGCGCAGATATCCCGTCTGCTTGGCAACACGCAGGATGCGGTCCAGCGACCGTCCAGCCACGCAAAGCTCGCGCCCCGTGTCCCGTGCGACGTCCGCAAGCGTCTTCAGCCGTGCAGCATTGGACGCAAAAGTAGTGACCAGCACACGTCCCTCCGCCGCGCCGATCACTTCGGCCAGACCGGCGCGGACATCGCCCTCCGATCCCGACGGTTCGGGGTTGAAGACGTTGGTGGAATCGCAAACCAGCGCCAGCACGCCCTGATCGCCAATCGCCTTCAGTTCCTCATCCGTGCTCGGCACGCCGATCTGCGGCGCATCATCGAGTTTCCAGTCGCCGGTGTGGAAAATGGCGCCGTGCTTGGTTTCGATCAGGACTGCATTGCCCTCCGGAATCGAATGGGCCAGCGGGACATAAGTGAACCGGAAAGGGCCAAGGTCAAAACTGCCCTGGTTGTCGATCACGTTCAGTTCGACCCGGTCGCTCACCCCCTCTTCGTCCAGCTTGCCCCGGATCAACCCGGCAGTGAACGGCGTGGCATATAGCGGCACGCCGAGATCGGCGGCCAGATAGGGCAGCGCGCCGATATGGTCCTCATGCCCATGGGTCAGCACGATGCCGAGCAGGTCGTCGAGCCGATCCTCGATGAACTGAAGGTCGGGCAGCACGATATCGACGCCGGGATATTCACCGCCGCTAAAGGTGATGCCACAATCGACCATCACCCATTTGCCCTGCGTCCCGTAAAGGTTGACGTTCATCCCGATTTCGCCGGATCCACCGAGCGCAAGGAAAAGCAGTTCGTTACCTGGAGTCACATTCATCCAATCATCAAAGGGCGGTTCGCGCCGCCATCGTTCATTGCCGGGTGCGCAACCACAGCATCGCCAGCCCCTGAAGCGTCAGGTCCGGCTCAATCACATCGAAAACGCTGGTATGGCGCTCGAACAGCACCGCCAGCCCGCCTGTTGCAATTACCTTGGCCGGTCGGCCGACCTCTGCCTTGGTCCGAGCGATCATCCCTTCGATCATCGCGATATAGCCCCAGTAAATGCCGATATGCATCTGTTCGACCGTATTACGGCCGATCACGCTGGTGCTGGCCGGTGCCTCGATCGCAATGCGCGGCAGCTTTGCGGCGGCGGTAAAAAGCGCATCCAGCGACAGGTTGATGCCCGGTGCGATTACCCCGCCCTTGTACGTGCCGCGAAAATCGATGACCTCGAACGTCGTCGCCGTGCCGAAATCAATAACCACCGCATCGCCCGGGTGCAGCGCATGGGCGGCAATGCAATTAAGCGCCCGGTCCGCGCCCAGGCTTTCGGGCTCGTCTACATCCAGGGCAAAGCCCCATGCCGCGTCGCCCTTGCCAGCGATGACGGCTTCGGTCCCGAAATATTTGCTGGCCAGCATCTGAAGATTGTGGAGCGCGCGGGGAACCACCGTGCCGATGATCACCGCATCAACGGCCGAGCGATCCAGATCGTTGAGCTGCAACAACTGGTTCAGCCAGACGGCATATTCGTCCGCGGTCCGGCGCGGGTCCGTTGCGATCCGCCAGCGCGCGAGCACGCTGTGCCGACCATCCGGGCCAGGCCCAGGCGCCATCAGCGCAAAAACGATATTGGTGTTCCCGGCGTCGATCGCAAGCAGCATGGCCAACCCCTAGCCCCTTCCTTGCCCGATTGCGAGCGGATCACACAAGGAACACGTCCCCGGCGTGGATTGTCATCACCCCCTGATCCGATGTTGCCAGCATCAGCGCACCGGCAGGGTCGATGCCCCTGAACAGTCCCGATATTCGAGACCCGTCCGGCAGGTGCGTGGACAGCGCGGTACCGACCGGATGGGCTCTCGCCAACCAGTCCGCCCGTGTTTCGGCAAGATCACGATCACGCCACCGCCCCAGCCACCGGGCAAAGGTCGCCGCCAGCACCTCGACCAGTTGCTGCGGTGCCACGTCAAATCCGGTGGCGGACAAGGCGATGGTCGCCCGATCCGTGAGCGAGGGCGCGTGGGCGAGGTTCACGCCAAAGCCGATGACGACGGCATCGCCGGATCGCTCCATCAAGATGCCCGACAGCTTCGCCCGGTCGATCAGCAGGTCGTTGGGCCATTTGATCCGCAGCCGGTCACCCAGTAGCGCCAGGCTGCCAACCGCTTCATGCAGCGCGCCGGCGGCGACCAGCGCCAGACTGGGCGGGGAAGGATCCCACGACCGCAGCCGGACGATGGTGCTGGCATACAGGTTGCCCGGCGGCGATTGCCACGTCCGACCCTGTCGCCCGCGCCCGCCGGTCTGCCGATCGGCACGAAGCCAGCACCCCTCCGGCGCGCCCGCCCCGGCCAGGGTCAGGCAATCGGCATTGGTCGATCCCGTTTCCGGGACCGTGCGGATATCCGCCGTCAGAACAGCGCCCCTGCCGCCGCGCTGGTCCAGGCGGTCAGCGCCGGCAGGGCGAACCAGCCAATAGGGGACATGGCCGCAGCAGTGACCGCGATCAAACCGCCCTCAACGACATCGCCGCCCCGCGCGAACGCGGGTGCCGGTTCATCCAGGTACAGCGTCTTGACGATCTTCAGATAGTAATAGGCGCCGACCACCGAACCCAGCACCGCGACGACGGCAAAGGGGAAGAGCCCGGCTGCCACTGCCGCGTTGAACACCGCCAGCTTCGAGAAAAAGCCGAGCAGCGGCGGGATGCCCGCTAGAGAGAACATGAAGATGGCAAGCGCGAGCGCAAGGCCCGGACGAGTGCGCGACAAGCCGGCAAGGCTGGCGATATCCTCAACCTGGCTGCCGTCCTCGCGCCGCATCTGCAACACGACCAAGAACGAGCCAAGCGTCATCACGACATAAACCGCCATGTAAAACAGGACGGAGGCAATACCGTCCTGCGTCCCCGCAGCCAGACCGACCAGTGCAAAGCCAATATTGTTGATCGAGGAATAGGCAAGCAGCCGCTTGATGTTCGTCTGGCCGATCGCGGCGACCGCGCCGAAAAGGATCGAGGCAAGGCTGGCAAAGATCACGATCTGACGCCACTGATCGACCGCCGGGCCCATCGCCTCCATCGCGACGCGCAAAGCGAGCGCAACGGCCGCCACCTTGGGTGCAGAGGCGAAGAAGGCCGTGACCGGCGTCGGTGCGCCTTCATAAACGTCGGGCGTCCACATGTGGAACGGCACGGCGCTGATCTTGAACGCAAGACCGGCGAACACGAACACCAGCCCAAACAGCAGGCCGATACCTGCATCGGGCGCAGCATAAGCGGCGGCGATCCCGTCGAACAGGGTTGTTCCGCTGAACCCGTAGACCAGCGAAATGCCATAGAGCAGAATGCCGCTGGCCAGCGCGCCGAGCACGAAATACTTCAGCCCCGCCTCGGCCGAACGGGTATCCCGCCGCATGAAGCTGGCCAGCACGTAGGCGGCAAGCGACTGAAGCTCCAGGCCGACGTAAAGGGTGATCAGGTCACCCGCAGACACCATGATGCCCATGCCGACTGCCGACAACAGGATCAGCACCGGATATTCCGGACGAAGATTCTCGCCGGCCGTTGCCTCGAAAAACCGCGGGGCAACGATCATGGCGACCGCCGCAGCGGCATAGATCAGCACCTTGGCAAAGGCGGAAAAGGCGTCGGCGCGGATCAGGCCGTCAAACGCCTCCCCACCCGATGACGCCGGACCGACCAGGGCGATGCCCGCGCCGATCAGCGCAGCGACCGAAACCCAGGTCACCGTCCGGGTCGCAGCCGGACCGCCCCATGCCGCGAACAGCATCAGGACCAGCGCGGCAATGGTGAGCACCAGCTCCGGCAGGACAAACATCAATTGGCTGGCGTAACTCATCAATGCGCCCCTTCGGCAGCGGCTTTACCCGCCGACCCGTGTTCTTCACTCGATCCGTGATGACCTTCCGCCACCTTGACCCGTTCGGCATATTCCGCGCGCCCGGCGGCGGTGCCCTGTGTCGGCTGGCTGTCCCCAACCGGTGCCGAACGATTGACCCGCGCCAGCAAAACGGTGGTGTCCGCCCGCATCGGCGCAATGAACGGTTCAGGGTAAATGCCCATCCAGAGGACGACGGCAGCGACCGGCGCCAGCAGTGCAATCTCGCGACCCGACAGGTCAGCCATAGCACGGACATCGTCCGACTTGATCTCACCAAACACGACGCGGCGATAGAGCCACAGCATATAAGCGGCGCCAAGGATGATGCCGGTGGTGCAGATCAGCGTGATGGTGGTCGAAATCTGATACGTGCCGGCCAGGCTCAAAAACTCGCCGACAAAGCCGCTGGTCCCCGGCAGGCCGATGGACGCCATGGTAAACAGCAGGAACAGCAGCGCATAGCGCGGCATGTTGATGGCCAAGCCTCCATAGCGCGCAATCTCCCGCGTATGCAGGCGGTCGTAGATTACGCCGACGCACAGGAACAGCGCGCCCGACACCAGACCGTGAGAGAGCATGACGATCATCGCGCCCTCGATCCCCTGCTGATTGAACGCGAACAGGCCAATCGTCACGATCGCCATGTGCGCGACCGAGGAATAGGCGATCAGCTTCTTCATGTCGCTCTGCACCAGCGCGACCAGCGAAGTGTACACCACCGCCACCGCCGAAAGGGCGAGGACGAGCCAGGCAAGCTGTGCTGTCGCCTCGGGGAACATCGGCAGGCTGAACCGCAGGAAACCGTATCCGCCCAGCTTCAGCAGCACTCCGGCCAGGATCACCGATCCGGCGGTCGGCGCCTGAACGTGCGCGTCAGGCAGCCAGGTGTGCACCGGCCACATCGGCATCTTCACCGCAAACGAGGCAAAGAAGGCCAGCCACAGCCAGGTCTGCACCTCTGCCGGAAAGTTGTAGTTCATCAGTTCCGGGATGCTCGACGTGCCCGCCGTGCCGATCATGTAGATCATGGCGATCAGCATCAGCAGCGAGCCGAGCAGCGTGTAGAGGAAGAACTTGTAGCTGGCGTAAATGCGATTGGCGCCGCCCCAGATGCCGATGATCAGATACATCGGGATGAGGCCGGCCTCGAAGAAGATGTAGAACAGGAGTAGGTCCTGCGCGGCAAAGGTGCCGATCATCAGCACTTCGGTCGCCAGGAACGCGGCCATATATTCCGGCACGCGCTTCTGCACCGCTTCCCAGCTTGCCCCGATGCAGATCGGCATCAGGAACACGCTGAGCATGATCAGCATCAGGGCAAAGCCATCAATGCCGAGCGCCCAGGTGAACTGGCCGAAGATCGCGGAGCTTTCCTGAAACTGCCACTGGGCGCCGCCGACATCGTAATTGGCCCACAAAAGGCAACCCAGCGCGAAGTCGATCAGCGTCGCGATCAGCGCGATCATACGGGCGCGCCGTGCGTCCGCGAACAGGCACGCCACCGCCGCCAGTGCGGGCACGGCAAGCATGATCGAAAGGATTGGAAAACCGTTCATTGCCCCCATCAACCCGCAATGGCCCAGGTGACGGCGGCGGTCAGGCCGATCAGCATCACAAAGGCATAGCTGTAGAGATAGCCCGATTGCACCCGCGCCGCGACGCGGCTGCCCAACGCCACGACCGCCGCCGACCCGTTGGGGCCGAACCGGTCGATGGTGCCTTCATCACCCGCCTTCCAGAACAACCGGCCAAAGGCCATCGCAGGACGGACGAAGAGCAGGTCATAGAGCTGATCGAAATACCATTTGTTCATCAGGAAGCGGTGCAGGATGCGCAACTCCCCCGCCACCGCCGCCGATGTACGCGGCCGCAGGATATAGGTGTAGAACGCTACCGCCAAGCCGATGAGCATCACGATGCTGGCCGCCAGCTTCACGAACAACGGCACTTCATGCATCGCATGGGCAAGGCTGGCGTCAAAGAAGATCGCCCCCTTCCAGAACGCTTCGGCATGGCCCGCTTCGAGGAAGAAGGGAAAGAACACGAACCCTGCAGCTACCGCGCCGACGCTGAGCAGCGCGAGCGGAACCAGCATCGGCCATGGGCTTTCGTGCGGATGATACCCGCCCGTCCCTTCCGCAATCTGACTGGCGTGGTTAGGCACTGCATGGTGATGGCCATGGCCGTGATCGTCGGCATGATCGTCATGCGCGTGATCGTCATGGCCATGGGCGTCATGAATCGCGTGCTGAATATGCTCTGACGCGGCCCAGCGCGGCTTGCCCCAGAAGGTCAGGAACATCAGGCGCCAGCTGTAAAAGCTGGTCAGCAGCGCGGCCAAAGTGCCGACCCAGAAGGCGCCGACACCCGTGCCCGACGCATAGGCCGCCTCAAGGATCGCGTCCTTCGAATGGAAACCGGCAAAGCCGCCGATGCCGTAAATGCCAACGCCGGTGATCGCCAGCGTACCCATCATCATCGCCCAGAAGGTGACCGGGATTTCACGCCGCAGGCCACCGTAAAAGCGCATATCCTGTTCATGGTGCATCGCGTGGATCACCGAACCCGCGCCCAGGAACAACAGCGCCTTGAAGAAGGCGTGGGTGAACAGGTGGAACATCGCCGCGCCATAGGCGCCGACACCGGCGGCAAAAAACATGTAGCCAAGCTGTGAACAGGTCGAATAGGCGATGACCCGCTTGATATCGGTCTGCACCGTACCGATCGTGGCGGCGAAGATGCAGGTCGCGGCACCAACCGCCATGACGACATACAACGCGGTCTGGCTCGCTTCGAACATCGGGGACAGGCGGCACACCATGAACACACCGGCCGTCACCATAGTGGCAGCGTGGATCAGCGCGGAAACGGGCGTCGGCCCCTCCATCGCATCCGGCAGCCAGGTGTGCAGGCCAAGTTGCGCCGACTTGCCCATCGCGCCTACGAACAGCAGCAGGCAAAGGACGGTCATCGTATCGACGCGATAGCCGAGAAAGCCGATGGTCGAACCGGCATGATCGGGCACCGTCGCCAGGATTTCCGGGATCGAAACCGTGCCGAACACCAGAAAGGTGCCGAAGATGCCGAGCATGAAGCCAAGGTCGCCAACGCGGTTGACAACGAACGCCTTGATCGCAGCAGCATTGGCGCTGGGTTTGCGGAACCAGAAACCGATCAGCAGGTAGGACGCAAGACCCACCCCTTCCCAGCCGAAGAACATCTGAACCAGATTGTCGGCCGTCACCAGCATCAGCATGGCAAAGGTGAACAGCGACAGATAGGCGAAGAACCGCGGCTGATCCGAATCCTCCTCCATATAGCTCCAGCTATACAGATGCACGAGCGCAGACACGCTGGTGATGACCACCAGCATGACGGCGGTCAGCGAATCGACCCGCAGCGCCCATTCGAACGTCAGGTCGCCCGATGCGACCCAGGTCAGCACGGGATGGACATGCGCCGCCTGTGTTCCGGTCAGGAAACCGATGAAGATCGGCCAGCTCAAGCCTGCAGCGATGAACAGCCCGGCGGTGGTCAGCACCTTGGGCAGTGTGGTCCCGAACGACTTGTTCGACAGACCCGCAACAATGGATGCCAGCAAGGGCAGGAATACGATGGCGTAGATCACCAGATGATCACCCCTTCATCCGGTTGACGTCTTCGACCGAGATCGTGCCCCGGCCACGGAAATAGATGACCAGGATCGCCAGCCCGATCGCTGCCTCGCCAGCAGCGACGGTCAGCACGAACATGGCAAACACCTGTCCCACCAGATCGCCCAGAAAGGCGGAAAAGGCGACAAGGTTGAGGTTCACCGCAAGCAGGATCAATTCGATCGCCATCAGGATGACGATCAGGTTCTTGCGGTTCACAAAGATACCCAGCACGCCAAGCGTGAACAGGATCGCCGATACGACGAGATAGTGCGTCAGGCCGATCACAGCTGAACCCCCTGCCCCACAGGCTGATTGACCAGGCGCGTCGCGTCTTTCTGACGCCGGGCGACCTGCGCTGCCACATTCTGCTTGAACACACCGGTGCGCTGGCGATGGGTCAGCACGATGGCACCGATCATCGCGACCAGCAGGACCAGGCCCGCTGCCTCGAACGCGAACAGATAGCGCGAATAGAGCAGCCGGCCGATCGCCTCGATGTTGCTGACCGAAGGATCGATCGGTGCCAGCCGGCCCGCAAGGTCGATCTTGCCCGCGCTCCACGCGCCGATGGCGATCATGATCTCCGCAGCCAGCGCGACCGCCAACGTCATGCCGATCCAGAAATAGCGGACCACCCCGGCGCGCAGCTCTGTGAAATCAATGTCCAGCATCATCACGACGAACAGGAACAGCACGGCGACGGCACCGACATAGACGATGACCAGCAGCATCGCGATGAATTCCGCCCCCACCAGCACCATGAGGCCGGCGGCGTTGAAAAACGCCAGAATCAGCCACAGGACCGAATAAACGGGGTTGCGGGACGCGATGGTCATCGCGCCCGAAATCAGCACGATGGCCGCAAACAGATAAAAGGCGATGGCTTGGATCACGGCTGAAACTCATTCCCCCGTTCGTCGCGAGCGAAGTCGAGCGACGTGATCGTTGACACAGAAGTCTCGACGATGCCCGGCGCGTTGAGCGGGACACCGTCGAATGCGGTTGGCGCGCCCATTAACGATAGGGCGCATCGGCGGCAAGGTTCGCCGCAATCGCGCGTTCCCATTTGTCGCCATTTTCCAGAAGTTTTTCCTTCTGGTAGATCAGCTCTTCACGCGTTTCCGTCGAAAACTCGAAATTCGGGCCTTCGACAATCGCGTCCACGGGGCAGGCTTCCTGACACAGGCCGCAATAGATGCACTTGGTCATGTCGATGTCGTACCGCGTGGTGCGGCGGCTGCCGTCGTCGCGCGGTTCGGCCTCGATCGTGATCGCAAGCGCCGGACAGATCGCCTCGCACAGCTTGCACGCGATGCAGCGTTCCTCCCCGTTGGGATAGCGACGCAGCGCGTGCTCGCCGCGGAAACGCGGGCTGATCGGGTTCTTTTCGAACGGATAGTTGATCGTCGCCTTGGGCTTGAAGAAATACTTCAGCGTCAGGGCGTGCGCCTTCACGAACTCCCAGAGGGTGAAGGATTTGAGGGTCTGTGCGACGCTCATGCGGGAACTCCAACCCGGTCCAGCATCAGATAGCCGGAGACAAGGAACACAAAGACGAGGCTGAGCGGCAGGAAGATTTTCCAGCCCAGCCGCATCAGCTGGTCATAGCGATAGCGCGGCACCGTCGCCTTCACCCAGCTGAACAGGAAGAAGAAGAACAGGATCTTGGCAAACAGCCAGATGATGCCCGGAATATCGAACCACGGGATCAGGTCGATGTTCAGCGGCGGCAGATAACCGCCCCAGAACAGGATCGCGTTCAGCGCGCACATCAGGATGACGTTCGCATATTCGCCCAGCCAGTAGAGTGCGAACGCCATGGATGAATATTCGGTCTGATATCCCGCGACCAGCTCGCTCTCCGCCTCGGTCAGATCGAACGGCGCACGCTGCGTTTCAGCCAGCGACGAGATGAAGAACACCACCGCCATCGGGAACAACAGCGGGTTCAGGCCATAGGCGTTGATCACGCCCAGCACATGGCCCTGCTGATTTCCGACGATCTCCGACAGGTTGAAGCTGCCGGTCCACAGCACCACCGCGATCAGGACGAAGCCGATCGAGACTTCATAACTGACCATCTGCGCCGCAGCGCGAATGGCGGAATAAAAGGGGTATTTGGAGTTGGACGCCCATCCGGCCAGAATGATGCCGTACACACCCAGCGACGATGCTGCCAGGATGTAGAGCAGGCCGACATTGATGTCAGAGAGGACGACCCCGACGTCGAACGGCACCACCGCCCATACGATCAGCGCGACCGTGAAGGTGATGATCGGGGCAAGCAGGAACAGCCCCTTGTTCGCGCCGGTCGGGATGATCGTTTCCTGAAGGAAGACCTTCAGACCGTCCGCGAACGACTGGAGCAACCCCAGCGGCCCGACCACGTTCGGCCCGCGGCGCAGCGCCATCGACGCCCAGATCTTGCGATCGGCATAAATGATCAGCGCGACCGCCAGCATGACGGGAAATGCGATCAGCAGAATGCCCGCAATGGTCGCGGTGAACCACGCGGCCTCGAAGTTAAGGCCAAGCGACTGGAAAAACTCGGTCATTCCGCCGCCTCCGCGAAATCCTGGCCGTGGATCAGTTCGGCCGAGCAGCGCTGCATTGTCGGGCTGGCCCGGCAGATCGCATTGGTTAGGTAGAAGTCGGCGATCGAATAGGTCACCTCGCCGCTCGTCTGGGCGGGCACCGATGGCGGATTCCAGTCGTAACGGATCAGCCCTTCCTCGCCCAGCGCGGGCACTTCCGCGATCATTGCGGACCGCAGCGCGTCGAAGCTGTCAAACGGCAGGGTATGGCCCAGCACATCGGACAGGGCGCGGAAAATCGCCCAGTCGTCGCGTGCATCACCCGGCGGGAATACGGCGCGGTCGCCGCGCTGAACGCGCCCCTCCAGGTTCACATAGGTGCCGGGCTTTTCGGCATAGCTGGCGGCAGGCAGGACGACATCGGCCCCCGCCGCGCCCTTGTCACCATGATGGCCGACATAAACCTTGAAACTGTCGGCAAAGGCGGTGAAATCGACCTCGTCCGCGCCAAGGAAGAAGGTCAGCTTCGGCTTGGCCGCAACGATATCGGCAATGCCGCCAGTCTGCGCATAACCGAGCATCAGTGCGCCCATGCGGGCAGCGGCGGTATGCACGACATTGAAGCCGTTCCAGCCATCGCGAACGAACTTGCCGTCGCTGGCCAGCTTCAGCGCGGCGCCGTGGCCGTGCTTCAGCGCGCCGGGGCCGACAATCACTCCCGGACGCTCTGCACCATCCAGCGCCTCTGCGACATTTGCCGGCAGCTTGTTCAGCAGGCCCAGATCATTACCCAGCCATTCGACCGGATAGGTCAGATCAACCTGTGGCCCGATCGCGAATACCTTTGCCCCGCGCTTGCGTACCGCCTTGCGAATCCGGGTGTTGATCAGCGGCGCTTCCCAGCGAAGGTTGCTGCCGACGATCAGGATGACGTCGGCCGTCTCGATGCCGGCGATGGTCGAATTGAACGCAACCGCGCCCAGGCTGGTGACGTCATAGGCCATGCCGGTCTGACGCCCCTCAAGCAGTGAGGAGCCCATCGCCTGAACCAGCTTTTTCGCCGCAAACATGGTTTCGCAGTCGAGCAGGTCGCCCGCGATTGCCGCGACGCTGGACCCGGCATCAACCGCCTTGATCGCGGCGAACGCTTCTGCCCAGCTTGCCGGCTGAAGCTTGCCGTCCTTGCGAACGAACGGCCGGTCGAGGCGGCGATGCGCCAGCCCGTCGACGGCGTGGCGCGTCTTGTCGTGCGCCCATTCCTCGTTCACATCCTCGTTGATCCGGGGCAGCGCGCGCAGCACCGCCCGCCCGCGGCTGTCCAGACGGATATTGGTGCCGACTGCGTCCATGACGTCGATCGCCATGGTCTTTTTCAGCTCCCATGGCCGCGCCTCGAACGCATAGGGGCGGCTGGTCAGCGCGCCGACCGGGCACAGATCGACGACGTTGCCCGACAGTTCGGACGTAACCGCCTTTTCCAGATAGCTGGTGATCTGCATGTTCTCGCCGCGATAGATCGCGCCGATTTCCTCGACGCCCGCGACTTCCTCGGAAAAGCGAACGCAGCGCGTGCAGTGGATGCAGCGGGTCATCACCGTCTTGACGATGGGACCCATATATTTCTCGGTCACCGCCCGCTTGTTTTCGGCATAGCGGCTCTGCCCCTTGCCATAGGCAACGGACTGATCCTGCAGGTCGCACTCACCGCCCTGATCGCAGATCGGGCAATCAAGCGGGTGGTTGATCAGCAGGAACTCCATCACACCTTCGCGTGCGGCCTTCACCATCGGACTGTCGGTGCGGATTTCCTGCCCCTCACCGGCCGGCAGCGCGCACGACGCCTGCGGCTTGGGCGGCCCCGGCTTCACCTCGACCAGGCACATGCGGCAATTGCCCGCGATGCTCAGCCGTTCATGATAGCAGAAGCGCGGGATTTCCTTGCCTGCCGCCTCGCACGCCTGGAGCACGGTCGCCCCCTGCGGCACTTCCACTTCGATACCATCTACAGTCAGCTTAGGCATGGCTTACTTCTTCTCCGCCGCATCGGCGCTGCGAAATGCGGCCGTCGCCAGCATTGATCGCAATCCCGAAACGGACGTTTCCACCCGGGTCGCCGGGCTCGAACAACGCGTCATGGCGAAATTCAGCTTGGCGGCGGCTGCGCTTTCCGCCGGAGTTTCGATTTCCGTACCGAACAGCGTGGCGACATCATCGGGCACCGACCGAACCACGCAGACCGCAATTGCGTCGGACGGGCTGAACGAGGCCACGGCCGGCAGAGCGGCCGCCCGGGCCAGGCGGACATTCACCGCAACCGGGCTGGATTTCAGCAATTGCTCCGCCATCGCACCTGCGCCAAGCAGGTTAACAGCACGCAGGCGCCCGCGGCGAAACGTGCGGCAAGCATCCATGTTTGACCCGACAAGCTGAGCCATGCCTGACGCATAGCTTTTGCTCCGAAAATCCTGACGAAGCATGGCCGCGGCCTTTTCCGGACTGCGCCGAGCAACACAGGTGCCGAATTCGAAAATCCGGCGACGGCCGCGATCCATCGTCGCCTGTTCATCCTGACCATCGCTGACCGGATCGGGCCAGGTTGCAGGACGCGCATCCGTTTGCAGCGGCGGTGCCGCCTGCTGCTGGACAACGGCCAACAGAAGAAGCGCGGCGATCATTCCGCCGCCTCCAGCATGTCGCTGCCGCCACGACGCTCGGCAATGCGACGCTCCATTTCGGGGCGGAAATGGCGGATCAGGCCCTGGATCGGCCAGGCGGCGGCGTCGCCAAGAGCGCAGATCGTGTGCCCTTCCACCTGCTTGGTCACGTTATAGAGCGTGTCGATTTCGCTGACATCGGCATCGCCGGTGCGCATCCGCTCCATCACGCGCCACATCCAGCCCGTGCCCTCACGGCACGGCGTGCACTGGCCGCAGCTTTCGTGCTTGTAGAAATAGGACAGGCGGCTGATCGCGCGGACGATGTCGGTGGACTTGTCCATGACGATGACCGCAGCGGTGCCAAGGCCCGAGCCGAGCGCGCGCAGGCCGTCGAAATCCATCGGCGCGTCCATGATCTGCTCCGCCGGCACCAGCGGCACCGACGATCCGCCGGGGATGACGGCGAGCAGATTGTCCCAGCCGCCGCGAATGCCGCCGCAATGCTTTTCGATCAGCTCGCGGAACGGGATGCTCATCGCTTCCTCGACCACGCACGGTTTTTCGACATGGCCGCTGATCTGGAACAGCTTGGTGCCCTTGTTATTCTCCCGCCCGAAGCTGGAGAACCATTCCGGCCCGCGCCGCAGGATCGTCGGCGCGACCGCGATCGATTCCACATTGTTGACCGTGGTGGGGCAGCCATACAGGCCTGCGCCGGCCGGGAACGGGGGCTTCAGACGCGGCTGGCCCTTCTTGCCCTCCAGGCTTTCGATCATCGCGGTTTCTTCACCGCAGATATAGGCGCCCGCGCCGCGATGGACGAACACGTCGAAGTCATAGCCGGAACCGCAGGCGTTCTTGCCCAGAAAGCCCTTGTCATACGCCTCGGCCACAGCAGCGAACAGCGTCTCCGCCTCGCGGATATATTCGCCGCGAATATAGATATAGGCGGCGCGCGCGCGCATCGCGAAGCCCGCGACCAGCGCCCCCTCGATCAGCTTGTGCGGATCGTGGCGAATGATTTCCCGGTCCTTGCACGACCCGGGTTCGGATTCATCGGCGTTGATGACAAGGAAACTGGGGCGATCCGGCTTCGGCTCCTTGGGCATGAAGCTCCACTTCATCCCGGTCGGGAAACCCGCCCCGCCCCGCCCGCGCAGGCCCGATGCCTTGATCTTTTCGATGATCGTATCCTGGCCGAGTGCCAGCAGCGCCTTGGTATTGTCCCAGTCGCCACGTTGCATGGCCGCATCGATCCGCCATGACTGATAGCCATAGAGGTTCGTGAAGATCCGATCCTTGTCAGACAGGCTCATCGTGCGCCGCCCTTGTCCTTGAAAAACATGAGGTAGATCACGACGCCCAAGCCAATGATGACCAGCGGCCCCATCAGCTTGAACGTCAGCTTGAGCGCCCAACCGAGCACCACGATCCCGCCGATGATGGCGAGAATGGTGACGAGCAGGCTCTGGTTTTTCATGCCCATTCACCCCGGTAATCGTGGTTTTCGGTCACCATCGCAGTCAGCGTGGTCGGCCCGCCCAGCGGCTCGACCGTGTGGCGGCCCGGCTCCTGCGTGCCGGTCTTGGGGCTTTCGCCGCGGGCCAGCGCATCCAGGATCGCAAGCGTGCGATCATAATCCAGGTCTTCGTAATTGTCGTCGTTGATCTGGACCATCGGCGCGGACGAGCAATTGCCCATGCACTCGACCTCGGTCAGCGTGAACAGGCCGTCGGGCGTCGTCTTGCCCTTGACCAGCCCCTTGTTCTTGCACGCCGCCATCACGTCATCCGACCCGCGCAGCATGCACGGCGTCGTGCCGCACACCTGCACATGATAGCGGCCAACAGGGGCGAGGTTGAACATGGTGTAGAAGGTCGCGACCTCGAACACGCGGATATAGGGAAGGTCCAGTGTACGGGCGACGAATTCGATCACCGGCACGGGCAGCCAGCCCTGAGTCTGCGTTTCCGCCCCAACCTGACGCTGGGCCAGATCGAGCAGCGGCAGCGTGGCAGACATCTGCCGGCCCGCAGGATAGCGGGCGATGATCTCCTGCGCCTTGGCGGCGTTCGCCTCGTTCCACGCAAACGCGCCCCACTGCGCGCGGGTCTCGGCCTCGGAGGGGATTTGTGGTGCGTCAGCCATTATCGATCACATTCGCCAAAAACGATGTCCATCGCGCCCAGGATCGCGGTAGTATCCGCCAGCATGTGGCCGCGCGACATGAAGTCCATGGCCTGGAGATGACTGAACGCCGTTGGGCGGATCTTGCAGCGGTACGGTTTGTTCGACCCGTCGGACACCATGTAGATGCCGAATTCGCCCTTGGGGCTTTCGGTCGCCACATACACTTCGCCGGCGGGGACGTGATAACCCTCGGTATACAGCTTGAAGTGGTGGATCAGCGCTTCCATCGACTGCTTCATCTCGGCGCGCTTGGGCGGGCCGACCTTGCGGTCTTCGGTCATGATCGGGCCTTCGGGCATCTCCGACAGGCACTGCTTCATGATGCGGGCGGACTGATACACTTCCTCGACGCGGACCATGAACCGGTCATAGCAATCGCCCTTCGTCCCCACCGGCACGTCGAATTCCATGCGGTCATAGACGTCATAGGGCTGCGCCTTGCGGATATCCCACGGGATGCCGGCCGCACGGATCATCGGGCCGGAAAAGCCCCACTTGATCGCATCGTCGCGGCTCACCACGGCGATATCGACATTGCGCTGCTTGAAGATGCGGTTGTCCGCGACCAGGCTGATCGCGTCACCGAACAACTGCGGCAGGCGCGTGTCCAGCCACTCCGCAATGTCGGTCAACAGCTTGAGCGGCACGTCCTGATGCACCCCGCCGACGCGGAAATAGTTGGAGTGCATCCGCGCGCCCGATGCGCGTTCGAAGAAGTTGAGGCAATCCTCGCGCACCTCGAACATCCACAGGTTCGGCGTCATCGCGCCCACGTCCATCACGTGCGAACCAAGGTTCAGCATATGGTTGGAAATGCGGGTCAGTTCGGCGAAGAACACACGGAGATACTGGGCGCGCAGCGGCACTTCGAGGCCGAGCAGCTTTTCCACCGCCAGCACGAAGCTGTGCTCCATGCACAGCGGCGAGCAGTAATCCAGCCGGTCCATATAGGGCAGCGCCTGGGTATAGGTCTTGTACTCGATCAGCTTTTCGGTGCCGCGATGGAGCAGGCCGACATGCGGGTCGAGCCGTTCGACGATTTCGCCGTCCAGTTCCATGACCAGGCGCAGCACGCCGTGCGCGGCCGGGTGCTGCGGACCGAAATTGATCGTGTAGTTCTGAATTTCGACATCGCCGCCTTCGGTGACGACGGCATTGCTCGACTGGGCTTCCATGGTTTCAGCCATCATTCGCCCCCTTCCGGTTCAGCCTTGGGCTTGCGGGTGCGTTTTGCCGCCGGCTCGGCAGCGGCGTCTGGATCGGCGGCATTGGCACGCGGGGCACGCTTGGCCTTGGGCTTTTCCGGTTCGGCAGCAGTGTCAGCCACCGGCTTGTCCGCGGCATTGTCGCCCGGATCAGCCTTGCCAGCGCCCGTATCGGCCGGGCCATCCGTGGTCTTGGGCTTGTCGACAGCGGCTGCGGTCGGCCCCTTGTCGTCCGCCTTGGCAACCACAGCAGCGGGGGCTGGCGTCGGCGCGCCCTTTGCCTCTGGCTGCGGCGCCTTTTCGTCGCCGGGCAGGACATACTGCGCCCCTTCCCAAGGCGACATGAAATCGAAGCTGCGGAAATCCTGGGCCAATTGCACCGGCTCATACACCACGCGCTTCGATTCCTCGGAATAGCGCAGCTCGACATAGCCGGTCAGCGGGAAATCCTTGCGCAGCGGATGGCCGCGAAAGCCGTAATCGGTCAGGATCCGGCGCAGGTCCGGGTTGCCGCTGAACAGCACACCGTACATGTCGTACACCTCGCGCTCCAGCCAACCGGCGACGGGCCAGATGCCAGTGACGCTAGGCACCGCCTGCACCTCATCGGTAGTCACGCGCACGCGGATGCGGTGGTTCCGCGTCAGGCTGAGCAGGTGATAGCACACATCGAACCGCTCGGCCCGCTCGGGATAGTCCACCCCGGCGATTTCCATGCACTGCTGATATTCAAGGCCAGGCGTGTCGCGCAGGACGATCATGGCGTCGATCAGCCGGTCACGGACGACCGTCAGCGACACTTCGCCGACATGATCGATGGCATCAACCAGCATATCGCCAAGCGCCGTGCGGGCGGTGTCGATCACCCCGTCATTCGGGGCATAGCGGGGGGCGGTCAGCGTGCTCACCGTTCGATTGTCCCTACGCGGCGGATTTTCCGTTGCAGCTGCATGACGCCGTACAGCAGCGCCTCGGCAGTCGGCGGGCACCCGGGGACATAGATGTCCACCGGAACGATACGGTCGCAGCCGCGCACCACCGAATAGCTGTAGTGATAATAGCCGCCGCCATTGGCGCAGCTGCCCATCGAAATGACGTATTTCGGCTCGGACATCTGGTCATAGACGCGGCGCAGCGCCGGAGCCATCTTGTTGCACAGCGTACCCGCGACGATCATCACGTCCGACTGGCGCGGAGAGGCGCGGGGCGCGGCACCGAACCGCTCCATGTCATAGCGCGGCATGTTGACGTGGATCATTTCCACCGCGCAGCAGGCGAGGCCGAACGTCATCCACCACAGCGAGCCGGTGCGCGCCCAGGTGAACAGGTCTTCCGTCGATGTGACCAGAAAGCCCTTGTCAGTCAGTTCGCCGTTCAGATCGTTGAAAAACTGCTGATCGGGCGGGGTGATGGCGCCGCCCTGCGGCATCAGGATGGGAGAGGTCTGATTCATGGCTTATTCCCAATCCAGTGCGCCGACCTTCCACGCATAGACTAGGCCCAGCGCGAGTTCGGCGATGAAGATCATCATCGAAGTCCAGGCGACCCAGCCGAGGTCGAACACGCTGACTGCCCAGGGGTAGATAAAGGCCGCTTCCAGATCAAAAATGATGAACAGGATGGCGACGAGGTAGAAGCGAACGTCGAACTGGCTCCGGCTGTCCTCGAACGCGGGGAAACCGCATTCATATTCGGTCAGCTTTTCCGGGCTGGGCTTGTGTGCGCCGGTCAGGCGGGACACCAGCATCGGCAGGAACACAAATGCGCCGGACAGGAGCAGCGCGACAGCCAGAAACAACAGGATCGGCAGATATTGGCTGAGATCGACCAACTTTCTTCTCGCGCTTGCGGTATGGATTGGGGTGGCTTCTAGGCCGATGCCCCCCGCCCCGCAAGGCCCGGACCAGCGATAATCGCTGGTATTTCCGTCCGGCGTTGAACGGAAAATCCGATGACCGGATGCAAACCCGTCACAGGTTCCGCAGTGAGCCCGCCACAAGCTTGTGAAGCTTGGAATGCAGCGTGTCATTGGCGGCCAGCACCTGCCCCTTGGCCAGCGCCTGATCGGTTCCGCGGAAGTCGGTGACAAAGCCGCCCGCTTCCTTGACCAGCAACAGGCCGGCCGCGATGTCCCAGCTTTTCAGCCCGCTTTCCCAGAAGCCATCATAGCGGCCGGCAGCGACCCAGGCGAGGTCGAGCGCGGCGGAGCCGAAGCGGCGGATGCCCGCCACTTCCGGGGCGACCGCACCGAAAATGCGGGTCCATTCGGCAAAATTGCCATGGCCGAGGAACGGAATGCCCGTGGCGATCAGCGCATCGGCAAGATCGCGGCGGGCCGATACGCGCAGCCGTTCCGACTGAACCCAGGCGCCCCGCCCCTTTTCGGCCCAGAAGCTTTCGTCCGTCAGCGGCTGATAGACGATGCCATGCGTAATTTCCGGCTTGCCGCCCGCCCCGCGCGGATCCTCGACCGCAATCGAGATGGCGAAATGCGGGATGCCGTGCAGGAAGTTGCTGGTGCCATCCAGGGGATCGACGATAAAGCGGGGCTTGTCGGGATCGCCCGCGATCACGCCGCCTTCTTCCAGCACGAGGCCCCAGTCGGGCCGCGCCTTTTGCAGTTCCTCGACAATCGTCTGTTCGGCGCGCTTGTCGGCGATGGAGACGAAGTCGGCCGGTCCCTTGCGGCTGACCTGAAGCTGCTGCACCTCGTTGAAATCGCGGCGCAGGCGCGGCGCTGCCCGGCGGGCGGCGCGGTCGATGACAGTGATCAGGCCGGAATGGGCTACCATGATAAACCTTTGGTCCCTCCCCCGCTTTACCGCGGGGAGAGGGTCGGGAGAGGGAATAAGGCGTCAGTCCGCGCGGCGGACATAGGTCTGTTCGTAGACATCGACGACGATGCGCGTGCCCGATGCGATGTGCGGGGGCACCATGATGCGAACGCCATTGTCGAGCACAGCGGGCTTGTAGCTGGACGAGGCGGTCTGCCCCTTTACCACCGCATCCGCCTCGACAATCGTCGCTTCGATCGTGTCGGGCAGCTGAACGCTGATCGCTTCTTCGTCGTACAGTTCCATGACGACGTCCATGCCGTCCTGCAGGAACGCGGCCGCATCGCCCAGCAGGTCGCGGGGCAGCGTCACCTGATCATAGGTTTCCTTGTCCATGAAGACGAGGCCGTCGCCTTCGGGATACAGGAACTGGAAATCCTTGGTATCCAGGCGGACGCGCTCGACCGTTTCGGCGGAGCGGAAGCGGACGTTGTTCTTGCGCCCGTCGCGCAGGTTCTTCAGCTCCACCTGCATATAGGCGCCGCCCTTGCCCGGCTGGGTGTGCTGAATCTTCACCGCGCGCCAGATGCCGCCTTCATATTCGATGATGTTGCCGGGACGGATGTCCACACCGCTGATCTTCATAGCGATCGCCTGCCTGCCAAGGATGAGAAAGAAGGCGGGGCCATAGCGGCTGGCGCGCGGCGGGGCAAGCCGGAGGCGGACCGACTGACGGAGCGGCACCGGTTGACAGGTCGGTTGACAGTTTGGACAGAATGACCCGGTTTTACAGGACCCCGATTGACCGTCGTTGCGTCTGTCGCGGGACCGGACGAACTGAGCGGCCAGGCTGTCATGCAGCCAGATCAAGCACGCCAAATCCAACTTTACCAGCCCCGACCGGCGGCGTTGCGGGGCCCGCTAGAACCGGACCCTCAGCCGTTCGACGCTGGTCGCCGGATGTTGATCGTCGGGCATCGAATCGCCCACTTCGCGCTCCAGCGCGGTGCGGATCGCCTCAATCTCGTGATCCGTGCGGTGTTCGATGCCGATGAACGCATTGCGCGCCTCAGCATTGGCGCGGATCAGCTCGTCGAGCTTGGCCTGCATGGCGGCGGCATCGCGGTTCTGCGAGTTCTGGATCAGGAACACCATCAGAAAGGTGATGATCGTGGTCGCGGTGTTCACCACCAGCTGCCAGGTGTCGGAATAGTTGAACAGCGGCCCGGTGACGAGCCAGAGCAGGATCACGCCAAGCGCAGCGGCAAAGGTGACGGGCTGTCCCGCCAAGCGGGAAGTCAGCCCGGCCAGCCGGGTAAACACCCGGTCAAGCATCACCGCCGCCCAGCAGGTCGGCAAAGGCCCGCACGGCCGCCGCCTCGTCCCCATTCCACACCGCGCCGCATACGGCGAGGAAGTCTGCGCCAGCGGCGACGAGCGGTGCCGCATTGTGCGGCGTGATGCCGCCGATCGCGACACAGGGCAGTTCGAACAGGGCGGTCCACCAGGACAGGATTACCGGTTCGGGAACGTGGCGAACCGCCTTTGTCGTGGTGGGATAGAAGGCGCCGAACGCGACATAATCGGCTCCCGCCTCGCCCGCTTCCATCGCCAGATGGCGGCTGTCGTGACAGGTGACGCCGATCTGCGCCTGTGGCCCCAGCATCGCCCGCGCCTCCCGCGGATCGCCATCCCCCTGCCCCAGATGCACGCCGTCGGCGCCCAGCCGCTTGGCCAGGCTGATCGAATCATTGACGATGAACGCGACATCGCGGTCGGCGCACAGGCGTTGCAGCGGTTCGGCAAGGCGCGCGGCCTGATGCTGGTCCACGCCCTTTACCCGGAACTGAAAGGCCGCAACCGGCCCGGCGTCGAGCGCACGCGCCAGCCGATCGGGATAGTCGCCGCCGACATCGGGCGGAGAGATCAGATAAAGCTGACAGGCGGGGCGGCGATCATCGCGCACGAACTGCGCGGCAAAATCGGGATCGAGCGGGCCTAGCGGATCATCATCAAGCGTCATGCGGACGCTGTAGCGAGAGCCGCGCGCGGATGCCATGCCCGCGCGCGTGCTCCGCTCCCTCTCCAAACCGTTCAGGCCGCAATCGCGTCCTTTTCGACCGATGCGGTATAAATTTCGTCAATCGCCTGCCCCAGCGCGGCGTCGAATTCGGCATCGGTCATGCCGTGGCGCAGATCGTTGAGCAGCGCGCGGCTGAAGCTGGCGATCATGCCGCGATTCTTCGCCAGTTCGGCACAGGCCTCAGTCCGCGCAAAGCCACCGGACAGCGCAACGACGCGCAGGACGCGCGCATGATCGACCAGCTGATCGAACAGGCCGGGCTGCGCCGGGATGGACAATTTCAGCATCACCCGATCGGTGCCCGGCATCGCATCCAGCGCGCGCAGGATGGAATCGCGCAGCAACACATCGGCATCGGCCCGTTCCGGCGATTTGATGTTCACTTCCGGTTCGATGATCGGAACAAGGCCAGCGGCCAGGACATGGCGCGCCACGTCGAACTGCTGTTCCACCACGGCGTCGATGCCGGCCGGATTGGCCAGATTGACGACCGAGCGTTCCTTGGTCCCGAACACGCCAAGCGTGGCCGCACGGGCGAGCAGATCGGACAGGCCGGGCATCGGCTTCATCAACTGAACGCCGTTCGCCTCTGCCTCCAGCCCCTTGTCGATCTTGAGGAACGGGACGATCCCCTTTTGCACCAGCGCCGTCGGCACCGGCACGCCATCGACATCGCCGTCCATCGTGCGTTCGAACAGGATCGCGCCAATCACCTTGTCCCCGCCGAACGCGGGCGAGCGGATGATCCGGGCGCGCATGTCGTGGATCAGCGCGAACATCTCTTCATCCGACGTCCATGCGCCCGCGTCGATGCCATAACCCTGCAGCGCCTTTGGCGTCGAGCCGCCCGACTGATCCAGCGCGGCGATGAAGCCGTGGCCGGTGGCGATCTTGGCAGTCATATCAAGGCTCATGGCGCATCCCTTGGTAGCTCACATACGTATGCGGATGCCCCTAGCCGGACTGGTGTTGCGCCGCAACAGCGTAAACCATCATTGCTGTCGGTTCAGCGCGACAGCGCGGCGACGCCGGGCAATTCCTTGCCCTCCATCCATTCCAGAAACGCGCCGCCCGCGGTGGAGACGAAAGTGAAATCGCCCGCGACCCCGGCCTGATTGAGCGCCGCGACGGTATCGCCGCCGCCCGCGACCGACACCAGCGACCCTTCCTTGGTCAGCGCCGCCGCCGTGCGGGCCAGCGCCACCGTGGCGGCATCGAAGGGCGGGGTTTCGAACGCACCCATCGGCCCGTTCCAGACGAGCGTGCGGCAGGTTTTCAGGACATCGGCCAGCGCCTCGGTGGCGGCGGGGCCGGTATCCAGGATCATTTCGTCGGCCGCGACCTCGTGCACATTGACGGTGCGCAAGCTGGGCGGATTGGCGGCAAACTCCTTTGACACCACCACGTCATAGGGCAGGTGGACGGTGCAGTTGGCCGCATCGGCCGCGTCCAGGATCTCCTCGGCGGTGCCGGTCAGGTCATGCTCGCACAGGCTTTTCCCCACATCCACGCCGCGCGCGGCAAGGAAGGTGTTGGCCATGCCGCCGCCGATGATCAGATGATCGACGCGGGCGACCAGATGCTTGAGCACATCGAGCTTGGTCGACACCTTTGCCCCGCCGACCACGGCGGCGACGGGGTGTTCGGGATTGCCCAGCGCCTTGTCGAGCGCGTCCAGTTCCGCCTCCATCTGCCGCCCGGCAAAGGCGGGCAACGCGCGGGCCAGCCCCTCGGTCGAGGCATGGGCGCGGTGTGCGGCGGAAAAGGCATCGTTGACGTACAGGTCGCCCAGCGCGGCCAGCCATGCGACGGTTTCAGGCGCGTTCTTTTCCTCGCCCGGATCGAACCGGGTGTTTTCGAGCAGGCCGATATCGCCGGGACGGAGCATGGCGACCGCTTCCGGTGCGGCGCTGTGCGGGATGAACCGCACTTCGCGGCCCAGCACGGCGGCAAGCGCGCCGGTCACCTGGCTCAGGCTCTGGGTCGGGTCGGGCCGTCCCTTTGGCCGGCCGAAATGGGCCAGCACGACAACGCGCGCGCCGCGATCGGACAGTTCGGCAATGGTCGACACCGCAGCGCGCAGGCGGGTGTCGTCGGTGACCGATCCATCGGCCATCGGCACGTTCAGATCCTCGCGCACCAGCACCCGCTTGCCAGTGATGTCGCCCATGTCGTCGAGCGTGCTGAAGCTGCGTGCCATGTCGGCTATTCCCTTTTCATGTGGCCGGACCGGTCCGGCCGGATCGTTCAGATGGGCGGTTTTTCAACAATGCGGATCGCATCGCCCACCGCAATGTCCCCGCCGCGGATGACCCGTGCCAGCGCCCCGCCCCGCCAGTCCGGCGTCAGCGCGGCGCGAAGGCCGTCGACAATCTCGTCCATCCGGGAACAGGGATCGCATTCGACGGTCAGTTCCATCAGCACCGTGTCGCCGATCGCCAGCAGCGTGCCGGGCGTCTGCGGCAGGTCGAAATCCTCGACCAACAGGTTGGCGCGCCGGTGCCACCAGGGCAGATTATGGCCCGTTTCCGCCATAGCGGCGGCCCAGTCGCCCGCCTCCATCAGCGAGACCTGACGCTTGCCGGTGCCGCCGGGCTTGCGCGCGCCGCGCAGGTCGCCGGCGATGCCGCCCTCCACCGACACGCTGGCCCGATCGATCCGCTCGATCGGGCCGCGCGAGCGCGCATGGCGGGCAATGCCGGCGATGCGGCCCATCGGGATTACAGGAACTTTGCCATGGCACCGGCGGTATCGACCATCCGGTTGGAAAAGCCCCATTCATTGTCGTACCACGACACGACGCGAACCAGCTTGCCGTCGATCACTGCGGTTTCCAGGCTGTCCACCGTGGACGAGAACGGCGTGTGGACGATGTCGGCCGACACCAGCGGATCGGTGCTGTATTCCAGCACGCCCTTCATCGGGCCATCGGCAGCGGCCTTGAGCAGCGCGTTGATTTCCTCGACGCTGGTATCGCGCTTCGGCTGGAACGTCAGGTCGACCAGGCTGCCGTCCGGCACGGGCACGCGCACGGCCGATCCGTCCAGCTTGCCCTTCAGTTCCGGCAGCACTTCGCCCACCGCGCGGGCAGCGCCGGTGGTGGTCGGGATGATGTTCATCGCAGCCGCCCGTGCGCGGCGCAGATCGGGGTGGATCTGGTCCAGGATCTTCTGATCGTTGGTATAGGCATGGACCGTCGTCATCAGGCCGCGTTCGATGCCCACGCTGTCGTTCAGCACCTTGGCGACGGGGGCCAGGCAGTTGGTGGTGCACGATGCGTTCGAAACGATGACGTGATCGGCGGTCAGCTTGTCATGGTTGACGCCATAGACGACCGTCAGATCGACATTCTTGCCCGGCGCGGAGATGAGCACGCGCTTGGCACCGCCCGCCAGATGCTTTTCGCAGGCCGCCCGGTCGGTGAAGAAGCCGGTGCATTCCAGCACGATGTCGACGCCATTGTCACCATGCGGCAGGTTGGCGGGATCGCGTTCCGCCGTCACCTTGATCCGCTTGCCATCGACGATCAGGTCGCTGCCATCGGCCGACACCTCGCCCGGATACCGGCCGTGCACGGAATCGCGGGAAAACAGCCAGGCATTTGCCTTGGCATCGGCCAGGTCGTTGATCGTCACCAGTTCAAGGCCGCTGTCCGCCCGTTCCAGGATGGCGCGCGCCACCAGCCGGCCGATGCGTCCGAAGCCATTGATCGCAACTCTGGTCATACAGTTTCTCCCTTGATTGGCGGTCGCGGCGCTTATCCGTTCAGCGCCGCCAGCACGCGCGGCGCGATATCGGCCGGCGTCAGTCCGAAATAGGCATAGGCATCGCTGCCCGGCGCAGAGGTGCCGAAGCGGTCGATGCCGATATTCAGGCCATCCAGCCCGGTATAGCGTTGCCAGCCGGTCGTCACCCCCGCCTCGATCGACACCTTGAGCGCGTCGGCCGGCAGGACATCGCGGCGATAGGCCGCGTCCTGCGCATCGAAACGGAACCAGCTGGGCATGGACACCACATCGGCACCCACCCCGTCCGCTTCAAGCAGGGCAGCGACGCCGACCGCAATCTCGACCTCCGACCCGCTGGCGATCAGCACGACCCGGCGCGGGGCAGTGGTAGCGACCAGCCGATAGGCACCGCGCGCCGAACGGTTTTCGGCGGCATCACTGCGCAGCTGCGGCAGGTTCTGGCGGCTGAGCGCCAGCAGCGACGGGCCGTCGGCGCGGCGGATCGCCAGTTCCCAGCATTCCGCCGTCTCGATCGTGTCGCACGGGCGCATCACGTCGAGATTGGGGATGAGGCGCAGGCTCATTACATGCTCGATCGGCTGATGCGTCGGGCCATCCTCGCCCACCCCGATGCTGTCATGCGTCATCACATAGGCCACGCGCGCGCCCTGAAGCGCGGACAGGCGAATGGCGGCGCGGCAATAATCGGCAAAGACCAGGAACGTGCCACCATAGGGGATCACGCCGCCGTGCAGTGCCATGCCGTTCATCGCAGCGGCCATGCCGAATTCGCGGATGCCGTAGTTGACATAGCGACCGGCATAGTCGGCGGGCGAAAACGCAGTCGTTTCCTTTGTCTGCGTGAGGTTCGATCCGGTCAGATCGGCCGACCCGCCGATGGTTTCGGGCAGCTGGGCATTGATCGCCGCCAGCGCCAGTTCCGATGCCTTGCGCGTCGCCACCTTTTGCGGGGCGGCGATCAGGCCGTCGAGATGCGCCTTCATCGAGAAGGAGGCGGGCAGATCGCCAGCCATGCGGCGTTCAAATTCCGAACGATCGGAATGGCTTGCCAGCCGATCCTGCCATGCGGCGCGAACAGCCGCCGACCGCTTTCCAGCGTCCAGCCAGGCGGCGCGCACGTCGCCGGGAATTTCGAAGGCGGGCAGATCCCAGCCAAGGGCAGCGCGGGTGGCCGTCACCTCGTCCGCGCCAAGCGGAGCGCCGTGCGTCTTGTTCGTCCCCTGCTTGTTCGGTGCGCCCTTGCCGATCACGGTCTTGCACCGGATCAGACTGGGGCGGTCATCGGCCATCGCCGCCTCGATCGCGCGGGCGACATCGGCCATGTCGTGCCCGTCGCACGCCTCGACATGCCAGCCGGTCGCGGCATAGCGGGCCGGAATATCCTCGCTGGACGACAGCGACACATTGCCGTCGATGGTGATGTCGTTATCGTCCCACAGCACGATCAGGCGGCCAAGGCCCAGATGCCCGGCCAGGCCGATCGCCTCGTGATTGATCCCTTCCATCAGGCAGCCGTCACCGGCGACCACCCAGGTACGGTGATCGACCAGATCGTCGCCGAACACGGCATTGAGGTGCCGTTCAGCAATCGCCATGCCGACCGCGGTGGCTAAACCCTGGCCCAGCGGACCAGTGGTCGTTTCGACGCCTGGCAGCTCGAAATTTTCCGGATGCCCGGCGCACGGGCTGTGCAGTTGGCGGAACGATCGGATATCGTCCATCGTCGGACGGGCAAAGCCGGTCAGGTGCAACAGGCTGTAGATCAGCATCGACCCGTGGCCGGCGGACAGCACGAAGCGGTCGCGATCGGCCCAGTGCGGATCGGCCGGATCGAATTTCAGATACCGGGTCCACAGGACTGTTGCGGCATCGGCCATGCCCATCGGCATGCCCGGATGGCCGCTGTTGGCCGCCTGAACCGCGTCCATGGTCAGCACCCGGATGGCATTCGCCATTGCGCTTGGTTGCACGGACATCGGCGTGGTTTTCTCCCATCGGCGCGGGGCACGGCAGTGCCCGGAACAATCGTCGCCCCGGCCCCGGCGGGAACGGCGAGTCGTGAACGCCGCCCCTTTGGAACCGGCGTGTGCCAACGTCAACCTGCCGCGCCGCCGCCAAGACGATGGCTTGCAGGCAGGTGCGCCCCGCCCTATCGGACGGCCATGTCCGAAACCCCGACCAAAGCAGACCTGTCCCGGATCGATGCCGCATTGGCGCGCATCGAACGCGCCGCCGCCGCGCGCACCGCAGCGACCGAGCAGCTGGCGCGCCGTCATGCCACCCTGCGCGACGGACTGGCCGAGGCGGTGACCGCGCTGGACAGCCTGATCGCGCGTCAGGCCGAGGCGGAGGGCCGCGACTGATGGGCCAGATATCGCTGACCGTCGCGGGCAAGACCCATATCGTCCAGTGCCGCGATGGCGAGGAAGGGCATCTGAAGATGCTGGCCGACCGGCTGAATGGCGAGGCCGATGTCGCCATTCGCGCTTCGGGCGGGATCGCCAATGAGCGCACGCTGCTGCTGCTGGCGCTGATCATGACGGACAAGCTGGTCGAGACGGAGCGCAATCCGCCCACCGGCCTGCCGCCCGCGCTGCTGGACCAGATTGCCGAGCGGCTGGAACGGATTGCCGAAGTGCTTGAGGAACCGGCGCCGACACCCTAAATAGGATGATGGCGGGACTGCCCGGTGCGCGCTTTAGCGATTATCCCTGAGGCGATTAAATCTCCATGGGAGCTGTCCCTGTTCGGGTCCTGGCCCGATGCATATGGCCCCCACCTGACGTTACTGGCGTCAGAGGATATTCAAGCAAACGGCCCATGGTGGTTCCGCCACCCCATCGGCAGCGGGCGGAGACCGGGATGACGATAGGCAAGCGCGATCTGCGCGCCACGATGCGCGATCGCCGCGATGGCTTTGTCGCCGCCTGTCCGCCCGCCATTGCCGCGCCGCACTGGATGATCGAGCAGATTCACCGCGACATGGTGGTCGCCGCCTATCGCGCGATCGGCAGCGAGGCGGGGTGCGAGCACCTGATCGAGGCCGCGGTGGGGCGGCAGGCGCGCATCGCCCTGCCCCATGTCACCGGCCGAGCATCGCCCATCCGGTTTTTGTCGTGGATGCCGGGCGACCCGCTGATCGAGGGGCCGTTGGGCCTGTTGCAGCCGGACGAGGGCGCAGCCGAGCTGGACCCGCAGCTGATCCTGGCCCCGCTGATCGCGTTTGACGCCAGCCTGCATCGGCTGGGCCAGGGGGCGGGCCATTATGACCGCGCCTTTGCCCGGTATCCCGATGCCCTGCGCATCGGCGTCGCCTGGTCCGTGCAACAGGTGCCCGCCGTACCGACCGATCCATGGGACGTGCCGCTGCACGCCGTGGTCACCGAACAGGGATCGATCCGCCACCAGGAGATGGCCGAATGAATGACGACCTTCCCAGCTGGCGAAAGCCGGTCGGCGCCCTATCGATCATCGGGATCATCCTGATCTGGATCGTGCTGATCGCCAGCCTGTCCGATTATCTGGCGATGCTGTGGTGGCCGGTGCAGGCCGTGTTTTACCTGATCGCGGGGATCGTCTGGATCCTGCCGCTGAAGCCGCTGCTCCGCTGGATGGAAACGGGCCGCTGGCGGTAGGGACAAGCGGCCCCCGCCCGGATGGGGCGAGGGCCGATGCGTCTTACATATAGGTCATGCCGTAATGGCCATAGACCTGTTGCCCATAGGCACGGTCGAAAGCGGGCTCCTCATCCTCATAGGATGGTGCGCCCTCGATCTGGTCGCGGCTGACATTGACGACATAACCGCCCTTTGCCGTGTCATAGGCCAGCGCCTGCCACGGCAGCGGGTAATGGCGGTGGCCGATGCCGAACAGGCCGCCAAAGGCGAGCACGGCATATTCGGCCTTGCCCGACACCTTGTCGACCATGAAGCGTTCGACATGGCCCAGCTTTTCGCCATCGGGACTGTAGACGGACGTCCCCTCGACCTTATCCGACGCAATGAGCTGCGACGTTTCGCGCGTATCGATATCCATTGGGTTCCCTCCTCAATGTTGCACGCCCGAACTGGCGTGATGATCAAGGAACCCGTGCAATGCCGACGGGTTGCGTGGCACCGAGCGGAAGCGGCAGGACGTTGTTTTCGGGGGATCGTGCGATGCGCCACCCAAGGGGGGTGGCGCGAGTGACGGGGCTCGAACCCGCGACCTCCGGCGTGACAGGCCGGCGCTCTAACCAACTGAGCTACACCCGCATTCGCTTGCGAGAGCGCGGCCTCTAAGGGAGGGGCCGGGGCCTGTCAACCGTCCTGATCGACCGAATTGCGATCCGTCGCACCGGGGGCCGCCGGAGGGCGCACCAGCATCCCGCGTTCGAACAGAAATCCCGCGATATCCGGCTTTCCAGCGGCGTTCAGCACCGTCTGGATGATGATCAGCAGTGGCACGGCCAGCAGCGCCCCGGTCAGTCCCCACACCCATCCCCAGAAACTGAGCGACACGAGAATCAGTACCGGATGGATGGTCAGCCGGTGCCCGACGATCATCGGCGTCACCAGATTCGCCTCGATCAGATGGGCGCCGATCATGATCGCCGATGGCAGCAGCGCCCAGAACAGGTCGTCAAAGGTCATCAGCCCGCCCAGCGCCAGCAGCGCAGCGGCAAGAATGGGGCCGAGATAGGGGATATAGTTGAGCAGCGCGACGATCCCGCCCCACATCAGCGGGGTCGGCATCCCGATCGCCCACAGGGCGGCCGCCACGGTCAGGCCGAGGGACAGGTTGATGACGGTGATGGTGCCGAGATAGGCCGAGGTATCGTCGACGACATTCTGGATCACCCGAGCGGTCGCCATTGCGCCGTCGAAGCTGCGCCGCGCGGTGATTGCCCGGGCGCGCAGCCGGCTCCACCCGGACAGCACGAAATAGATGACGAGGATGGCAAAGAACATCTCGATCAGCGCCGACGGCGCGCTGGTGCCGACCAGATCGATCAGCGAGGTGGGCGGCGTGCCGACATTCGCCTGGGCCGTGCGGGCAGGCGCAGCGGCCACTTCGGCGATCAGGCGGTTCACGAACGCCTCCAGCTGGGCATAGGTGTCGATCACCGGCTTCACATTGGCCTGTATCCGTCCGATCCGGGCGGGAAGTTCGCGCACCCAGCCCGATGCCGGGACAACGATGGATGCCAGCGCGACATTGGCAATGGCCAGGAACAGCACCAGGCACAGGAACGCGGCAAGGCTGGACGGCACCCGCCGCCGTTCCAGCCATTCGAGCATCGGCACCAGCGCAACCGCAATCACCAGCGCGGCGGTGAGCGGCAGAAAGAAGGCTGCGCCCGCCTGCAATGCAAAGGGTGTCGCCAGCACCAGTCCCATGCCGGCGATCAGCGTCAGCGCGGCGAGCAGGCGATCCCGCCGGGTTTCGTCGCCCGCCAGTGGCGGCGGGGCCTGCACCGCTTTCGCGTCGCCATTGGTCGGGTCGGGCGGGGGCTGTGCAACCATGCCCCCATTCCTACCGCCATTCCCAGCGGCTGTAATCCCGATTAGCGTTGCGCGATGGCCGATCCCCTGATCCTGGTGCTGGACGCAGGCACCACCTCTACCCGCGCGCTGGTGTTCGACCCCCGGGGCGCGGTGGTCGCAAGCGCGGCGCACCCGATCACCCAGCATTATCCGGCACCGGGCCGGGTGGAGCAGGATGCGGACGAGATCTGGCGCCTGACGCGCGATGCCGCCGAACGGGCCATCGCGGATGCGGGCGGCGCGGCGGGCATCGCGGCCATCGGCATCGCCAATCAGCGTGAGACGATCCTGTTCTGGGACCGCATCAGCGGTGCACCGCTGGCCCCGGCGATCGTGTGGCAGGACCGGCGGACGGCCGCCACCTGTCGCCAGTTGATCGAAGCGGGCGAGGAACCGGGCGTGCAGGCGCGCACCGGCCTGCTGCTTGATCCGTATTTTTCGGCCACCAAGATCCGGTGGGCGCTGGACCATTGGCCGGCCGTGGCAGAGGCGGGCGAGCGGCTGGTCATCGGTACGGTGGAAAGCTGGCTGGTCTGGAAACTGACCGGCGGGGCGCATGTGACGGATGCGACCAATGCGTCACGCACGCTGTTGATGGCGCTGGGATCGGGGGCGTGGGACGACGGGTTGATCGACCTGTTCGGCGTGCCCCGCCGCGCGCTGCCCGCGATCATCGACAGTGCGGGCAGCTGTGGCGAAACGCGGCTGTTCGGCGCGCCCATCCCGATTTGCGGGCTGGCCGGCGATCAGCAGGCGGCGGCCATCGGGCAGGCGTGCCTCAACGCGGGCGAGACAAAGGCGACGTTCGGCACCGGGGCGTTCATCCTGACGCATAGCGGGGCGACGCCCCCGGTATCGCGGCACCGGTTGCTGTCCACCGTGGCATGGCAGGTGGCGGGGACGCGCGCCTATGCGCTGGAAGGGTCGATCTTTGTCGCAGGCAGCCTGATCCAGTGGCTGCGCGACCAGATGGGCCTGATCGAGGCATCGGCGCAGACCGCCGGGCTGGCCGCATCCGTCAGTGATACCGGCGGCGTGTACTGCGTGCCCGCTTTGTCCGGACTGGGCGCGCCATGGTGGCGGCCGGAGGCGCGGGGCGCGATGACCGGCCTCAGCTTTGCCACGGGGCGCGCGCATCTGGTGCGGGCGGCGCTGGAGGCGATGGCGTATCAGGCGCACGACCTGAAACGCGCCTTTGCCGCCGATCATGCCGACTGGGCGACGATCCGCATCGATGGCGGCATGGCGTCAAACGACTGGATGGCGCAGGATCTGGCCGACATGCTGGCGGTGCCGGTCGAGCGGCCGGCGATGGTGGAGACGACGGCGCTGGGCGCGGCGATGCTGGCGGCGGTCGGTGCAGGGCTTTACCCGTCCCTGCCGGATGCGGCGGCGGCGATGCGCGGCCCGGCAAGCCGGTTCATCCCGATGCTGGACGAGGAACGGCGGCAGGAACGGCTGACCGGATGGGCAGCGGCGGTACGGTCCGTGCTGGGCGATCCGGGCGGCAGCGCCCTGCCCTAATCCCCCTGGTTCCGCGCGCCGAGGCCGAGGGTGTCGGCGACATCATCCAGATCGGTGCCCGCCGGGACCAGTTGCCAGACGCCGGGTTCACGCCCGTTGATGACGGTCACGGCGCCGCGCGGACAGACGCCCAGACATTTCACCTCGACGATCCCCACCCTGCCCTTTCGCCCCTTGCCGGTGCCAAGATTCTTGCGCAGCGCCTTTGCCAGCGGCTGGTTCTGCTTGTCGCCAAAGCCGCCATCCAGCTTTTTCGAGCATTTTGCGCAGACCAGGATGGCGTCCGACCAGTTGGCGCGAACCCTGTCCTTCACGGTGCGGGGCGCAGCTGACGCCGGTCCTCTGCCGCCTTCAGCACCTCGTACGCCGTCTGGATCGCCTGAAACCGCTTGGCCGCATCCGCATCGCCCGGGCACACATCGGGATGATTGGCCTTGGCCATCCGCCGCCACGCGACGCGCACCGCATCGAAATCGGCATCGGGATCGAGTTCGAGAATCGACAGCGCGCGCATTTCGTCGCGGCTGCGCGTGCCATCGCCAGGGCCGGACCAGGCGTAATGCGACGATTCGGCATAGCCATTGGCGGTGCGCCGTTCGGCCTCCTCCCGCTGGCGGGCCTCCGCCTCGTTCAGCCCTTCGAAGTAATTCCAGTTGCGGTTGTATTCTGCGGCGTGCTCTTCGCAGAAATACCAGCGGTCGGGCAAATTCGGTGCCTTTGGCGCGGGGCGGTCGCCCGGCCGGTCGCAACCGTCCCGGTCGCACAGGCGAACGGGCTTTGCCTCACGCGAGGAGCCATAACCGCGCCAGCGCGGAAATCCCCAGTCATTGGAGCGGGTGGATCGTACCATCTTGGACCGCACATAGGCACGCAGGGCGGGATCGCCAAGCGATGTCGGGCCAAAGACATTTTATAGCGGTGCGTTATTTGACCGATAGCCCACCGCTATAATGCCGGCAATTGCAATCGCGGCGCTTGATCCGGGCATGGAATGCAATCATCCCATAACATCCCTTATTGCCGATGAGTGTTTATGTCGCAGAACCTCGCTTCCCTGGCTGAAAATTGGCGTCGGGACTTTCCCGCCTCCATCGTCGTTTTCCTGGTCGCGGTGCCGCTCTGCCTCGGCATTGCGCTGGCATCGGGCGCGCCGCTCTTTTCCGGACTGATCGCCGGGATCGTCGGCGGCATCGTCGTCGGGATCATTTCCCAATCCCCGCTTTCGGTCAGCGGCCCTGCGGCCGGCCTGACTGTCATCGTCCTGACGGCGATTGAATCGGTGCCCAGTTATCAGGCGTTCCTGCTGGCCGTGGTGCTGGCCGGCGTGCTTCAGATCGCCTTTTCCTTTACGAAGGGCGGCATTCTGGGTGAATTCGTGCCGACGTCGGTGACGACAGGGATGCTGGCCGCGATCGGCCTGATCCTGATCCTGAAGCAGATCCCGCACGCGCTGGGCTATGACGGCGATGTCGAGGGGGATTTCGCGTTCCTGCAGACGGACGGCATGAACACGCTGTCGACCATCTGGTACACGCTGGCGAACAGCATTCAGTGGGGGGCGGCGATCATCGCGCTGGTATCGCTGGCATTCCTGTTCTGGTGGGATGCGAACAAGCCCAAGGACGGCATGCTGCGCCTGTTGCCCGGCCCGCTGGTCGTGGTGGTGTTCGCCGTCGTTGCCAATGCGGTGTTCGCATCCGCTGCACCCGGCCTGGTCATCGAAAAAACCCATCTGGTGCAGGTGCCGGTCGCCGGGTCGGTGGCCGAGTTCTTCAGCTTTTTCTCGTTCCCCGATTTCAGTGCGATCACCCTGCCCGCCGTGTGGACCGCCGCGGTCACGCTGGCGCTGGTCGCCAGCCCTGAATCGCTGCTGAGCGTCAAGGCGATCGACACGATCGACCCGGAACGGCGCACGACGGACAAGAACCGCGAACTGCTGGCACAGGGCAGCGGCAACCTGATTTCCGGGCTGATCGGCGGCCTGCCGGTCACGTCGGTCATCGTCCGGTCGTCGGCCAATGTCGATTCGAACGCCAATTCCAAGCTGTCGACGATCCTGCACGGCTTCTGGCTGCTGCTCAGCGTCGTGATCATTCCGACAATCATCAACCTGATCCCGCTGTCGGTGCTGGCCGCGATCCTGATCCAGACGGGGTACAAGCTGAACAAGCCTGTGCTGTACGTGAAGTTCTGGAAACTGGGCTGGGCGCAGTTCATCCCGTTCGTTGCCACCGTCGCCGCGATCCTGTTCACCGACCTGTTGAAGGGCATTGCCGTCGGCCTGGCCATCGGTTTTGCCTTTGTCATCGCGCGCAATTTCCGCCCGGCCGTCACCTATGTCGATGACGAGCATGGCAATGTGCTGGTCCGCGCCCGCCGCAACCTGTATTTCATTCACAAATATGAACTGCAGAAGGCGTTCGACCGGGTGCCCGACGGTGCCAATGTCATCATCGACCTGACCGCCGCAGATTTCGTCGATCCCGACAATATCGATATCATCAACGGGTTCAGCGAGGGCGCGCGGTTCCGCAATATCGACCTGTTCGTGCGCGGCGACACGCCGCGACGCGCCGGCCCGCAGATCAAGGCCGAACCCAAGGACGTGGTGTACGCATGAGAACCTATCATCAGCTGATCCTTGCCAATCGTGCCTGGTCACAGGAAGTGACCGAGCGGGATCCCGATTATTTCCTGCGTCAGACCGAGGGCCAGAAACCCGACGTGCTGTGGATCGGCTGTTCCGACAGCCGCGTGTCACCGGAACAGATCACCCGGACCCAGCCGGGCGAATTGTTCATCCACCGGAACATCGCCAATCTGGTCCATACGACCGACGACAATTTCATGTCCGTCCTGCAATTCGCGGTCACGGTGCTGAAGGTCGGGCACATCATCATCTGCGGCCATTATGGCTGTGGCGGCCTGCATGCGACGCTGAACGGCGCGCCCGAGGGGCATATCGGCGAATGGCTGAAGAATGCGGCCGACGTCCATGCCAATCACCGCCACGAAATCGACGGCGAACCGGATGCCGAGGCCAAGCTGAACCGCCTGGTCGAATGCAATGTCCGCGATCAGCTGGTCGATCTGGCCCGCACGGATATCGTGCAGGCAGCGTTCGCATCGGGCCAGCGGCTGCATCTGCATGGCTGGGTCTATGACCTGCGCGACGGGTTGATCAAGCCGCTGCTGGACATCGAGGCGGATACCAACCTGGACACGCTGGGCGCGCCGGACCGGGTGCTGTCGCCGGCGGCGTAAAGGCGTCAGAGGGCCTGTAAGCCGGGTTCTGTCCACCCCTTTCGGGGATGGGCGACCATTCCTCTAGGACGACGCTCACGCGCCGCCTCAAGCAACCAACCCGGACGCCGGGCCGGAACGAGGCCCATATGGCGTCCCTATTCGGTCTTGCTCCCGATGGGGTTTGCCGTGCCGCCCCCGTTGCCGGGCGCGCGGTGCGCTCTTGCCGCACCCTTTCACCGTGACGCTGCCGAAGCATCCGGGCCGAAGCCCTTGCGCCGTCTGCTCTCTGTGGCACTTTCCCTGACCCCGGCTGAAAGCCGGTGCCGCCGGGCGTTACCCGGCATCGCCGTTCCGTGGAGCCCGGACTTTCCTCGCCCCCCGCATTGCGGAGGCCGCGGCCGCCCGGCCCTCTGACCCGGCCTTCCCTAATCGTCTCCCTGCGGTTTGGGAAGCAGCAGCGCGAGCAGGATCATACGGCATTCGGCATCGATGATCCCGTCGATCATTTCCGGCCGGAACCGCCGCTGAAACGCGGTCACCGCCGCCTCTGCATCGCTGACGTCATAGCCGAACCGTTCCAGCGCCAGCAGAAACCCGCCATCGGGCCAGCCGGGATCGACCAGGTTGCGCGTCGGACGCGGCAGCGCCAGCCGCAGCCGCGCCAGCTTGCCCCAGGGAAACAGCTCGCCCGGATCCTGTTTGCGGGCAGGCGCAACGTCGGAATGACCGACGATATTGCCGCGCGTAATTTCGTACCGATCCTTGATCGCGTGGACGAGGCGGATGACAGAGGCGACCTGTTCGTCGCGAAAGGGGCGATAGCCGAATTCATGCCCCGGATTGACGATTTCGATACCGATGCTGGCGCTGTTGACCTCCGTCACGCCGCGCCAGTGCGAACGGCCGGCGTGCCAGGCGCGCTTTTCCTCATCAACCAGTCGATGGATGCGGCCATCCTCCTCGACCAGGTAATGGGCGGACACCTGAGCATCCGGATCGCGCAGCCGGGCGAGCGCACCGGCAGCATCCGGCATTCCGGTGTAATGCAGCACGATCATCGTGATCGGCAGCAGCCGGTCGTTGAAATTGGGCGACGGCGATTCAATCCAGTCCATGACGCAGCACATTCCCCTCAGGCACAGGGGGATGCGGTGCCGGTGCCGAAAAGGCAAGTCAGGCCGCGCGACGCTCGTAATAGCCGCGATGGCGGCGGCTGGGCACCAGTGCGTCGGTCTGACCGATCACGGTTTCACCCGCGCCAAGGACAAGCAGGCCATCGGGACGCAGCGCATCGGCCAGGCGGTCGAACACCCGCTGGCGCAGGTCCGGCGCGAAATAGATGAGGAGGTTGCGGCACAGGATCAGGTCGAACCGCCCCGCCGGCGGCTCGTCCGTCACCACATGATGCTGGCGATAGCGGATCCGGGCGACCAGTTCGGGATTGGCATGCCATTCCTGATCCGTGTCGCCTTCGCTGAACCACTGCATCAACCGGCGGATCGGCAGCCCGCGCTGCACCTCGAACTGGGTATAGCGCCCCTCCCGCGCGCGATCGATCGCCACCGAGGAGACGTCGGTCCCGGTAATTTCCGGAAAGCGGGACCCGGACAGGTCGGGATGATCGGCAAACAGCATCGCCAGCGATAGCGGCTCCTGACCATAGGAGCAGCCGACCGACCAGATGCGCAGGCGCCGTTCCGGAAACGCGCGCGCCCGTTCGGCGACCGCCTCGACCAGATGTTCGAACAGCGGACCATCGCGGAAGAAGGACGTTTCGTGGTTAAGCAATGCCTCCACCACCGCATCGCCGACCGAGCGCGGCCCGGTGGACACGGCAAGGGCAAGCTGATCCAGCGTGGTTACGCCGTGATCGCGCATGACCGGTTTCAGCGCGGTTTCGATGCGCCATACGCGTCCCTGCGCAATCTGCTGGCCCGTGCGCTGTTCCAGAAGGTTGGTGATGGTCGAGATCGACCGGACCGAGGCGATGGGCGACTGGATCATCGTTGCGCTGCCCGCCGACGGGCGACCATGCGCCCGATTTCTTCGGGCGGCAGGACCAGGCGGGCCAGCCCCGCCTGAACCGCCGATCCCGGCATGCCCCATACCACGGAGCTTGCCTGATCCTGAGCGATCAGGCGTCCGCCGCGCGTCACCAGCTCCTTTGCCCCGCGCGTCCCGTCCCGGCCCATGCCACTGAGCAGAACGGCGAGCGCGCGGTCGCCATAGACATCGCCGACCGACTGGAACATCGGATCGACAGACGGCATGCAGCCGCTGGGCGCCGGTGCGGTCGACAGGCGGATAGAAACGCCATCCGCCATCTTTAGACATTCGATATGGGCATTGCCCGGCGCGATCACGATGCGGCCCGGCCGCACGCGCAGGTGATCGCACGCCACCTCGCACGGGCGGCCGGCCATCACCGCGATTTGCGCGGCGAAATAGGTCATGAAGCTTTCGGGCAGATGCTGGGTGATCAGGATGGGGGCATCCATGCTTGGCGGGATTTCGCGCAGCATCCCGCTGAGCGCGTGAATGCCGCCGGTCGATGCACCGATGGCCACCACGTCGAACTGTCCGATCGCGTTCGGTGGCAGGGGCAGCACGGCGTCGGGTGCCGCCGCGTCGACCGGCGCAGGATCGGCCAGGCGAACCAGCTTTTCGGCCAGTTGTTCGGCAAAACGGCTGCCGATGCTGCCCAGGCCCGGCTTGACCAGCGTGTCGGCTGCGCCCAGCGCAAGCGCCTGAAGCGACGATGCAGCGCCGTCCGATGCGGCGGACGAGACGATCAGCACCCGCGCGCCGACGCCCGCATCGATCAGCCGGGGCAAGGCGGCCAGTCCGCTGATGCCGGGCAGTTCGAGGTCGAGCAGGATGATGTCGACGGTATTCTGCGCCAGGAATTGCAGGGCACGCGCTGCATCCGGCACCGCGCCGGCGATGACGAAGCCCGGCAGGCTTTGCACCAGCCGTTCGATCACCGATCGCGCGACCACCGAATCATCGACGATCAGCACGCGCCGAAGCGAGGCCGAAGCGTCCGGTTCCGGAGCCTTCAAGGGTGTGGGCGGGTGCATTGCCGTGGGTTGCCGGAAAAGGCGATCAGGCCATGCCGACGATCTGAAGCTTGCTTTGCAACGTGTCGCGGTCAAACGGTTTCATCACATATTCGTCGGCCCCCGCCTCGATGGCGGCGCGGATATAGGCCATGCCGTTTTCGGTGGTGCAGAACACGACCTTCGGCTTTTGGGCGAGGCCGCTTTCCTTGAGCGCGCGCAGGAAATCCATGCCGCTCATGATCGGCATGTTCCAATCGAGCAGGATCACGTCCGGCGGCGTGGCCATGCAGGATTCCAGCGCCTCGCGCCCGTCCCCGGCCTCGCGTACTGTAAAGTTCAGCGTCTCGAGGATATGCCGGGCGACCTTGCGGATCACCTTGGAATCGTCGACCACCAGACAGGTCTTCATGCGTCGCTTCCCGTATACTTATCGGTCAATTCTTGTGGCACGCCGGGAGTAACCACGACGTTAATCGCCAAATGCGGCACTTCAGGCGGCAAGCGCGTGACTGGGCACCAGCGCGGCCAGGTTGATCACCAGCACCGGTTCGCCCGAATGATCGATGACGCCGGTTGCCGCACGGCTCCATTCCCCCGCAATCGGAAGCGCGGCGTTGAGCGCGGTCATCGCCAGCGGCACGATATCGTCCAGCGCATCGACCAGCATTGCATAGTGGTGATTGTCGTACCGGATGATGATCGCCCGTCGCGATTCAGTGACACCGGCCAGGCCAAGCGCCACGCGGCTGTCGATGACGGTCACCACCCGGCTGCGCAGGGCGGCAAGGCCGCAGACACCGGCCGGGGCGCAGGGCACCGGCGTGATATCGCCAAGATCGACCACCGATTCCACCTGGTCGGAATCGATCGCGACGGTGCGGCCATCAAGCTGGGCCAGCAGGTAAAGCCGTTCGTTCATCACGCCCCCTTTCGCCGCAGCGACTGTTTCACGGCAGCGACCACGGCTTCGCGGTCATAACGCCAGACGCTTTCGGGCCGCGCCGGATCGGGTTCGGGCGCGGCGCGAAGCGTGACGACCGTTTGCGCGGGACCATCGGCGGGCACGGGGGTGTCGTCCGACAGGATCAAAAGGTCCGCCCGCTCTCCACCGCGCAGCCGCTGGGTCACGCGAAAGCCCATCCCCTCGATGATCGGCCGCAGAAAGGTCTGCGTCCAGCCGGAGGCATCGTCGCCGATCAGACAGAGCGGCTGAACGGCGGCCGCCGGATGGTGATGATCGCCATGCGTGGCGAACAGCCAGATCAGGTCGAGCAGTTCGGTCGGTTCGCCATCGACCAGGGTGACGCCAGCCACATGGCCAGGCGCCGCAGCCGGGACCAGCGGTTCAGTGACCTGCACGATGTCCACGCTTTCGCGGACAGCATAGCCGATTTCGGTTGCGCCGTCATGGAGCCGAAGCACGCTGACCCGATCCAGCCCGTCGACCGGCGCAACCGTGGCCAGCGGGATGATGGTGCCGTCAATCGTCATGCGCAGCCGCCCGGCGCTTTCGCGGATGGCATCGGTCGTCACCTGTTCGACCCGGTCGACGGCGGCCAGCGGGACGATGCGGCGGGCGCCGTCCAGATCGTGGATCAGCAGCGCCGGATAGCCCGGTTCCCCGGCATCGTCGTCGGCAGCACCGTCGGAATCTGCCATGACCGTTCCGCTGCCGGCGACCCCCGCCGCAGCGGCAATTCCGGCACAGTCGAGGATCAGCATCGGCACGCCATTGTCGGGCAGCGTCTGTCCGGCGAACAGGCCGCAGGCCATGATCGCGGGCGCCGCAGGTTTGATGACCAGTTCTTCGTTATCGAGCACGGAATCGACCGCCACGACATAGCTGGTGGTCCCGACGCTGACGATCACCAGCTTGCCATCGCCATCCATCCGCCCAGTGCAGTTCAAGCCGAGCATCGCACACAGATTGACGAGCGGCAGGCGGCGGCCGCGCACCGTTGCCACATCCTGATCGCCCAGCCGGTCGATGCGGATGGTGTCGCCGCGCAGCATGACGATTTCCTCGATCGTCTGGCGCGGCATGGCGAACCGCTGACCGCCCAGGCCCACGACGATGGTCGGGATGATGGACAGCGTGAGCGGCACATGGATCGACACGCGCAGGCCATGGCCGGGCATATTGTCCAGGAGGATGCGGCCGCCAATCTGTTCGATACAGGCGCGCACCACGTCCATGCCGACCCCGCGGCCGGAAATTTCGGTCACCTCGTCCTTGGTCGACAGACCGGGTTCGAAGATCAGTTCGAGCCGTTCACGCGGCGACAGCGCGCGCAGTTCGCTTTCGCTGCGCCCGGCCCGGACCAGCTTGGCGATCAGTCGTTCGGGGTCGATGCCGCGACCGTCATCGGCAATGTCGATCACAATCTGGTTGCCGGACTGACGGGCGCACACGGTCAGACGGCCATTTTCGCGCTTGCCGGCGGCGCGGCGCTCCATCGGCGATTCAATGCCATGGTCGATGGCGTTACGGATGATATGGACCAGCGGATCGCGCATCAGCTCGATCATCTCGCGGTCCAGCTCGACCTCCGACCCCTCGACATTCAGCGTCACCGACTTGGCGCAGGCAGCCGCCGTGTCGCGCACCATGCGCGGCAGCGGCGAAAACAGCGCCTCCACCTTCTGCATCCGGGTGCGCGTCACGGTGTCGCGCATTTCGGCGACGGTGGCGGACAGCCGCTCCAGCGATGCCTCGATCGCCGGATCTACATCATGCTCGCGCAGCCGCCGGGCAAGTTCGTTGCGGGCCAGCACCATGTCCGACATGCCGCTCATCATCCGGTCGAGCAGATCGACGTTGAGCCGGACCGATCGCGCGGCAGAGCGAAAGCCCTGAACCACCGGTATGGCGGGCGGCTGCGGACCGATTCCCCCTTCGGCCAGGGCAGCGATCAGCAGGTCTTCGCCGGAATCGTCCAGCGCAGCGCCAGCATCGATCGCCTCGACAATCTCTCCGATCCGGTCGACCACCGACAGCACGGCGTTGACCAGGGCAGGATCCGGCCGGCGCTTGCCATCGCGCACATCGGCCAGCACGTCCTCTGCCGCATGGCTCAACCGGGCAAGACGGGGCAGGTCAAGAAAGCCGCAGCTTCCCTTGACCGTGTGGACAAAGCGGAAAATGGCATCCAGCCGGGCACGATCATCGGGATTGGCTTCCCACGCGATGATTTCCCCGGAAAGCGATTCAAGCGTTTCCCGGGTCTCGGCGATGAATTCTACGAGCAGATCGTCCATTGGTCCCCGCGGCGGATTTGCGGCACGACCATGGACGGATGAGGGTTAATTCCGCGTTATGCGGCGCGCAGCGATGCCCCGAACAGCAGCACATCGGCATCGGCGGGCGAAATCATCACGGTGCCGCCCGCATCGCTGACCAGATGCCGGACCAGATGCGCAGCGGCCGCGCGCGGCGTCACCGCCTCTACCGGTTCGCCCGACAGGACGGCGCGAAGCTCGCTGTCCAGCACGATGCGGTCGCCCGTCGCGCGCACCACGATTTCCACCTGCTCGCGCTCGATTTCCGCGCCGATATCCAGCTGGCCGCCGCGAATCAGGGCATCGCCGCCGATCAGCGCGAGGTTCAGCATCACCTTCACCGCCACCTTGGGCAGGCTTTGTGCGTCGATCATCCAGCCGATCGTGAGCCGCTTGTGATCGGAAAACAGCCCCTCCAGCGCCTGTTTCGCCTCACGCACATCGACTGAGTCGCCAAAGCCGCCAGCCGCGCCGAACGCCAGGCGAAAGAATTTCAGCTTGTTCGCCGATGCCCGCGCGCTGTCGCTGAGCAGTTCCATGCAGCGCGCCCGCATTTCCGGGTCGGTCTCGTCCGCCAGCAGTTCCAGACCGTTGTTGAGTGCGCCGACCGGCGACAGCAGGTCGTGGCAAAGGCGCGAACAAAGCAGGCTGGCGAAATCGGTGGCGCTGATGTTCAAGACTGGCAAACTCCTGATCCCCTTGACCGTCCTTAGTCCGCCGGGCGGCTGAATCGCAAGCGATCAGGCCATTTCGATGGTTACGGGATCGAACCGGCCATGCACGGTGCCGCCATTCGACGCACGCCAGGCCGCCACCCCGCCCGCCCCCACGATCAGCCACAGCCGGCCGTCCGGAACGGCCATGGCGGCGTCCGTCAGCGATGGCGAGGGATCGCCACCGGGATGGGAATGCCACCAGCCGATGATGGCCGGCCCACCCGCCCGCTCGGCACGATAAGCGGCGATCAGCGCGGCGGGATCAATCTCGAAATGGCGATGCGGGTCGGCGGCCACATTCGGCGTTGCGGACCATGCGGTCACGCGATCGACGCTGCCGAACAAAAGCCCGCACGCCTCATGCGGCGCGGCCCCGGCCGATTCGTGAACGAGTGCGTTCACTATCATCCTTGAAATGGCGATTTTCGATCCCATATGCGGTGCACAATGGATCGGGGGATCTCCACTCTTCAAGCACGCATTTCGGCAGACGCCGATGGATGGCGGCTGGACCGCGCGCTGGCGGACGCCCTGCCCACCCTATCGCGCGAACGGTTGAAGACGCTGATCGCCGCCGGCGCGGTGATCGGACCCGACGGCCCGGTCCGCGATGCCAAGCGCAAGGCGGCGGCCGGCACGCCCTTTTCGGTGACCATACCCGACCCCGCACCCGCCCATAACCAGGCGCAGGCCATCGCCCTGAACGTCGTGTTCGAGGACGAGCACCTGATCGTGATCGACAAGCAGGCGGGGCTGGTCGTGCACCCGGCGGCCGGCAATCCCGACGGCACGCTGGTCAACGCGCTGCTCCATCATTGCGGGGGGTCGCTGTCCGGCATCGGCGGCGTCGCGCGGCCGGGGATCGTGCACCGCATCGACAAGGATACCAGCGGCCTGATGGTGGCGGCAAAGACCGACCGGGCGCATGTCGGACTGGCCAAACAGTTCAAGGATCATTCAATCGACCGCCGCTATCTGGCGGTGGTGAACGGCATTCCCAAGTCAGCAGCCGGCACGGTCGATGCCCCGCTGGCGCGATCGCCCGTCAATCGCAAGAAGGTGGCCATTGTGGCCAGCGGCAAGCGGGCGGTGACCCATTGGCGGATGATCCGGCCGCTTGATCACGCCGGACTGGTCGAATGTCGGCTGGAAACCGGACGAACGCATCAGGTTCGGGTGCATATGGCATCGCTGGGCCACGCGCTGATCGGAGATCCGGTCTATGGCCGAGCGGGTGGCCGACATCAGCGGATGCTGGAAACCATCGGTTTCAGGCGTCAGGCCTTGCACGCAGCGCGGTTGGGGTTCATTCATCCTGCGACAAAGAACGCTTTGTCGTTCGATAGCGATGCTCCCGCTGACATTCAGGAACTGATCGTTCACCTTGGCGGTTGAAATTCAATACGGCTGAAAAGGCAGGTGGCGCGAAGATCGCGGACCTGCCCTAATCCGGCGGAAAGGGAGTTCTGGTTATGGCGAAATCGAGCAATGTCCCGGCGACGATCCCGGCGCTTGGCGGCGAGGCGAGCCTGAGCCGCTATCTGTCGGAGATCAAGAAATTCCCGATCCTGGCGCCCGAGCAGGAATATATGCTCGCCAAGCGGTTTCAGGAGCATGGCGATCCAGAGGCGGCGGCGCAGCTGGTGACCAGCCACCTGCGGCTGGTGGCCAAGATTGCCATGGGGTATCGCGGCTATGGCCTGCCGGTCAGCGAGCTGATTTCCGAAGGGAATATCGGCCTGATGCAGGGCGTGAAGAAGTTCGAGCCCGACCGGGGTTTCCGCCTCGCAACCTATGCCATGTGGTGGATCCGCGCGAGCATTCAGGAATTCATCCTGCGGTCGTGGAGCCTGGTGAAGATGGGCACCACGGCGGCGCAGAAGAAGCTGTTCTTCAACCTGCGCCGGATGAAGGCCAAGCTTGACGCATTCGAGGACGGCGATCTGCGCCCCGAGGATGTGGCGAAGATCGCGCACGACCTGGGCGTGACCGAGGAGGAAGTCACCTCCATGAACCGTCGCATGGCGATGGGCGGGGATACCTCGCTCAACGTGTCTATGCGCGACGATTCCGAAAGCCAGTGGCAGGACTGGCTGGCCGATGAAGGTCCGTTGCAGGACGAGCGGGTCGCCGATGCGCAGGAGGCGGATGTTCGCCACGCGCTGTTGATGGAGGCGATGGACGACCTGAACGAGCGCGAGCGGCATATCCTGACCGAGCGGCGGCTGACCGACGATCCCAAGACGCTGGAAGAGTTGAGCCAGGTTTACAATGTCAGCCGCGAACGGGTTCGCCAGATCGAGGTGCGCGCGTTCGAAAAGCTGCAAAAGGCGATGATGCGGCTGGCCGGGGAACGGCGGCTGATCACGGCCTGATGCTCGCCAGCCGATAACCCGGACGATACCGGCCGGCTGTTTCGGACCCGCATTCGCGGTCGAAAACAGCCGGCCGTTTTCTTGTGCGTCGGGTCGCTCAGGCGGCGGTAGCAGGATTGGCGGCCGGCGCGGCGGGCCTCGCCAGCTTTGCCGGACCGTTCAGCCAGCGGTCGATGGGACCGCCGCGGATCAGCCAGCGATAGCTGACCAGCAGCAGCGCCATGCTGCCCGCAGATGCGATCAGATATTTGACCAAAGGCGGCAACGGCAGCGGCAGCAGCAGGATCGGCAGCAGCAGCGCCGGAATCATATGGGCGATATAGACCCAGTAGGAGCTGGCCGACAGGAACTGCACGACCGGGCCGGGCCGCCGGGCAAAGCGAAGCGCGGCGGACAGGCCGGCGAGCGATACGGTCCAGGACAGGACGCCGAACGCCAGCGCATAGGGCAGCCGTTCCAGCTTTCGCGACGCCGAGATGTCGATCGGCCAGGTCCATGCGACCGCAAAATAAAGCGGCAGCATCAGTAGCGCCGCACCCAGCAGCCAGGCCCAGCGCCGCGCGAGTACGCCCAGCAATTCCGGCTGGCGATGGCAGTACCAGCCATACAGATAGGCAGCACCAAAGGCGACCAGCACATGCACGCTGGGCACCAGGGTCGATGGCGGGATCGAGGTCATCGGGTCCCACCCGCGGAACAGCGTCATCGCCGCCGCGATCGGCAGGCCGAACAGCAGCGGCGTGATCCAGCTGTTCACGGCCAGCGCCATCCAGCGATCGATCCACGCCGGGATGGTTGACCGGACCCGCACCAGCGCAACGGTCAGCGCATAGAAAATCGCGATGACGTACAGAAACCACAAATGGGTCAGCGGAAACTGGATCACGGGATTGAACCCGTCGGCAACGCCCGTACCGTACCGGGTAATCACACGGTCGCCCAACCGCCAGATGAACGGCACCACCGCATAATAGCCAAGGCCGAACACGATCAGGGGCAGGACGATGCGGATCAACCGGTCGCGGATGAAAAACGCCTCTCCCTTGCCCACGAACAGGGCGCGTGCGGCAAAACCGCTGATCAGGAAAAAGGTGATCATGATCGACAGCTGCGCCAGGAACACCTGCAGCGCGACGATCATGTCGAACCCGTCATACGCCGCCCAGACGGGCAGCGAGATATAGGTCATGCCGACATGGGCCATGACGACCAGGATGACGAGGACGATCCGGGCAACGTCCAGCCCGTACAGGCGCTGGGGCGCGGCAGCGGTCATGCGTTGCCCTGCGAACCGGCGGCGGCGACCGGCGCCGCCTGAGCCGTGCCACGACGGCGGAGCAGCGGGCGTGCATTGGCGTCAAAGCGTTCGCGATAGTGGGGATGCTCGGTCCCCATCATCCGGTCCCACCAGGTGAACCACAGCCCGAAATTGTACCGCCCCTCGCTGTGATGCAGGTCGTGATGCGTCGTCGTGGCAAACCATTGCGTGATGCGGCCGCGCGCAAAGCCGGGCCAGGCCAGTTCATATCCGGAATGGCCGAACGCGTTGTGGATCACCTGATGCGCCACGAAAAACCCGACATTTTCGGGGGCCGTCGGCACCAGCAGCACCCAGAGCGGGACGAAACCGACCTGTACCACAGCCTCGATCGGCGAGAAGGCATAGCTGGCCAGCGCGGTCGGCGCCTTGGACTGATGATGGGTCAGGTGGACGGTGCGGAACAACCGCCGTCCGTGCATCATCCGGTGCGTCCAGTAAAAATAGGTGTCATGACCGATGGCCATGGCAATCTGAAACAGGATCGTCGCACCGACAGACAGCTGAAAGGACCGCCAAGTCAGCACGCCCGTGTACAGGCCAAGGATGGTCAGCGTGATGACCCCGGCAAACATGACGCACGAGACGAGCGATGCCGCCATTTCGCGGCGAACATCCTTGAACCGCAAGGGTTTATCCTGGATCTTGCGCGGCGCCAGCCAGCGGGACAGCGCCAGAAAGGCAAGGAACATCCCGCCCGCGACCAGCAGATAGCGCACTGTTTCGCCCAGCGTGATGACGCCGAACCATGTCAGATAAAAGTTCAGGTCCATCGAAATCCCCCAATTTCGCAGTGCGTCATACGCCTTTTCCCGTCGTTTCGCACGTGGATTAAATCGGCGGCCGGGACGTCGATCTGTCGCTGTTTGGGTCAGTTTGCCGATGACGAGCGTGCCCGGCCACGTTATGACCGGGATGTGGCACGGGTGGCGCAACAGCGATGGTTCGGGCGATTGCTCCGCTGGATCGGGATGGCCATTGGCGCCTTCGTCGCGCTGTCCCTGCTGATGGTCGTCATCTATCGCTTTGTCCCCGTGCCGATCACCTGGACGATGATCGGCGATGCGCTGGCCGGGCATGGCGTGGAAAAGCAGTGGCGGTCGCTGGACCGTATCGACCGCGACATGGCGCGTGCGGTGATCGCTGGCGAAGACGCGCGCTTCTGTTCGCATTTCGGCTTTGATTACAAGGCGATTGCTGCTGCGGCGGCACGCAACGCAACCGGCCGGGGTGTCCTGCGCGGTGGATCGACGATCAGCCAGCAGACCGCGAAGAACGTGTTCCTGTGGCAAGGCGGCGGCCTGTTCCGCAAGGCGCTGGAGGCGTGGTTCACGCTGCTGATCGAAACGATCTGGGGCAAGCAGCGGATCATGGAAGTCTATCTGAACGTCGCGGAAACCGGCATCGGCACCTATGGCGTCGAAGCGGGCGCCCAGCGATATTTCAAGCATGGTGCCGACCGGTTGACCCGGACCGAGGCGGCCCGGATCGCCGCTGTCCTGCCGCTGCCCAAAAAACGGCCGGGCAGCGCGCCCAGCGGCTGGACCCGCCGGTATGGCAACCGGATCGCGGCGCGAATCGGCGTCGTCGCGAACGAGGGCATGGATTCCTGTCTGCGGTGACGCTTTGCCGGGCGGCACTGGCGGCGATACTGGCATGGGCCGTCCCGTCCGCGGCCGGGGAACACGCAACGCCGCCCGATGCAGAAGCCATTCTGGCCGAACTCAACCGGATGCGCGCCGATCCCGGGCGATATGGCGATGCGATTGACGAGCGCGCCCGCTGGTTCGTGGATGCGCGCGTCTATCGCCCGCCCGGCGATCCCGTCGGCATGCTGACACTGGAAGGGCCGGCGGCGGTGCGGGAGGCGGCGGAAGCCCTGCGCCGGGTGGCACCGATGCCGCCCCTGTCCCCATCGCCAAGGTTGAGCGCAGCCGCCCTGCAACTGGCCCGCGAACAGGCGGCAAGCGGCGCGATCGGCCATCGCGATCGGATGGGTCGCGGGCCGGGCGAGCGAGTTCGGGCGCTGGGGGGCGATGTGTTTGTTGCCGAGGTCATCAGCTATGGCCATGTCAGCGCGCGCGACGTCGTGATGGCGCTGCTGATCGATGACGGCGTTGGCCGCCGGGGGCACCGGGTCACGCTGCTGGATCGGCAGAACCGGTTTGCCGGTGCGGGTTGCGCGACGCACAGCCGGTATCGCGTCGTCTGCGTGATCGACCTGTCGAGCGGGCGGGACGGCCATTACGTCCCGCCCGATCTCTGAGGGGGGTTATTCGCCGGGCACAGCCTTTTCGATGGCGTCGCCCGCCTTGTCAGCGGCATCCCCCACCGATTTGGCGGCTTCGGTCACCGCTTCGGTCTTTGCCGTTTCCCGGTTATTCTCACTGATCAGAAAGTACGCGCCGATCACGACTGCCAGCAGCAGCGCGATACCGATCAGCACCGTGCCGCCACCGCCGCGCTTTTCGATCACCGTCGTGTGCGTCGGCTGCGGATTCGTTTGGTTATCCATGAAGTTCCCTCCTTATCGATGGAGGTTGCAACATCCGGCAAACCGTTATGGTTCCTTGGATCAGAAGGGCAGCTTGAAACCCGGCGGCAACGGGATGCCCGCGCTCAGTTTCGACATTTCGCCCTGCGCCGCCGCATCCGCCTTTGCCCGCGCGTCATTCATGGCGGCGGTGATCAGATCCTCCAGCATGGTCTTTTCGGTCGGCGACAACAGCGAATCGTCGATGTCGATGCCGATGATGCGGCCCTTTGCACTGGCGCGCACCTTGACCAGGCCGCCCCCGGCGGCGCCCTCAACCTCGATCCCGTCCAGATTGGCCTGCGCCTTTTCCAGTTCGTTCTGGACGTTCTGCGCCATGGCCATGATGTCTTCGAGCGATTTCATACTTCACCTGTCCATCCGAATTGCGGTCAATCGACCAGCTTTGCCCCCGGAAACGCCGCCATCGCCGCTGCAACCAGCGGCGATGCCAGGATGGCCGCCCGCCGGGCGTCGGCCGCCTGCTCCTCCTGCTCCCGCAATGTGGGGTCTCCCTCTGCCGCGACAAGCGTCACCGACCATGCAGTCGATGTGCTGTCGCGCAATGCACGCGTCAGTTCGGCAACCAGTTCGGCGGGCAGCGGGCGGGCGCTGCTGATTTCCAGCGCGGGCGGCGCATAGCGGACCGGGCGCAAAAGGTTGCGGACCTGTGCCGCGATCTGGCCGAAGCCGCGATCGGTGAGCAGGTCGACCATGTCGGCCAGCGTTGCCGGCAAGGGAGGCATCGCCGGATCGGTGGCGGCTGCGGCATTGGCAGCGGCAGGTGCCGGTTCGGCCGCGCGGGCCGATGGTGCGGCGGCGGCAGCGGGCGCGACTGACAATTCGGCCGGCAGGGAGACCTCTCCGCCCCGGATCATCCGGGCCAGCGTGCCGGGATCGGGCAGTTCGGCGGCGTGGACGATCCGCAGCAGCGCCATTTCGCACGCCTCAATCGGCAGGGCGGCGCGCGTCACCTCGTCATGCGCGCGCAGCAACAGCTGCCACAGCCGGTGGAGCCGGGCATGGGTCAGGCCCGCTGCCCATTCCTCGAGCGCGGCCTGTTCCTCGGCAGAACGGGCAACGCCGCTGTCCGCGCCAATCTTGGTCAGGGTGACGGCGTGGACCGTTTCCAGAAGGGTGCGCAGCACGGCGAGCGGATCGACGCCCAGATCATATTGCCCGCGAAGGCCGGCCAGCGCGGCCTGCGCATCGCCGGCCAAGAGGTGCCCGAGCAGCGCGCGGATCGCGCCGCGATCGGACAGGCCCAGCATCTGGCGAACCGCCTCTGCCGACACGCCGCCGCCCTCCATCCCGGCATGGGCAATCGCCTGATCCAGGATCGACAGGCCGTCGCGTGCCGACCCCTCGGCCGCGCGGGCGATCAGGCCCAGCGCCTCCGGCTCTGCGTCGAACCCCTCGGCCGCGGTTACCTTCTGAAAGTGCTCGGCCAGCAATTCCGCTGGAATCCGGCGCAGGTCGAACCGCTGGCACCGCGACAGGACGGTGACCGGCACCTTGTTCACCTCGGTCGTGGCGAACAGGAACTTGACGTGCGGCGGCGGCTCTTCAAGCGTTTTGAGTAGGCCGTTGAACGCGGCCTTGGACAGCATGTGCACTTCGTCGATGATGTAGATCTTGTACCGCGCCGACACGGCGGCATAGCGCACCGCCTCGATAATCTCGCGGATGTCGTCGATGCCGGTATGGCTGGCCGCGTCCATTTCGATGACGTCGATATGGCGACCCTCGGCAATGGCGCGGCATGGTTCGCACACTCCGCACGGGTCGATGGTCGGCCCGCCCTGCCCGTCCGGGCCGACACAGTTCAGCGCCTTTGCGATCAGCCGCGCCGTCGATGTCTTGCCGACCCCGCGCACGCCGGTCAGCAGAAAGGCATGGGCCAGCCGGTCGCGCCGGATGGCGTTGCCCAGCGTCTGAACCATCGCATCCTGGCCGATCAGCTGGCTGAACGTCTGAGGCCGGTATTTGCGGGCGAGCACGCGATAGGCGGCATCGCGCGGCTGTGGGGGCTCACCAAGGTCGAAGGAATCGGACATTGCCCGCCTGTCTAACGACAGCGGCCGATGATGTCGAAGGATGTTGCTGCGGTGGGAGCCGGAACGACCCGTAGCGAAATCACTGTGGCTGCTTCCGTCAGGACCTGACCCGGTTCGCGACGACCACGTCCGCCCGACTCCCGAGCGGGCATATGGGCCAAGGGCGCGCGCGATGCAAGCGCCGCCCCCGCCGGCCGTCGTGCACCGGCCCTATTGCGCCCAGATCGCGCCGATCAGCTTGCCCACCTCGACATGCACGGCATCCGCCTTTGCCGGGTCAAGGCCGGGGGCATCGAGATAGCTGGCGATGATGATCGGCTTGCGCCCCGGCGGCGTGGCGATGGCGACATCGTTCCACTGCCCCCGCCCGCTGGTGCCGGTCTTGTCCCCGACCACCCAGTTGGCGGGCAGCCCGGCGCGCAGCCGCTTGAGCCCGGTTTGGGATGCGACCATCCACCCGATCAGCCTTTGCCGGGATGCGGAGCTCAGCACCTCGCCCCCGGTCAGCAGCTGCTTGGTCAGCCGGGCCATGGCATAGGGGATGGTGGTATCCAGCTCGGCGCCGGGGGCGAACCGGTTCAGTTCCGGCTCCATCCGGTCAAGGCGGGTCGCAGGATCGCCCGATTGCCGGATGAACCGGGTCAGCCCGCCCGGCCCGCCGATTTTCATCAGCAGCAGGTTGGCGGCGCTGTTATCCGATTGTTCGACGGCGGCTGCGCACAATGCCTCGACGCTCAGTTCGCCCGTGGTGGCGGCCGCGCGGACGACCGGGGCGTATTCGAGCAGGTCGGCAGCGGTGAAGCGCACCTTGTCCGTCAGCGCCATCTGGCCCCGTTCGACCCGGGCCAGGACGGCGGCGGCCAGCACCAGCTTGAAGGTGGAAAGGAGCGGATAGCGGGCCTCTGCATCGATCATCAGCCGCTGGCCGGTATTGGTGTTGAGTGCGGCAACACCGATGCGCCCGTCCGTCCCCTCCAGCAATGCCGCGATCGGATCGCGCGCCTGTGCCCAGGCGGGTGCGGACAGGCCGGTAATGGTGGCGATCGCGCCCCCGACGATCAACTGGCGACGGGTCGGCATCATTTCGTCCTTTCCTATCGGCCCTGCATGTCCCGATGGCCGCCCGGAATGCGGACGGTCAGGCCGTCCAGCGCATCGTTCAGCACGATCTGGCACGCAAGCCGGCTGTGACGGGTCGCCCCAAGGGCAAGGTCGAGCATGTCCTCTTCTTCCTCGACGGGCGGGGGCAGTCGATCGAAATCGGCGACGGCGACAATGACGTGACAGGTGCTGCACGCCATCTGCCCCTCGCACGTTCCCTCCAGCGGCTGACCGGCGGCCTGCGCCACCTCCAGCAGCCGGGTCCCGGGCGCAGCCTCAGCCTCGCGCACCGTTTCCCCATCGGGCGCGACGAAGCGGACGGTGATCATGCGGCGATCCGCTGGGCGCGGACTGCGTCGAGGATATTGCCGGTTGCGGTCATCACTTCTTCCTCGCTGGTCATGCGGCCAAGGCCGATGCGGATGCTCGACCGCGCCTCGGCATCATCAAGCCCGATCGCCTTCAGCACATGACTTGGCCGCCCCGACCCGCTTGCACAAGCGGAACCGGCAGAAAAGGCGATCTGGCGAAGGTCGCTCATCAACCGGGCGACATCCAGCCCGGCATGGCGGACATTGAGATTGCCGTGCCAGCGATCCGTGGCCGATCCGTTCAGCGTCCAGTCCGGCCCCAGCCGGTCGAGGAACAGGCGAAACAGGGCATCAATGCGGGCCGCATCCGTGCCCATCCGCTGGGCCGACACGCGGGCGGCCGCACCGAACCCGGCACATAGCGCGGGCGAGAGCGTGCCGGAACGGCCCGCCGCCTCCTGCCGGCCGCCATGGATCAGCGGCGAAAGCGTCACGCCATCCCGGATCCACAGGGCGCCGATCCCCTTTGGCCCGTACATCTTGTGCGCGGACACGGCGATCAAATCGCCGATCGGGGGCAGCGACAGCTTGCCCGCCGCCTGCACCGCATCAATCAGCATGAGCGCGCCAGCATCGGCCGCGATGCGGGCCAGCGGCTCCAGCGGCTGAATGACGCCAATCTCGTTATTGACCGCCATCACCGCGACCAGCCCGGTGCCCGGCCGGATCGCCTCGGCCGCACGGTCCAGATCGACCAGCCCATCCGGACCGACCGGCAGGATGATGACCGGCCGGCCAGCGCGCTGTTCGGCCGCGACAGTATCAAGCACGGCGGCGTGCTCGCTTGCCAATGTCACGATCGGGCCGCTGGTGCCGTGGATCGCCCAGTTCAGCGCCTCTGTCGCGCCGCTGGTAAAGCTGACGCTGCCGCCCGACGGCAACAGGGCGGCGATGTCGGCTCGCGCCATCTCGACTGCGGCGCGAGCGCGGCGGCCGGGGGCGTGGGGCGAGTGCGGATTGGCAAAGCCGTCACCGGTCAGCCAGGGCAGCATCGCGTCCAGCGCCTCCGGCGCCAGCGGCGTTGTCGCCTGATAATCCAGATAGATCATGCCGCCGCCTGATCGTCCTCGTCCGGGCAATCGGGCTGGCAGCCGATGTCGCGCCAGGCGGCGATGACGGCATCGACATCGGCATCGCTGGTATCCCGGCCGAAACTGATGCGGATCACTTCCCCCGCCTCGTCCCCGTCAATGCCCATATGGGCCAGCACATGGCTGGGCCGCATCGATCCCGACGAACAGGCGCTGCCTGCCGACACCGCGATCCCGGCCATGTCGAACCGGATCAGCTGCGTCGTCGCCTTCATTCCCGGCATCCGATAGGCGCCGACCAGCGGCGAGCGGCGGCCGGCATCCTCGCCAATCACTTCGCCCCCGGCATCGAGGATCGCATCCTCCAGCCGTTCGCGAAGGTCGGTCAGATGGTCGATCGGCTCCGGCTCCGCCAGCGCTGCGGCAAAGCCAAGCGCGGCCGGCAGATTTTCAGTCCCGCCGCGATAGCCCCGCTCCTGCCCGCCGGTCGGCAGCAACTGGCCGAGATTGCGGACCAGAAGCGCGCCGACGCCCGGCGGGCCGCCGCGCTTGTGCCCCGAAACCGCGATGAAATCGGCATGATCCTGGGGCCGGTCGGCATCCGACCAGCGCGACGGCATCTGTGCCGCATCGACGAACAGCAGGCCGTCGACAGCGCGCACCCGCTCCGCCACCGCGGCCAAGGGCTGCAGCACGCCGGTTTCATTGTTGCCCCACTGAACCACGACCAGCGGCCGTTCCCCGGCATCGGCCAGCAGCGATTCGAGCCGGTCAAGATCGACCTCTCCGTCCGGGTCGACCGGCAGCATCACCGGATCGCTGGCCGCGCGCATCACGGCGTCATGTTCGGTCACGCCGATCAGCCGTCGTCCGGCCTGAGCGCGGCGCAGGACAATGCGGATTGCCTCTGTCGCGCCGCTGGTCAGGATTACTTCGTGCGGCCAGGCATAGGCGGCGGCGATCGCAGAACGTGCTTCCTCCAACCGGGAGCGGGCACGCCGTCCCTCCGCATGGGGCGAAGACGGATTGGCCCATTCGACCAGCGCATCGGCCATTGCCGCCCGGGCCGCCGGCAGGATGGGCGTGGTTGCGGCATGATCCAGATAGACGCGGCTAGCCATCGGCAATTCCATTCGCGCACCGGCAATGATTGCGTGTGCGGCTCAACCGCCTATATAGCCGGGCACTTCGCCCGCGCCAGCGTGCCCAGCCATTTTCGCGAGTTGCCATGCCCGAAGTCATCTTCCCCGGCCCCGAAGGCCGTCTTGAAGGCCGTTTTGCCCCCGGCCCGCGCCCCCGCGCACCGGTGGCCATGATCCTGCATCCCCATCCGCAATCGGGTGGCACGATGAACAACCGCATCGTGCAGGAATTGTACAAGACGTTCCAGCGGCGCGGCTTTGCCACGCTCCGGTTCAATTTCCGCGGGGTCGGCAAGAGCCAGGGTATATTCGACAACGGCATCGGCGAATTGTCCGATGCCGCAGCCGCGCTGGACTGGGTTCAGAGCTTTCATCCCGAGGCGCAGACCACCTGGGTAGCGGGATACAGCTTTGGCGCGTGGATCGGGATGCAGTTGCTGATGCGCCGTCCTGAAATCCGCGGCTTCATCTCGATCGCCCCGCCGGCGAACATGTATGATTTCACCTTCCTCGCCCCCTGCCCGTCATCGGGCATCGTCATTCAGGGCGATGCGGACGAGGTGGTGACGCCGGGCGCGACGCTGAAGCTGGTCGAAAAGCTGCGCACGCAAAAGCACATCACCATCCACCACGACACGATTCGCGGGGCGAACCATTTCTTTCAGAACGAGATGGACGACCTGATGGGCAGCGTGGACAAATATCTGGATTTCCGGCTGGATCCGTCCTGCCCGATCCGCTGACCGACGCATGGGCTGTCCCCCGTCACGCAGCGGGCGGGGGCAGCGACCAGATCAGGACATTGGCGAACAGAATCGCCGCCAGTACGAGCATCAGCACCGGCTTTCGGCGCGGCCCGCCCCGCCGCAACAGGGCGACTGCACCGATCACCAGCGCAAAGATGGCGATCATCGCGACGGCAGGCGCGGCATTTCCGATGGCGGTGACAGCGTCGGGCATCAGCGCGCTTTAGCCGATCAGTCCGATTCCGCCAGCACCTTGGCGAACGCATCCATGTCCGTATTGCCGCCGGACAGGATCACCAGCATGCCCGGCACCGGATCGACCTTTCCGGCCAGCAGCGCCGCCAGCGCGGCCGCACCGCCCGGTTCGACGACCAGCCGCAGGCGGGCCACGGCCCAGCGTTGCGCCGCCCGCACCTCTGCCTCGCTGACCGCAACGCCGGTCGCACCGCGCCGGGCCAGCACCTCGAACGTCCGTTCGGCAACGCGCGGCGTCTGAAGCGAATCGCACGCCGTCGGCGGGGCATCGGGGCCAACTGGCTCGATCCACCCCGCCTCCAGGCTGCGGCGCATGTCGTCCCACCCCTCCGGTTCGGCCAGCGTGATCGGCACGTCCGGCAGCGCAAGCGCCAGCCCGGCGGCCAGCCCGCCGCCGCCGCAGGGCACCAGCACATGCGACGGATCGGGCAGCCGCTGTTCGACCATCTGGCTCATCGCCTCGATCCCCACACTGCCCTGCCCCTCGACCACCCAGGGGTCGTCGAAGCTGGGCACCAGCGTCGCGCCGCGCGCATGGGCAAGGTGCGCGGCGATCTTTTCCCGCGATTCGGTGGCGCGGTCATAGGTGACGACCTCTGCCCCCAGCGCCAGCGTTGCATCGCGCTTCACCCGCGGCGCATCGGCGGGCATGACGATGACGGCCGGCATGTTCAGCCGCCGCGCAGCCCAGGCAACGCCCTGAGCGTGGTTGCCCGAGGAAAAGGCGACGACTCCAGCAGCGCGCGCCGACGGATCGATCGCGGTCAGCCGGTGCCATGCGCCGCGCAGCTTGAACGCGCCGATGGGTTGCAGGCATTCCGCCTTGAACTGCACCTGCACCCCCCGGACATCCGCCGAAAACAGCGGCGTCGGCGGCAGGATCGCCGCAATCTTTGCGGCGGCATCGCGCACCCCGGCCCGGGTTGGCTGTCTTATTAATGTCACAACATCATCCTGACCCGAAAAAACCCGGTGCAACGTCTTTACAGCCGGGGTCATTCTGCATATGTCCGCGCCTCCGCTGCCCCATGGGACTTCCAACCGCAAGGCAGCTTTTCGTCAATGTTTGCCGCAAGGCATTTGGAGGTCCCTTGAATTGCACAAGCATCATAGCGCGCTGGGGCTAGCTGTCTCCAATCGGCCGGTTGCTCCGGTCACGCTCGTTCGCCCGCACGCAGCATCGCGTGCCGCCCGCTTCTTTGTCGAGAAGTTTCCGGGGCGGTCGATGTATGCGGTCAAGGCGAATCCGTCGCCCGATTTGCTCCGCATCCTGTTCGATGCCGGGGTGACGCATTTCGACGTCGCCTCCATCGGCGAGGTGCGCCTTGTCGCCCGCGAAGTGCCGGGCGCGACCCTGTGCTTCATGCACCCGGTCAAGGCCGAGGAAGCGATCGAAGAGGCGTATTTCACGCATGGCGTCCGCACCTTCTCGCTCGACACGATCGAGGAGCTGGAAAAGATCGTCCGGGCAACGCGCGGGGCGACCGACCTGACGCTGTGCGTCCGGCTGCGCGTGTCGTCCGATCATTCCAAGTTGAGCCTTGCCGCCAAGTTCGGCGCTGCGCCGGGCGAGGCAAAGGAACTGTTGATGGCGACCCGCCAGGTGGCGGACGCGCTGGGCATCTGTTTCCATGTCGGCAGCCAGGCGATGAGCCCGGAAGCCTATGCCAACGCCATGGAGCGCGTGCGCATCGCGATTGTCGAGGCGGGCGTGACCGTGGACGTGGTGGATGTGGGCGGAGGCTTTCCGTCCAGCTATCCCGGCATGGAGCCGCCGCCGCTGGAGCGTTATTTCGCGACGATCCACCGCGCGTTCGAAAGCCTGCCGATCAGCTATTCCGCCGAACTGTGGTGCGAGCCGGGCCGTGCGCTGTGCGCCGAATACAGCTCGATCATCGTGCGCGTGGAAAAGCGCCGCGGGGACGAATTGTACATCAACGACGGTGCCTATGGCGCCCTGTTCGATGCGGCCCATATCGGCTGGCGCTTTCCGGTGCGCCTGCTGCGCGAGCCGGACAGCAATGCCCGCGACATGGCGTTCAGCTTTTACGGCCCGACCTGCGACGACCTTGACCACATGACCGGCCCGTTCATGCTGCCGGCCGATGTGCGCGCGGGCGATTATATCGAGGTCGGGATGCTGGGCGCCTATGGCGCGGCGATGCGGACAGCGTTCAACGGCTTCGGCTCCGATTCCACGGTCGCCGTCGACGATGAACCGATGACCAGCCTGTATGTCGAGGCGGATGACCGCGACGCAGTGGCATCGAACGTCGTCAAGCTGTAACAGCACTGCCATTGAATGCCGTCATGCCGGTTTGTGCTGGCATGACGGCATTTGCTTTTGGGTTTGCGCGTCCCCGACCCCAATGACTGCGTGATTGATCGAGAGACCAACCATGACCGACACCCCAATCAACGACACCCGCAAGGCGGAACTGCTGTCCAAGCAGGTCGAGCATATCGACATCACCAGTTTCGATGCGCGCCCGATCGTGGAAGCGATGGGCAAGATGAGCTTTACCAGCCGCGACCTGGCCCGCGCGACCGGCATCTATAACATGATGCTGGAAGATCCGGACTGCACCATCTTCCTGGTCATCGCCGGTTCCACCTCCGCCGGCGGCTGCATGGACTTGTATGCGGAACTGGTCCGGTCGAACATGGTCGATGCCGTGGTCGCCACCGGCGCCACGATCGTCGACATGGATTTCTTTGAAGGGCTTGGTCACAAGCACTATCAGGCGCTTGAAATCCCGGACGATAACACGCTGCGTTCGCTGTACATCGACCGCATCTACGACACCTATATCGACGAGGTGGCGTTGCAGGATTGCGACCACACCATCGGCAAGATTGCCGACAGCCTGGAGCCGCGCGGCTATTCCAGCCGCGAGTTCATCAAGCACATGGGCAAGTATCTGGTCGAGCATGGCAAGAAGGACAACAGCCTGGTCAAGCTCGCCTATGAGCATGACGTGCCGATCTTCTGCCCCGCCTTTGTCGACTCGTCGGCCGGTTTTGGTCTGGTCAAGCATCAGGTCGACCGGGCCAAGGAAGGCAAGCCGTACATGATGCTGGACGCCATCGCGGATTTCCGCGAGCTGACCGACATCAAGATCAAGGCAGGCGCATCGGGCCTGCTGATGATCGGCGGCGGCGTGCCCAAGAACTTCGTGCAGGACACCGTCGTCTGCGCTGAAATCCTGGGCCATGACGATGTCGCCATGCACAAATATGCGGTGCAGATCACCGTCGCCGATGTCCGTGACGGCGCATGCTCGTCCTCGACGCTGCAGGAAGCGGCCAGCTGGGGCAAGGTGCAGACGGTGCATGAACAGATGGTCTTCGCCGAAGCGGGCAGCGTGATGCCCCTGCTGGCCAGCGACGCCTATCACCGCGGCGCGTGGAAGGACCGGGCCAAGCGCCGCTGGGCCAGCATCTTCGGCTGATCTTGCAAAGCAGGTTCGACTGATCCAGCCTCCCCCGGAGATATTCGGGGGAGGCTTTTTCATGAATCCGGAGCTTGGCGGTATCGCCATCCTGCAACCCGTCGTCGCGCTGGTCGGATGGACGCTGGTGATGTGGGGATGGATGTATGCAACGCGCATTCCGGCCATGCGCCGGGCGGGCATCGATGTGCCGAACCTGACCGGTGGCACCGGCGCTGACCTGCGCCAGCGGATCGAGCCGAAAAGCCAGTGGCCCGCCGACAATTACAATCACCTGCTGGAACAGCCCGTGCTGTTCTATGCCATCGCCCTCACCCTGGCGATGATCCATCAGGGCGGCGGCGTGAATGCCGGCATCGCATGGGCATATGTGGGGTTGCGGATTGCGCATTCGCTGGTGCAGGTGACGATCAACCGGGTGATCATCCGGTTTGCGCTGTTTACCCTCGCTACCCTGGCGCTGGCGGCGCTGACCCTGCACGCCGCAATCGCCCTGTTCCGTTGAAGCACAAGGACACGACATGACCCTGACCCTTGACCGGCGCGGCGTGATTGGCGGGGCCATCGGCCTGGCGGGTGTATCCAGCGCCGCCCCTGCCCTGGCGCAGGCCGGCCCGGCGCTGACCAGCTGGCCGCCCGCCGGTGCCATTCCGCTATGGCCGGGCAAGCCGCCCCATTCACCGGCCAACCTGCCGCCGCCCAACAATTCGATCAACGGCGCGCCAAATGACCGCCAGCTGTGGGGACGCGGCATTGCCATGCCGACGCTGGCGGTATTCCGCCCCGCCCAGCCCAATGGCCGTGCGGTGTTGGCCATCCCCGGCGGGGGTTATGCCTTTGTCTCGGTGGAAAATGAGGGCGTGAACGTCGCACGGTCGCTGAACGCGCTGGGCTATACCGTGTTCGTCCTGACCTATCGCCTGCCGGGCGAGGGATGGACGACCCGCTGGGACGTACCGATGCAGGATGCCCAGCGCGCGATGCGGATCATCCGGTCACGTTGGAGCGAATATAATATCGACCCGCGGCGGGTGGGCGTGATCGGCTTTTCGGCGGGCGGTCACCTGGCGCTGTCATTGGCGGTGGGCCATGCCGATGCGCTGTACCGGCCGGTGGACAATGCCGATCGCCTGCCTGCCCGGCCGGACTGCCTTGGCCTGGTCTATCCCGTGTCCACCGTTGCGCCGGGCAGCGGCCTGAAAGGGCAGTCGGCGATCAACCTGCTGGGGCCGAACCCGCCGGCTGCTGCCGTCGCACGCTATTCGTCGGACAAGCGGATCGCGACCGGAATGCCGCCGGTGCTGCTGGTCCATGCCGTGGACGACGGGCTGGTGCCCGTCGACATGAGCCTGGGCATCTTCGCCGCCGCCCGCAGCGTGGGGACCAAGGCGGAGCTGCACCTCTATGAACTGGGCGGCCATGGGTTCGGCATGGCATTGAACAGTACGCATCCAGCGCATGGATGGGGCAACATGTTCGCCCGCTTTCTGGGCCGGCATCTGGCCTGAACCGGGGGGAGCAGGGTCAGCCGAGCAGGCGGCGCAGGCTGCGGTCGAGGATCATCAGCTGCCACAGCGTCCGGTCATGGTCGGCGCGCCCGGCGCGGTGATCGGCGGCCAGCCGGGCCAGCGCCTTGCCATCGAACCAGTGCAGCAGCACCGGGCTGGTCGCCAGCGCCGCCGCTTCATCGGCCAGCGGACCGCGGAACCACGCGGCGATCGGCACATCGAACCCCTGTTTGGGGCGATAGAGGATGTCGCGCGGCAGATGCGCCTGCATCGCCTGTTTCATCAGCCATTTGCCCTGCCCGCCGCGCAGCCGCATCGATACCGGCAGGGTCGCGGCAAACTCGATCAGGCGATGATCGAGCAGCGGCTCGCGCGCCTCAAGGCTGACGGCCATGCTGGTCCGGTCGACCTTGGTCAGGATGTCGCCGGGCAGCCAGTGCCGGAAATCGGCATATTGCGCCCGGTCCAGCGGATCGCGCGCCGGGGCCGCCGCCATGGCATCCAGATAGCGTTGTTCGGCCCGGTGCCCGCCGATGGCGCGCCGCATCCCGTCACCATAGAGCCTGTCGCGCAAGGCTGGCGTCGTGACGCCAACCGCCTTGGCATAGGCGGCGGCTCCGCCTTCCGACAGGGCGAGCAAGGTGGTCTTTGCCCGGAACAGCCGGGGTGCCCAGTCCGCCTTTGGATAGAGCCGCCCGGCCGTGCCGAACACACCAGACCGGATGCTTTCGGGGATGAGGCCGCGCACCCGCTCTTCCGCCGCGTGAAAACGATAGCGCCGATATCCGGCCATCGCCTCGTCCGCGCCGTCGCCGGACAGGGCGACCGTCACCTGTTCGCGCGCCAGTTCGCAGACGCGATAGGTCGGCAGGGCGGACGGATCGGCAAAGGGTTCGTCGAACGCGGCGACCAGCGTGTCGATCAGGCCGAAATCGTCGGCGTCCACCCGGTGCGTGCGATGATCGGTGGCGAACCGGTCCGCAATCGCCTGAGCATAGGCGGTTTCGTCATGATCGGCCTGAGCAAAGCCGATGGTGCAGGTTTTCACCGGCTGGCGGCTGGCCTCTGCCATCAGCGCGACGACGGCAGAGCTGTCGACTCCGCCGGACAGGAACGCACCCAGCGGCACATCGGCGACCATACGCGAACGGACGCCTTCCCGCAGGTGATGGGTCAGTTCGGCCTGAAGATCGGCCGCCGACCCTTTTGCCCGGCGGGAGAAATCGACATCCCACCACCGCATCGGCCGGGGCACGGGCCGCCCCCGTTCCAGGACCAGGAAATGACCGGCCGGCAGCTTGTGCACGCCCGACAGGATCGAGGCGTCATCGGGCACATAGCCCAGGCCCATGAAATCCTCGATCGCGCGGGCATCGACCTGACGCCGGAACAGAGGATGCGCCATCAACCCCTTGAGTTCAGATGCAAAGGCAACCGCGCCATCGGCCAGTTCGGTATAAAGAAGCGGCTTTACGCCCATGCGGTCGCGGGCGAGGAACAGGCAGCGCCGGTCGGCATCATAGAGGGCAAAGGCGAACATGCCGTTCAGCCTGCGCAGCACCTCCGGCCCCCAGACGCGCCAGCCATGCAGCAGCACCTCGGTATCGCTGTTCGATCGGAAGCGGGCGCCCAGTTCCTCCAGCTCGCGGCGGACGTCCTGAAAATTGTAGATCTCGCCGTTAAAGACGACGACATGGCTTTCGCCCGGCAACGCCATGGGCTGTGCCCCGCCGGCAAGGTCGATGATCGACAGCCGCCGATGGCCAAGGCCGACCCCTGGTGCAGTCCACACCCCCGACCCGTCCGGCCCGCGATGCGCAATCGCGTCCGTCATCTGGGCAATGCGGGCGGGATCGATCGGCTTTGGCGTCTGGGGGTGGTACAGCCCGGCAATACCGCACATCAGGGCGTGGCTCCGACGGCGCGGTCAGCCACCCGGTCAACCGGACCCATTGCGGCCAGGAAATCGCGGATCGCGCGGCGGCTGTCCTGATCGCCGCGTTCGGCGGAAATCAGGATGGCGACGGCCGCCTGTGGCCCGCCGAACAGCTTGGCACGCAGGGTCTGAAGCTTCACGGTACGGGGGCTGGCGGTAACCATGTCGCCGACGCGATACCATGTCACCACTTCCCGCTCCACCCGGTTGGGACCGATCATGCGCAGCGCCGATCCACCCTCCACCGGGGGCAGATCCTCGATCCGCACCCAGACGTCATTCTCGCGGATCGCCCCCTGACCATGCGCAACCAGTTCATGCCCCTCGCGCTGCCCGGCATAGACGATGATGGACAGATCGACCGCGCGGCCGACCCCGTCGGTATAGCGGCCGAACAGGCGATGGTCGGCAGTCGGAAAATTGGGCTCCCACGGCGCGATGCGGCTGGGCGCGGTGCGGGTCCATCCCGGCACCTGCGGCAGGTCGATCCGCGCCGGGAGGTCTTGTGTCCGGCGATCGGCAGCCCATCCGGCCGCTGCGCCCAGCACGGCCACACCCATGACCGCGCCGGTGGCGGTCCAGCGGTCCATTGCCCGCGTCACGGGCACCTGCAACCGGGCCGGATCGAACCACGGCGCGGCCGGGTCGCGGTCGAACCAGCGCCAGCCGATGGCGATCACCGCGATCATCACGACCGCGAAGAAGACAAAACCATAAACGATGTGGTCGAACCCCGTCGCCGCCTCCACACTGGTCCACCAGGCGGCATAGATGGTGCCGAACGCGCGCACGCCATTGGCAAGGATCGGCACGGTCAGCGCCATCGCCATGAACGCCGCGCGCCGCCGCCAGCGGACATAGCAGACATTGGCGACGAGCGAGCCATAGGCCAGCATGGCGATCAGGAACTTGTTGCCCGAACACGCCTCTGCCACCTCGAAAAAGCCGTTGCTGGTGGTGATGAGGACGCCGTCGACGCTGGCCGGCACCTGAAACAGGTGAAGCAGCGCCATCACCATGTCCACCGTTACCGTTTGCAGCGGCGCTTCCATGAACTCGCCGAAAGGCACGAGGAAGATCATGTAGGCGAGTGGGAAGATCAGGCCGCGTGCGACATTGGGGCCGAGCACCGCCAGCACGGCGGACTGAAGCATGGCGACCAGCGCGACATGCCGCACCAGCGCGACGCCCGCCGCCTCACCCAGCATCCAGACGAACGCCGCGCCGGCCATCGGGATCAGTGCGGGCCACCAGCCGGCGGGCGCGACCCGTACCAGCTCGGCCCGGCGTTGCCACACCAGCCAGCCCAGGATCGGCGGCACGAACAGGCAATGGCCGAACGTCGTCGAGTTCCAGTAGATGCCGGCCAGATCGGCGACATCGCGGTGGAACAGGATCAGCAGCGATGCCCAGCACAGGGCGAGCGCGGCGGCATGGCGTCGCCATACGGCCAACCCGTCGTCAGCGACCGGCCGGGGCCATGCCAGCGTCATGCCGCATCCCTTGTCCGACCCGGGGCACGGGACAGCAGCGCATCAAGCGGGGCGAGCCGCGCGGCCCAGCCATAGCGGGCGATCACCTGTTCCCGCGCGCGCCGCCCAAGCAGGGCGGCGGCCGGATCGCCGATGAGTGCCGTCACCGCGCTGACGGTCGCATCGACGCCATCGGCAATGCGGATCGTGCCGCCATGATCGATGCCCTGTGCCGCCGCCGGGCTGACCACCACGGGCCGGGCCATGGCCATCGCCTCCAGCACCTTGTTCTGAACCCCGCGTGCGATGGCGAGCGGCGCGACGACGACCGATGCGGCGGCCAGCCAGCCGCGCGTGTCGGGCACCTCCCCCGTCACCTCGACACCGGGCAGATCGCCCAGCGCACGCACCGTGTCGGTCGGCGTGCGGCCGACAATGGCAAAGCGGGCGTCCGGCACCCGGCCCCGGATGGCGGGCATCACCGACCGGGCGAACCAAGACACCGCATCGACATTGGGCCGGTAATCCATCTGGCCGGTAAAGACGATCAGCGGCCCGGCGCCGCCGACCGGCCGAACAGTAGCGGGATCGAACCGGACGGTGTCGATGCCGTTTTCGATCGCGTGGACGCGGCTCGCCCCGGTCCGCTGGCGGAACAGTGCGGCCTCTGCATCACTGACGAACAGGCTGGCCTCGACACGGTCGGCGATGGCGGCCTCGAACGCCTGCATCATCCGCGCCTCCCGCTGCATCATCCAGGCCATCGGACCGCGCGCGGTGGCGGCATAATCGGCGAACTTTGCCGAATCCATGTCGACAAAGTCCATGATGACGCGCGGCCCGCCCGATGCGGGCAGATACTGGGCCATCTGGCCGGAATAGACGAAGATGGCGTCAATCGGCTCACGGGTCAGTACGGCATCGACCGCCGCGCGCATCGCCGGATCGGCAAAGGCGGTCAGCGATACCGGCCTGCCGGTGGTCAGCGCCTCGGCCGCTGCACGGGCACGACCCTTCGTCCTGGGCAGGATGCGGTGGCTGGCGACAAGGGCGTCCAGCGCCGCGCCATGGCCAAGATCGCGGGGATCGTCGGCAAAGGCGATCAGATGCACCCGGTGGCTGCGCGCCAGATGCACCATCTGGTGATAGCTGCGAATCTTGTCGCCCCGGTCGGGCGGAAAGGGCACGCGGTGCGCCAGGAACAGGATGTCGGCCATCAGCCCAGGCCCCGGGCAATCCATGGCCCGACCCGGTTGGCGATGCCCAGCGGCAGGCGCTGCCATGCCGCCACCTGCAACCGGTAGCGCGGGCTGAGCGGATTGACCTCACGCATCGGCACGCCCGGCCAGCCCCGCTTGAAATAAGTGAGCGGCTGCGGGTCGAAACCCCAGTTCTTCTTGAACGCCGCCGCGCCGGTTCCCGCCTTTGACCGCCCGAAATCGAATCGCGTGCAGCCGCGCGCACGGGCATGGCCCATCAGCGCGTAATAGAGGACGTCGTTGGCCCGGAGCGCACGGGCCGCGTGGGTTCCGCCGCCCCAATAGGGATAGACCGTGCCGCGCCAGTAAAGCGACAGCACGCTGGCCACCAGCCGATCGCCATCCAGGATGGTCAGGATATCCGCGTCCGGGCCGAACGCATCCAGCACGGCGTCGAACAGGGCGCGCGGAAACACCGGCGTGCCCAGGTTGCGGACGGATTCGGCATAGACGGCGTAATGAGCCGCGCGGTCGGCGGCGGACGCGCCGGTCCGCACGCCAAGGCCCCGGTCCAGCCCCTTTCGCACCTCTGCCCGCTGCTTGCGCGGAATGGCGATCAGTTCGGCAGCGTCATCGGCGGCAAGCGGGCGGACATGGCCAAGATAGGTGTGATGATCGGCCAGCCAGCCTTCACCCGGCGCCATGCCGCCGCGCAGCTCGACCGTGGGGCACGTCAGGCTGTGCGACAGCATGACGGCAGCATCGGCCAGGGGCTGCGCCCAACGATCGCTTTCGGCCAGGATGCCGCCATCGACGCCGAACCCCGTCGATACCAGCGCACGACCGAACAGCGGCGAATGCGTTTCGGTCAGCGGCAGGATGCCGCGCAGCACCCCCTCCCCGCTTTCGGCGATCAAAAGATGCGGCCGCTGGCCAGCGCCGCGCGCCGTCGCGATGGTCCAGGCCGTTCGGTGAAACGGCGTGGCATCCGGGTGATCGACGACAAAACCGTCGATCCGCGCCCGAACCGCTTCATCCGTCAGGTCGGCGGCGTGAACGTGAACGCGGGTCGGAAATGCGGGTGCATTCATGGCAACCGGGCGGCCTCTGCCGCCGCCACGGCATCGCACCGCCCCCAGCGATGATCGCGCAGCAGCGTGCGCAGCTTGCCAGCCATCGCGCCCAGCCGGGCATAATGGCGCAGCCGGGATTTCAGCGGCGCATCGGCAACGCGCGGCTGATCGGGATCAATTTCCCACGGGTGGAAATAGAACATGGCCGGACGGGCATCGTCGGCATTGGCATCGCGCACGGCGCGCGCGGTGAAACTGCCGGGGAACAGCCGGAAAAAGCCGCCGCCGGCGGGTGTCGGCTTGCCAAACAGGCTGCCGATGGTGATCGGCACCTCGATCAGCGGGTTGCCCGCCACCGGGCGCCATGCGCGGCGCGGTGCATCCGCCCAGCCATAATGATCGGTCGCCACCGGCGCGACGCTGGACGAATAGGCATAGCCGCGTTCGGCCAGGATCGGATGCGCCCAGGGGGTGCGCGCATCGATCGAAAAACTGGGCGCGCGATAACCGGTGACGGCAACGCCGCCCGCATCCTCCAGCACCTTGCGCGCGCGGTCGATATCGGCGCGGAATTCATCCGGGGTCATGCGGAACACCCGGCCATGCGCCCAGCCATGGCTGGCCAGTTCATGCCCCTGTTCAACGATCCGCCGCATCAGCGCAGGGTTCCGCTCCGCCACCCAGCCCAGGGTGAAGAATGTCGCGTGAACGCCCGCATCGGCGAACAGCGCCAGCACGGCATCGGTATTGCGTTCGACGCGATGTTGCAGGCCGTCCCAGCTGTCGGGATCGATCACGGTTTCGAATGCGCCGACCTGAAACCAGTCCTCGACGTCGACCGACATGCCGTTCAGCACCGGTCCGGGGGCGATCTGTCCCTCGATCATCGGAACGCGGCTCCCCCTCAGGCGGCGTTGGAGTGAATCGGCGCAGGTTCGCCGCGCCGCTGATCCGCCTCGATCCAGTCGACGAGCAGGGTCAGCACCCGGCGCAGCGCAGCTTCCTGTTCCTCCAGCCGCGCTTCCATCGCAGTCAGCCGGTCGAGGATCGCAGGATCGGGCATGGCCGCAACCGGTGCCGCCACGACGGGAGCTTCGACGGGCAGGACGGGCGGCGCGGCGGGTACGGGCGCTGCCGCTGGCGCCGCGGCCGGGCGCGCATCGGCGTCCAGATCGGCAACGACATCGGCGATGTGCCGGTCGGTAAAGCGGTCGATCCCCTCAACCGCGCCGTACAGCAGGACGCGGCTGGCCAGTTGATTCAGGCGGCGCGGAATGCCGCCCGACCACGCGAACATGGCGGCAATCGCCTCGCCCTCGAAATCCGGGCGGCCGGTCCAGCCGACACAGGCAAGGCGGTGCGCGAGATAGGGGCCGACCTCTTCCGGTTCCATCGGCGTCAGGTGGTGCATCGCAATCACCCGCTGGCGCAGCTGTTCCAGCCGGCCGGACCCGGTCAGCAGTTCCCGAAATTCCGGCTGGCCGAGCAGCAGGATCTGCAACAGGGGATAGCCGCCCGCCTGAAAGTTGGAGAGCATCCGCAGCTCTTCGAGACTGTCGACTGGCAGCGACTGGGATTCATCGACGATCAGCAGCGTGCGCTTGCCGGCGCGAGCGACGCCATGCAGCGCCCGCTCGATCGCCTTCAGCACATCGGATTTGGCAAGGCCGCGCGTTTCAGCGCCCAGCCCGTCGGCGACCAGATGGAGGAGATCGGCGGCATCGACCTGGGTCGTGACGATGCGCACCACGTGAAGTTGATCGACATCCGCTGTCGCCAGCAGATGGGCGACCAGCGTCGTCTTGCCCGTGCCCGGTTCCCCGGTGATGACGACAAAGCCCTCCCCCTGGCTGAGGCCATAGCCGAGATACGCCATCGCCTTGCGATGCGTGCCGGTGTCGAACCAGAAGGCCGGATCGGGCGTCAGCTGAAACGGGCGTCCGCTCAATCCATAATGGACATCGTACATAGCTACTCTCCGTCGCGCGTCGCAGCGCCCGTTCAGAACCGGTATCCGAGCGCCACCAGCGCCTGGGCAATCACATCGGACCGCACCGCGTTGGAGGAATCGAACGTGTCGATGCCGCCGACAATCTGTGCGTTCACGCGGCCGAAATTGCGGGAATAGGCGGCATTCGCGCCGATTCCCCACACATCGCCGCCCCCCGCGATGCCGCTGTCGTAATAATTGCCATAGATGTTGCCGGTGATGCTCGACTGGCTGTCCAGCGCGCGAGCGGCGAACAGCTGGGCGTACCAGGCCTGATCGCTGGTCCCGTCGACCACCGCGCCGACCGGCACGTCGGGCACGTAAAAGCGGCGATGGGCATAGCCGCCGCCAAGGCCGAACTGCGTGCCGCCGCGCGTTGCGGACCAGACCGCATCGACGCCCCGCGCGCGGAAATTGGCGGTCGTCACCGACTGGAACACCCCATTCAGGCAGCCACCCCCGGCCCCGTTGCCGGACCCGAAGATGCAGCCGTTATAGTTGTCGCTGAACGGATCGCCGGTGTTCGTGATCTGTCGCGGCAGCCGGTCGATCGCGCTGTTCAGCTGACGGCCAAAGCTCTGCACGCTGTCATACACGCCGATCTGCAGGCCCGACCCGGCCCCGGTCTGCCAGCTGAGCGAGCCGGTGGCGCTGAACGTGCCATAGCGTTCGCCCACCCGCGCCTCCAGCGTCAGCCGGGGGCTGGGCCGCCACAGCACGCCGCCGTCGTAATAGATGCCGTCAAAGGCGAATGCCTCTCGCCGCGGCGATGCGGGATCGGTGACGAACCGGCCATTGCCGTCCACCACCGGAAAGCCGTCGGCATCCAGCAGGGCATCGCGCTGGGTAATGTCGATCCGTTCATAGCCGATGCCGGCCAGCAGAGCGACGGTGCGGCTGACCGGCTGTACCGCATCGGCGCGGCCGTACAGCCCCTCGTACCGCTGATCCAGCTGATCGGCGGTTTCCCGCTGCCACGCGCCGCTGATCGTCAGGCCAAAGGGCAGCACGCTGCCCGCGCGGGTGCTGACGCTGCCGATGGCGAGATGGCTGCGCGCTTCGTCATACACGTCGATCGGCGGCAGGGTGGGATCGAATGCGGCAACGTCCGGCGCCTCGACACGGGTATAGCCGAAGCGATAGCCCGCGCTGACCGATGCCGGGCCGAACTGGCGGGCAAAGCTGGGACCGGCATAGGCCGAATAGACCTGAACCGTATTGCCGACATTGCCGACAAGGTTGAGCGGCGCATCACCCCGGCTGTCGAAACGCGACCGGGTGGCGATGCCGCCTGCCTCGACCGACAGGCCGGGCACGATCTGCACGGCGGCGCGGGCAAGGCCGGAATGGACATCGCCATCCTGAAGCCGGTCGTCCCAGGCAAAGCGCCGCTCATACTGATAGTTCAGCTGCACCTCGACCCGGCGGGTCTGGATGCTGGCGTCGATCCCGGCGGTGACCGTGGAATAGGTCAGCACGTCATTTTCGCGCAGATCGGCGGTCAGGATCTGGCCCACCTGAATATAGGGGGAAATGATCGTGCGCTGTTCGGACTGCGCCGCCGCCGGGGCGGCAGCAGTCAACGCGATGGCGCCCGATGCGATCAGGACGAACCGGCTCATTTATGGGACTCCTGTCCGTAATAGCTGCCGAAGCGGGGGCCGCTTCGCTGGAAAGTGACGCTGTTGAGGATCAGCTGAAGGTGCTCGCATCCATCCAGCAGCGCGACCGTTTCGCGCAGATCGCCCTCCGTCGTGCGGTCCGCGCGCACGACCAGCAGCGTCTGGCCGACATGCAATGCCAGCACCGATGCCGGCGATGCGGCCAGTGCAGGCGGCGAATCGAAAATCACGATGCGGCGCGGATCGGCCTGAACCAGCGCGTCCAGCACCTGGCGTGCCCGCTGGCTGGCCAGCAATTCGGTGTCGTTGGCGCGCAGCATCCCGGCCTGAAGCACCGACAGGTTGGGAATATCGGTATCGAGGATCAGCGTTTCTGCATCCAGATCCGGATCGGCCAGCGCATCGAGCAGGCCGGGCGCGGTGTCGATGCCCAGCCGGCCCGGCACGTCCGGCTTGGCCAGATCGGCATCGACCAGCAGCACCTGAACATCCTTTTCCGCCGCCAGCGAGATGGCCAGGTTGATCGCGGAGAATGTCTTGCCCTCATTCGGGCGGGCCGAACTGATCAGCACCGTGCGCGCGCGAGAATCATCGCTGGTGGCAACCTTGTCCACCGTCAGCAGCACCTGCCGCTTGGCCAGGCGAAACTCCTCGGCCAGCACATCCACGGGCGATCCGGGGACGAGCAGCCCCTGTTCGGCCAGCAGCGTCCGGTCGATTGCCACGCGGGCGCGGGGCACGGAACGGATCGCGGCCGGGGGCGGCGCAATCGGTGCGGGTGCCGGTGCGGGTGCTGCCTGGGGCGCTGGCACGGGGACAACGGGCGACGGCGCGGGCGACGCGGCCGGCGGGGGCAGCACCGGTTCAGCCTTGATGGGAATGGGCGCGCGCGGCGGCGGCGCAAAGGCGTTCAGCCCTGCGGCCCGTTCCAGCAACGATCCCTGTATGCGGCGCGGTTCGTTCATTTCCCGTTCCTCACGCCATCATGCCAATGGTGATCAGGTTGACCCCGATCAGCGCAACAAAGGCGACGAACAGACCGCCCGCGCCGCCCGCAAACAGCATCAGCCGCTTGCGCCGCAGGGGCGCCTGCGATGCCAGCACCACTTCGCTGATCGATCCGATCACGGGCAGGCCGGTGGATCGTTCCAGCCGGTCGGCGGTCGGCCATGTCGTCTGAATACGGCTGAAGGCAAAGGCCGCTGCCGCACCGCCGCCGATCCCGGCGATCAGCACCGCGGCCAGCAACAGCGGGCGGTTGGGCGATGCGGGCGCCCCCGGCACGGTCGGCGGGTCAATCACCTTGAACCGAACCGGTGCGGTTTCGGCCTGTACCTGTCCCGTCAGGCGCACCTGCTCGCGGTCCTCGACCAGCCGCCGATAGGTTTCACGCAGGGCGTCGATATCCCGATCAAGCTGGGCCTGGGCCGCAGCGGCATTGGGATCGGCGTCCAGCTTGCGCTGAAGCTGCGACAGCTGTCCCTCCAGCATCCCCTTGCGCTGGCTGAGTTCGGCGACGCGCGCCTCGCGCTCCGCCTGCTGCGTGCGAAGGCCGATATAGACGGGGTTGGGCTGACCGGCGACGCCGCCGCTGGTCCCCTCACGCGCGGCAGCCGTGCGGGCCTGGGCCAGCTGGCTGTTCAGCGCGCGCATGTCGGGATGGGAATCGGTCCAGCCGCGCGACCGCCCCTCGGCCAGCTGGCTCTCGATCGCGGCCAGCCGGGCACGGGCCGGACCGGCCATGGGCGCACCAGCGGCGCCCGCGACAGTTGCGGGCGTGCCGCCCATCTGGGCATTGACCGCCGACAGGCTGGAGCTGGCGCCCGCAAGCTGGGCATCGACATCGGCCAGCGCGGTGCGGGCCTGGCCGATCCGGTCGCTCAGCGATCCGGTGCCGGGCAGGCCGGCCAAGAACCGGTTGTTGAAATCGGCGAGCTGGTTTTCCTTGTCCTGCAACTGACGCTGGCGCAGCGCGATCTGTTCATCCAGGAACCGCAGCGACTGGCCCGTGCCGTCGCGCGACTGGGACAGGTTGTCCTCGACGAAAATGTCGATCATCTTTTGAACGACCGCGCGGGCCAGCCGGGCATTCTGGCCATCGGTCATGTCCGGATTGCTGATCGAAGCCGTCACTTCGAATAGATTGTCCTGCTGCGCCGTGATCTTGACCGCTTTTTGCAGGCGCGCTGCCTCGCCCGCGATCGCGCCGGGAGTCTTCGCCCCGCGGGCAAGCTCGGTACCGCGCACCACCTTTTCCAGGTTGATGGCAGAGGTCAGCGTCTGGCGAACGCGCTCCACCTCGCGCGCCTGATCCATCCGCGCCTGCGCGCCCGCCGCCTCGTTCGGCAGCAGGTTGGGCGATTGCACCAGCACGCGCGCGGTCGATTCATATTTCGACGGGATCAGCGACACCGCGAACCAGCCGGCCAGACAGATTGCCCAGGCGACCGCAAGGGCCAGCCACCGGCGGTGCCAGATGCCGTGGATCGCAGCGCGGATTTCGTCATAAATGCCGTCCATCCCGCGCGCCTCAGAACATGGATTCGGGGATGATGATGACGTCACCCGGCTCCAGCCGGACATTGGCGCGGGTATCGCCGTCCTTCAGAAGGCTGGACAGGCGCAGCTTGTATTCGGTCTGCTTGCCGGTCGCCCGGTCGTACCGGACCAGCCGCGCACGATTGCCCGCCGCAAATTCCGACAGACCGCCGACCGAGATCATGGCATCAAGCACGGTCATGTTCGCGCGATAGGGGATCGATGCGGGCTTTTCAGTGGCTCCGACGATCCGCACCTGCTGGCTGAACGTACCGGCAAAATTCTGGACGATGACCGATACGATCGGGTCCTTGATATATTCGCCCAGCGCGATCTTCATGTCGTCGGCCAGCATCGACGGCGTCTTGCCCACCGCCGGCATGTCCGAGATCAGCGGGGTCGAGATGCGGCCGTCGGGGCGCACCTGCACGCCCTTTGCCGACAGTTCGGGGTTGCGCCAGACAAAGATATCGAGCTGATCCAGCGGGCCGATGACATATTCCTCGCTCGGCGCCTCGCGCGCGGCGACGAACCCGGCGGGGGGCAGTTCGTTGCGCGCGGTGGTGGCGCAACCGCTCGGCAGGGTTGCCAGGATCGCCGTTGCGGCCAGCAATCGGGTTCGAACATTCACGCGCATTACGCCCAGCCTCCATGGCGTGCGTCGCCCCGGCGTCCCGGTGCACACACGGCTATTCATGGGCCGTGATGGCGCTGACAGGTTAAAATCGCGTTAGGCGAGCGGGTCGCGCCCTAGCCGTCGATGATGATTTCCGGCGCTGGCGGATGGCCCAGAAAGGCGGACGGGCTGGCCGTCGCGCCATAGGCACCGGCCAGGAACAGGGCGACGACATCGCCCTCCCCCGCCTGTGGCAGCGCAACCCGGTCGGCCAGGCGATCCAGCGGCGTGCACAGGCAACCGACAACCGACGCCGTGACGTCGCCCGCCGCGTGCATCCGATCCGCCAGCGCGACCGGATAGTTGCGGCGCACGACGGTGCCGAAATTGCCGCTGGCCGCAAGCTGATGATGCAGGCCGCCATCGACGACATAGAACAGCTCGCCCTGGCTCTGCTTCACATCGATGATACGGGTCAGATAGACGCCGCATTCCCCGACCAGCCAGCGGCCAAGCTCGATCGCAAACCGGCTGTTGCCAAGGATTTGCGGGCGCTGGTTCAGGGCATCGGCCAGCCGGCGGCCGATCCGTTCAACATCGAGCGGCGCGTCGCCCGCGAAATAGGGGATACCGAACCCGCCGCCCAGATTGACCAGCGGCGGCGGCGTGCCGACCGCCTCAGCCAGACGCGCGGCCAGCGCGATCACCCCAGCCATCGTATCGCCCAGCGCATCCGCATCCAGCGACTGGGACCCGGCATAGACGTGGAAACCCTGCCAGACGGCGCCGCCATCGATGACGGCTTGGACCAGTGCAGGCACCTGATCCGCATCGACGCCAAAGGGCGAAGCACGGCCGCCCATCCGCATCCCCGATCCGCGCAGTTCGAAATCCGGGTTCACCCGCACGGCGATACGGGCGGGCACGCCGATCCGTTCGGCAATCGCCAGCGCGCGGCGCACCTCCCCGGCCGATTCGGCATTCAGGGTCGCGCCGGCCCGGATCGCAGCCTCAAGCTCCGCATCTCGCTTGCCCGGCCCGGCAAAGCTGATCGCGGCGGCCGGCTTGACCGCCAGCGCACGGTCAAGCTCGCCCGCCGAAGCAACGTCCAGCCCATCGACAACCGGCGCGATGGCGGCGAGCAGGTCAGGGTGTGGATTGGCCTTGATCGCATAATGCACATCCAGACCATCGGGCATCGCGGCGCGCAACCGGGCGATCCGTGCCCGGACGATGGCCATGTCATAGACGAAGCAGGGGGTGGACCCCGCCCGCCCGATCAGCGCATCGACCGACAGGCCGCCGATGGTCAGGCGATGCTGCCCCGCATATTCGGGCGGCAACGGGCCGGTCGGCTTCATGACGTCAACTCCTGGCGCAGCGCGGCGCGATCCAGCTTTCCATTGGCGTTGCGGGGCAGTGCCTGACGCCAGATGATCTCGGCAGGCTGCATGAACCCCGGCAGGTCGCGGCGCAATCGCTCGCGAAGCCGCGGTTCGACGGCCTCTGGCGCGCCCCTGGCCCGGGCAATCAGGTGAATGGCCTGTCCCGTCCGTGCATCGGGTACCCCGATTGCCACCGCCTCGGCCAGTTCCCCGCCGGCCAGCGCCGCCTCCTCGACCTCGGTCGGGCTGACCCGATTGCCCGAAACCTTGATCATCTCGTCCCCGCGCCCGACAAAGCGCAGCAGGCCGTGCGGTTCGATCACCACGGTATCGCCCGACCACACGGCCAGGCCGCCACTGTCGGACCAGGCGGGCGCAGGGCGGAACCGTTCGGCGGTTCGCGCCGGATCGCGCCAGTATCCGTGCGCGACCAGCGGCCCGGCATGGACCAGCTCACCCGGCTGGCCCGGTGCTGCGCGGCTGCCATCGCGCGCGACCACCATCACCTCGGCAAAGGGTATGGCCCGCCCGATCGACTCCGGATGCCGATCGACCAGATCGGGATCGAGATAGGTCGACCGGAACGCCTCGGTCAGGCCGTACATCGGATAGAGATCGGCGTTGGGAAACCGTTCCCGCAACTGGCGGACCATGGCGGGGGTCAGTGCGCCGCCCGAATTGGTGATCCGGCGCAGCGCCGTTGCCGTCGCCTGCGGCCAGTCGCTCTCCAGCAACTGCACCCAGAGCGGAGGGACGCCGGCCAGCGTGGTGATCGCATCGCGCGCGACCGCCTTTATGACGTCACGCGGCAACAGATAGTCCATCGGCACCGCACAGGCCCCCGCCGCCCAGGTCGAGAGCAGCTGGCTCTGCCCGTAATCGAAACTGAGCGGGAGCACCGCAAGCACCCGGTCGGCTGGCTCAAGCCGCAGATAATGTGCAACACTGATCGCGCCCAGCCAAAGATTGGCATGGGACAGCATCACGCCCTTTGGCCGCCCGGTCGATCCGGAGGTGTAGAGGATAGCGGCCAGCGCATCGGGATCGGCATCCGATGGCGGCAATGGATCGCCGCCCGCCAGCACCGCCTCATCCGCGATCGCCCGGGTGCCGTGCGGAACATCGCCCCGCTCCAGCAGGGGCAGGCGCGCGGTCTGGGTAATCAGCAGCCGCGCGCCGCTGTCGGCCAGGATATGCGAAACCTGTCCCCGCTTGAGCTGCGGATTGATCGGCACATGGACCAGCCCAGCGCGCGGTGCGGCCAGCGGCAGGATGCTGGCCAGCAGCGTCTTTGGCAGCCAGCTGGCCACCCGGTCGCCGGGTGCAAATCCCTGACCCGCCAGAAAGCCAGCCAGCTTGGCAACCGCGTGCTCCAGTCCGGCATAGTCCAGTTCCCCAACCCGCCCGGCCAGCGCCAGCCGACCCGCATCGCCGCGAAGCGTCAGGTGATCGATGGGACGGGGATGCGGATCGAGCTGGATCATCGGCGCCCCTGATAGCGCGCCGGCACGGCCCGCGCCAAGGGCAGGCTTGGCATTGCGTGCATCAGCGGGTAACCGCGCCACCAGTAAAGGCGCGGGCCATCGCGGGTTCCGGCCATCATGGGATTGAGACGTGCCTGACGAAGACTATCAACGGGTCGAAGGCGTGGTTCGTGACGTGCTGCGGGACGTGCTGGCGCTGAACGCGGCGCGTGTCGCCGATCTGGACGCAACAACGCCGCTGTTCGGCGCGATGCCCGAACTGGATTCGCTGGCGGTGGCGGGCGTGCTGACCGAGATCGAGGACCGGCTGGGCATCGTCATCGATGACGAGGATGTGGACGCCGACATGATGGAGACGTTCGGCAGCCTGACCCGCTTTGCCGCCGCCCGGGCGCTGGTGTGATCGGCAGCTACACCGTCAAACCCCATCACTGGCCGGGCTATCCCTGGCCGGGCAGCACCGAACCCCTGATCCGCCTTGGCCCCGATGACGGGCCATTGGTCGTGATCGCCCAGCCCCTGTTCGAAGAGGCGAACCGGATGCGCGCGTTCATCCTGGCGGTGATGCGCAATCTGGCGGGGATGGGCATTGCCAGCGCCCTGCCCGACCTGCCGGGCACAGGCGAAAGCAAAACGCCAACTGATAAAGCCAATTATCTGCTGTGGTTATCAGCCTTTGCTGAAGCTGTGAATCAAGTGGCCAAGGGGAACCAGCCGCATCTGCTGACCATTCGGGGCGGCGCGCTGCTCACCAGTTGGACCCCGGCGATCAGCCTGTATCAGTTCGCGCCGGTCGAGGGATCATCGCTGGTGCGCGATCTGATCCGCGCGCGCCGGGTTGCCGGGACGGACGCGGCCTTTGAGGCGGAAATGGACGCATTGTTGTCCGGCCCCGCGCCGGAGGGGCCGTTGCCGCCCGTGATGCTGGCGGGCAATGCCATCCCCGGCGACCTGCTGGCGCAGCTCAACCATGGTCACGCCCTGTCCGCCGAAACGGAGGACGAAGCGCCGATCGCCCGGCGGGTCGCACGCCTGTCGGGCGATGGCGGGGCAGCGGACGTCCGGTTTGCGGGTGCGCCCCTGTGGCGACGGGCGGAACCGGATCAGGATGCGGCGCTGGCCGCGACACTGGCCGCCGATGTGGCCGCATGGGTCCGCCGATGCGCCGGCTGACCCCCTTTTCCTGCGCCGGGGAGACGCTGGCGGGCACCGTCGATGCGGCGGATGGGGCGACCGGCCTGTTGATCGTATCCGGCGGCAATGAGGTCCGCTGGGGCGCGCATCGCGGCATGGCGATGCTGGCCGGTGAACTGGCAGCGGCAGGCCATCCGGTATTCCGGTTCGACCGCCGGGGGATCGGCGATTCCACGGGAACCAATGGCGGGTTCGAGGCCAGCGGCGAGGATATCGAGGCGGCCGTCGCAGCGTTCCTGCGCGAATGCCCGCACGTCACGCGCATCATCGGCTTTGGCAATTGCGACGCGGCAACCGCGCTGGCCCTGTTTCACGCGCGGGCGGGGCTGGATGCGTTGATCCTAGCCAATCCCTGGGTCACTCCGGGCGATGGCGACCTGCCTCCGCCCGCCGCTGTCAAGGCCCGCTATGCCGAACGGCTGCGCGACCCGCGCCAGTTGGTGCGCCTGATCCGCGGCGAGATCAGCCTGACGAAACTTTTCAATGGCTTGGCCAGCCTTGTTCGCAGACGGAATAAGGATAACACGCTTGCCGATCGGGTTGCTGCAGCGCTGATTGCGGGCCGGAAACCGCTGACCCTGTTGCTGGCGCGGCGGGACAATACCGCCATCGCCTTTGCCGAGGCATGGCGGGATCCCGCCTTTGCCCCGCTTCGCGGCCAGGCCAGCGTCCTGACATGCGAAACCGCCAGCCACAGCTTTGCCGATCCTGCCGACAAGCTGTGGCTGCGCGACCGTCTGCTCGACGCCCTTCGCGGCTAGGCGATTATTCGGCGGCTTCGGCCATCGCGAAATGGGCGGCGGCCAGAAAGCGTTCGGCGTCCAGCGCGGCCATGCAACCGGTGCCGGCGGCGGTCACCGCCTGACGATACACCTTGTCCATCACGTCGCCGCACGCGAACACGCCGGGGATGCTGGTCCGCGTGCTGCCGACATCGACCTTCAGATACCCGTCCTCGTCCAGGTCCAGATGCCCCTTGAACAGGTCGGTTGCGGGCTTGTGCCCGATCGCCACGAACCCGCCGTCCACCTCGATCGTGGAAAGCTCGCCCGTCACCGTGTCGCGCAATTCCATGCCGACCAGTCCGGCCATGCCGCCGCCATCGATGAAGCGCACCACTTCCTTGTTCCACAAGGTGGTGATCCGGTCGCTGGCAAACAGGCGCTGCTGCAGGATCTTTTCCGCGCGCAGGCTGTCGCGGCGGTGGATCAGCGTGACGTCCGGCGAATGGTTGGTCAGGTACAGCGCCTCTTCGACCGCGGTATTGCCGCCGCCGATCACCGCAACCTTCTTGCCGCGATAGAAGAACCCGTCACAGGTGGCACAGGCGGACACGCCCTTGCCCTTCAACAGGTCCTCGCTGTCCAGCCCCAGCCATTTGGCCTGTGCGCCGGTGGCGATGACCAGCGTCTCGCCCTCGTACACATCGCCCGAATCGCCGATCAGGCGGAACGGCCGCTGCGACAGGTCGATATCGACGATGGTGTCGTACATCATCCGCGTGCCGACATGTTCGGCCTGGGCCTGCATCTGCTGCATCAGCCAGGGGCCCTGGATCACCTCCGCAAAGCCGGGATAGTTTTCGACGTCCGTGGTCGTGGTCAGCTGACCGCCCGGCTGGATGCCCTGCACCACGATCGGGTTGAGGCTGGCGCGCGCGCCGTAAATGGCCGCGGTCAGGCCGGCGGGGCCGGAACCAAGGATCAGCATCTGGGTCGAATGAGTTGTCATCGTCACGCCTTCGGATTCGTTTGACCGGCATCTAGGGTGACGCCGGGCATTGGCGCAACATGGGATAGGCACCGCCTTCATTCAGCCATAGCTTTTCTGCTCCGGGCCAAAGCACGGCTGCCCCCACCCTTCACAAGTCCGCGTGATCCGATAGAGAGGGCGCCAAGAGAGGAGACCCCCCATTTCCCCCATGCCTGAATCCGTCCGCACCGATTGGACCCGCGAGGAAATCGCCGCGCTGTTCGAATTGCCCTTTGGCGAGCTTCTGTTCCGCGCCCAGACCGTGCACCGCGCCCATCACCAGCCCGATACTGTCCAGATGTCGACCCTGTTGTCGATCAAGACCGGCGGCTGTCCCGAGGATTGCGGATATTGCAATCAGTCCGCCCATGCCGAAACGGGGCTGAAGGCGACCAAGCTGATGGACGTGCGCGCCGTGCTGCAATCCGCCGCGCAGGCAAAGGATCATGGCTCTACCCGGTTCTGCATGGGCGCGGCGTGGCGCAATCCCAAGGACCGCGACATGCCCGCCATTGTCGAGATGGTGAAGGGCGTGCGGGCGATGGGCATGGAAACGTGCATGACGCTGGGGATGCTGACCCCCGCCCAGGCGGCGATGCTGGCCGATGCCGGGCTGGATTATTACAACCACAATATTGATACGTCCCCGGAACGGTATGGCGACGTTATCACCACCCGCACGTTCGAGGACCGGCTGGATACGCTGGACCATGTCCGCAGTGCCGGCATCAACGTGTGCTGCGGCGGGATCGTGGGCATGGGCGAGACGCGGGACGACCGGGTCGGGTTCATCCATGCGCTGGCCACCCTGCCCCGCCATCCGGAAAGCGTGCCGGTGAACGCCCTGGTGCCGGTAAAGGGCACGGTGCTGGGCGATATGCTGGCCGATACGCCGCTGGCCCGGATCGACGAGATCGAGTTCGTCCGCACCGTGGCGGCGGCGCGCATCACCATGCCGGAAAGCATGGTCCGCCTGTCCGCCGGGCGCGAGAGCATGAGCGATGCGGCACAGGCGCTGTGTTTCATGGCGGGCGCGAACAGCATCTTTACCGGCGACCGGCTGCTGACCACGGCCAATGCGGGGGATGATCGGGACGCGGCCCTGTTTGCCCGGCTGGGCGTCACGCCCATGGCGGCCGAAACCAAGGCTGAACTGCAGGCAGCGGAGTAAGTGGCAATGCCCTCCACCATCGAGGAACTGGAACGCCGGCGGGAGGCCGCTCGGATGGGCGGCGGCCAGAAGCGGATCGAGGCCCAGCATGCCAAGGGCAAGCTGACTGCGCGCGAGCGGCTGGACGTGCTGCTCGATCCCGGCAGTTTCGAAGAGCTGGACATGTATGTCGAGCATAACTGCGTCGATTTCGGGATGCCCGACACGGTGATCCCCGGCGACGGCGTGGTGACGGGATCGGGGACGATCAACGGCCGGCTGGTGTTCGTGTTCAGCCAGGATTTCACCGTGTTCGGCGGATCGCTGTCCGAACGCCATGCGCAAAAGATCTGCAAGATCATGGACATGGCGATGAAGGTCGGTGCACCGGTCATCGGCCTGAACGACAGTGGCGGCGCGCGCATCCAGGAGGGCGTGGCCAGCCTGGGCGGCTATGCCGAGGTGTTTCAGCGCAACGTGCTGGCATCGGGCGTCGTGCCGCAGCTGTCGCTGATCATGGGGCCATGCGCGGGCGGCGCGGTGTATTCGCCCGCCATGACCGACTTCATCTTCATGGTGAAGGATTCGAGCTACATGTTCGTCACCGGCCCGGACGTAGTGAAGACAGTGACCAATGAGGTGGTGACGCAGGAGGAACTGGGCGGCGCAGTGACGCACACGACCAAGAGCGCGGTCGCCGACCTGGCGCTGGACAATGACATCGAGGCATTGCTGGCGGCGCGCGATTTCTTTGACTTCCTGCCCGCATCGAACCGCGAAGAGCCGCCGGTGCGCCCGTGCGCGGACCCGTGGGACCGGATCGAGGACAGCCTGGACACGCTGATCCCGCCATCCGCCAACCAGCCCTATGACATGCACGAATTGATCGCCAAGACGGTCGATGAGGGCGAGTTTTTCGAGCTTCAGCCAGCACACGCAGCCAACATCATCATCGGTTTCGGCCGGATCGAGGGGCGGACGGTGGGCATCGTCGCCAATCAGCCGATGGTGCTGGCGGGCGTGCTCGACATCAATGCCAGCAAGAAGGCAGCGCGGTTCGTCCGCTTCTGCGATGCGTTCGAAATCCCGATCGTCACGTTCGTCGACGTACCCGGCTTTCTGCCCGGCGTGGGTCAGGAACATTCGGGCATCATCAAGCATGGCGCAAAACTGCTCTTCGCCTATGCCGAGGCGACCGTGCCCAAGATCACCGTCATCACGCGCAAGGCCTATGGCGGCGCGTACGACGTGATGGCGTCGAAGCACCTGCGCGGCGACCTCAACTACGCCTGGCCCACTGCCGAGATCGCGGTGATGGGCGCAAAGGGCGCGGTGGAGATCATCTTTCGTGGCAAGACGCCGGAGGAGATCGCGGAGCGGACAGCGCAATATGAAGCGCGCTTCGCCAACCCCTTCGTCGCAGCGAGCAAAGGATTCATTGACGAGGTGATCATGCCCCACTCCACACGGCGGCGCATCGCACTGGGGCTACGCAAGCTGCGGGGCAAGAGCCTCGAGAACCCGTGGAAGAAGCATGACAATATTCCGCTGTGAAGCTGAACGTCGTCACCGGTCCGTTTGCAGCCATTTGCGCTTTGGAGAGGGGCTGACGCGATGATGCCCGGATATCGGCGTTGCGACTCCCTCCGTCCCGTCATTGCGAGCGCAGCGAAGCAATCCAGCTGGCTTGCGGACGGTGACCGTGGGTCTGGATTGCCGCGTCGCCTTCGGCTCCTCGCAATGACGATGGGGAGCGTTGCTTGAGAGAGGTCTGCCAGCCTGCCGTCTATTTGATGGCGAACAAGCGCAATGGCACATTGTATACTGGCGTGACGTCCAACCTGCCACAACGTGTCTGGCAGCACCGCGAAGGCGTAGTGGACGGCTTCACCAAACGGTACGGATGCAAGATGCTCGTCTGGTATCAGGTCGCCGACACGATTGAGGCCGCGATAGCACAGGAAAAGCAGATCAAGGGTGGATCGCGGTCGAAGAAGCTGGTGCTGATCGAAACGGTGAACCCGGACTGGAATGACCTTTATCCAATGATCGCGCAGGGCTGATTCTCGATGGATTGCTTCGCTTCATTCGCAAAGACTGGATTTCAGCCATGATCCTCGGCCGTCTCAACCATATCGGCGTGGCAACGCCGTCCATCGCGGACAGCATCGCCTTTTACCGCGACGTGATGGGCGCGACGCGCATCCATGCGCCCTTCGACCTGCCGTCACAGGGGGTGAAGGTGTGCTTCGTCGATACGCCCAACACCCAGATCGAGCTGATCGAGCCGCTGGGCGCGGACTCGCCAATCCATGGGTTTCTGGCCAAGAACCCCGCCGGGGGGCAGCATCACCTGTGCTATGAAGTGCCCGACATTCATGAGGCCAAGGCCTGGTTCGAGGCGAAGGGCGCCCGCGTGCTGAGCGAGCCGCGGATCGGCGCGCATGGCACGCTGATCTTTTTCGTCCACCCGCGCGACATGGGCGGCGTGCTGACCGAAATCATGGAGACGCCGAAAGGCGATCATTGATGACCGATAAACCCACCCCCGCCGACTGGGCCGCGCTGGCCGACAAGGAAGTGAAGGGCCGCGACCTGACCTGGCAGACGCCAGAGGGGATTGCGGTCAAACCACTCTATACCGCCGAGGATGTGGCCGGCATCGACCCCGGCCTGCCGGGCTTTGCGCCGTTTACGCGCGGGGTGCGTGCCAGCATGTATGCGGGCCGGCCATGGACGATCCGGCAATATGCGGGCTTTTCCACGGCGGAGGAATCCAACGCCTTTTACCGCCGCAACCTTGCCGCCGGGCAAAAGGGGCTGTCCGTCGCCTTCGACCTGGCCACCCATCGCGGTTATGACAGCGACCACCCGCGCGTGACCGGCGATGTCGGCAAGGCGGGCGTGGCCATCGACACGGTCGAGGACATGAAGATCCTGTTCGACGGGATCCCGCTGGACAAGATGTCGGTCAGCATGACGATGAACGGCGCGGTGATCCCCGTGCTCGCCTTCTTCATCGTCGCGGCGGAGGAACAGGGCGTCGATCAGCGGCTGCTCGACGGGACGATCCAGAACGACATCCTGAAGGAGTTCATGGTCCGCAACACCTATATCTATCCGCCCGAGCCATCGATGCGGATCATTGCGGACATCTTTGCCTACACCTCGTCCAACATGCCGAAGTTCAATTCGATCTCGATCAGCGGCTATCACATGCACGAAGCCGGGGCGACGCAGGTGCAGGAGCTGGCCTTCACCATCGCCGACGGCATCGAATATGTCCGGCGCGGGGTGGAAAGCGGGCTGGATATCGACGCGTTCGCCGGGCGGCTGTCGTTCTTTTTCGCGATCGGCATGAACTTTTTCATGGAAGTCGCGAAGCTGCGCGCCGCGCGCCTGTTGTGGCACCGGTCGATGACGATGCTGGGGGCGAAGGACGAGCGGAGCAAGATGCTGCGCACGCATTGCCAGACCAGCGGCGTGTCGCTGACCGAGCAGGACCCGTACAACAACGTCATCCGCACGACGGTGGAGGCGATGGCGGCGATGCTGGGCGGGACGCAGAGCCTGCACACCAACGCGCTGGACGAGGCGATTGCGCTACCCACCGATTTTTCGGCACGCATTGCCCGCAATACGCAGATCGTGTTGCAGGAAGAAACGGGCATGACCCGCGTCGTCGATCCGCTGGGCGGCAGTTATTATGTCGAGGCGCTGACCTGCGAACTGGCCGACAAAGCATGGGAAATCGTCGAGCGGGTCGAGGCCGAGGGCGGCATGGCGAAAGCGGTTGCTGCCGGATGGCCAAAAGCAATGATCGAGGAAGCCGCCGCCGCCCGCCAGGCGCGCGTCGACCGGGCCGAGGATGTGATCGTCGGCGTCAACAAATACCGGCTGGCGAACGAGGACCTGCTGGAAACGCTGGAGGTCGATAACGCCGCGGTGCGGGAATCGCAGATCGCCAGGATCAACATGGTCAAGGCGAAGCGCGACGAAACGGCGGTCGAGGCTGCGCTAAATGCCATTCGGGACGGCGCGCGGGGCGATGGAAACCTTTTGGCACTCGCCGTCACGGCGGCTCGGGTGCGGGCGACGCTTGGCGAAATCTCTGCCGCGATGGAGGATGTGTTTGGCCGTTACGCCACTGTACCGACCCCGGTACGCGGCGTCTATGCCGCGCCCTATGCCGAGGATGATCGCTGGGCACAGGTGACGGCGGGCGTGGATGCCGTCGCCCGGCGGCTGGGGCGCCGCCCCCGTCTGCTGGTCGCCAAGATGGGACAGGACGGGCATGATCGCGGCGCAAACGTGATCGCGTCCGCCTTTGCCGATCTGGGGTTCGAGGTGGTCAGTGGCCCCCTGTTCCAGACGCCGGAGGAAACCGTCGTCCTGGCACTCGACAGCGGGGTCGATGTGGTCGGCGCGTCCAGCCTGGCGGCGGGTCACAAGACGCTGATCCCCGCGCTGATCGCCGGACTGCGCGAGGCGGGGCGCAGCGATATCAAGGTGATCGCAGGCGGCGTCATCCCGCCCCAGGATTACGACTATCTGCGTGATGCAGGGGTTCAGGGCATTTATGGCCCGGGCAGCAACGTCGTCGAATGCGCGGCCGATGTGCTGCGCCTGCTCGGCCACAATATGCCGCCGGCGGAGGTCGATGCGTGATCGGCCGGTTGCGTCATGCGTTCTGGCTGCTGGCGCTGGCCAGCTGGGCCTCGTCCGCCAGCGCGCAGACGCAACCGGCAGCGACGCCGATCGTCATCGGTCAGTCCTATCGGCTGGACAGTCGGGTGATGCCAACGCCGCGCACGATCAATGTCTGGCTGCCACCATCCTATGCCGCCGGGAACAGGCGCTATCCCGTCCTTTATCTGATCGACGGCGGGGTCGATCAGGATTTCCACCACATCACCGGGCTGGTCCAGCTGGGTTCCGTCAACGGGACGACGCGGGACGTCATCGTGGTGGGGATCGAGACTGTCGACCGGCGCAACGAACTCGCCTTTCCCACGACGGATGCCAAGCTGAAGGCGGACTATCCCACCGCCGGAGACAGCGCGCGGTTCCGCCGGTTCATCGCCGCGGAGGTCAAACCCTGGGTCGAGCGCAGCTTTCGGACCGATGGCATGGACACGGTGATGGGGGAATCGCTTGCCGGCCTGTTCGTCGTCGAAACGCTGCTGCGTCAGCCCGCGCTGTTCGATCAGTATATCGCGATCAGCCCCAGCCTGTGGTGGGACAACCAGTCGCTGCTGGCCGCTGCCCCGCCGATGTTGCCGGGCACGGCCGGAAAGACCCTGTGGCTGAGCGTCGCCAATGAACAGGGAATGGGCGTTGCGCCCTTTGCCGACCTGCTCCGCACCAACGCACCAAAGGGTCTGACATGGACATTCGCGCCGATGCCGGGCGAAACCCATGCCACCATTTATCACGGCGCGTCGATGATCGCGCTGCGCCAACTGTTTGCACAAGCCGAGGCTGAATGATGTTCAAGAAGATCCTGGTCGCCAATCGCGGCGAAATTGCCTGCCGCGTGTTCCGCACGGCCAAGCGGATGGGGATTGCCACCGTGGCGGTCTATTCCGATGCCGACGCGCGCAGCCCCCATGTGCTGATGGCGGACGAGGCAGTGCGGCTCGGCCCGGCGCCTGCTGCCGAAAGCTATCTGAAGGCGGACCTGATCCTGGCCGCGGCGCAGGCGACGGGCGCGGACTGCATCCATCCCGGCTATGGCTTTCTGTCGGAGCGGGAAAGCTTTGCCCGCGCCTGCTCGCAAGCGGGCATCGCCTTTGTCGGCCCGCCGCCTAACGCCATCGCGGCGATGGGCGACAAGATCGAATCCAAGAAACTGGCCAAGGCGGCGGGCGTCAACGTCGTCCCCGGTTATCTGGGCGAGATCGCGGACACCGAAGAGGCGGTGCGGATCGCCAGCGACATCGGCTTTCCGGTGATGATGAAGGCATCGGCGGGCGGCGGCGGCAAGGGGATGCGCCTTGCATGGAGCGAACAGGACGTCCGCGACGGGTTCGAGGCGACGAAGCGCGAAGGGCTGGCCAGTTTCGGCGATGACCGCGTGTTCATCGAAAAGTTCATCGAAAGCCCGCGCCATATCGAGATCCAAGTGCTGGGCGACCAGCATGGCAACATCCTGTATCTGGGCGAGCGCGAATGTTCGATCCAGCGGCGGCACCAGAAGGTGGTCGAGGAAGCGCCCTCCCCCTTTGTCACGCCGGAGATGCGCCGGGCGATGGGCGAACAGGCCGTCGCCCTGGCCCGCGCGGTCGGCTATTTTTCGGCCGGGACGGTCGAGCTGATCGTCAGCGGCGCCGATACCAGCGGCAAGAGCTTCTACTTCCTGGAAATGAACACCCGGCTTCAGGTGGAGCATCCAGTGACCGAGGCGGTGACGGGCATCGACCTGGTTGAACAGATGATCCGCGTTGCGGCCGGCGAGCGGCTGGCGTTCGGTCAGGACGATATCCGGCTGAATGGCTGGGCGATCGAGAACCGCGTCTATGCCGAGGATCCGTACCGCGGGTTCCTGCCATCGACCGGGCGGCTGGTCCGATATGCCCCGCCATCGGCATCCGCCACGCCCTATGGCGCCCCGGATTCCGCCGGCGCCTATATCCGCGTCGATGACGGCGTGGCCGAGGGTGGCGAGGTGTCGATGTTCTATGATCCGATGATCGCCAAGCTGATCACCTGGGCCCCCACGCGCAATGAGGCCGCCGATCTGCAGGTGCAGGCGCTGGACGGGTTTCAGATCGAGGGGCTGGGCCAGAACATCGATTTCCTGTCCGCGCTGATGCAGCATCCCCGCTTCCGGTCGGGTGCGCTGACCACCGGCTTCATCGCAGAGGAATATCCCGAGGGGTTTTCAGGCGCGCCGGCATCGGCCGAGCTGACCCGCGCGCTGGCGGCGATCGCGGCGGGGCTGTCGTTTACGACTGCGGGCCGCGCGCGACAGATTTCGGGACAGCTTGGCACCGCGCCGCTGCCCTCATCCGGCTGGACCGTCAGGATCGGCGGGGAGGATCACGCCGTCACCCTTGCCGAAGGTCATGCAACGGTCGATGGCGAACGGGTCGAAGGCACGATGCACTGGCAACCGGGCGACCGGATGGTGACGGCCACGGCCAATGGCGACACGCTGTCGGTGAAGGTCAAGCGCACGCGCACCGGATGGCTGTTGACGACGCGCGGCGCCGCCCACCGGGTCGAGGTGCTGCCCGCGCATATCGCCCCCTATCGCCGGCACATGATCGAAAAGGTGCCGCCGGACATGAGCCGGTTCCTGCTGTGTCCGATGCCGGGCCTGCTGACCCAGTTGCACGTCGCGCCCGGCGACAAGGTGGAGGCCGGTCAGCCGCTGGCGGTGATCGAGGCGATGAAGATGGAAAACATCCTGCGCGCCGAAAAAAGCGCGGTGGTGAAGGCTGCGAACTTCGCACCGGGCGACAGCCTGGCCGTCGACGCCGCGATCCTCGAATTCGAATAGGCCGGTTCAGCCGGCGGCCCATTCCCGCCGGCTGACCCCCTGAGCATAAAGCAGGGCGGTGAGGTCACCGGCATCGACGCGCATCTGCGCGGCGGCAGCGACTACCGGCTTGGCATGATAGGCGACGCCCAGCCCCGCCCGCTTGATCATCGCCAAGTCGTTGGCCCCGTCGCCCACGGCCAGTGTCTGTTCCGACTTCAGCCCCAGTTCGGCCGTCGCGGCAGCCAACGTCGCTTCCTTGGTCGCCGAATCCACGATGGGCTTGGCCACCGCCCCGGTCAGCTTGCCGTCCGCGATCAGCAGTTCGTTGGCGATCATCCGGCTGAACCCGATCCGCTCCGCCACTGGCCCGGCAAAGCGGGTAAAGCCGCCCGAAATCAGGATGGCCGTCGCGCCCCAGCCGCGCATCGTGCGGACCAGTTGGGTCGCGCCGGGCATGATCCGTACCCGTTCGGCCAGGCACTGTTCGATGGCGCTTTCGGGCAGCCCGGCCAACAGGGCGACGCGCGCATCCAGCGCCTCTGCAAAATCAAGTTCGCCGCGCATCGCCCGCTCGGTCACCTCGGCAATCTGCGGCTTGATCCCGGCATAATCGGCCAGTTCGTCGATGCACTCGACCGTGATCATGGTGGAATCCATGTCGGCGACGATCAACCGCTTGCGCCGGTCCGGACCATCGGGCTGCACCGCGATGTCGATGCCGGGAAAGGCCAGCTCCAGGTTCAGGCGTGCAGCATCGGGATTGACCATGAAGCGGATGTCGCCCGCCACGCCTTCGTCGATCCACTGCCGTGCCGAAGGCGCGCAGCCGGCCCCCGCCAGCCGATCCATCGCAGCGGAAAAATCCCCCTCGCTCAGACGATCCGATGCTATCAGCGTGGCGATGAACATGTCTTCCGGCCCTTCCCTTCCGCGCGTCGCGCTCATCGCAGGGCCGACCGCCAGCGGCAAGAGCGCAATCGCGCTGGAACTGGCGCGGCGGTATGACGGCGTCGTCATCAACGCCGATGCCAGTCAGGTCTATGCCGATCTGCGCATCCTGTCCGCCCGGCCGACCGAGGCCGAGGAAGCAGAAGCGCCGCATCGGCTGTTTGGCCATGTCGACGGGGCGGATGCCTATAGCGCGGCGCGCTATGCCGCGGATGCGCGCGCGGCGATCGACCAAGCGGTCGCCGCGGGCCGATTGCCGATCCTTGTCGGTGGCACGGGGTTGTACCTGCGTACGTTGATCGACGGGATAGCGCCGGTGCCGGAGATCGACGCCGCCATCCGGGCGGAGGTGCGCGCCATGTCCGTTGCGGCGGCGCATGACCGGCTGATCGCGGCCGATCCCGATGCTGCTGCCCGGCTTCACCCCGGCGACACGACGCGGGTTGCCCGCGCGCTGGAGGTGAAGCTGTCCACCGGCCGGACGCTGGCGCAATGGCAGGCGCAGCGCGTGGGCGGGATCGGCGACCGCATCGCCCTGACCGCCGCCATCCTGTTGCCCGATCGGGAATGGCTGGCGGCACGATGCGATGCCCGGCTGGCTGCGATGTTCGATGGCGGCGGCGTGGACGAGGTGGAGCGGCTGCGCCTTCGCCGTCTGGACCCTGCCCTGCCCGTCATGCGCGCGATCGGCGTGCCGGAAATCGCCACGATGCTCGACGGCACGATGACCAGGGCAGAGGCGATGGACCGCGCCATGCTGGCCACCCGCCAATATGCCAAGCGGCAATATACCTGGTTCCGGAATCAACCGCCCGCCGGGTGGGAACGGCTCGAAACGAATGAAAAAACTGTGACCATTGGCTATTTTGAAACTAAATTACACCATTAGAGGTTGACGCGCATTTTTTATGTCATTAGCAGCGCGGTCTCACTTCTGATATTGCAACTGCGAAATTGTGGAGGCGTACCGTGACCGAGAAGAGTGGAGCCGACATCCTGGTCAAGGCGCTGATCGACCTCGGCGTGGAGGTCGTGTTCGGCTATCCGGGCGGGGCGGTGCTTCCCATTTATGACGCGCTGTTCAAGCAGAACGCCGCCCCTGGCCGGCGTCAGATCAAGCACATCCTGGTCCGCCACGAACAGGCCGCGACCCACGCGGCAGAGGGCTATGCCCGGTCCACCGGCAAGCCGGGCGTCGTGCTGGTCACGTCTGGCCCCGGTGCGACCAATGCGGTGACCGGCATTGCCGATGCGTTGATGGATTCCATTCCCATGGTCGTCATCACCGGCCAGGTGCCGACGACGCTGATCGGATCGGACGCGTTTCAGGAAGCCGATACCGTCGGCATCACGCGCCATTGTTCGAAGCATAATTATCTGGTCAAGGACCCGGCCAAGCTGGGCGACGTGGTGCACGAGGCGTTCCATATCGCCACCCAGGGTCGGCCCGGCCCGGTCGTGATCGACATTCCTAAGGATGTTCAGGTCGCCACCGCAAAGTATCGCAAGCCCGGCCCGATCCAGCACAAGACGTACCGTCCGCAGGTCAAGGCCGATCCCGCACTGATCGAGGCGGCGGTCGAGATGCTGGCGGCGGCGGAACGGCCGATCCTCTATACCGGCGGCGGCGTCATCAATTCCGGCCCGGCGGCAACGCAGCTGCTGCGCGAACTGGCGCGGGTCACTGGCGCGCCGGTCACCTCCACACTGATGGGTCTGGGTGCCTATCCCGCGACGGGCGATCAGTGGCTGGGGATGCTGGGGATGCACGGCACCTATGAGGCCAACTGGGCGATGAACCAGGCGGACCTGATCCTGTGCCTGGGCGCACGGTTCGACGACCGGGTGACCGGGCGGCTGGACGCCTTTGCGCCGAACAGCAAGAAGATCCATGTCGATATCGACCGGTCGAGCATGAACAAGACCGTCCGGGTCGACCTGCCCGTGGTTGGCGATGTCGGGCTGGCGATGGAGGATATGCTGAAGGTGTGGAAGGCGCGGCAGACGCCGAAACCCGACCTGTCGGCATGGTGGGCCCGCATTGCCGAATGGCGGGCGGTCCGCTGCCTCGATTTCCCCGCCTCGCGGGAAGAAATCATGCCGCAGCACGCGATCCGCGCGCTGTACGAGGCCACCAAGGCACGCCAGCCGATCATCACGACCGAGGTGGGCCAGCATCAGATGTGGGCCGCCCAGCATTTCGGGTTCGACGCGCCGAACAAATGGCTGACCAGTGGCGGCCTTGGTACCATGGGCTATGGCCTTCCCGCCGCGATCGGCGCGCAGCTGGGCAATCCGGGCGCGCTCGTCATCGACATTGCGGGCGAGGCGTCCATTCAGATGAACATTCAGGAGCTGGCGACGGCGACGCAGTATCGCCTGCCGGTCAAGATCTTCATCCTGAACAACGAATATATGGGGATGGTCCGCCAGTGGCAGGAACTGACCTATGAAAGCCGTTATGCGGAAAGCTATTCGGACAGCTTGCCCGATTTCGTGAAGCTGGGCGAAGCCTATGGCTGGAAGGGCATCCTGATCGAGCGGCCAGATCAGCTGGACGACGGCATCTCCGCGATGCTGGACCATGACGGTCCGGTGATCGTCGATTGCCGCGTGGCGAAACTCGCCAACTGCTTCCCGATGATCCCGTCGGGCGCGGCGCACACCGAAATGCTGCTGCAGGCGGCAGAGGTGTCGGGCACCATGGACGACGAAGCGAAGGCGCTGGTTTAAGCTCATGCACATCAAGCAGGAAATTGCCGAGCGGCACACGCTCGCCGTCATTGTCGATAACGAGCCGGGCATCCTGGCGCGGATCGCCGGGCTGTTCACCGCGCGCGGCTACAACATTGAAAGCCTGACGGTCAGCGAGATCAGCGACGATGACGCGATCAGCCGCATCACCATCGTCACCAGCGCATCGGCGCCGATGATGGAACAGATCATCGCCCAGCTCGACCGGCTGGTGCCGGTGCACAAGGTGACCGACCTGTCGGCGCTTGGCCCCCATGTCGAGCGCGAGCTGGCGCTGGTAAAGGTGCGCGGCACAGGCGATCATCGGATCGAGGCGCTGCGCCTGGCCGAAGTCTATCGCGCCCGCGTGGTCGATGCGACGACCGAAAGCTTCGTGTTCGAGGTGACGGGCGGCACCGAAAAGCTCGACAAGTTCGTGGAACTGATGCGCGAGCTTGGCCTGGTCGAGATTGCCCGTACGGGGATTGTTGCCATCGCCCGGGGAAAAGAGGCGGCTTGATCTAGAGTTGAAACCAGCCGTCACCCTGAACTTGTTTCAGGGTCCATCCCGCCATATGCGGCTATGCCGCTGCGACCGATGGATGCTGAAACAAGTTCGGCATGACGGCATCACAAAGGGGACTGATTTCAAATGCGTGTCTATTACGATGCCGACGCCGATCTGAACCTGATCACCGGCAAGAATATCGCCATCCTGGGTTATGGATCGCAGGGTCACGCCCATGCGCAGAACCTGCGCGACAGCGGCGTGCCGAACGTCGCCATCGCGCTGCGCCCCGGATCGCCGAGCGCGGTGAAGGCGGAGGCCGCAGGGTTCAAGGTGATGGCCAATGCCGATGCCGCCGCATGGGCCGATATCCTGATGATCCTGGCGCCCGACGAGCATCAGGCGGACATTTACGCCAAGGACCTGCACGCCAATCTGAAGCCCGGCGCGGCGCTTGCGTTTGCCCATGGCCTGAACGTACATTTCGGCCTGATCGAGCCGCGCGCCGATGTGGACGTCATCATGATCGCGCCCAAGGGCCCCGGCCACACCGTGCGCGGCGAGTATCTGAAGGGCGGCGGCGTCCCCTGCCTGATCGCCATTCATCAGGATGTTTCCGGCAATGCCCATGACGTCGCCCTCGCCTATGCCAGCGGCGTCGGCGGCGGGCGTTCGGGGATCATCGAGACGAATTTCCGCGAGGAGTGCGAAACCGACCTGTTCGGCGAACAGGCCGTGCTGTGCGGCGGCACCACCGCGCTGGTGCAGGCCGGGTTCGAAACGCTGGTCGAGGCTGGCTATGCCCCGGAAATGGCCTATTTCGAGTGCCTGCACGAACTGAAGCTGATCGTCGACCTGATGTACGAAGGCGGCATCGCCAATATGCGCTATTCGATCAGCAACACGGCCGAATTCGGCGATATCCGCACCGGCCCGCGCATCATTACCGAAGAGACCAAGAAGGAAATGAAGCGCGTGCTGGCCGACATTCAATCGGGCCGGTTCGTCCGCGACTTCGTGCTGGACAACCGGGCCGGCCAGCCGGAGCTGAAGGCCAGCCGTGGCGCAGCGCGCCGGCACCAGATCGAGGAAGTGGGCAGCAAGCTGCGCGGCATGATGCCGTGGATCGGCGCCAACAAGCTGGTCGATCAGGCCAAGAACTGAGGAAAAGCAGCCTGGCTCGCCGTGCCCTTCCTGTTCCTGTGGGGATCAGGCGGCGCGGCGGGCCTGGGCAAAGCCCTCAAACGTCGCCCGGACGGCGGGTGACGCCGGAGCGACCATGGCATGGACCCGTTCGACGAACACGTCGCGGGCAACCCTGTCGTGAAGATGCGCCATTGCCCAGTTGCCAAACTGGCGTTCGCTGATTGTAGCCCGGGCAAGGATGACCGTGGCGCGGTGCCGCGCGTCCTTGCTGATCCGGGCAAAGGTGGCCTCTACCGCGGTCTCTGGCCCTTCCAGCACCTGCAGAAATCGACCGCCATCGGAATAAAGCAGGCCGGTAATGCCATCGCGCTCGTTGTTTCTGCGCGAAACCGTCAGGATGTCCGAAATGTCGCGAGTACCAAGGTTCGCGCGAACCGAACTGACGTAGACGATCTGAAGCATGACTGGCCGACCTTGCACTAAACGCAGCCCAGGCATTTAACTGGACGACCGGTTAATAAACCATGTTTATCGGCCGAATTGACCGATTGCATGCAACCGAAAACAGCAAGTTTCCACGGCATGGCTGGACGGATGGGATGGCGTGCCACACATACCGATTTCTGGTTTATCAACAGGAGGCTCCCCCATGCGTAAAGTCCTGATCCTTGCGGCGCTTGCCGCGTCCGCCCCGCTGATGGCGCAGTCCGCGCCGCAGCTGCCCGGCGCCGTCGATGCGTCGCGCGTCACCGGGGGCACCTATGCCGCCGATCCCGGCCACTCGCTCATCGGCTGGGAAGTCAATCACTTCGGGTTCAATGACTATTTCGGCATCTTTGGCGATGTGTCGGGCACGCTGACGCTCGATCCCAAGAACCCCGCCGCTGCCAAGGTGGACGTGACCATTCCGGTGTCCAAGGTGACGACCGCCAGCGCCGGCCTGACCGGGCATCTGCTGCGCGCCGGCAAGGACGGGGGCAAGCCGGACTTTTTCGGTGCCAATCCCGCCGATGCCAAGTTCGTGTCGACCAAGGTCGTGCCCGGTGCCGATGGCAAGTCGGCGACGATCACTGGCAACCTGACGCTGAACGGCGTGACCAAGCCGGTGACGTTCGAGGCCGAGTTCACCGGGGCCGGCAACAACCCGTTCAACAAGAAGGAAACGATCGGCTTCGAGGCTGAAACCAGCATCAAGCGGAGCGATTTCGGCGTGAACTACGCGCTTCCGGTCGTGTCGGACGAGGTTGAACTGGACATCTCGATCGCATTCGAAAAGCAGTAATCGGACCGGGGGTGGCGATCGTTTCGCCGCCCCCTGTTTCAAATCATGTCGCCAGACGACGGATCGACGTCATAAAATTACCCACCAACAGATTTTCGGGCTGGACAATAATGCCCCCCGCACGTCATAGCGCGGGGCATGATCGCGGCACAGCTCAACACCCTCCTACGACTTATCCGCCCTTAGGCGGTGTGTTTTCGCGTGCTGTCGCGCCGCCTGGGGGATGATCGAAAGAGCCAATCAGCCGCAACGCATTCGCACGGCGCAGCCGCGTGCCAATGACGGAACAGAATGACCATGCTCCGCGATCCTTCGACGAAATACCGCCCCTTCCCCACCATCGACCTGCCCGACCGGCAATGGCCGGGCCGGACGATCACCCGCGCCCCGCGCTGGCTGTCCACCGATATGCGGGACGGCAATCAGGCGCTGATCGATCCCATGGACAGCGAGAAGAAGCAGCGTTTTTTCGACCTGCTGGTCGGGATCGGGCTGAAGGAGATCGAGGTTGGTTTCCCCAGCGCCGGTGCCACCGAGTTCGATTTCATCGCCGGGCTGGTCCGGTCGGGCCGCATCCCGGACGATGTGACGGTGCAGGTGCTGACCCAGGCGCGGCGCGACCTGATCGAAACAAGCTTCGACAGCCTGGACGGCGTGCATCGCGCCATCGTCCATGTGTATAACGCGGTCAGCCCCGCGTGGCGGCGGATCGTGTTCAACATGGACCGCGCACAGGTGAAGCAGATCGCCGTCGATGCCGCACGGATGCTGGTCGACAATGCCGCAGCGCGCCCCGCCACCGACTGGCATTTCCAGTATTCGCCCGAAACCTTTTCGACCGCCGAACTGGAATTCAGTGTCGAGGTGTGCGCGGCAGTGATGGACGTGATCCAGCCAACGGTGGATCGCCCGCTGATCCTCAACCTGCCCGCCACGGTCGAATGTGCGACACCGAACGTCTATGCCGACCAGATCGAATGGTTCTGCCGCAATCTGCCCAATCGGGATGCGGCGGTCATTTCGCTGCACACCCATAATGATCGCGGAACCGGCGTGGCAGCGGCCGAGCTGGGGCTGATGGCCGGGGCCGACCGGGTGGAGGGGTGCCTGCTGGGCAATGGCGAGCGGACGGGTAATTGCGACCTGGTGACCGTTGCGCTCAACCTGTACACACAGGGCGTCGATCCGGCGCTGGACCTGTCCGACATCGATACCATCGTGAACACGGTGCAATATTGCACCAACATCCCGGTGCACCCCCGCACGCCCTATGCCGGTGACCTGGTGTTCACCGCCTTTTCCGGCAGCCATCAGGACGCGATCAAGAAAGGGTTTGCGGCTCAGGAAGCGCGCAACGACGGCCTGTGGGAAGTGCCCTATCTGCCCATCGATCCTGCCGATCTGGGGCGCAGTTACGAAGCGGTGATCCGCGTCAATTCCCAATCCGGCAAGGGCGGCGTGGCTTGGGTGCTGGAACAGGATCAGGGGCTGAAACTGCCCAAACGGCTGCAGGCCGATTTCAGCCGCCATGTTCAGGCGCTGGCCGATGCCACCAGCCGCGAATTGAACGCCGCCGACATCTGGGCGTGTTTCCAGAACAGCTATCGCCTGACCGGGCCGCAGCATTTCACGCTGGAAGCGTATGAGGAAGCGCGCGCGCCCAATGGCGACCGCGTATTTGCCGGCCATGTCGGCATGGGCGGCGAATTGCGGTCGGTCAGCGGCCGGGGCAATGGGCTGATCTCGTCCGTTGTCGCTGCGCTGAACGAAGCGGCCGGCCTGTCGCTGGATGTTGCGGATTACAGCGAGCACGCCATCGGCAAGGGGTCGGGTACGCGCGCCGCCGCCTATGTCGAATGCGTCGACGCCGATGGCCGTACCCATTGGGGCGTCGGTGTGGACGAGGACATCGCCACGGCCAGCGTCCGCGCGGTCATTTCCGCCGCGAACGCTGCCCGCGAATAACCGGGGCGATCGCCGGGCCGAACCGCCCGGCGACCATCCCTTAACCTTGGCCCATCAGTGCGAGCACTTCCTTGCGGCTGCGCTCGTCGTCGCGGAACACGCCCATCATCCGGCTCGTGCTCATCGACACGCCGGGGGTGCGCACGCCCCGCGCCGTCATGCAGGCATGGGTCGCCTCGATCACCACGGCCACGCCACGCGGTTTGAGGTTGTTCCAGATGCAGTCCGCGACCTCGGCAGTCAGGCGTTCCTGCACTTGAAGCCGCCGGGCATAGCCGTGGAGGACACGGGCAAGCTTTGAAATCCCGACCACCCAGTTCTGGGGCAGATAGGCGATGTGCGCCTTGCCGATGATCGGGGCCATGTGATGTTCGCAATGCGACTGAAACGGGATGTCGCGCAGCAGCACGATATCGTCATAGCCGCCAACTTCCTCGAACACCCGCGACAGGTGATGGGCAGGATCCTCGGCATAACCGGCGCAATATTCCCGCCAGGCACGGGCCACCCGTTTCGGCGTGTCCTGCAAGCCTTCACGGGTCGGATCGTCGCCAGCCCAGCGAATCAGCGTGGCAACCGCCGCGGCGACATCGTCCGGCACAGGAATCTTGGGCGGCGAAGCGACCAGATCGCCGTTGCCAAAACCGTCTTCATCATGATCCGCCAAATTATGCACTCCTGCTGGCAACTGCCGCTACGGCAGGGCGGCAGATGGGCAGTGGTTTCGCAAATGCAACTGTCTCGACCGGGAAACATCGGGAAAACGTCGTATTTTCCACATGCTAAATTCCATTGACCTGTCAATTTTTCGCGCGTTAGCTGCGCGGCAATCACCAGAAGCAGCCGACCGGGCGACAGATCCCAGGCGGCCGACAGCAGAGAGGACGCCGCATGAAAACCCGTCATTATGTCGCAGTCAGCACGATGGCCCTGCTCGCATTCGCCGCAGCCCCTGCTGCTGCACAGGAAGCAACCGCCCCCGTGCCGCAGGAAGAGGAATTTGAATCCGCCGGCGACATCATCGTCACGGCGACGCGCCGCGAACAGTCGATCCAGGAAATCCCGATCGCGGTGACCGCCGTCCCGCAATCGCTGCTGCAGAATGCGGGCGTTCAGGATATTCGCGGGCTGGAGCAGCTTGCCCCATCCATCCAGTCGTCGACCGGCCAGTCATCGGCCACCGGCACCACCCTGTTCATCCGCGGCATCACCACGGCAGGCGACAATCCGGGGTTCGAACCGGCGGTCGGCGTGTTCATCGACGGCGTCTATCGCGCGCGGGCCGGCGTCGCCGTGTCCGAACTGCCGCAGCTGGAGCGGGTCGAGGTGCTGCGTGGACCGCAGGGGACGCTGTTCGGCCGCAACACCTCTGCCGGTGCGCTGTCGATCTTTACTGCCAAGCCGAGCTTTGACCTCGGCGGCTATGCTCAGGCGACCTATGGCAATTACAACCAGATCGAACTGGAAGGCGCCGTCACCGGGCCGATTTCGGAAACGATCGCCCTGCGCATCGATGGCGGCTATCGCAAGCGCGACGGGTATATCGAGGATGTGAACAGCGACCGGTCGATCAACGACATCAATCGTTATTATGTCCGTGGTCAGGCGCTGTTCGAAACGACGGACGTCACCTTCCGCCTGATCGGCGATTATTACGAAACCGATGAAAATTGCTGCGGCGCTGTGAGTGCAGCACGGGTCGGCGGCGCATCCAACCCGACCCCGCTGATCGACGCGATCGCCGGGGCACAGGGGCTGGACGGCGTTTACACGGGCGATCCGTCGGAACGGCGCATGGCCGTGTCGCCAAACCGCGCCTTTACCGAAAAGGTCCGCGATTACGGCGTTTCCGGTGAACTGAACTGGGATCTGGGCGGGGTGTCGCTCACCTCGATCACCGCCTATCGCCAGTGGCGGGCGCTGCGCGATCAGGACATTGATTTTTCCGGCATCGACCGCGCCTATCGTGAGGATTACCTCAACGAACTGGGCACCATTACGCAGGAACTTCGCCTGCAGGGTTCGGCATTCGACGGCGGTCTCGACTGGCTGGTCGGCGGCTTTTATCTCAACGAAACCAACAAGCTGCGCGATACGGTGCGGGTCGGCAACGACGCGAACCGGTATGTCGATTCCATCTTTGCCAACGGCCTGCGCGCCAGCTTTGGCACGCCGCTGCAATTCTATGGATCGCTTCCGGGCACGCCGCTGCTCGGCCAGGCGCTGCTCGGCACGCCGACTGGCAACTTCCCCGCCGCGCTGCAACCGCTGGTCACCCTGTTCAAGGGGCAGGCGGGCGTTCAGGCAGTGCCCGGCGTAACGCCGATCCCCGGCCTGCTGGCGCTGGCGACATCGCCCTTTCCCTCGGCGGTTGCCGGCCAGGGCAACAACAATGACGATTTCCGCGTCAAGACCAACGCGGTCGCGCTGTTCACCCACAATATCATCAATTTCACGAACAAGCTGTCGCTGACGCTTGGCGCGCGCTGGAATTATGAAAAGAAGGAACTGGACGCGACGATCAACAGCAACACGGGCAGCTGCGGCTTCTTCAATCAGGTGCGCAGCGGCAATGCCGCGGCCAATGCCTATGCGTTCGTGCTGCGCCAGCTGGGCGTGTACAACAACCTGTTCCTGCTGAGCTGCAACCCGGCGCTGAACAGCGAATTCAACGGCACCTACAGCGACGATTTCAGCGACAGCCAGATCACCGGCACCGCCAAGCTGGCGTACAAGATCAACGACGACGTCCTGCTGTACGGTGGCTATGATCGCGGGTTCAAATCCGGCGGCTACAACATGGACCAGGCCACGTTCGACAGCGTCCAGCTGGGCGGCAATGGCGCGCAGGCCAGCGACCTGCAGTTCGACGGGGAAACCGTCGATGCCTATGAAATCGGCCTGAAGACGTCGCCGCTGCGCGGCCTGACGTTCAACATCGCGGGCTTTTATTCCAAGTTCAACAATCTTCAGTCGCTGGTGTTCAGCGGGACCAATTTCGTCGTCCAGAATGTCGACAGCACGACCAGCAAGGGCATCGAGGTGGAAACCACGATCCAGCCCGATCGCAACCTGCTGATCCGCTGGGGCTACAGCTATATTGACGCCAAGTATGACGAGAGCAACGATTTCGCAGGTACCCCGTTGCAGGGTCAGGAAGGGCTTCAGCTGCTCAACCAGCCCAAGCATACGGTGACCATCGCCACCACCTGGACCCCGGAGATCGGCAATGGCGTTCACGCTCTTGTCCATGCCGACATGCGCTATAATTCGGAGGTGAACCTGAATTCGACCGCGCCCAATCCGGTGACGGGCGAGACGGCGCTGCGCAATCAGGGCTATCCGCTGATCAATGCCCGCCTTGGCATCCAGAACAGCGACGGTTCGCGCGGCCTTGAATTCTTCGTCGAGAACCTGACGAACGAATTCTATTACATCACCAGCTTCCCCGTGCCGGAGCAGACGGGCAATATCGCCGGATATCCCGGTCTGCCCCGCTTTTACGGGATTCAGGCACGCTTCGGGTTCTGAACCGGACAGTCAGCACCGACCAGACAGGAAGGGCGCGCCACTGCGGCGCGCCCTCTCTTGTATCCATCCCTGATTAGTGCGTAAATCGACCCCGCATTACGGGGGATGGTGGAATGACGACGGGCGCAGCGCGCTATTCTGGGCTGGATGCCGTGCGCGGTGTCGCGGTGATGGGCATCCTGTTGATGAACATCGTCGCCTTTTCGATGCCTCAGGCGGCCTATTTCAACCCCTATGCCTATGGCGGGACGGATCCGGTCAACCTGGGCGTCTATCTGGTCAATTTCGTGCTGTTCGACGGCAAGATGCGCGGGCTGTTCTCTTTCCTGTTCGGCGCGTCGATGCTGTTGATCGCCAAACGCGCCGCCGAAACCGGTGGTAGCGCCGCTCGCACCCATTATCTGCGCATGGCGTGGCTGTTTGCCTTTGGCATGGCGCATCTGCTGCTGATCTGGTGGGGCGACATTCTGAACCATTATGCGCTGATCGGCTGCATCGCCTTTCTGATGCGCTATTTCAGTGTGCGGAAGCTGATCTGGGGCGGCGTCGGCCTGCTGGTTGTCCAGCTGCTCGTCGTTCTGCTGCTGCTTGGTTTTGCAGCGGCCGCCACCCAGCCCGATGCCGCACCGGAACTGGCCAAGGCCGCAGGGGAGCTGCGCCTGGGGTTCGGCATCCCGCTGCCGAACGAGATTGCCGACGCCCTTGCCCTTCACCGGGGCAGCTATGCCGGCCTGGTCGCCTATCGGTTCGACAAGTTCCTCTTCTCCCCCATCGGCGGCCTGCTGCAATTCGGCTGGGAAACGCTGGCCTATATGATGTTCGGCATGGCGGCGTTCAAATCCGGCCTGCTGACGGGCGAATGGTCGGCATCGCGGCTGCGGCGCACAGCATTAATCGGCTTTGGCATCGGCCTGCCCGCCTATGTCGGCATCGCCTATATCATGGTGCATTATGATTTCGGCATGGTGCCCGTAATCGGCGCATCGAACGTGCTGACGGTGCCGTTCCGCCCCCTGATGATCCTGGGCTGGGCCTGTGTGATCGTCGATATGACCAGCCGTGACGGGCCGCTGACCCGCCGCCTGGCCGCCACCGGCCGGATGGCGTTCACCAATTACCTGATGACCAGCATCGTGATGACGACGCTGTTCTATGGCTATGGCTTTGGCCTGTTCGGCTATCTGAACCGCTGGCAGATCTATATTCCCGTGCTGGGCATGTGGGCAGCCATGCTGATCTGGTCGCCGCTCTGGCTTAGCCGGTATCGGTTCGGGCCGTTCGAATGGGCGTGGCGCAGCCTGGCGCGCTGGCAGGTTCAGCCGATGCGCGGGCCAGCCATCGCCTGAGCCGGAATTATTGATAACGCCTCTCATTTCTTCTTGCGAGAAGATCGCAGTAGCGTTAGCCTTCCCTCAACAAGCGAGGGATTCGATGATCGTCTGCGTCTGCAATGTCATCCGCGAAGTCGAACTGGAACAGGTTGCCCGGATGGGTGCCGGAACGGTTGCACAGGCCTATCGCGCGCTGGGCAAGCAGGCGAAATGCGGTCAATGCACTTGCTTCGCACGACAGATTATCGATGGCGCGCGTGCAACTGATTGCCAGTCTCACCTTCAGAAAGTGGCTTGAATCCGCCATTTTCCGGCTGTTTTTTGCCCGACATCGCCGCTAGGATACGCGCCGTAACAGCAAGGATATCGGCGCAATGAAGGGTGATCCCAAGGTCATCGAATTTCTGAACACGGTGCTCAAGAACGAGCTGACCGCGATTAACCAGTACTGGCTGCATTACCGGCTGTTGTCGCACTGGGGCGTCAAAAAGCTGGCTGATTACGAGCGGCACGAATCCATCGACGAGATGAAGCATGCGGATTGGGTGTCGGAACGCATCCTGTTCCTGGACGGCCTGCCCAATTTCCAGATGCTCGGCCGCCTCCGCATCGGCGAGACGGTGGAGGAAATCCTGAAGGCCGACCTTGCGCTGGAATATGATGCGGTCAAGGATCTGAAGGACGCGATCGAACATTCCGAAAGCGTCCGCGATTATGTCAGCCGCGACCTGTTCCGCCGCATCCTCGACAGCGAGGAAGAGCATATCGACACGCTGGAAACCCAGTTCGAGATGATCGAACGCATGGGGCTTCAGAATTACATTCAGCTCAATTCAAAGGCGGAAGAAGCCTGAACCGGCAGACCCGGTAAAGGCCCCGAACGATCAGGCGGTGGGCATCGCCCGCCGCCCGAACCCCTGCGGCTTGCGCATGACGAGCGGGTTGGCCTCTCGCTCCAGCAGGGCCAGCGTCGCCTCGAACAGCGGGCGCAGCTGGACGATATGTTCCAGCGCCGCAGTCGGGCTATCCTGATTTTCGACGCTGAGCCGGGCGATGGATTCGATCGTTTCGGCAAGCTCGCCCAGCGGCTCTGCGCCGAACTGACGGGATTCTCCCTTGAGCGTGTGGGCGGGAATGACCATGGCGGTGGCATTTTGCGCCCGCATCGCCGCCTCGATCGCCGCGACGGACTTGATTCCATCTTCGCGGAAATAACCGAGGATGCGGACGAAATTGGCGCCAAGTTCCGTCCGCGCTTGTGAAAAGGCGGTCCAGTCAACCAGGGCGTCCGGCCCGTTTTCCCCCATCGGATACTCCATCCGCGTGTCTAAAACCTCATCCGGTGTAACGCCAAAAGCGTAATCAGACGGTTAAGGGCAACGGATCAGGGCAGGCGGAAATGCCCGGTTGCGATCTTTTCAACTGCATGGCCGTGCTGGTCCGCGACCAGCCGGATCTCGCCCTCTGCCGCGGGGTCGTCGGCCTCGATCTCGATGGGCGGGGTGACGCCGCTGCGCAGCACGCGGCTGAGCCGGATCGCGGGCCACGGACAGCGCAGCCCGCGCGCGTCGATCCGGTGGGTCATCCCTTGTCGTCGAACGGGTTCTTTGGCGCGCGCAGCGACAGGCGCACCGGCACGGCACCAAAGCCGAATTCGCGGCGCAGGCCATTGACCAGATAGCGGCGATAGCTTTCCGGCAACTGATCGACACGCGTCCCGAACAGCACGAACGCCGGGGGGCGCGTCTTGTTCTGGGTGATGTAGCGCGGCTTGATCCGGCGGCCGCCCGGTGCAGGCGGCGGGTTGGCGTCGATCGCACGTTCGAACCAGCGGTTAAGCTGGCCGGTGGATACGCGGCGCGACCATGCCTCACGCGTTTCGAACGCGACCTTGATCAGCGTATCGATACCCTTGCCCGTCACTGCCGACACGGTCAGCAGCGGAATACCCTTTGCCTGTGCCAGCCCCTCGTCCAGCGCGGCCTTCACCCCGTTGAACAGGCTGGAGGCATCATCCGCCACGTCCCATTTGTTCAGCGCGATGATCAGCGCACGCCCTTCCTGAAGCACGCGGTCGGCGATCTTCAGATCCTGAAGCTCCAGCCCCTTGGTCGCGTCGAGCAGCAGCACGACGACCTCGGCGAAATCAATGGCCCGCAGCGCATCGGCAACGGACAGCTTTTCCAGCTTTTCCTGAACCCGCGCCTTTTTGCGCATTCCCGCCGTGTCGATCAGGCGAACCGGCCGCCCCTGCCATGACCAGTCCACGGCAATGGAATCCCGCGTGATGCCCGCCTCTGGCCCGGTGATCAGTCGATCCTCGCCCAGGATGCGGTTGATCAGCGTGGATTTGCCGGCGTTCGGACGGCCGACGATCGCCAGCTTCAGCGGGGCGGAATCGGGATCTTCCGGCTCCTCGGGCTCGCCATCCTCGTCCGGACGCTCGCAATAGGGGCGCAGCGCCTCGAACAGGTCGACCACGCCTTCGCCATGTTCGGCGGACATCGGGATCGGGTCGCCGATGCCGAGGGCCATCGCCTCGATCACGCCGGATTCGCCCGCCCGCCCCTCCGCCTTGTTGGCGATCAGCACGACGGGGGTGTCGGACACGCGCAGCCAACGCGCGATTTCCTCGTCCAGCGGGGTCAGGCCGGCACGGGCATCGATCATGAACAGGGCGACATCAGCATCGCGCACCGCCGCTTCGGTCTGCGCGCGCATCCGCCCGGGAAGCGTTGCCGCATCCTCGGTTTCATAGCCCGCGGTATCCATGACCATGAAGTCCAGACCGAGCAGGCTCGCCTCGCCCTCACGCCGGTCGCGGGTCACGCCCGGCTGATCATCGACAAGCGCCAGCCGTTTGCCCACCAGCCGGTTGAACAGCGTGGACTTGCCGACATTGGGTCGACCGATGATGGCCACGACGGGCAAAAGATGCGCCATGATTGCTGCCTTTGCGCCTTGTTCAGCGCCAGGCGGTCAGGCGACCGTCATCGGACAGGGTGTACAGGGTGTCGCCAGCGACGACAGGTTGCAGGGTAAATCCGCCCTTGTCCGCTTCGGTCGTCGAAATCACGCTGCCGTCGGTGGGCGACACCTGCGCCATTTCGCCGCGCGAATTGAGCAGGATCAGGCGACCGCCGGCCAGCACGGGGCCAACCCAGTTGACCGGCCCCTTGCGGCTTTTTTCGTTGCGATACCGCTGAAGCTGCGTGATCCAGCGGACCTTGCCATTGGCCCGTGCAACCGCGGCCAGACGCGCCTCACTGGTCACGACGAAAATCCATTCGCCGACAACCCAGGGCGTGGCGATGCCGCCGATATTCTGTTCCCACAAACGCTGGCCGTTCAGGATTTCGACGGCGACCATCCGCCCGCCCTGCCCGACCGCATAAACGCGGCCCTGATCGATCACCGGTTCGGCATCGATATCGACCAGTGCCGAAACCGACGTGGAAATCGTGGTGCGCGATAGCGTGTCGGCCCAGAGCGACCGGCCGTTTTCATAGCGATAGGCGTTGAGTTCGCCCGAGGAGAAGCCGGTGACGACCGTTCCCTGCGCTACGGCAGGCGCGGCCACGCCGAACACGCCCTGTGGCTCAAGCGACCCGGCCTGGGTCCACACGACCGATCCATCCGCCTGCGACAAGGCGAACAGCTGATTGTCCTGGCTGAGCGCATAGACATTGCCATTGGCCAGCGTCGGTGCACCGCGCAGCGGGCCGCCCGGCTTGGACCGCCAGGCCTGGGCGCCATTGGTGGCATCCATCGCCACCACTTCGCCGATACCGTTGGTCGCATAGACGCGGCCGCCATCGACGCTGACGCCGCCGCCAAAGCGCGAACGCTTGTTCGCATCCTCGGTCGAGGTCTGCTGCGACCAGATCATCGTGCCGGTATCGGCCGCATAGGCATGAACCACAGCATCGCTGTCCATCACGTACAGACGGCCATCCGCCACAACCGGCGCGGCGGCGAGACGGACGAACTTGGTCGTGCCGGGAATGGTGACCGACCAAGCGCGGGTCAGGCTCTGACCCAATGCCGGGTGGCCCATCGACTTGGACGCATTGCCGCCCGGCTGATTCCAGGACGCGTTGGTCGCCGCGGGCGGCACCAGTATCTCGATGGCGGCGATCGTCGGATCGGCCTTCACCTCATTCTCGCTGACCAGAATGGGGACGCGCTGGCCCACCACCGGCGTCCGCTTCTTGCCCTTGCCGCCGAAAACGCCGCAGCCGCTCAAGAGCGCCAGCGCCGTTGCCGCAAGCAGAACCTTGCCCGTCATCTTCATTTTGCGTTCTTTTCCTCGGACTGGTTGGGGGCGGCCGGCGCATCGCCTTCGGCCTTTTGGGCGGCGCTCTGGTCGATGGCATCGACGCCCAATAGCCCCGCCATCTGAACCGCGCGTTGCCGGATGGTTTCCGACACATCCTCGGACTTGGCAAGTTCGCCAAAGATGCGTCCCGCCTCTGCCTCTCGCTTCATGCTCATCAGCGCGATCGCGGTCAGTTCGCCGGCTGTGCCGAAATAGGGGCTTTCCTTGGTCGCCATCGGTTTCAGCCGGTTGATGACCTGATCGGGGCTCAGCGTGTCATATTCGGCCAGCGTCTGACGCAGCAGGGCAAGGTTGCGCACCGCCTCTGGCTGATCCGTATCGTTGGCCACTGCGGCAAACTTTGCCGCCGCGCCCTTCAGGTCATTCCTGGCCAGCATGATGTCGGCCTGAGTGAACACCGCCGCAAAGCGATAGCCATCGACATTCGATCCGGCCAGTTCCGCCAACGGCTTGGTCGCCTCGTCCGCCTTGCCCTTGGCCAGCGAATCAAGCGCCGCGCTCAGGACGACGCCCTGTTCCGCCGCCCGGGTCGACTGATAATGCTGCCACCACAGCCAGCCGCCAAAGGCGGCCAGGCTCAGCACCACGACGGCAATGATGATCTTGCCCCAACGACGGAAAATGGCGGCGGCCTGCTCGCGCCGCAGCTCTTCGTCCACTTCGCGCAGGAAAGCGTCATTATTCTGAGGTGTCAGCGCCAAGTGATGCTCCATAACGTCGGGAATGCCCGGTGGCAGCGGACCTTAGCCGCGCGGACCGCCAAACGAAAGCCGCTCAATCCTTTGGTCGGTAAATCTGTTCCTCACCGGGAAAGCGGCGGGCCCGAACATCAGCGGCATAGCCTTCAACGGCGGCGGAAATGCGGCCGGCGACATCGTCGAACCGCTTTACGAACCGGGGAACGCGGTCGAACATGCCCAGCATATCCTCGGCCACCAGCACCTGACCGTCGCATTGGGCCGATGCGCCGATGCCGATCGTCGGGCAGGCGATGTCGCGGGTGATGTCGATGGCGATCGATTCCATCACCCCTTCGATCACCACGGCAAAGGCACCGGCATCGGCCACCGCCTGTGCATCGCCGGTAATCTTTGCCGCTTCCTCTGCACTGCGACCCCGCGCGCCATAACCGCCCAGCAGATTCACTGCCTGAGGCGTCAGGCCGACATGCCCCATCACCGGGATACCCCGTTCGGTCAGGAACCGCACCGTCGGAGCCATGGCCACCCCGCCCTCAAGCTTCACAGCCGCAGCGCCCGTTTCCTTCATCAGCCGCGCTGCGCTGGCAAAGGCCTGTTCGGGGGATGCTTCATAACTGCCGAACGGCATGTCGATGACGACCAGCGCGTGATAGCTGCCCCGCACCACCGCAGCCCCGTGGGCGGCCATCATTTCCAGCGTGACCGGGACGGTGGAGGGCAGGCCATAGATCACCTGACCCAGGCTGTCGCCGACCAGTAGCATGTCGCAATGCGGATCGAGCAGCTGGGCCATGCGCACCGTATAGGCCGTCAGCATGACCAGCGGCTCGGCATCCGGCCCCTTGCGCTTGCGGATCGCGGGCACCGTCAGCCGCTTCATCGGGGCGGGCGTCGGATTGGCGCGGCTGGTTGCCGTGTCGATCGTGAAGGTCGTGGACATGCCCCGCGCCTTAGGCGGCATTGTGACCGTCGCCAAGGGATGAGCACGAATGACGTTACGCCTAATTGACTCCATGTTCGTTTTCTTTAACATTACGTCGCAGATATCAAACATGGAGGGTGGAATGTCGTTTCGGGAAAAGCTGGCCTGGGTGTCCCTGGTTAGCACTGTCATCGTCTGGGGCGGCTTCTTCCTCTATCTACTGGGCAGCCCGCACAGTGCGCGGGGCATGGCGATGATCGGGCCGTTCATCCTGGCCGTGCTGGTGCAGGTGGCGGTGATGATCGCGATGACCGCCTATTGGTCGATCCGCGCGCCGGATGAGGCAAGCGCCCCAGCCGACGAGCGGGAAAAGACCATTGGCAACTGCGCAACGGCATCCGCCTATCTGGTGCTGGTCATCGGACTGGTGGCGACCATCGTCGGTCTGCACATCGGGCTGCACGGGCCGGACGTCATCTTTGCGCTGGCCGGGGCGTTCATCCTGGCCGAGGCGGTTCGGTATGGCAGCGCCGCCATCGCCTTTCGCCGGGGCGTCTGAGCATGGCCGACCAGCCGCACCTGTCCAACCATATCCGCACGCTGCGCTTCATGGCCGGCGAAATGACGCAGGCCGAACTGGGCGAGCGGATCGGCGTAACGCGCCAGACGATCGCCGCCATCGAGCAGGGCCGGTATTCCCCCACCCTGGAAGCAGCGTTCCGCATCGCCGAAGTGTTCGGCAGGCCGCTGGAGGAGGTCTTTCACTGGCGCGCGGACTAGGGTCCGGTGCTATTTCAGAAAGCCGCGACGAGACGCAGATCGGGCCAACCAGATCGACGCCAGCGCTACGGCGAGGATGAAGGCCGGAAATGCCGCGGCGGTCACCACGCCCTTGGCCGCAATCAGATCGGTGGCGACCAGCGCCCAGCCCATCGAAAACACGACCCCGATTGCGGAGATAATGAACAAGCCAAGCGCAATCCGGCGGCGGAACAGCAGCGCCACGGCGCCGAACGACCCGCCCCATACCGCGATGCCATAGGCCCAGAGCTGCCATGCCGGCAGTGCATCCATCAGCATCCGGTCATAATCAGGCATGGCCGCCCTTCCCTCCGGACCGACGGTGATATCCATGTAAAAGGCCATGACGCCGAACAGATTCCAGACCAGCAGGATTGCTGCTGTCAGCCAGAACCAGGCCGGTGCCCGCGATGCGGCTGTGACCATGCTGCATTCTCCCCTCTCCATTCCCCAGCGCGCAGCATAACCGCACGGCGGCGCGTTGCCGAGGGGAATGGATCGGTCGTCAGCCCTTCAGCGCGGCGATTGCCGCCGCGTCGAACCCCACGATCAGGCCGCCGGGATGCTCGATCACCGGCCGCTTGATGGTGGAAGGATGAGCAAGCATGATCGCGATGGCGCGCTCGGCATCCAGCCCTTCGCGCTCCGCGTCCGGCAGCTTGCGAAAGGTCGTGCCCGCGCGGTTCAGCAGCGTTTCCCAGCCCCTGGCCGCGACCCATTGCCGCAGATGATCCTCAGGAACGCCGGCTTTCTTGTAATCGTGAAAGTCATGGGCAGTGCCCTGCGCGCTCAGCGTCGCCCGCGCCTTTTTGACGGTGTCGCAGTTGGGGATGCCATAAAGGGTGATGTCAGTCATCGTTGGATACAGGCCCTTTCGCCCGGGTGGCGGATGATTGTTAAAGCGGCCGCGCTGCCCTTACTCCGGTTCGCCGTCGTCGCAGCGCACACGTATTGCCGTCGCACCGTCGATGGTGGTGGCCAGCCGGTTGTCGCCGCGCAGTTCAAGCGTGAAATGCCGTCCCTGCGTCATGCCCTCTGCCTCCACCGCGGCATCCACCTCGATCCGGTCGGGATCGGGCTGGCCGACCGCATCGACCTTGGCCACGCTTTCGTAAAAGCGCAGCCCGTCTGCCGCGATGGTCAGGCGCATTTCGCTGACATCCTGTGCACAGGCGCGGGCATCGCTGTCCCACCGCCCCTGAAAGGCATCGGGAATCTCCGGCGACAGGGCCGTAGCTGCCGGCGGCGCGGGTGTCGCATCATTGGCAGCGGGCGCGGCCGCGTTGTCAACGGGCGGCTTTCCGCTGTCACAACCGCCAAGCGGCAGGATCAGGGCGGCGTAAAGAGCAAGGATACGCATGGTCCCCCTTTAACGACCAAGCCGGGCCATGACCACCGCGTCAGTGCTTTACCCGGACCACGCGACCGTGCATCATCGCCCAATGACGATCGCCGCTGCCCGTTATGGTTCCGTCGCCCGCGCCTTTCACTGGGCGATTGCCGTGGCGATCCTTATTAACCTGCCGCTCGGCCTGTTCGGCGATGCGATCCAGCAGGTGACCGGGCCGGTGATGCCGACGCACAAGTCGATCGGCCTGACCGTGCTGGCGCTCAGCATTGCGCGGCTGGTCTGGCGGCTGGGTCATCCTGCCCCGCCCGAACCTGCCGGCATGGGCGCGCTGGAGCGCCGCGTTGCCCCCATCATTCACTGGGCGCTGTATGCGCTGATGATCCTGGTGCCGCTGACCGGTTATGCCATGTCGTCGGCGGGCAATCGACCGCTCGACTGGTTCGGCCTGTTCCCGGTCGCCAAGCTGCCCGTCACTCGCGACACCCTGTTGTACGAATTGTCACATGAGGGGCACGAGATCCTGGGCCTGGCGCTGGGTGCGCTGGCCATCGGCCATATCCTGGCGGCGCTGCGTCATCATTTCATTCTGAAGGATGGCGTGCTTCGCCGCATGATCGGTTGACCCGATAGCGCCGGTTGGCGCTTGCCAAACCGACGCCGCGCAATCCATGGGGCATTCCGTCCCAGCCCCGCCCCGTGCGGCATCGAACAGGCCCCGTCATGCTTACCCTGCTTCTTACCGCCCCTGCCCTGGCGATCGGTTCGCCGGAGGCTGCACCGCCGCCCGCAGATCAGGATATCGTCGTCACCGGGCGCGGCCTGCGCCTCGACGAACGCGATAGCGATGCGGAAACGACCATCGACCGCGACCGGATCGAGGCGACGGCTAGCGGCCGGCTGGAGGATGCGCTGGCCGATATTGCCGGGCTGCAATCCTTTCGCCGCGCCGATTCGCGCTCGGCCAATCCGACGGCACAGGGCATCACCCTGCGCGGGCTTGGCGGCAATGCGGCCAGCCGGGCGCTGCTGATCCTGGACGGCGTGCCGCAGGCCGACCCGTTCGGTGGCTGGATCGCCTTTCCCGCCTATGCCAGCGACCGGATTGGCACGATCCGGGTGACCCGCGGCGGGGGAAGCGGCACCTGGGGCTCCGGTGCGATCGGCGGCGTGATCGAGATGGAAAGCGCGGCGCCCGATCAGCTTTCGACCCTGACCGCCGACATCGCCTATGGCGAGCGCAATGCCGTGGACGCGAGCGCCAGCGCATTGCTGCGCGGCGAGAGCAGCTTTGCCACCCTGTCCGCCGCCTATGCGCGCGGGGACGGCTTTATCCCGATTGTCGAGGATCAGCGTGGGCCGGTTGACCGGGCCGCGCCGTTCGAACAGGCCAGCGTCGCGCTGCGCGGCGTGATTGCCGTTGCGCCATCCATCGAACTGCAAAGCACGGTTCAGGCATTTACCGACCGGCGCGACCGGGGACTGGATTTCACCGCAATCGGCAGCGACGGGGCCGATGCCAGCCTGCGCCTGGTCGGCCGGGGTGCATGGCGCTGGTCCGCGCTCGCCTATCTGCAGACGCGGCGCTTTTCCAGCGAGTTTGCCAGCGTCAATGATGCGCGCACCACCGTGACGCAGACGCTGGATCAGGCGAATACGCCGGCCATCGGCGTTGGCGGGCGGATCGAAATCCTGCCCCCGCTGGGCGAGGCAGTGACGCTGGCGCTGGGCGCCGATGTCCGCTCGATCGAGGGCGAGACGCAGGAATTGTTCACCTATGTCGCCGGGTCGCCAACGCGCCGCCGCGTTGCGGGCGGGCGGACGCAGACGCTGGGCGGTTTCGTCACGCTGGGCGCGCGCCTTGGCCCGGTCCGAATCGAGGGCGATGCCCGCATTGATGGCTGGTGGATCGAAAACGGGCGGCTGACCGAACGTACGCTGGGCGCAACCGGCCCGGCGCTGACCGACACGCGGTTCGCCGACCGGTCGGGCACGCAGACGACGGGCCGGATCGGCCTTGCCTGGCTGCCGGCCGATGCGGTCACGCTGCGCACTGCGGCCTATCGCGCCTGGCGCTTGCCGACGCCGAACGAGCTGTATCGCCCGTTTCGTGCGGGTGCCGACGCGACGGCAGCCAACGCGCTGCTCGATCCCGAAGTGCTGGAGGGCGTGGAAGCCGGGATCGACCTTCGCCCGGCAGCGGGGGTGACCTTGTCCGCCACCGCCTTTTCCAACCGGCTCGACAATGCCATTGCGAATGTGACGGTAGCGCGCGGGCCAGGCAATTTCCCGGGCGTCGGGTTCGTGTCGGCAGCCGGTTTTTATCGCCGCCGCGACAATCTGGACGCGATCGAAAGCCGGGGCGTGGAGGTGGATGCCAGCGCCCGGTTCGGCGCATTCGGCGCGCGGCTCTCCTATGCCTATGTCGATGCGGAGGTGCGCGGGGCGGACCTGTCGGCGCCGCTTGATGGCCTGGCCCCGGCACAGGTGCCACCGCATCAGTTCAGCGGCACGATCAGCTGGCAGCGCGGCGGGGCGATGGTGTCGACAACGCTGCGCCATGTTGCAGCGGCGTTCGAGGACGATCAGAACAACCGCACGCTTGACGCGGCAACGACGGTGGACGCGGTGGTCGACGTGCCGCTGCTGTCCAGCCTGACCCTGAGGCTGCGGGGCGAGAACCTGTTCGACGCGCTGGTGCCGACCGGCTTTAGCGGCGCGGCGCTGGAACGGGCGCGGCCCCGCCAGCTCTGGGCCGGATTTACCGCACGGCTTTAGGCGGCAGCCGGCGTAAACAGGCTGCGCAGTTCGGTTTTCAGGATCTTGCCCTGCGCATTGCGGGGCAGGACATCGTCGACGAAGCGGATCGCCACCGGCACCTTGAACCCGGCCAGATGCTGACGCACCCAGGCCTGAAGCTCCGCCTCGCTTGCCGTGCATCCGGGGCACAAATGCACCACCGCTGCCGGTTCCTCGCCAAGCGTCCGGTGCGGCACGCCGACCAGCGCGCAGTCGGTGACGGCCGGATGGGCATAAAGCACGCTCTCGACCTCCGTCGAATAGATGTTCTCACCGCCCCGGATGACGATATCCTTGGCCCGGTCCACGATGTAGCAGAACCCGTCGGCATCCAGCCGGGCAAGATCGCCGGTGCGCACCCAGCCATCGACAAAGGTTTCGGCCGTCGCCTCCGGCTTGTTCCAATATCCCTTGACGATCATCGGGCCACGCGCCCACAGCTCGCCAACCTCGCCCACCGGCAGTTCGGCGCTGCCGTCCGGCGCCATGATCTTGAGGTCGGCGACAGCAACCGGCAGGCCGCAGCTGTCCGGCCGGGCCAGATAATCCTCGCCCTGATGGTTGGTCACCGTCGCCATCGTTTCGGTCATGCCCCAGCCATTGCCGGGCAGCGCGCCGAATTCGGCATGGATGCGGCGGACCAGTTCCGGTGCAGCAGGCGCACCACCATAGGAAATGCCCTCAAGGCTCGACAGATCGTATCTGTCGCGGTCGGGGTGTTCCAGCAGCTGCCAGGCGATGGTCGGCACGCCGCCCGTCGCGTGGATCCGCTCCCGCTCGATCAGCGCCAGCGCCTCGCTCGCATCCCATTTGCGCATCATCACAATGGTGCCGCCCAGTGCCATGTTCGCCATCAGGAACGCCGAACAGGCGGTGACATGGAATAGCGGGATGACGAGCAGGCCGGTCTTTGGCTCCGGCACCGGCGGCGGCACTTCGCCCCGGCGCAGCATCGCGCGCGCCGCCGAATAAAAGGTGGAATGGATGTTGGTCAGGATGTTGCGATGCGTGCCCAGCGCCCCCTTTGGCGCGCCGGTGGTACCGCTGGTGTAAAAGATGGTGGCGTCGTCATCGGGGTGAAGCTCGGCCATCGGCAGCGGAATATCGGGCAGCGCCGCCCAGTCGTTCGGCGCACCGATCAGGGTTTCCATCGCCAGTTCGCCGTTGACCAGCGGATCCTTGGCACGGGTGACGATGACGTGGGTCAGATCCGGGCAGTGGGCATAGTGCGGGGCCAGCACGCGGTGCCGGCGACCGTCCGTAATGGCAACCTTTGCCCCGCAGTCCGTCAGGCCATATTCCAGCTCGGCCCCCGTCCACCACGCATTGAGCGGCACAGCGACGCCGCCAATGGCCGTCACGGCAAAGAAGATGGCGATCCATTCGGGCAGGTTGCGCATGACAAAGGCGACGCGATCGCCCTTTTCCACGCCCATCGCCTTCAAATGCGTGGCCAGATGGGCAGAGGCGCGGAACATCGCGTCATAGGTAACGCGTTCGTCATTCAGGATCGCACATTCCCGCGCGCCATGGCTGCGCGAAAAATGCAGCAGCATCCGCAGCGACGGCGGGCATTGTTTCCACACCCGCGTTTCGATGCCCCGGATCGTTTCGGTTGCCATCTCGAACTTCTGACCCGGCGCAGTCAGCAGTGCGCGGACCTGATCCAGCGACATGCGGGGCCAGCCATCGGGAATCGCAATCGGCGTTTCGGAATGCACGGCACGCTCTCCACTTCATTGCCAGTCCATCGGGCCGATGGGCGTTTTCGCCCTATCAACCCGAGGCTAGTGTTGATTTTAGGCAAGCTCAAGGCGATAGATGATGCAAATTCGCAGTTGGCGCGACACGCCCTTTCGAAATCGGGGTATGCTGACGCTACGGACTGCGGAACCTTTGACCGGAGAGCGTGCATGACCACCGAATCATCCCCCATCACCCAGGAACGGCATGGCGATGTGCTGGTACTGTGGTCCGACAATCCGCCTGTGAACGCCCTTGGCGCAGCGGTGCGGATCGGCCTGGCTGAAGGGATCGAGGCGGCGGCGGCCGACGACGGGGTGAAGGCTGTGATCATCGCCTGTCGCGGCAAGACGTTTTTCGCCGGTGCCGACATCACCGAATTCACCAAGCCGCCGGTCCAGCCGCTGCTGCCCGAGCTGGTCGACCGGATCGAAGCGCTGGACAAGCCGGTCATCGCGGCCATCCACGGAACGGCGCTTGGCGGCGGCTGCGAAGTTGCTCTGGCCAGTCATTACCGGATCGCCGTCCCTTCGGCCAAGCTGGGCACGCCCGAGGTCAAGCTGGGCCTGTTGCCCGGTGCCGGCGGCACGCAGCGGCTACCGCGTGCGGCTGGCGTCGAGCTTGCGCTGGAAATGGTGACGAAGGGCGATCCGATTTCGGCCGGCGACGCGCACAAGGCGGGGCTTGTCGATCGACTGGCGGGTGCGGACAGCCTGATCGCCGATGCCCTGGCGCTGGCCAATGAGGTCAAGGACGTACGCCCGATCCCGCGGGTTTCCGAAAAGCCGCTGGCGCACGATCCGGCGGTGTTCGAAGGGTTTCGCAAGGCCAATGCCCGGCGCTTCCGCGGTCTGGATGCGCCAGAGGCGAACATCGCCTGTGTCGAGGCGGCGACCAAAATGCCCTATGCCGAGGGTGTGCAGATCGAGCGCCAGTCGTTCATGAGGCTGATGTTCGGTGTTCAGTCGGCGGCGCTGCGCCACATCTTCTTTGCCGAGCGCAAGGCATCGAAGATCGACGGCATTGCCGAGGATATCGCCCTGCGCCCGGTGAACCGCGTCGGCGTGATCGGCGCTGGCACGATGGGCGGCGGCATTTCGATGAACTTCCTGTCCGCCGGCATCCCGGTGACCATTGTCGAGATGCAGCAGGACGCGCTGGATCGTGGCACGGGCACGATGCGCAAGAATTACGAGGCGACCGCCGCCAAGGGCCGGATGACCGCCGAACAGGTGGAAGGCGCGATGAGCCTGCTCAAACCAAGCCTGTCGCTGGAAGACCTCGCCGATTGCGACCTGATCATCGAGGCCGTGTATGAAAACATGGACGTGAAGAAGGACATTTTCGGCAAGCTGGACCGGATCGCCAAGCCGGGCGCGATCCTGGCCAGCAACACCAGCTATCTGGACATCAACGAGATCGCGGCCAGCACGTCGCGGCCGCAGGATGTGCTGGGCCTGCACTTCTTTTCACCCGCCAACATCATGAAGCTGCTGGAGGTCGTTCGCGGCGACAAGACGGCGGACGATGTGCTGGCAACGGCGATGGCGGTGGCCAAGAAGATCCGCAAGGTCGCGGTCGTCGCCGGTGTCTGTCACGGCTTTATCGGCAACCGGATGCTGATGCCCCGCCAGATCGAGGCCAACCGCCTGCTGCTGGAAGGCGCGACGCCGGAACAGATCGACCGGGTCCATGTCGAATTCGGGATGCCGATGGGGCCGTTTCAGATGGCCGACCTGGCCGGCGTGGATATCGGCTGGCACCGCGACCCGACCCGGATCGAGGATATTCGCGACCAGTTGTGCGCCGAGGAACGCTGGGGCCAGAAAAAGGGCGCCGGGTTCTACGACTATGACGACAAGCGCAATCCGTCGCCCAGCCCGCGCGTTGCCGAAATCATTCAAGAATGGCGCGACAAGACCGGCACGCCGCAGCACGAAGTGACCGATGAGGAGATTGTCGAGCGCACGCTGTATCCAATGGTGAACGAGGGCGCGCTGATCCTGGCCGAGGGCAAGGCGCAGCGGGCGTCGGACATCGATGTGGTCTGGGTCTATGGCTATGGCTGGCCCCCCTATCGCGGCGGACCGATGTTCTGGGCCGATCTTGAGGGCGCGAAAAAGATCGTCGCCGGCATGGAAAAGCACGGCTTCGAGATCGCCCCGCTGTTGCGCGAGAAGGCGGAAAAGGGCGAGCGGTTCAACCGGTGAGGTATCGCCCATCCCCCCGCAGGAAATGACCGGGAGACTGTCCATGACCGACCTGACCCAGTTCCGCGCCGATACCCGCGCCTGGCTTGAGGCGAATTGCCCGGCGGAAATGCGTGCGCCCGTGCGATCCGAAAAGGATATCTGTTGGGGCGGCCGCCGCGCGGTTTATCAGCCGGGTCAGCGGGAATGGCTGGATGCCATGGGCGCGCGCGGCTGGACCGTGCCGGACTGGCCGGTCGAATATGGCGGCGGAGGCCTGTCGCCTGCAGAGGCCAAGGTGCTGCGCGAGGAAATGGCTGCGCTCAACTGCCGCCAGCCGCTGCGCAGTTTCGGCATATCCATGCTTGGCCCGGCATTGCTGAAATACGGGACCGAGGCGCAAAAGCTGGAGCACCTGCCCAAAATCGCGCGCGGTGAAATCCGGTGGTGCCAGGGCTATTCGGAGCCGAACGCAGGCAGCGACCTTGCCGGGCTTGCCACCAGCGCGGAGGATGCGGGCGATCATTTCATCGTCAACGGGCAAAAGGTGTGGACGAGCTATGCCGATCAGGCGGACTGGATCTTCTGCCTGGTCCGCACGTCACGCGACAGCAAGCAGGGCGGCATCAGTTTCGTCCTGTTCGACATGGAAACGCCGGGCGTTTCGACCAAACCCATCCTGCTGATCAGCGGCAATTCGCCATTCTGCGAAACCTTTTTCGACAATGTGCGGGTGCCAAAGATCAATCTGGTTGGTGAGCTGAACAAGGGATGGGATGTCGCCAAATATCTGCTGGGCCATGAGCGGGAGATGATTTCCGGCATGGGCCTGGGCCAGTCGGGTGGCGACGATCCCCTGATCGCCGGGGCGATCGCGACCATCGGGCTGGACGATCGCGGGCGGCTCGCCGATCCGCTGCTCCGCGCTGCCATCGCCGAGTTCCGGGTGCGGACCCATGCCTTTTCCACCATGTCGGAACGCTTCATCGACGAACTGAAGGCGGGGCGCGCCCACCCTGCCCAGCCCAGCATGATGAAATATGTCGGCACCGAGTTGAACAAGCGGCGGCAGGAGCTGGTGATGGCGGCGGGCGGCAGCGACGCGCTGGAATGGGAAAGCGAGCGATCGGCAGGCGGCGCGAAGGCGCGTAGCTGGCTGCGCAGCAAGGCCAATTCGATCGAGGGCGGCACCAGCGAAATTCAGCTCAACATCGTTGCCAAGCGGATACTGGAATTGCCCGGCGCCTGATCCGGGCGACGGGATGTACGGGAACTGATCCATGCCGTTGTTTCTGAACGAAGAACAGGCGATGCTCGCCGATACCGCACGCCAGTTCGTTGGCGAAACCGCGCCGGTCAGTCACCTTCGGGCGCTGCGCGACGCAAAGGATGCGACCGGCTTTTCCCGCGACCTGTGGCGGCAGTTCGGCGAGATGGGCTTTGCCGGGATGCTGGTGCCGGAGGCGCAGGGCGGATTGGGCCTGGGCCATGTCGAGGCGGGCGTGGTGCTTGAGGAAATCGGGCGCAACCTGACCCCCTCCCCCTTTCTGACCACTGCGGTTGCTGCGGTCGAGGCGATGAAAGGCACGGCGCACGCGGATCGCTGGTTTCCGGGCATCGTGGCGGGGGAGACGGTGGCTGCCATCGCCGTGGACGAAGGGGCAAAGTTCACCGGCCGGGTGGCGATGCGGGCGGAGCGATCCGGCAACGGCTTTCGCCTGAGCGGTACCAAGCAGTTCGTCCACCATGCCCATGCCGCCGACCTGTTGCTGATCGCCGCTACCACGGCGGAAGGGGCAGCCCCGACGCTGTTCGTGGTCGATCCAAAGGTGGCGGGACTGACCATCGACCCCCAACGGCTTGCCGATGCCAGCCTGGCCAGCCGGCTGACGCTGGACGGGGTAGAGGTGGATGCGGACGCGGTGGTGGGCGAAGTGGATGACGATCGACCGCTGCGTCGCCTGCTCGCCGCCGGCCGCGCCGGTGCCTCTGCCGAGCTGATCGGTGTGGGCGGAGGGGCGATGGACATGACTGTCGACTATCTGAAGCAGCGCAAGCAGTTCGGCGCCCTGATCGGCAGTTTTCAGGCGCTTCAGCACCGCGCTGCCCATCTTTACGCCGAAATGGAAGTAGCGCGGGCCGCGGTGCTGAAAGCGCAGCAGCTGCTCGACACCGGGTCGGACGAGGCGGAAAACGCCATCGCCGTTGCCAAGGCAATGACCGGCATGGCAACCACCCTGTCGGTGCAGGAGGCGGTTCAGATGCATGGCGGCATTGGCATGACCGACGAATATGATGTCGGCTTTTTCATGAAGCGCGCCCGTGTGCTGGCCGAATTGTTCGGCGATGCGAATTTCCATGCCAATGCCCTTGCCGAGGCTGAGGGATATTGAACATGGACCGGACATGACGGACCAACGGCGCGCCGATACGGCCGAGGGGCTGGTCGCCCAGCTGATCGCGCTGCTCGATGTCGAACGGATCGACACCGACCTGTATCGGGGTGCGCGCCAGCCCGAGGGCGTCGGCCGCGTGTTTGGCGGGCAGGTGATCGCGCAGGCCTTGCAGGCCGGCCAGCGATCGGTGGAGGACAAGGTCTGCCATTCCCTCCACGCCTATTTCATGCGGCCCGGCGACGAGCGGCACCCGATCATCTATCGCGTCGTCCGCGATTTCGAAGGGCGCAGCTTCGCCAATCGCCGGGTGATCGCATCGCAGGGCGGGCAGCCGATCCTGAACATGATCGCATCCTTTCAGACCGAGGAAGCGGGCATGGCGCATCAGGATGCGATGCCCGACGTGCCGATGCCGGAGGCGCTGCGATCCGAGCGAGAATTGCGCGCCGAGATCGAGGCGCAGGTGCCGGAAAAGCTGCGCCGCTTTTTCCTGCGTGCCCGGCCGATCGAGATCCGCCCGTGCGAGCCGCGCGACTGGTTCCGTCCCGATCCCAGACCGCCGCGTCAGGCAAGCTGGCTGAAGACCGCGACTGCGCTGCCCGACGATCCGGCGCTGCACCGGGCGATCCTGGCCTATGCCAGCGACATGACGCTGCTGGGCACCTGTACCCTGCCGCACGGGGTCAACTGGATGACGCAGGGGTTTCAGACCGCAAGCCTGGACCACGCCCTGTGGTTTCATCAGTCGTTTCGCGCCGATGACTGGCTGCTTTATGATTGCGACAGCCCATGGGCAGGCGCGGCGCGGGGGTTCAACCGGGGGCAGATTTTCACCCGCGACGGACGGATGGTGGCCAGCGTCAGCCAGGAAGGGCTGATGCGGATGCGCAGTGCGGAGCCTCAGCCGGGCTGAGGCGTTCAAGCTGCCATGACCGCGCTTCCCGCCCTGATCGCCGCGCTCGCCCTGCAATCCGCTCCGACGCTGGAGGCGATGCGGTGGGAGAAGCGGGTCATTGTCCTGTTCGCCGACAGCGAAGACAGCGCGGCGCGGCAGCGGGCGATGCTGAGCGACCGGATGGGGATGGCAGAGCGTGACCTGCACCTGATCGAAGTGATCGGTGATCGGGTCAGCGGGACCAGCACGCCGGCGGGCGATCTGCGCCGCCGGTTGAAACCGGAGACGCCGTTCACCCTGATCCTGATCGGCAAGGATGGCGGCGTGAAGCTGCGTTCGGGCGAGCCGGTCAGCGCACGCCGACTGTTCGAGACAGTCGATGCCATGCCGATGCGGGCCAGCGAAGGAAAGGCCCGCCAGAGCCCGTTCTAACCCGGCGGATCAGGCCGCAGCGGCGACCCCCTCCATCGCGGACTTCACCGCCACCAGCGCATCCGCGCCCCTGGTCCCGTCGGGTCCGCCGCCCTGAGCCATGTCGGGACGGCCACCGCCACCCTGACCGCCAAGCGCAGCCACGCCCGCCTTGACCAGATCGACGGCGCTCAACCGGCCGACCAGATCGTCCGTGACGCCAACCGCGATGGAGGCGCGGCCGTCATTGACCGCGACCAGCGCGACGACACCGCTGCCGACCCGTGCCTTCGCCTCGTCCACCGCACCGCGCAGCGCCTTGGGATCCAGGCCGTCGAGCACCTGACCGATGAAGCTGGTACCGGCAACCTGTTCGGGTCCGGCAGGCGCAGCCGCACCGCCACCGCCCAGCGCCAGCGCCTTCTTGGCCTCGGCAAGCTCGCGCTCAAGCCGCTTGCGCTCCTCCATCAGGCTGACGACGCGGGCGGGCACCTCGTCCGGCGCGGCCTTCAGCGCAGCCGCAGCCTCACGCAGCTTGGCATCGCGGTCGGCGAGCCAGAGGCGAGCGCCCTCCCCGGTCAGCGCCTCGATCCGGCGGACCCCAGAGGAAACCGCGCTTTCGCTGACGATCTTGAACACCGCAATGTCGCCCGTGGCGCGGACATGGGTGCCACCGCACAGCTCGACCGAATAATGCCTGTCGGTCAGGCGGCCCATGGACAGCACGCGGACCTCGTCGCCATATTTCTCACCGAACAGTGCCATGGCACCGGCGGCGATGGCGTCGTCGGGGGTCATCAGCCGGGTGCTGACCGTTTCGTTGGCGCGGATTTCGGCATTCACATCCGCCTCGATCAGCGCAATTTCCTGCGGGCTGAGCGCCGAGGGGTGGGAGAAGTCGAAGCGCAGGCGATCGGCGGCGACCAGCGAGCCCTTTTGGGTGACATGACCGCCCAGCCGGTTGCGGAGCGCAGCGTGCAGCAGATGCGTGGCCGAGTGATTGGCGCGGATGGCGTCGCGGCGCTCGACATCAATGGCGAGCTTTACTGTGTCGCCGACCGCAATCTCACCACTTTCGACGCGGGCCTGATGGGCGTGCAGGCGACCCAGCGGCTTAGACGTGTCGTCAACAATGACGCGCAAGCCCTTGTCATTGCTGATGATCCCGGCATCGCCGGTCTGGCCACCGCTTTCGCCATAGAATGGCGTCTGGTTGGTCAGGACGATCACGCTGTCGCCCGGAGCCGCGCGGTCGACGCGGGCACCGTCCTTGACGAGGGCCACCACCTGTCCCTCCCCCTCGGTCGAGACATAGCCGGTAAACTCCGTGCCGCCCTGTTCCTCCGCAATGTCGAACCAGACATCGTCGCTGGCCTTGGCCCCCGACCCCTTCCATGCGGCGCGGGCAGCGTCTTTCTGACGCTTCATCGCGGCATCGAACCCGGCGCGGTCGACGCTCATCCCCGCCGGGCGCAGCGCGTCCTCGGTCAGATCATAGGGAAAGCCATAGGTGTCGTAGAGCTTGAACGCGGTTTCGCCGGGCAGGGTATCGCCTTCTCCCATCCCCGCCGTCGCTTCGTCCAGCAGCTTCAGGCCATTGGCCAGCGTCTGGCGGAACCGGGTTTCCTCCTGCAGCAGCGTCGCTTCGATCAGCGGCTGGGCGCGCACCAGTTCGGGATAGGCCGCGCCCATTTCGGATACCAGTTCGGGCACCAGCCGGTGCATCAGCGGATCCTTTGCGCCCAGCAGATGGGCGTGGCGCATGGCCCGGCGCATGATGCGGCGGAGCACATAGCCGCGCCCTTCATTGGCGGGCAGCACACCATCGGCGACCAGGAAACCGGCGGAACGCAGGTGATCGGCGATGACGCGGTGGCTCGCCTGATTATCGCCCGTGGTGGCAGAGCCGGTCAGCGCACCGCTGGCGGCGATCAGCGCCTTGAACGTGTCGGTATCGTAATTGTCGTGCACGCCCTGAAGCACCGCAGCGACCCGCTCTAGCCCCATGCCGGTGTCGATGCTGGGCTTTGGCAGGTCGCTGACGATCTGATCCGCTTCCTGCAGATGCTGCATGAAGACGAGGTTCCAGATTTCGACGAAGCGGTCGCCATCCTCTTCCGGCGATCCGGGCGGGCCGCCCCAGATATGGTCGCCATGATCGTAGAAGATTTCCGAGCACGGGCCGCAGGGGCCATCCGCGCCCATCGCCCAGAAATTATCCTTGGTCGGGATGCGGATGATGCGTTCTTCGGGAAGGCCGGCGATCTTTTTCCACAGGTCGAATGCCTGATCGTCGGTGTGATAGACGGTGGCGGTCAGCTTTTCGCGCGGAAGGCCCCATTCGCGGGTCAGCAGCGTCCAGGCATGCAGGATCGCCTGTTCCTTGAAATAATCGCCAAAGCTGAAATTGCCCAGCATTTCAAAGAAGGTGTGGTGCCGGGCGGTATAGCCGACATTGTCAAGATCATTGTGCTTGCCCCCGGCCCGGACGCATTTCTGCGACGAGGTGGCGGTGGAATAGGGCCGGGTTTCAAGACCGGTGAACACATTCTTGAACGGCACCATCCCGGCATTGACGAACATCAGCGTCGGATCGTTGTGCGGCACCAGCGGGGCCGACTGGACGCGGGCATGGCCCTGACCCTCGAAATAGTCGAGGAAGGAGCGGCGGATATCGTTCGTCGAGGTCATGCTGCCGACTTAGTGGCGTGAGGGCGTTCGCTCAAGCGAAACGGTTCGATCAGGGTGAGCGGGGCGCGGTTGACAGTTTGAACACATTGAACGGGTTTTTCGGGCGGAAGCGACCGGGAGGCGACAGCCTGGCGACGGGAATGCGACGGGCACGGGTCGGCATGCGGGGCCACCGTCAACGCCGTCGCACGTGGCACGATGGACCCCGGCCTTCGCCGGGGTGACGGATGGGGGCTGGTGTGGCGTTGCCGAACCTTCACAGGATACCTGAAGCAGGCGAAATCCTACTTGTGAAGGGGGCGGCGGCGTCAGCAGTTGCGGTCGATGCTTATTCCCCACGTGTGACCCCGGCGCAGGCCGGGGTCCAGCCGGAAGCAAGGGTCGAATCACGAGGTAAGAGGTCATTGCGAGTGGCGCGCTGGACCCCGGCACAGGCCGGGGTGACGGCAGCATTTGAGCTTCGGGCTTTATCTTTAGAAAGGTACCCTCACCCTTCCCACCGCCTGAGGCGGCGGGCCCCTTCCCTCTCCCGCCCGCGGGAGAGGGAGAGAGAGCGGCGGCGGCCGCGGTAGGGCGAGGGCTTGGCTAGGCCCCCATCGGCTCGTCGATCGAGCGGGCGGGCTGGCTGAACCATTTCGGACCCGCTTCGGTCATGTAGAAGCAATCCTCAAGCCGGATGCCGAACTTGCCGGGCAGGTAGATGCCGGGTTCGTTGGAAAAGCACATGCCGGGCGCGAGCGGTGTCGATTCGCCGCGAACGAGGTTGATCGGTTCATGCCCGTCCATGCCGATGCCATGGCCGGTACGGTGCGGCAGGCCGGGCAGCCGATAATCCGGGCCATAGCCGAGCGAGGCGTAATAGGCGCGGACGGCATCGTCCACGCTGCCCGCAGGCGCACCGATGCGGGCGGCGGCCAGGGCCACGTCCTGCCCCCGGCGCATTTCGCCCCACACCTTGCGCTGTTCCGGCGTGGGCGTGCCGTGGACGAAGGTGCGGCTGATATCACTTTCATAGTCATGGACCACCGCGCCGCAGTCCATCAGCACCACTTCGCCCGGCGTCACCCGTTGCGGCTTTCGCGTGCCGTGCGGATAGGCCGATGCCTCACCCAGCAGGATGAGGTTGAAGGCAACTTCGCCGCCGAGTTTCACCGTCGCGGCGCTCATCATCGCGGCGATGTCGCGCGGGGCCATGCCCGCATCGATCCGCGGATGCGTCCAGCGATAGGCGGCCATGGTGACATCGGACGCGGCCTGCATCAGCGCGATTTCGGCGGGCGTCTTGATCATGCGACAGCCGCGCACGACCGGATTGGCGGACACGATCAGGCGCGCGTCGCCCAGCGCGCGGGCAAGGCCGTCGACCGCGAAATAGCGGGCCGTTTCCTCGATCCCGATCCGGCGACCGGCAAGGCGGCGTTCGCGCAGCCATCCGGCGACCAGGGCCAGCGGATCCTCATGCTCCTGCCAGACCCGCACATCGGCGGGGATACCCAGCGTTTCGCGGACCGACGGTTCCTCGAAAAACGGGGTGACGATCAGGGGATCGCCCTCCACCGGCAGCACGGCGGCGGTCAGCCGTTCGCTGCGCCCCCAGCGGACGCCGGTGAAATAGACGAGGCTGGCGCCCGGTTCGATCAGCACCGCGCCGATGCCCGCCGCCTTCATCAGCGATTGCGCGCGGGACAGACGGGCGCGGCGCTCCAGCGCGCCAATGGGCCGGGCCGAACCGGTGATGGGCGAAAGCGCCGACAGGTCCGGCTCCATCGCGCGCGCAACCGCGCTGACCCCCAGCGGGGCGAGCGCGGCCGTGCGGATCAGGTTACGGCGGGTCAAGCGCATCAGCAATTCCCCGTCACCCCGGCCTTGGGCCGGGGTCTAGCTTCTTCTGGCAGCGGTCTGAAATCTGGACCCCGGCTTAAGGCCGGGGTGACGATGTATGTCCTATTCATGCGGGCAGCGGCTCGTCCGCGCCGTCCTCGCCAGCGGCGACCAGGGTGGCGAGCGCAAGGTCACCCGTCACGTTCAGCGTGGTGCGGCACATATCGAGGAAGCGGTCGACACCGAGGACCAGGCCGATCCCCTCTGGCGGGACACCGACCATGCCCAGAATCAGCGCGACGACCGGCAGCGATCCGGCAGGGACGCCGGCCGTGCCGATGCCGCCCAGGATGCAGATCAGCATCACCGTCACCTGTTGCCACAGCGACAGATCGACGCCGAAGAACTGGGCGAGGAAGATGACCGTCACCCCTTCGAACATGGCCGTGCCGTTCTGGTTCGCGGTGGCCCCGATGGTGAGGACGAAGCGACCGACCTTTGCCGGCAGGCGCAGCTTTTCATCCGCCACGCGCAGCGCGGTGGGCAGGCTGGCGTTCGAGCTGGCGGTGGAAAAGGCCATCACCATCGCTTCCTGCACATCGCGGAAAAACTGAATGGGCGAGCGTTTGGCGACGATCATCAGGAGGGCGGGAAAGATGACGAACATCTGCACGCCAAGCGCCAGCACGACCACGCCGACATAGGCGGACAGGCGAACAAGCAGGTCCCATCCGAACAGCGCGGCCAGATTGAACATGAAGCAGAACACGGCAATCGGGGCCAGCCGGATGACGACGCCGATCAGGCGCATGGAGATTTCGAACAGGCCCTGCATCGCGCGCTTGATCGATTCCGTTTCCGGCCGGTCCACCAGCACCAGCCCGATGCCGAAGAACAGGGCAAAGAACATCACGGCCAAGATGTCGTTATTCGCCATGGCGGTGACGATGTTGGTCGGCACGATCGCGAGCAGCGCGTCCATGCCGCTGGGCGTCGTGGCGGTGCGTTCGAGGATCGATCCGGCCGCGCCCTTGCCATCGGCCAGCATCTGGCGCGCGACGTCGGGATCGACGCCGCTGCCCGGTTGCAACAGGTTGACCAGAACCAGGCTGACGATAACGGCGATGGTCGATGCGACGATGGTCCAGCCCAGCGTTTTCAGGCCGATGCGCCGCAGCGAGCGGATCTCGCCCATCTCCGCAATGCCGACGACCAGCGCCGAGAACAGGAGCGGAATGACGAGCATGAACAGGAGGCGCAGGAACAGCTGACCCAGCGGCGCGGTGACATAGGTGGTGAGCGTCTTGACCCAGGACGCGTCGCCGGCGCCGTAATGCACCGCCAGGCCGATCAGCAGGCCGGCGGCAAAGCCGATCCCCATCTGCCATTGCAGCGACAGGCCGCGTCCCCCCTCGCCCGTTACCGTCGCTGTCGTCATGCCGTATGCGTCCCCTGTGTCCTGCCGTAGCGCCGCCAGCCTAGCCGGGGGGTCGGGCACAAGTCGAGACGGGCGCCACAAAAAACGCTGCGCTGCGGCGAGGATGGGGTTGCAGTGGCGGGGGGTCGCTGACCTGGTTCCGTGGGAAATGTCGCCATCCGCTGTGCATCGGCGGGCAACCAGCCGTCGGCACCAGGCTCGATCGGATCGCCGCCTATGCCAACCCGTTAAGTGCGGGCAATGCCGCGCCATCAGGCATAGGCATAGGGGCCGCCGGCGGCGAGCGCGGCCTGATAGGCGGGGCGGGCGTGGATGGTGTCGAGCCAGGCCGTGGTCGCGGGGTAGCGGCCGTCGAGCCCGGCGCGGGACCGGGCGGCCTCCAGCGGGAAGCTCATCATGATGTCGGCGGCGGTGAAGGATTGCCCGGCGAACCAGGGGCGACTGGCCAGTTCCGCCTCGACATAATCGAGATGTACGTCGATCATCGGCTGAAGCTTTTTCTGAGCGACGCCGCCGAGCAGCGGCACCTTGGACAGGACCAGCTTGACCAGCAGCGGCGGCATCAGCGACCCTTCGGCATAGTGCATGAAGAAGGTCCAGCGCAGCGCATCGTCGCGGTGCGACGGCGGGCCAAGGCGGCCATCGGCATGATGGACCAGATAGTCAATGATCGCGCCGGTTTCCGCGACGACGCGGCCATGATCCTCGATCACCGGCGACTTGCCAAGCGGATGAACCCGCTTGAGCTCCGGCGGGGCAAGCATCGTGACCTTGTCCCGCTGATAGCGGATCACCTCATAGGGCAGGCCAAGCTCCTCGAGCATCCACAGGATGCGCTGCGACCGGGAGTTTTCGAGGTGATGGACGCGAAGGGTCATGGCGGTGGCTCCGTGAAGCGGCGGCCAGTGCGGACTGACCGTTGCAGCAATGTTGGACCGGTTTCGCCGCCGGGTGTCAATCGGCGGGACGGAACGAGACGAACCGCAAAACGAGCGCGGCCCGGTGGACGTTCCACCGGGCCGCGCCGATCCTTATCCTTGCCGCAGCAGCAGGCGATTACATGTCGTCGACATCATCCTCGGCATCGGGGCCGGTCATCATTTCCTCGGCAACCTTCTCTGTACGCGCACGGATCGCTGCTTCCAGCTTGGCGCACAGTTCGGTATTTTCCTTAAGGAACGTCTTGGCGTTTTCGCGGCCCTGACCGATGCGGACGCTGTCATAGCTGAACCAGGCGCCCGATTTTTCGACCAGGCCGGCCTTGACGCCAAGGTCCAGGATCTCGCCGATCTTCGAGATGCCCTCACCATACATGATGTCGAATTCGACCTGCTTGAACGGCGGGGCGACCTTGTTCTTCACCACCTTTACGCGCGTGGCGTTGCCGATGATGTCGTCGCGGTCCTTGATCTGGCCGGTGCGGCGGATGTCGAGCCGGACCGAGGCATAGAATTTCAGCGCGTTGCCGCCGGTCGTGGTTTCCGGGTTGCCGTACATCACGCCGATTTTCATGCGCAGCTGATTGATGAAGATCACCATGCAGCGCGACCGGCTGATCGAACCGGTCAGCTTGCGCAAGCTCTGGCTCATCAGGCGGGCCTGAAGGCCGACATGGCTGTCGCCCATCTCGCCCTCGATTTCCGCACGCGGCACCAGCGCGGCGACCGAATCGACCACCAGCACGTCGATCGCGTTCGACCGGACCAGCGTGTCGGTGATTTCGAGCGCCTGTTCACCGGTATCCGGCTGAGACACGATCAGTTCGTCGATATTGACGCCCAGTTTCTTGGCATAGACGGGATCGAGCGCGTGTTCGGCATCGACGAAGGCAGCGGTGCCGCCCGCCTTCTGCGCCTCAGCAATCACGTGCAGGGCAAGCGTGGTCTTGCCCGAGCTTTCCGGGCCATACACCTCGATCACGCGGCCGCGCGGGAGGCCGCCGACGCCAAGCGCGATATCAAGGCCGAGCGAGCCGGTGGAGATCGCCTCCACCTGCATCGTTTCCTTTTGCCCCAGCTTCATCGCCGAGCCCTTGCCGAACGCGCGGTCAATCTGCGCCAGGGCGGCGTCGAGCGCCTTTTGCCGATCCGTGGAAGTCGCCATATCGGTGTCGATCACCTTCAGTTTCGCGGCCATTGTTCGTCCCCGTCGCTAGAAGAAATGCGTCATGCGTTCAATCGAATTGAACGTCATGTATCGCATTTGTTCCATGGGAACAAGTGGGGAACGAAAATGAACCCGCCCGCGCCGGCGGATTGGCCGGAACCAGCGGGGATCAGCCGATTAGCTGCGCCAGCGTCCGTTCGACCTGATCGAGGGTAAAGGGTTTGGCGAGGATCGGGCGGCCATGATGTTCGGCACGGATATCGTCGCCGCCGCTGCCCGTTGCCAGCGCAAAGGGGATGTTCGCCGCCGCCAGCGCATCGGACACGGGCCAGGACTGTTCGCCGCCGCGCAGATTGACGTCGACAATCGCCGCATCGAACCCGCGCGCATCGACCATGGCCAGCGCCTGATCGACGCTATCCGCCTGTCCGGCCATGCTGTGTCCGAGGAGATCCAGAAAATCCTCGATCATCATGGCAATGAGGGGCTCGTCCTCAATGACGAGGATCCGGGCGGGCGAAACGCTCATGCAACCATCCTATCGGCGCGGGCGGCGCTTCGCCAGCGTTCATTGCGCCGTCATAACGTCTCGCGCAGCTTGTGCAAGTTGTTGTACCGAAAAGGGTTTTGGCAAAAACGCAACATTGTCGATGGTAATCTGCTTGCGCGCCTGTTCCTCGGCATATCCGGACATGAACAGGATGGGCATTGCGGGGAACGCTTCCCGGACATGGCCGACCAGGGTCGGGCCGTCCATCACCGGCATGACGACATCGGTGATGAGCAGGTCCGGGCGCACACCGTCGCCCAGCATCTGCATCGCAACCTCGCCATTTTCGGCGGTCAGCACGGTATAGCCCTGTCGCGACAGCGCGCGTTCGGCGACGGCGCGGACCATATCCTCATCCTCGACCAGCAGGATGGTGCCGGTGCCCCACAGGTCGGGCGGCGCAGTGGCCCCCTCCGCCCGGGCGGCAGCAGCGGACGGGCCGCGAACGGGCCGCGCCGTCGGCGCCGTGGCGCGGTGGACGGGCAGATAGATGGTGAAGGTCGATCCGTGTCCCGGTTCCGAATCGGCAAAGATATAGCCGCCCGACTGCTTGACGATGCCATAGACGGTGGACAGGCCAAGGCCGGTACCCTTGCCGGTTTCCTTGGTCGTGAAAAAGGGTTCGAAGATCTTTGCCTGAATCTCCGGCGGGATGCCCGATCCGGTGTCGGACACGCGCAGGGCGGTATAGTCGCCCTCTGGCAGCACGCCGTCGCCGCGCCTGCGGATATCGGCGGCCGTCACCGACAGCGTTTCGATGCGTAGCACGCCGCCGCCATTGGGATGCTTGGCCAGCATCGCATCGCGCGCATTGACCGCCAGATTGACGACCACCTGTTCCAGCTGACCCGGATCGGCGCGGACGGGGCCAAGGCCGCGCCCGTGCTGGACCACCAGATCGACGGTTTCGCCAAGCAGCCGCTTGAGCAGGGCCGATACCTCGGAAATCACGTCCGGCAGCTGAAGCACCTGCGGCCGCAGCGTCTGTTGCCGCGAAAAGGCGAGCAGCTGACGCGTCAGGCTGGCGGCGCGATTGGCGTTGGACCGGATCTGCTGAATATCGTCATGATCGCCGTCGCCGGGATCGTGGCGCATCAGCATCAGGTCGCAATGCCCGAGGATTGCGGTCAGGATGTTGTTGAAATCGTGCGCAACGCCGCCGGCGAGCTGACCCACCGCCTGCATCTTGATCGCCTGCGCCACCTGACGCTTCAGTTCCTGCTCCTCGCCCGTATCCTTGAACGCCAGCATCACGCGGCCGCGCGCGATCGTGCCCAGACCGGTGATGCGCAGCGACACCGGCTCATCGGGCCGATCGCGCATCCGCACGGGCAGGTCGGTGGCCCGCGATCCCGGCCGGGCAACGCGGTGGATGGCATCGGCAAGCGCGGCCTTGTCCTCCCGCACCACCAGATCGCCGGGCCAGGTGGGCCGCGTGGCAGCGGTGGTACGCGTGGCGCGATAGAAACCGTGATTGACGCAGGCCAGCCGCCCCTGTTCGTCGAGCAGCGCGACGCCGCCCGGCAACAGTTCGATCATCGATTCCAGCCACGATCCGGCATCGGCATGGGTGAAATCGGGGCCGGGACGATCTTCCTCGTCCACCATCGCCAGCAGGATGGGGGTTTCGTCATCGGGATGATCGGCATCGTCCAGCGGCACCTGAAAAAAGCGGAGAAGGCCGCCGCCCTCCCCCTCTCGCGACAGGCGAAAGCGGCTGACATCGTCATCGACCGGCGCGATCAGGGGGGTCATGTCGCGCCCGGCAACCGGCGCGGCCGCGTCGCCCAGCGCGCGCTGACGGAACGCGCGGGATGCGGCCACCATCCGCCCGTCGCCCTGAACCAGAACGGCCATGACCCCCGCCCGCCCCAGCCGGTCGCCCAGCACGCCGGACAACAGGTCGGGCAGCGCCGACAGCCGCGTTGCCTCATCCGACAGGGTAAAGCGCCAGATCAGCCCCTGTGCCCCGCCGCGCGTGATCCGCGCCGTCACCGGCAGGCCGTCGAGGATCAGGTCATCGGCCTGTCCCGACCCGCCCGTCCATGCCGTGCGCGCCGCCATGGTCAGGCTCGCAATGTCCTGATCGTTCATCGGCATCAGCGGGGGTGCGGGCAATGCCGGAAAGCGTTCGGCATAGGCAGCGTTGACGAACACCAGCCGGCCTGCGCGATCGGTGACGGCCGCCGGGTCGTCCAGCGCATCGGCAAGCGCACGGGCCATTGCCCAGTCCGGTTCGACCGCATCGGCATCCGAAACCGGCGCGGCGCTGCGCCGGGCGATCAGGGCGGCACAGGCAACTGCCACAAGGGCAACCGCCGCAAAGCCGGCGGCAAAGCGCGGATCGCGCACGAACCAGAGGATGAGGCCCGCCGCCACGAGAACAGCGACGGCAGCAAGCACGGCCGGTACGGGACCGGCCGGCGCGGGCAGTGAATCGGCAGGGCGAACGGGAGAACTGGCCATGATATCCCCCGGTTGTCCGATCCCCCCGGGCCCCGGTCAAGCGCCACGCAAAACAGTGCGGCCGGGCATCAGAACGCCCGGCCGCAGGAACGCCGATCTTACCAGATCCGGACGCGCTGATCCGGCGCCAGATACAGCTTGTTCGTCGGTTGCGGATTGAAGCCCGCATACCAGGGATCAAGGTTGCGCACGACCCAGCCGCGCTGTTCCGACGGCGAGTGCGGATCGGTCAGCAGCCGCTGACGCAGGTTCGCCTCGCGATAGTTGCGCCGCCAGATTTGCGCCCAGCCAAGGTAGAACCGCTGTTCCGGCCCGAAGCCGTCCAGCACGGGCGCGGCCTTGCCGTTCAGCGAATGCTGATACGCATCCCATGCGACGGTCAGACCGGCCAGATCGGCGATGTTTTCGCCCAGGGTCAGGCTGCCGTTCACCTTGCCACCCGGCAGCGGTTCATAGCCGTCATACTGCTTGACCAGCTGCGCGGTCAGCGCATCGAACCGCTTCACATCCTCGGCCGTCCACCAGTCGGTCAGCGCGCCATTGGGATCGTACTTGCGGCCCTGATCGTCGAAGTGATGGCTGATTTCATGGCCGATCACCGCGCCGATGCCGCCATAGTTCACCGCCGGATCGGCGTTGGGATCAAAGAAGGGCGGCTGAAGGATCGCGGCGGGGAACACGATCTCGTTCATCACCGGGTTGGCATAGGCATTCACCGTCATCGGCGTCATGCCCCATTCCCATTTGCGGATGGGCTGGCCCAGCTTGCTGAAATTGTCGCGGTGCGCCCACTGATTGGCGCGCAGATTGTTGCCGAGCGCGTCCCCTGCGCGGATTTCCAGGTCGGAATAATCCTGCCAGCGGTCGGGATAGCCGATCTTTGGCGTGAAGGACGCGAGCTTTGCCCGTGCCTTTGCCTTGGTTTCCGGGGCCATCCAGGTCAGCGCGTCGATGCGGCGGCCCATCGCCTCGGTCACGTTGCGGACGAGCTCGTCCATCGCCGCCTTGGTTTCCGGCGGGAAATATTTGGCGACATAGAGCTTGCTGACGTCATCCGACAGCGCGCCGGTGGTGAAGTTGACCGCGCGCTTCCAGCGCGGCTCCTGTTCCGGGGTGCCGGACAGGGTGGTGCCGTAAAATGCGAACTGTTCGCGGTCGAACTGTTCTGGCAGCACATCGGCAAAGCCGCTGAGCGAGCGGATCAGCAACTGATCCTTCAGCACCGACACCGGCGTTGCGGCGATCAGTTTGGTGATGCCGGTGATCGCGCTCGGCTGAGCCACGATGACGCTGTCGACATTGGCGCCCAGCCCGCGGAAATAGGTCGCGAAGTCGAACCCGGGTGCCTCACGCGACAGCTGGGCCAGCGTGCGCTTGTTATAGGTCTTTTCCGCGTCGCGGCTTTCGGTCCGGGTCCAGTGGACCTTGGCGATGGCCGTTTCGAAATCGAGCAGCGCCTTGGCCCGCGCATCCGCATTGGGTTCGCCCGCCAGCGTCATCATCTTGGTCAGATAGCCAAGATACGCCTCGCGCACCTTTACCTGCCGCGGTTCGGCCGACAGGTAATAGTCGCGGTCAGGCATGCCGAGGCCGCTCTGCACCATCGTCACGGCATAGACATTGGGGTTCTTGTCGTCATTGTTGACATAGGCGCCGAAGGGGCCGCCGACGCCGTTCTTCTGCGCGTCGGCCACCAGCGCTGGATAGCCCGCCTTGTCCTTCAGCGCCTTGATCTGGCCCAGCCAGGGCTGAATGGGCGCAAGGCCGGCCGCGTTGATGGCGGCAGTATCGAGATAGGCGGCATAGGCGGTGCCGATCTTGCTGTTCGTATCGCCCTTGGTCGCTTCCAGGATTTCGCGCGTCCGCTTGCTCGACAGGTCGTCCAGCGCGGTGAACATGCCGTAATTCGACTTGTCGGCCGGGATCGGCGTCGCCTTTGACCAGGCGTCGTTGGCAAAGGCGTAGAAATTGTCGCCCGGCGCGATGCTGCGGTCCATGCCGGCCGTGTCGAAACCGAAGCTGCCATAGGTGGGCGGCGCCTTTGCCGCAGGCGCTTCGGACGGGGCCGAGGCGGTTTCCGCCGGGGTCGTGGTCGCTGTGGGCGCGCAGGCACCGATCATGGTCGCGCTGGCAAGAAGAGACAGGGTGAGAGCGGACAACCGCATGGACGCTTCCTTCACACAAGAATGAGGATGCGCTGTCTTAGTCCGCTGAAACGCCCGGTCAACCGGTCGGACGCTGGTTTCGAACGCCCGATGCCCCGGTGCCGCGCGAGCGCCGCCATTTGCGGCCGATCCACCAGCGCCAGCCAAGCGCCGTGCCGAAATAGGCGATGATCGCACCAAGGATGGAAAACAGGACAAGCCCGGTCAGCGTCGCCGGTCCCGCTTCGACGAACAGCCAGTCGAGCCAGCCGCGATTGGCGGCGGCGGCACCCGCGCTGATCGGATTGCCGGGCAGCTTTTCATCCAGCCGCAGCATCCATTTGCCGACGACATAGGCGGCAACCCAGATGGGCGGCGTGGTAAAGGGATTGGTGATGAACGTGGTCGCCGCCGCCGCCGGAATATTCGCGCGAAGCGGCAGGGCGAGCAGCGCGGTCGCCGGAATCTGCGCCACGGGCACCATGATGCCAGTCACGACGCCCAGCGCGACGCCGCGCGGCACCGACCGGCGGGTAAAGCGCCACAGCGCCGGGGCCAGCACGCGATTGGCAAAGGGGCGGGTCAGCCGGTGATCGGCCAGCTGTTCGCGGGTCGGCATGGCCGCCAGAAAGCGGTCGATCAGGCGACGGCCGGCCACCGGATCAGCCACGGTCGCGCAGCAGGCGCTGCTGCTCCCGCTTCCAGTCGCGTTCCTTGATGGTCTCGCGCTTGTCATGCGCCTTCTTGCCCTTGGCCAGTGCCAGCTCGACCTTGGCCCGGCCGCGCCCGTTGAAATAAACGGACAGCGGCACCAGGGTCATCCCCTCGCGCGCCACCGCGCCGTGCAGCTTCCTTATCTCACGCTCATGAAGGAGCAGTTTACGCGGGCGCTTGGGTTCGTGATTATACCGGTTGCCATGGCTGAATTCCGGGATGGTCGAATTGACCAGCCACACCTGGCCATCCTTTACCTCGGCATAGGATTCGACGATCGACCCCTCGCCAAAGCGGAGGCTCTTCACCTCTGTCCCGGTCAGCGCGATCCCGGCCTCGTACACCGTCTCGATCGCGTAATCGAACCGGGCGCGCCGGTTCTCGGCGACGGTCTTGGCTTTTTCGAACAGGGCGGGACGCGGGCGGGCCATGGAGCGCGCGATGTAGGGAGGCCGGACACGAAAGGGAAGCGGGAAGCGCGAGGTGAGCGGATCGCATCGGGCCGAAGCGTCCGAGGCGGCGGTTTTTGGCTGGGGTGCGTGATGGCAGGCTGTGGGTGAGAAGTTGCAACATCCTCCACCGTGGACCCGTGTCGGGCACGGGGCGACAGTGAGTGGGGGCAGTTCGACATCGGTTGCGGACGGGCCGCCGCCGTCGCAGGGGGTGCTAGATCAGCCCCGCATGCGCCAGCGCGGCGTCGACGGCAGCGCGGCTGGCTTCGCCGGGCGGGGTCATCGGCAGGCGCAGTTCGGTGGGGAAGCCCGTGCGGACGCGGCCAAGCGCGTATTTCACCGGGCCGGGCGAGGCGTCGGTGAACAGCGCGTCGTGCAGCGGCCAGAGCTTGTCCTGAAGCGCAAGGGCGGCGGCATAATCGCCGGACTGGCACGCGGCCTGAAACTCGGCGCACAGGCGCGGGGCGACATTGGCGGTGACGGAGATGCACCCCACCCCGCCCATCGCGTTGAACGCCAGGGCCATGTCGTCATTGCCCGACAGCTGGACGAAATCCGCCCCCGCCGCCGCGCGCTGGGCCGAGACGCGGGCGATGGCGCCGGTCGCGTCCTTGATGCCGACAATGGTCGGAAACGCATGGGCCAGCCGCCCGATGGTGGCGACGGCGAAATCGGTGACCGTCCGGCCAGGCACATTGTACAGGATGATCGGCAGGTCGCAGGCGTTCACGATCGCCTCGAAATGCCGGAAAATCCCCTCCTGATTGGGGCGGTTGTAATAGGGCGGGACCATCAGCGCATAGTCGGCGCCCATGTCCTGTGCCGCGCGGATATTGGCGATGGCGACGCGGGTATCGTTCGATCCCGCGCCCGCGATCACCGGCACGCGCCCGGCGGCCTGTTCGACGCAGACCCGGACGATGCGGAAATGCTCCTCCGCCGTCAGCGTCGCCGCCTCTCCGGTCGTGCCGCAGGGGACGAGCGCCGATGAGCCCTCGGCAATCTGCCATTCAACAAAATCGCGGTAGATGCTCTCCACAAACGCGCCGTCGACGAAAGGGGTGACGAGCGCGGGGATCGAACCGGAGAGCGACATGGACGAAAAACCCTTTTCCCGCGACGATTGCGGCTGGCCAATAGGGCGGGATTCCGTATGATGTCCAGTATGCAGCACTGGTTTTGGCAGAGTATCGCCTGGATCGCCAGCGGCACTGGCCTGTTCGCCGGAACCGCGGCCGTCATCGCGCCCCAGGAAATCGTCCAGCCGGTGCCGGGTGGCGGCGGGACAGCCCCCGTCCCCTATGACCCCATTGCCACGACGATCGACGGGTGGCGGCGGTTGCAGCAATCCGACAATCTGTCCTTTTCCGAATATGCCAATTTCATGCTGGCCCATCCAGGCTGGCCCGGCGAGCGCAGCCGCCGGGCGGCGGCGGAAACCAGCCTGTCGGGGATCGGGGACCCGGCGCTTGCCGACCGGTTCTTTGCCCGTTTTCCACCGCTGACCGGGGCGGGCCATGCCCGTCATGCCGAGGCGCTGGCCGCGCTGGGCCGCACGGCAGAGGCAAGCGCCGCCGCGCAGCGTGCGTGGCGGGCAGGCAGCCTGCGCCCGCAGGACGAAACGTTGATCCTGATGCGGTTTGGCGCCGCGCTGACCCCGGCCGATCACGATGCGCGCATGGATCGCCTGCTCTGGCAGAACGCGACCAGCACCGCGCAGCGCCAGCTGGGCTATACCTCGCCCGCCATGCGGCCGATCTTTGCCGCGCGCCTTTCCTATCGCACCAATGCCGCCGATGCCGCGCTGCTGTCGCCCGATCTGGGGCGGAGCGACCCCGGCCTGATCGCGGACCGGGCAAGCTGGCTGCGCAACAACAATCAGAGCATTGCCGCCCGCGCGCTGCTGGCGCAGCCGCGCCGGTTGACCACCCTGCCCGCAGATGCGGAAAAATGGTTCGAGGTGCTGTTGACCAATGCCCGCGCGGCGGCGGCGGACGGTCAGTATCTGGTCGCCTGGCAGATCGCGTCGCAGGTCGATGACGCCTATCCGGCGGGCACCGATGTCAGCGTGAAATCGCTGGGCGAGCGGGACGATTATACCAGCCTGGTCTGGCTGGCCGGCACGACGGCGATGGACCGGCTGGCGCGGCCGGCGGACGCGGTGGGGATGTTCAGCCGCTATGGCAACGGGTCGCGCACGCCGCAGACCCGGTCAAAGGGCTATTACTGGGCAGGCCGCGCGGCGGAGGCCGCGGGCGACCGGGCGGGCGCGCAGCAATGGTATGCGCGGGCCGGCGGCTATCCCGACCTGTATTACGGGCAGCTGGCGCTGGAGCGGCTGGGCCAATCCTATCGCGCGCCGGGGCAGAGCCCGATCATGGTCGCCGACGATGCCCGCCGCACGTTCATGAACCGGGAGGTGGTGCGTGCCGCCCGCTATCTGGGCGCGACGGGCCAGCGCAAGGAACAGACACTGTTCGTGCGCCAGATCGCCAATGACGCGACCAGCGATACCGATCACGCGCTGGCCGCCGAGCTGGCGGGCACGCTGGGCCGGCCGGACCTGGGCGTCATGGTGGGCCGGTCGGCGCTGCTGAACGGCCTGTCCGACTATACAGCCGCCGGCTATCCCTCCATCGCGGTGCCGATGGGTCAGGATCAGCACTGGACGATGATCCACGCCATCGCGCGGCAGGAAAGCCAGTTCGACCGGGAAGCGATCAGCCATGCCGGTGCGCGCGGCATGATGCAGCTGATGCCCGGCACGGCGCGGGAACAGGCGGGCAAGCTGGGCCTCAGCTATGACGCATCGGCGCTGACCCGCGACATCGGATACAACATCCAGCTGGGCAGCGGCTATTTCCAGCGGATGCTGGATTATTATGGCGGCAGCTATCCGCTGGCCGTGGCGGCGTACAATGCCGGGCCGGGCAATGTGAACAAATGGCTGCGCGCCAATGGCGATCCGCGCACCGGCAGCATCGACATGGTCCGCTGGGTCGAGGCGATCCCGATTTTCGAGACGAAAAACTATGTTCAGCGCGTGCTGGAAAACGCCGTCGTCTATGACCTGATGCACCCGCAACGGGCACGGTCGCGCGGGCCGCATCATGTGAGCTGGTATCTGGGGAAGCGGCAGCCGGGCTGAATATCCGACAAGCCGGATGACTGGTGGCCGGTTGTCGCGCTATGCCCCCCGGCCATGGAACAGCGCCCGAATTTCATCACGCCCGCCGGCTATGCCGCGCTGAAGGCGGAATATGACCAGTTGTTCGGGGACGAACGGCCAAAGCTGGTCGAGGTGATTTCCTGGGCCGCGGGCAATGGCGACCGGTCGGAAAACGGCGACTATATCTATGGTCGCAAACGGCTGCGCGAGATCGACCGGCGGCTGGGCTGGCTGGCCAAGCGGATGAAGGCAGCGCAGATCGTCGATCCTGCCCGGCAGCAGGATCGCAGCAAGGTGTGGTTCGGCGCGACGGTGACCATCGTGGACGAGGAGGATCGCGAGCGCGTCCTGACCCTGACCGGGGATGACGAGGCGGATGCGGGCAGCGGACGGGTGGGATGGAACGCCCCGATCGCGCGGGCATTGCGCGGGGCGGCGGTCGGCGACCTGCGCCGCGTGACGCTGCCGGCGGGCGAGAAGGAATATGAGGTGACGGCGATCACCTATCCCGACGCAGCGTAACGAGCCGTATTTCGCGCCGGAATGCCTCTAAACCCGCGCCAGCCGGAGCAGGATAGCGTGGCCCGGCGCGTCAATCCCGGCTAGAGTTGGCACCATGAGCACGACGAACGGCAATGGCAGCCCATCCGGGGGCAATGTCGCGCTGCTGATCGATGCCGACAATGCCTCACCCAATTCGCTCGATCCGGTGCTGACCGTGCTGGCCGAGCTTGGCACGGTCAATATCCGCCGCGTCTATGGCAACTGGAAGAAACCCGCGCTGAAGGGGTGGCAGGACCAGTCGCTGCGCCACGGGCTGGAGCCGTATCAGCAGTTCGACATCACCAAGGGCAAGAACGCCACCGACATGCGGATGACGATCGATGCCATGGACCTGTTGCACCGGGGCCGGGTGACGGGGTTCGGCATTATGAGTTCGGACAGCGATTTCATGCCGCTGGCCATGCGCATCCGCCAGGACGGCCTGCCCGTCTATGGCTTTGGCACGGACCGGACGCCGGAGGGGTTCCGCGAGGCGTGCACCCGGTTCATCGACGTGACCGCGCTGACCGACAAGGATGGCAGCCCCGCCCCCGCCCATCCGGCAAAGGCCGCGCCGGTCGATGACGCCGAACTCATCAAATTGTTGATCGATGCCTATAATTCGGCCAAGCGCGACGAGCGCGGGTTTGCCAGCCTGACCGATGTCGGCCAGCGGGCCGGCAACCGGTCCAGTTTCGACACCCGCAATTTCGGCTATGCGCGGCTTTCCGACCTGATGGAGGCCGTCCCCAATTTCCAGATCGAGCGGCGCGATGGGGGCCGCGTGTTCGTGAAACGTGTAAGGTAGCAATGGCGACACAGCGAATGCTGGTAACGGGGCTGGTCCAGCGGGTCGGCTTCAGGGACTTTGTAGTGCGGATCGCGCGGCAGCACGGCCTGGTCGGCTGGGTGCGCAACCGTGCGGACGGCAGCGTGGAGATTCTGGCGACGGGCGACGATGCTGCCCTGGGCGTCCTGCTGGAGGCGTGCCGGGAGGGGCCGGGCCGTGGCCGGGTGGATCATGTCGAGGCAAGTCCAGCCGATTATTCCGGCGAAAAGGGGTTCACCAAGCGGCTGACGGCATAACGACGCCATCGTCACGGCATGGGAACGATTGACGGACATGACCATTTTGCCCTTCTAGGTTCAAGGAACAGAAGGAAGGGGATCGCCATGGCCATGAGGCAGATGTTCACCGCCGGCACCGCCGTCGCCCTGATCGCGGCAGCCGCCGTACCGGGTGCGGCGCAGACCCGGCCTGCCGGATCGCAGGTCGCGCCGGCCCAGCCGATCACGGCGGCAGAGCGCCAGCAGGGGCAGCAGATCAGCCAGGAACTGATCCAGCAGTTCGGCGGCGCATGGACGGGGCCGCAGGTCCCCTATGTCACGCGGGTCGCACGGACCATCGCCGTTCAGTCCGGCCTGTCGGCATCCCCGTCGGATTTCACCGTCACGGTGCTGGACAGTCCGGTCGACAACGCCTTTGCGACGCCCGGCGGCTATATCTATGTCACGCGCGGCCTCTTGGCGCTGATGAACGACGAGGCGGAACTGGCCGGCGTGCTGGGGCACGAGGTCGGCCATGTCGCCGCCCGCCATTCGCAGAGCCGGCAACGGACGGCGACGCGCAATTCCATCCTGGGCGTGCTGGGCCAGGTCCTTGTCGGCGCGGTTGCGGGTGACAGCCAGTTGGGCCAGCTCCTGAACCGCGGCATCAGCACCGGCGCACAGCTGGCGACGCTGGGCTATTCGCGGGGACAGGAAACGCAGGCCGACCAGCTGGGCGTCCGCTATCTGAACGGTGCGCGGATGGACACCGATGCCTTGTCATCGATGCTGGCCAGCCTGGCCGCGCAAAACACCCTGAACGGCCAGATCAGCGGCCAGACCCGGTCCGTCCCCGCCTTTGCCAGCACCCATCCGGACCCGCAGGCGCGCGTGCGTACCGCGCTGAATGACGCGACCAAGGTCGGCGGCACGCAGTATCCGCGCAATCGCGACGCGTTCCTGACCGCCATCGATGGCCTGATGTATGGCGACAATCCGCGTCAGGGCGTGATTCAGGGCCGCGAGTTCCTGCACCCGGATCTGCGCATCGCCTTTACCGCGCCGCAGGGCTTTACCATGTCGAACGGCACCCAGGCCGTTTCGATCACCGGCGGCAATGTGCAGGCGCAGTTCACCACCCGCGCCTTTACCGGCAGCCTGGACAGCTATGCCCGCGCCGCGCTGGGCGACCTGTTGGGTCAGAACGGACAGGTGCCGCAGACGGCCGTGCAGCGCACGACGGTGAACGGTACGCCCGCCGCCTATCTGACGGTGCGGACCACGGCGGAAAATCGCCAGCTGGACGTGACGATCTTTGCCTATCAGACCGCGCCGGACCGCGCGTTCCACTTTGCCATTCTGGCCCCGGCGGGTCAGGGCATTGGCGGGGCGAGCACGCTGGTCCAGTCGTTCCGCACGCTGACCGCGGCGCAGGCGGCGCAGATCAAGCCGCGCTACGTTCGCGTCGTCACGGTTCGTGCAAACGACACGGTGCAGTCGCTGGCAGGGCGCATGGCGTTCGACGATTACAAGGTCGAACGGTTCCTGGTGCTGAACGGCCTGGCCAGCAACGCAGCGGTGCGGGCGGGCGACCGGGTCAAGATCGTCACCTACTGAACCGACATTCGCGCCCGGCCGGGATGCAAACCGTGCACCCGGCCGGGCCGCGCACTTGTCATAATTGCATTTGCCCCTGCCCCCGCGCTGCAACATGATGGCACCAGACAAGCCGTGCGCCGGATTTCCGGCGGAATAGAGCCTGTCGCCCCCGCATGAGTGACTGTCCCCGAAGCCGATGCGGTTTCGGGCCAATGACATTTGACGGCAGATGGGGGTCTTCATGTTCGATATCGACGCCAAGCAGGATTTGATCGAGCGCGGTTATTCCCGCCGCGATCTGGGCCGGGTCTTTGCCCTGATGGGGGCCGGCGCGGCGCTGGGGCCATCGCTGGCCGCACCCGCATTCGCCCAGAGCCAGGCGGCCCGCGCCGTCGAGGGCGCGGTGCAGATCGGCGCAAACGAATGCTGGACCGGCCCGTTTCCGGAAGCTGCGGAGGCAGCGGCAAAGATCATTGCGATGGGCAACCGTTATGATCCCGCCAATGCGCGCGGACAGCTGATCCAGACGGCGGCAGCGGTCGACAAGGTGCCGGAAAGCCATATCCTGCCCTGGCCGGGTTCGGGCGATCCGCTGGTCCGGTCCGTCATTTCCTTCTGCTCGCCGGAAAAGGGGCTGGTGACCGCCGACCCGACGTTCGAGGCCGCATGGCGCGCCGCCGCCTGGCTGAAGGCGCCGCTGGCCCGGGTACCGTTGCAGCCCGGCAAGGGCGCGGACGTGCGCGCGATGCTGGCCGCCAATCCCGATGCGGGCCTTTATTATGTCTGTTCGCCGAACAACCCGACCGGAACGGTGACGCCGATGGCGGACATTGAGTGGCTGGCCGCGAACAAGCCCAAGGGGTCGGTGCTGCTGGTGGACGAGGCGTATATCCATTTCCATGACGGCCCAACCGCAGCGCCGCTGGCCGCAGCGCGCGACGACGTGATCGTCATGCGCACCTTTTCCAAGCTGTTCGGGATGGCGGGCATCCGGCTGGGCCTGACGTTGGCGCATCCCGACCTGCACAAGCGGATGATGCGCTATGACGGGTTTCAGGTGTCGGGCGTGCTGCCGATCACGGCGCTGGCCTGTGGCACGGCGGCCTATCCCATGGCGGACGCGATCAAGGCGCGGCGCGAGGAGATGAACGCGACGCGGGCAATGACCGTGGCCGCACTGGAAAAGCGCGGTATTGCGGTGCATGGCGGCAGTGCGGGCAACATGATCATGGTCGATTGGAAAACCCGCCCGGCCAAGGAGATGCAGGCCGCCCTGCTGGCGCAAAAGGTTCAGATCGGTCGCAACTGGGAAATCTGGCCGACGGTCAGCCGCGTAACGATCGGTTCGCCCGCCGAAATGGCGGCGTTCATCGCGGCGGTGGACAGGGCGGCAAAGGCGTGACGCACGCGGTGTCGGGCGGGGACCGGCGGCGGTCCGCACTCCTTGCCCGGCATTGCTCCGTTTCGCCGCATCCCTCGACAGGCTCTGGATGTGCGGGATAAGGCAATAGCGGCAAAGCTTCGCTCGTCCTGACCCTGTCGAAGGACGCATCGCCCGTGCTTTGGCCGATCGTCAGAGGCGCCCACCCCTCCCGTTCCCCGGCGAATGCAGGGGTCAGCGATCAGTCCAGTAATCGAACGCGCGTTGCTGCAGGGCACGGACATGGGCCATCGCCTCTGGCCCCGTCCATGCGCCGGCATAGCCGCGCGCGTCGGAGCCGGTCCACCACCCCTGCCCCGGCAAGCCGTCGCTTTCGCGGACCACCAGCACCGCCAGCGCCGGGCGCGCTGCGGCCAGTTCGTCGCGGTCGATGGCGTCTAGCGTCCGGCACAGCGCCCGCATTTTTGGCCGGGTGAAACGCAGGCCAAGCTGGCCCAGCGCCTCAGAATAGCTGATTGCCCGCCCCTCCCGCGCCGCGGCGATAAGGATCGCGCGGACACGGGGCACATCGGCGATGGCGCTGGCATCGCCGGAACCGGGGATGGAGGCATCGGGCGCGAACCCCTCTGCCTCCAGCCATTCGGCAAGCGAGCCGTCGCGGCGCGCCCCGGCCATGGGATCAGCGGGTCAGCTTTTTATAGGCCAGCCGCGTCGGGCGATCGGCGGCATCGCCCAAGCGACGGCGCTTGTCTTCCTCATAGGCTTCGAAATTGCCCTCGAACCATTCGACATGGCTGTTGCCCTCGAACGCCAGGATGTGCGTGGCCAGACGGTCGAGGAAGAAGCGGTCGTGGCTGATGACCACGGCGCAACCGGCGAAATTCTCGATGGCTTCTTCCAGCGCGCCCAGCGTTTCGACGTCGAGGTCGTTGGTCGGTTCGTCAAGCAGCAGCACATTGCCGCCGCGCTTCAGCATCTTGGCGATGTTGACGCGGTTGCGCTCACCGCCGGACAGCTTGCCGACATTCTTCTGCTGATCCTGGCCCTTGAAGTTGAAGGCACCGACATAGGCGCGCGTCGACTGATCGTGGCCGTTGACCTTCATGTAATCGAGACCGTCTGAGATTTCCTCCCAGACATTCTTTGACGGGTCGAGGTGATCGCGGCTCTGATCGACATAGCCGAGGCGGACGGTGGTGCCGATATCCACCTTGCCGCTGTCGGGCTGTTCCTGACCGGTGATCAGCTTGAACAGCGTGGACTTGCCCGCGCCGTTCGGGCCGATGACGCCGACGATGCCGCCGGCCGGCAGGGTGAAGGACAGGTTTTCGAACAACAGCTTGTCGCCATAAGCCTTGGAGACATTCTCCACCTCGATAACCTTGCCGCCCAGACGTTCCGGCACCTGAATGACGATCTGCGCCTTGCCGGGGGTGCGGTTTTCCTGCGCCTCGACCAGCTGTTCGAACTTGGCGATACGCGCCTTGGACTTGGTCTGCCGGCCCTTCACGCCGGCGCGGATCCATTCCAGCTCGTCCTTGATCGCCTTTTGCCGGCCGGTCGCCTCGCGATCCTCCTGCTCCAGTCGCTTGGACTTCTTTTCCAGATAGGTGGAATAATTGCCCTCGTACGGGAAATACTTGCCGCGGTCGATTTCCAGGATCCAGCCGACGACATTGTCCAGGAAATAGCGGTCGTGGGTGATCATCAGCACCGCGCCGGCATATTCCTTGAGGTGGTTTTCCAGCCAGTTGACGCTTTCGGCGTCCAGGTGGTTGGTCGGTTCGTCGAGCAGCAGGATCGACGGCTTTTGAATCAGCAGACGGGTCAGCGCGACGCGGCGCTTTTCACCGCCGGACAGGTTTTCGACCGACCAGTCGCCGGGCGGGCAGCGCAGGGCCTCCATCGCCACCTCGAGCTGATTGTCCAGCGTCCAGCCATCGACCGCGTCGATCTTTGCCTGAAGATCGCCCATCTCTTCCATCAGGGCGTCGAAATCGGTGTCGTCCTTGGGATCGCCCATTTCGGCGGAGATGGCGTTGAACCGCTCGACCAGATCGGCGGTTTCGCGCGCGCCGTCCTTGACGTTTTCCAGCACGGTCTTGTTCGGGTCGAGCTGCGGCTCCTGCTCCAGATAGCCGACAGTGATGTTTTCGCCCGGCCATGCCTCTCCGGTGAAATCCTTGTCCACGCCGGCCATGATCTTCATCAGCGTCGACTTGCCGGCGCCGTTGGGGCCGACGATGCCGATTTTGGCACCCTGATAGAATTGCAGGTTGATGTTGGACAGCACCGGCTTTTGCGCGCCGGGGAAGGTCTTGGTCATGTCCTTCATCACAAAGGCGTATTGGGCGGCCACGTGGCGGTCTCCGTCAAAGAATATTCGGGGCAGGAAAAGGTCGCGCGCCATGTAGCGGCCGGGCGGGCCGTTGGCAAACGCATGGGTACGCTATAGCGTCGCAGTCCATGAAAACGATCCTGCTCGGCGCTGTCGCCGCCCTCGCCCTCTCCTTTCCCGCTACGGCACAGACACTGGACGCAGCCGCGCTGCGCGATGCCGCGCTGAAGGACGAGATCGCCTATGACCTGACCGAGAGCCTGACGACCGAAGTCGGCCCCCGTCTTGCCGGAACGGCGGCAGAGGCGCGGGCGCGCGATTGGGCCGTGGCCAAGCTGTCCGCGCTGGGGTTCAGCAATGTCCGCGCCGAACCGTTCCAGATGCCGGTATGGGTACGCGGCGAGGAAAAGGCGTTCATCACCGCGCCCTTTCCCCAGCCGCTGGCCGTCACCGCGCTGGGCAATTCGGGCAGCACCGGGGACAAGGGGATTGAGGGCGAGATCGTGTTCTATCCCACCCTGGCCGATCTGCAGACCGCGCCGGCCAGCGCGGTGAAGGGCAAGATCGTTTATGTCAGCCATGCCATGCGCGCGACGCAGGACGGATCGCATTACGGCGCCTTTGGCGGGGCACGGCGTCAGGGACCGGGCATCGCGTCGCAAAAGGGCGCGGCGGCGATCCTGATCCGGTCGATCGGCACCGACCATCATCGCAACCCGCACACCGGCGTCATGAACTTTCCCGACGGGGTGAAGCCGATCCCGGCGGGCGCGCTGGCCCTGCCCGATGCGGACCAGCTGGAACGCGTGCTGAAGCGCGGCAAGCCGGTGCGCGTGCGGCTGACCATGACGCCGCGTCAGACGGGGATGCACGAATCGGGCAATGTCATTGCCGAAGTGCCTGGCCGCGATCCGGCGGCGGGCATCGTGCTGGTGGCGTGCCATCTGGACAGCTGGGACCTTGGCACCGGCGCGTTCGATGACGGCGCAGGGTGCGGCATCGTGGCGGCGGCGGCCAAGCGCATCCTGGATGCGGGCGGCGCGCGGCGGACGATCCGCGTACTGTTTGCAGGCGCAGAGGAAGTCGGCGTGTTCGGCGGCCGCGCCTATGGCGATGCGCACAAGGGCGAGCGGCACGTACTGGCCGCCGAATCCGATTTCGGTGCCGACCGCATCTGGAAATTCGATTCCAGCCTGATCGGCACGGCCGCCCCGGTGGCCGACCGCCTGGCGGCCGCGCTGGCGCCGCTGGGCATCACCCGCGGGCGTGAGTCGCGCCCCGGCGGCGGGGCCGACATCGGCGCGATCGCCCGGTCGAACAATGTCGCGATCATCGATCTGCAACAGGATGGCAGCCGCTATTTCGACCTGCACCACACGCCGGACGATACGCTGGACAAGATCGACCCTGAGCAGTTGCGGCAAAATGTCGCCGCATGGACCGCAATGCTGGCCGTAACGGCCGATTCCGCAGAGGAAATTCCGGCTGTGACCCCCTGATTCGCGTGGGTTTCGTCGATTAAACCCCATGGCGACTATGAATTACCGATTGACGCAACCGCAGCGGACGTTATTGCCAAGGCTTCGCGACGGCATTCGGGCCGGCCGCGAATATGAATTGCTTGGGAGCATTCGAATGAAGAAGATCGTTCTTGTCGCTGCTGCCGCCGGCCTGATGACCCTGGCCGCGTGCACCTCGCCTGAAGCGCCGGAAGCCAACGTGGAAGACACGATGGGCAACATCGAGGCGATGGCGAACGACACCATGACCGAAATGGGCAACGAGATGGACGCCATGGGCAACTCCGTCGACAACGCCGTTGACGCCATGGGCAACGCCGGCTGATTTCAGCCAGTTGCTTCGCCGGTCGCAAGACCGGACGGATTAGGGAAAGGGCGCAGCCAGCGATGGCGGCGCCCTTTTTCGTTGCAGGTCGGGATGACAGCGACCGGCGGCGCGCGATGGCGCGGGCAGCATCGGCCCCGTGACCCGGCACCCGATGCTCAGGTTCGGGGCGGCTGGAGGGGGACAACAAAAACCCCTGCCCCCGGCATGAACCGGGAACAGGGGCCTGACAGGATCGCAAGGGTCAGAAGGCGGCGCGCAGCGTCACCTGAAACAGCTGGCCGGAGCGTTCGCGCTCGATCTCATATTCATCCAGATCGCCGGCAGCGCGGTTTTCCAGGATCTCCTCGAACGAATCGCCGTCATATTTGCGGAAATCCTCTTTCTTGCGGCGATTGAGGATGTTCTGGACGGTGAAGCGCAGCACGAACTGGCCACCCAGCCGCTTTTCGACAAACGCCTCCAGGTCGGGATCGTAGCGCAGGTCGACGACCTCATCGAAATTGGATTCGGTGGCCCGGCTGCGGCCCGAAATCGTCGCGCCAAAGCTGGCGTCGGCGGCACGCAGGGTCTGAATGAACCCGATATTGTAAAGGTGATGCGGCTGGTTGTTGAACTGGCGCTTTTCCCCCGTGAACGGGTCGGTCGTGCGGCTGTCCAGATAGGTATAGTTGGCGAACAGGCCGGTATCGGGCAGGCCGATCACGTCGAGCGGGGCAGAGAAATCCGCCTCGAATCCCCAGGTCTGGCCATCGCCGATGTTGCGCGGCGTGAACAGTTGCCCCAGCCCGTTCGACGAATCGCCGATCGCGACCAGTTCGGTCAGGTCGGAAATGTCGCGGTAGAAGACGTTGACGCCGAAAATGCCGTTCCGGCCCAGCCGCCGCTCATAGCCGACATCGAGGCCCCAGGCACTTTCGTTGCGCAGCGCGGGGTTGCCGATCGTCTCGTCATCATCGCCCGGCGATTCTTCCTGAAGATAGGGCGAGATGAAATTGTAGTTGGGTCGGCGCACCGTCCGCGCGACCGAGGCGCGGAACTGATCCGCATCGGTCGGCGCATAGCGCAGGTGAAGCGACGGGTTGAGCTGATCGGTGTCGTAATCGGCGACATCGCCGTCCGCCGTCACGCTGCGCTTGGTGATTTCATAGCGCAGGCCGGCGTCGATGGTGAAATCCGATGACGGTTCGAACGTCAGGCGGACATAGGGGTCGTACCGGTCTTCCTTGACCTCAAACGGGAAATCATCCTCGATGAAATCGCCGATGTTGCGGCCCGTCCGCTTCTTGAACAGCAGGTCGATCCCCGTCTTCAGCTGAACCGGGGTGTCGTTGCCATAGCGGAGGAAGGCGGTGAAATTGAACTCGTCATCCTTGATGTCGAGCGTTTCTTCATCGTCCAGCTCGACATCGGTGAAATCATCCTCGTTGTCGCCGACGAACACCTGAACCGCCGTATCCTCGCGATAGGCAGACCAGCCCCCGGCAAGGCCCAGTTCCACCGCGCCCAGCGGGATGACCGCATCGCTGGTGACGGAATAGGTCTGCTGATTAATGTCTTCTTCCTGAATCTCGACCTCGTCGAAATCCAGCTCGGCATCCTCGAACGTCGAGGATACCTCGCTTTCCTTGCGGTCGGTGTCGACAAAGAAGCCGCCGATGCGGAAGCGCCCGCCATCGCCGAACCGGTGAACGATTTCCGCGCTGCCCGACAGGTCGCTGCCGTCGCGGGTATCGTCCTGCGCCTCGAAATCGCTGAACTCCGGGTCTTCGTTATACGGCTCGCCGGTCGTCGGTTCGTCGCCAAAGCGGAACGACACCTTGCGCTTGGGATTGCGGCGCTTCTGATAGTTGAGCGCGGCCCAGAAATCGGTGTCGGCGCCCAGGCGGCCGGCATAGGCGATCGCGGCAGAGGGGCGCACGCCGCCATCGGCATTGATCAGCGCCGCAGCCTTGACGAACCCGCCCTCGAACGCGGTCGATTCCTTGGTCACGATGTTCAGCGTGCCCGCCACGCCCTCGCTCGGCTGGTCGGCACGGGGGGCGCGGACGATCTCGATCCGCTCGACCAGTTCGGCCGGGATGCGATCGACGAAGAAGCTGCGATCCGCCTCTCCGCCCGGCGCGCGGCGACCGTTGATCAGCACCTGGGTAAAGCCGGGCGGCAAGCCGCGAAACTGCACCTGATCATATTCCAGCACGTCGGAGGTAAAGGTGGTGCCGGGCACCCGTTTCAGCATCTCGCCGACCGATACCGGTTCGAACCGCTGGAAATATTCCAGGTCATAGGCAAGCACGGGGTTGGGATCGCTGGTCCGGTTGCGGAACACGATGTCGCCATTGACGATGATATCGCTGGCGCGCGCGTCCTGATCCTGGGTTTCGGCGGTCGCTGTGCCGCTGTCCTGCGTTTCCCGCTGATCCTGCGCCGCCGCCGGCATGGCCATCAGGGCGATTGCAGCCAGACAGACGCCCCCCGCAAATTTCGAAACTGTCATAAAAATCCCCCTTTTGGCGACGTAGTGCGTCGCCGATCACCGTCTGGGGGGCCAAAGAGGACTTCGATGAAGCTAGCAGGACAAATCCGGGTCATTTCGATGACAGCCGCCGCTTTTCTGTCCGGATGCGCGGGATGGCAGGGGGAAAAGCCGATGCCGCCATCGCCATTGCCGACGGTGGAGGTGCCAGCGGCGGCCGAAACCGTACCGGTGGCGACGCCCAATGCCGATGCGGCGGACGACCCCGCGATCTTTGCGCGGACGGATGGCCGCCCCCTGTCCTTTGCGGGCAAGGCAGAGCCGGGCATCATCCTGGGAACCGACAAGAAGGCGGGGCTTTACGTCTATGCGCTGGGCGGCGGATCGCTTCAGTTCCTGCCCGACGGGCTGCTCAATAATGTCGACCTGCGTCCGGTGGGCGACGGGTTCATCGCGGGCGCATCGGACCGGGGCCGGATGGGCATTGCGATGTACCGCTATACCGGCAGCGGCCCGTTGGTCCCGGCCGGGTTCATCCAGTCGGACGTCATTGAACCCTATGGCTTTTGCATGGGCAAGCGCGGCGATGCGCTGCTTGCCGTGCTGATCGCCAAGGATGGGGAGACGCGGCAATACCGGCTGAGCGATGACGGCAGCACCGTGACCGGCGTCGAGGAAAAGCGCTTTGCCGTCGGCACCCAGTCCGAAGGATGCGTGATCGATGATCGCACCGGCGCGCTGTATATCGGCGAGGAAATGACTGGCCTGTGGCGCTATTCGGTGGACCCGGCCGATACCGCACGGACGCCGGTGTCGATGATCGCCGACCAGCATTTCGTGCCGGATGTGGAGGGACAGACGATCATCCGCGAAGGCGGGCGCGCCTGGCTGATCGGATCGAGCCAGGGCGACAGCGCCTTTGCCGTATTTGCGCTGGAAGACGCCGGCCCCCGCTATGTCGGCCGGTTCCGCGTCGCCGCATCCGGCAGCGTGGACGGCGTCAGCGGCACCGACGGGCTGGACGCTTGGAGCGGCCCCATCGGCAATTATCCGCAGGGGCTGCTGGCCATTCAGGACGATATCAACACCGGCGGGCCGCAGAATTTCAAGCTGGTCGACTGGCGGGCTGTCAAGGCGGCGCTGGGCATCGAATAAGCGGCTTAAGGGAGAAACCCTCACCCTTCCCACCGCTTCGCGGCGGGCCCCTTCCCCCTCCCGTAAACGGGAGAGGGGGGAGGCGCGTCAGCGCCGGAAGGGTAAGGGTTTTGCTGGCCCGCCTACCGCGCCGTGCCCGCCTCTACCCGAGCGGGTGCCAGCAGCACGGCATTGGCGACCAGCAGGTCGAGGCCGCCCAGATAGCCGCGCGTCACCGGGCTTTGCGAAAAGGCGACGACCAGGCCCTGGCCCCGGGCCTCGCTCATCAGGAACGGCTTGTACGCCAGCTGAAGCCGGTTTTCCTCCCACAGATAGCCGCTGGCGACCAGCGTATCGGCGGGTTTGAACCGGAACACATTGACCCCGTTCGCGGCATTCAGCGGTTTGTAGATGGCAGCACCGGTGACCAGCGCCGTCGCACCGGTATCGGCATAGCCGGATGCCAGCCAGTGATCGGGATCGGCATCAACGCGGACCAGCGTGCCGGGCACCTCGTCCGGCGAAGCCTTGGGATCGGCAATTATCCGCTGATAGGCATCGTCGCCCGCGATGCGCGTTCCCGCGCTGGGATCGGCGGGCTTTTCCTTGTCCTCCGGCTGGAATGCCTGTTCGGCGGTGGTGGCCAGCAGCTTCAGACTGTCCCCGGCCAGCGCCTCTGTGGCCGAACCCAGCGCCACGACCACGCCGCCCTGTTCGACGAACGCCTTGATCGCCGCCGCGCCGCGCCCGCCCAGCGCGCCGCCGAACCGGCCGGTGGTTTCGGGCAGCAGCAGGACGTCGTAATCGGTCAGCCTGGCCCCGCCCAGCGTGCGCACCCGAATGGGCGCGACGGCCAGGCCCAGCTTGCGTTCCAGGACATAGCGCGCGGCCCCCGCCTCGCCCCCGTCCGTGCCCTCGTCCCACGCCATGGCGATTTTGGGCAGTTTCAGCCGGGCAAAGGCGTCACTGCCGAAATTCGGCCCTTCGTCCACCCAGCTGCTGGTCAGCGTCGCGACCTCTGCACCATGCTGCTGCGCCAGCGTTGACAGGCGCTGGGGCAGATCCGCCGGGTTGCCCTTGACCGGGAACACCACCGTCCCCTTGCCATAACGGCGCCCCTGAACCACGAACGGTTCGTCGGTCACCGATCCGGTCAAGCCATCGCGCAGCGCGGCAATGACGAACCGCGCCTGACCCGCATCCGACCAGGGCACGGCATAGCCAAAGCCCTCGCCAATCTCCGCCTTGGCAGGCGGCGGGCCGTCAGCCGCAACGGGCGACAGCGATGCGCCGCCAATGTTGCCGCACCGGCTGGCCGTAATCCCTTCCATCAACGGCAGCGTCCATGCCGTGACATCGTACAGCATATGGGGCAGCCCCGCCTTTCGCCGCCGCTCCTGCTCCGCCATGAACTTTTGCGGCAGGGCGACATCGGGATCGAGCAGCGCACGGATCAGGCGGCCATTGGGCTGTGCCTTGTCGATGATCAGCGCGCCGTCGGGATAGCTGCGCCCGCACAGCGTGTCCGGCGCCATCCGGGCGACGGCGATCCCCTGTCCCGCCAGGGTCGCGGCCAGCCGCTCCGCCTGGCCCCGCCGCACGCTGCGGTCGATCACCACATAGCGGTCGGCCGCGCGCTCGCCCTCCACCACCGCCGACCGGCGGAAATCGGCATAGTCGCTGAGGATGCGCTCGCGCCCATTGGCCAGCGTTTCCAGCGTCGACAGCGCGGCGATGAAATTGTTGAACGTGCCGTCACGATAGGTCAGCGTATCGCCATTGCGGCGGGTAAAGGTCAGGCCGCGGGGCGACCCCTGTTCGAAGGTAGAGGCGATGCTGCCGTTCAGCGTCGGCCACATGTCGCCATAGCCGGGATAGAAGGCGTCATACACCTCCCGCGTGAAATAGGGGATGCCGTACCGGTCGAACCAGGCGCCCCGCCCCTTGCCGAATTCGATCTGTGCCTGATTCTGGCGCGGGGTGATCAGGGGGTTCACCGGATCGGCGGGCGGCCCGAAATAATAGCTGTCGTCGCCGCTCATCTCGTGCGAATCGACGAACACCGCCGGGTTCCATTCCCGGAACGCCGCCAGCCGCCCGCGCGTTTCCGGCTGCGTCGCGGCAAACCAGTCGCGGTTCATGTCGAACAGATAATGATTGGTGCGCCCGCCGGGCCAGGGTTCGTCATGTTCAGCGGTATATCGGTCGCCCTGCGCCTCCAGCCCCAGGGCCGATTCAAAATTGTTGACGAACCGGGCGCGGCCGTCGGGATTCTGACTGGGGTCGATGATGACGACGGTTTCGGCGAGGATCCGGTCGACCAGCGCATCGCCGCGCGCCGCAAGCAGGTGGTGGGCCAGCGCCAGCGCGCTTTCGGGCGGCGTGATCTCGTTCCCGTGAATGCCCGCGCCGTACCAGGCAACGGCCGGCGTGCGGGCAAGGATCGCGGCACGATCCGCCGGGGCCAGCGCCCGCCCCTCTGCCAGCCGCGCGGTATCCGCCTTGATCGCGTCCAGCCGGGCGATGTTCGCCGCGCTGCCGATGACCAGATAGACGAGCGGCCGCCCTTCCCAGCTGCGGGCATAGGTGACCAGGCGCGTGCGGTCCGGCGCGGCGGCGGCCAGCGCCTCCAGATAGCGGACCAGATCCTCCGGCCGGGTGATCCGCGCACCCGTGGCATGGCCGACCACGGTTTCCAGCGTCGGCACCGCGCTGTCATATTCCGCCTTGATCAACCCCTCTGCCGCGACCGGCGCCGCGCCACCCGCCACCAGCAGGACCGCCATCGTCGTTCCCAGCAAATCCCGCACGAATTTCCGCATCTTGCCCCCGGCCATGAAGTGAAGGACCCTTGCTAACGCATGGCACGACGGGCGCAACGGCCAACGGACCGTTGACGCGCGCAGCCGGATGTAGCAACGACGCCCTGCACGCGGGTGTAGCTCAATGGTAGAGCAGAAGCTTCCCAAGCTTAAGACGGGGGTTCGATTCCCCTCACCCGCTCCACTTCATGCCATACCGGCCATATGCTGAACACCACGGGGCGATTTCCCGGTGGGTCCGGCTGCGCCCAATGGCTGGCGCGGGGATGTTCCCCGTCACCTTGCCCCCGGCCGGAACTGGCCCCTCGCGCCGGTTTTCCGCGTCCGCTTCGCTGAAACCTTCGACATAGCCATTCGGCATCGGATCGGTGCGCCCGGCGATGATGCGGGTCCAGCATCGCGTGGGCCGGCCCTGACGGGCGCGGGCACCGGCGAGGGCCGTGGCAGGCACAAAAAAGGGGGCGGCAGGATTGCCCTGCCGCCCCCCGATGTTCGTCCGGCGTTACCGCCCGGTCGATCAGAACCGCAGGCGAGCGCCCATGGTGAACGAGCGGCCGATCGGATCATACAGCGTCGGGAAGGTGTTCCCGCTGTTGAACGCCGTGCCACCCACGCCCGAACCGACCAGCGGCGGCTGGCGGTCGAACAGGTTGTCGACGGTCAGGGTCAGTTCCAGTTCGTCGGTCGGCTGCACGCGCAGCGCGAGGTCGAACAGGTCATAGGCACCGATCTGGCGGAACTGCGGCGCAATGCCACCGGTCGGCACGTTGGTGTACTGAATGCCGTTCAGGACAAAGCTCTGCAGGTTGGTCGGCGCCGGGTTCGGACCGCCGGGCTGCGGCGTGTTGCCGGGCAGACGAGTAGCCAGGAACGGCTCCAGCTGCACCGCGCTCATGTGGTTCCACAACATCGAGATGTCGTAGTTCTTGCCCGAATAGGTCAGACGGCCGTTATAGCGCCATTCCGCACGCGGATTGGTGCATCCCGACGGGCTGTAATAGCCGGTGCAGTCGCGGTTGATCGCGTTCGGCGTTGCCTGGAAGTGATAATAATCCAGCCAGGTACCATTGAACGACACAGTGATCGAATTGTCGGTGTTGAAGCCGAGCTGATCCAGCGGCACGCGCTGGGTCACGCCGAAATCGATACCGGCAGTCTGGATCACACCCAGGTTGGACGAGCTGAGGATGACGCCGGGCGTTTCGCCGGCGCCGTTCAGGCTGCCCGTCAGCGGGTTGCGACGGATGAAACCGCAGAACGAGTTGTTTTCGAACGTCGGGTTCAGCGCAGCCGAATAGCATCCGTTCAGGATGTCGGCCTGCAACGGCTGGGTGATGGCGTTGTCGACGCGGATGTTGAAGTAATCGACGGTCAGCGCAAAGCCCGGCATGAATTCCGGGGTGAACACGCCGCCCAGGGTGTAGGTCCGGGCTTCTTCGACATCCAGCGTGGCGTTACCCGCGGTGGTGACGTTGATCTGACCGGACGTCGGCGCCGGGATGCCGCCGATGGTGCCCGCAGGCGCACCGGTTGCAACGCACAGCGCGGTCAGACCGGCGCTGGCCGTCGGGTTGGCGCCCTGACACGGGTCGGTGGTCAGGTTGCCCAGACCCTGAACCGGCGACTGGAACAGTTCCTGGATGTTCGGCGAACGCACCGCGATCTGGTACATGCCGCGGAACTTGAAGCCGCGATACGGCTCCCACGAACCGCCCGCCTTCCACGTCGTGCTGCCACCCGTGGTCGTGTAGTCGGAATAGCGGATGCCGCCTTCCGCAGTCAGGCGATAGAAGAACGGCTTGTCTTCGACCAGCGGGACGATGATTTCGCCGAACACTTCCTTGACGCTGTATTCACCCGCATCCGGCGGCGTACGCGCGCCGGTGCCGAGCACTTCGCCCTGGATCTGCGACGCACCGTCCGGCTGGCTGGCGGCCGAAATCTTGCGATATTCCGCGCCGACGGCGAAACCGATGGCGTTTTCGGCAAAGGGCGAGGCAAGGCCGAACAGGTCGCCGGCGATGCTGCCGGTGATGACCGTCTGGCGCGTCACGCGGTTGATCAGCGCGTCCAGATCGATGAACGACAGCATTTCCGGCGTGATCGTGCCGTTCTGGCCGAACAGGTTCAGCGGGACGCAGTTGTTCGTCGTGTCGACGCAGACCGGGGTGCCGCCAACGGTACGGAACGACCGCAGCGCCTGCTGCACCTTGCTGAACGAACCCCAGTTTTCGCGGGTCTGGTTCTGGCGGGTTTCGCCGAACTGCGCGCTGACGTCATAGGTCAGCGACGGCGTGATGTTGCCGCGGAAACCGCCCTGCACCTGAAACACCTGCGACACGATCGGGTTACCGCGCGGGCCGTATTCGGTGAAGCGACGCTGCGCCACCACCGGGATTTCAAGATAGCCGGGCGTGCCCGGGCCGCCGCGAACAGCCGCGGCCGCATCGCAATCCGCCTGGCTGATCGGCTGGATGCCGCTGACGGCCGAGTTGGTGTCGAAACCGGCGCACAGCTGGTTGCGGACACCGGCCGGCAGATAGGCGTTGTTCAGCGACAGGCGATAGGTGTTGCCGAACGTGCCCGACGAGGCCAGCTGCAGCCGCACTTCGTTGCGGTTGTAAAAGGCGGTCGAATAGAATTCGATGCCGTCGGCAATCTCGTAATCCGCCTTGGCATACACATTGATGCGGTCGAGCGGCGTCTGGAAATAGGTGCCGATATTGGTGTTGTACGTGTCGGCCGGCGTTGCCGCCTGCAGACGGCCGGTGGCCGGATTGACGACCGCGCCGAAGATGCTGGCGGGAAGGCCGAGCGCGGCGTTGTTCGGCGACCCAAAGATCGTCACCTGAGCGGCGGTCGCGCCGGAGAACAGGCCGTTGGCCGAGCTGATCGGCACTTCGCTGATCGAACGCTGCGTGTGCAGCAGCGGATCGGCCTTGGTATAGCCGACGCTCAGCACGGCGTTGCCGCGACCATCGGCGAAGTTGCCACCGACGGTGACGTCGGCACGGAAGCGGGCGGCATCGCCGCGCTCGGAAATGCGATACTGGGCGTTGGCGACAATGCCTTCGAAATCGCGGCGCGTGATGAAGTTGACGACGCCGGCAACGGCATCAGCACCGTACACGGTGGAGGCACCGCCGGTCGTGATGTCGACCCGCTGCAGCAGCGCGACGGGGATGTTGTTGGTGTCGGTCAGGCCATCCAGGCCGAACGGCACGATGCGGCGGCCGTCCATCAGGACCAGCGTGCGGTTCGTGCCGATGCCGCGCAGGTCGACCGTGGCCGAACCGTCGGAACCATTGTTCACGCCCGGGCCGATCGACGGACGGACGCCGGGCAGTTCGCGCAGCACTTCCTCGACGCTGACGGGCTGACGGAAATTCAGTTCGTCCTCGCCGATCACCGCGACGGGGCTGGACTGTTCCAGGGCCGGGTTGACGATGCGCGATCCGGTCACGACGATGTCGTCGCTGGGCTCTTCGGTCGCAGCGGCATCCTGTGCGTGCGCCGGGAAGGCGAACAAGGACGTGCCGATAAACAGCGACGCAATCCAATGACTGCGCCGAGCGGCGGAAATTTTCATAAGCATACCCCCATACTCGATAGCTTGGTCGCACAATCCGTGCACCATACGCGTGCTATGCGAGCGAAATCGGCAATCAACAATGGAACTTTATTGCGGAAGTTGCGTTCGCGGCGCCCCTGTTGCCCATTTGCATCACGTATTTTCCGCAAGATGCAAAAATAGGGCGAACATTCGCCCATCCTGCTAATCGAAGCAGTGATTTTAGTCCCCGGCAGGGCCGCGTTTGTCGCAACGATCACTTGATGAGTGCGCGAACTGGATAAATCGGCCAAGCTGAGGTCATCCAGTACCCGAACTATACATGGACTGTATCACGATCACGCAAAGGCGGGTTCCGGCAGTTCGGAAGAAACAACAGCGAACAGATGAGCGGATCAGCGCCGGTTAAAGCGGCGGCAGGTCGAGGCCAAGCCGGCCCAGGGCGCGGCCGGCGCCTGCCTTCACCTTGAAGAACCCCGCGGTGGCGAGCGGCCAGATGGCGTCGTCATAGGGCTGACGCCGCCACGCGATGCTGGAATGGGCGGGCACGGTGTCGCGCCACCACCCGGTCGGCATCCATGGTGCGACCAGCGGCAGGGCTTCGGCGTCCGGCCAGTCGCTGACCAGATCGACGGGACAGCCGAAATGCTCGCCCGCACGCGCTGCGGCATCGGCAACGGCGCGTGCGGAAAAGGCGGTCACTGCCGGTGCCACCGACGCCGCCCGCCGGTCGGGCGGGGTCACGCCGATGATCCGCACGGGGGCACGCGGCAGATCGAGCGTCGAAAAGGCGCAATCCTCCGGATGCAGCAGCAGCGCAAAGTCGCCGCCGGGCCACGGATCGGACGGCGGCAGCGGACGCCGCGCAGGCTCGTCATCCAGTGGCAGCGGCTCTGCCGTTTCGTTCAGGCCAGCCGGATCGAAGCGTCCATCGGTGTACCGCACGATATTCTCACGCCGCGCCAGATAATGCTTGCCACGCGTGTGCAGCCCGCCGACCCAGCGCCAGCTGAGCGTGTTCGACGCGGGATCCCCGTCCATCAGATGCCGCAGAAAAAAGTCTGCACCCAGTTCCCATGGCAGCCGCAGCGTGAAGATCCAGATGCTGGCAAACCACATCCGGGCATGGTTGTGCAGCCAGTTCCATTCGACGAGTTCGCGGGCCCAGGCATCGAAACAGTCGATGCCCGTCCGCCCCTCCACCGCCTCGGCATAGGCGCGGGACAGGCCGGCATTGCCCTGAACCGCGGCCAGCGCGGCATCGCGGCCCGCGCAATAGTTGCTCCAGACCTGTGGCCGATGTTCCAGCCAGCCCTTGAAATAGCCGCGCCACAGCACTTCGGATACGAACTTGGCGGCATGTTCGCCATGCGGCGCGGCGGCCGCAATCGCCGCCTGTTCGGTGATCAGCCGATGGCGCAGCCAGGGCGACAGGGCGGAAACATCGCGGCGCAGCGGCGCATCCGCGCGGGTTGGGGGTCCTTCGTCGCGGTTGCGCCCGGCGGCATAGGCGCGGCCCATGCGCGGCTGAAACGCCTGCATCCGGGCAAGGCCGGCAGCCTCGCCTGGTTCGAAAGGACCCGTCATTGCGCCTATATCCCTTCGGAAACCACCGGCCAGCCGCCGGATTCCAGATCGCGGGTCAGCGCGGCAATGCATTGATCGACCAGTGCCGGATCGGTAGCCCGCACCACGAAATTGGCCCCGACGCGGCCGTCGCGGAACAGCGGGTAGCTGCCGATCGACACGCCGTCATGCGCGCGCTCGGTCCGGGCGAGCAGGTCCGCCACCTCGCTTTCGGCGACCCAGCAGCCGATCGTGCCGCTGACCAGCGGGCGACCACCCTCCAGCGTGCCCGACAGCGCATCCAGCATCCCCGCCGCAATGTGCGGCACCCCGGCCAGGATAAAGACATTGCCGTGCCGGATACCCGGCGCGCCCGACATCCGGTTGACGATCAGGTCCGCCCCGTCCGGCACGCGCGCCATGCGCAGCCGCGCTTCGGTAAGGCCGCCGCGCGTCGCGTAATAGTCCGCCAGCATCGCCTCTGCCTGTGGATGGATCACGACGGACACGCCCAGCGCCGCCGCAATCGCATCGACCGTGATGTCGTCATGCGTCGGCCCGATGCCGCCGGTGGTAAAGCAATAGTCATAGCCCGTCCGCAGGGCATCGACCGCCGCCACGATCGCTTCCTGCCGATCGGCGACCACGCGCACCTCGGCCATCCGGATGCCCTGCGCATTCAGCCAGCCCGCGATCTGCGCGATATTGCGGTCCTGGGTACGGCCCGACAGGATTTCGTCGCCGATTACGGCCAGCCCGGCGGTCCAGATGCGTTCGTTCATGGGGCGGCGGCATAGCGCAACCCTCCCCCCTCGCAAATACCGCCCCAGGCCGCTATATGCCCGGCATGACCGAATATGTAACCGCATCGATCGATCAGCCGCTGACGCGCAGCAACGCCATCAAGCTGCATGACGAAGCCGGATTTGCCGGGATGCGCGCGGCTGGGCGGCTGGCGGCGGAAATCCTGGACATGCTGGTGCCGCATGTGGTGCCCGGCGTGTCGACGGGCGAGCTGGACGACATGGTGCGCCGCGCGATGCTGAACGGTGGATCGGTGCCCGCGACGCTGGGCTATCGCGGCTATACGCACAGTTGCTGCATTTCGATCAACCATGTCGTGTGCCACGGCATTCCGGGCGACCGGGTGCTGAAGGACGGGGACATCGTGAACATCGATGTCACCCCGCTGCTGGACGGCTGGCACGGCGATACGAGCCGGATGTATCTGGTCGGGGACGTACCGCTGAAGGCCCGGCGGCTGGTCGAGGTGACGCACGAATGCCTGATGCTGGGCATCGAACAGGCGCGGCCCGGCAACACCATGGGCGATGTCGCCCATGCGATCCAGCGCCATGCCGAGGCGCATCGGTACGGCGTCGTCCGCGATTTCTGTGGCCATGGCGTCGGCCGCCTGTTCCATGACGCGCCCGAAGTGGTCCATGTCGGCCGCCCCGGCACCGGGCCGGAACTGCGCCCCGGCATGTTTTTCACGATCGAACCGATGATCAATATCGGCCGCCCGGACGTGAAGCTGCTCGACGATGGCTGGACGGCGGTGACGCGCGACCGGTCGCTGTCGGCACAGTTCGAACATTCGATCGGTATTACCGAAACGGGGTGCGAGATTTTCACGATCAGCCCCCGGGGCCTGCACAAACCGCCCTATTGAGCCCGGCAAAGGCCAGTCATCATGTTGTCGCGTCTGTTCCGGCGCTCCGCCGCGCTGCCGAAAACCGTTCCGGGCCGCATTCCCGACGGGATGCGCGTCTATGCCATTGGCGATGTTCACGGGCGGCTCGACCTGCTCGATGCGCTGCTCGCCCGGATCGATGCCGAGGATGCGGCGCGCGGCCCGGCTGAGCGGCACCTCGTCTTTCTGGGCGACCTGATGGATCGCGGGCCGGATTCAGCCGGCGTGATCGACCGGGTGATGCGGTTGGCACAGGCCGACCCCAGGGTCCGCCTGCTGATCGGCAATCACGAGGAAGTGATGATCTCTGCGTTGGAGGGCAAGCGCGAGGCGCTGCGCCTGTTCCACCGCATCGGCGGGCGGCCGACCATGCACAGCTATGGCGTGTCGGAGGCGGAGATCATGGCAGCGGACTGGGACGAACTGGCCGCCGCCTTTCAGGCCGCAGTGCCCCCGGAACATCTGGCGTTCCTGAAATCGGGCGAGGACCTGATCGAAATCGGCGATTATGCCTTTGTCCATGCGGGGATCCACCCCGACGTGCCGCTGGCGCAGCAGAAGGTCGCCGACCTTCGCTGGATCCGGGAACCGTTCCTGACCCACCGGGCCGCCCTGCCCCGCATCGTCGTGCACGGGCACACGATCACGGACGGCGTCGAATGGATGACCGGCCGGATCGGCGTGGACACCGGCGCCTATGCCAGCGGCAGGCTGAGCGCGCTGGCGATCGAGGGCGACGAACGCTGGATCGTCGATGTGGAGGGCGCGCCGTCCGAGGGGCGGTAAGGCGCAGCCGTCACGTTCGACGGCTGCCCCACTCTCCGCCCGTCCTGAGCCTGTCGAAGGACGCAGCCGTGATCGGGCGGCAGGGTCGATACTTTGACCAGCTCAGCATGAGCGGGATCGGGAACAGTGCTGGTAATCAGCCCTGCGCGAGCAGGTCGGCGGCATAGGCGCGGACCTGTGCACCGATATCCGCTCGGTCAAAGCCAAGCGCGATATTCGCCTGAAGCCATCCGGCCTTGTCGCCGCAATCGTGGCGCACGCCCTGAAAGGTAAAGCCGTGGAACGGCTGGACACCGATCATCTTGGCCATGGCGTCAGTCAGCTGAATTTCGCCGCCCGCCCCCTTTTCATGCGCCTCCAGCGCCTGCATCACCTCGGGCTGAAGGATGTAGCGGCCGGGCAGCATCAGGTTGGACGGCGCGGTCCCCGCAGCCGGCTTTTCCACCAGCCCCTTGATCTCGGTCAGCGGGCCGTCGGTCGTCCCGGGGTCGATCACGCCATATTTGTGGGTTTCGCTTGCCGGCACTTCCAGCGCGGCGACCAGGTTGCCGCCGACCTTGTGATACGCCTCGACCATCTGGGCCAGACAGCCCGGCTGACCGATCATCAGTTCGTCGGGCAACAGGACGGCAAAGGGTTCGTCGCCCACGACATGACGGGCGCACCATACGGCATGGCCCAGGCCCAGCGGCTCCTGCTGGCGGATCGACACCAGATTGCCGTGCTTGACGCGCGTCGGGGCCAGCACGTCCAGCGACTTGCCGCGCGCCGACATGGTGGTTTCCAGCTCGAACCCCACGTCGAAATAATCGTCCAGGCTGCCCTTGCCGCGCCCGGTGACGAAGATCAGCTCCTCGATCCCCGCTTCGCGCGCTTCATCGACGACATACTGGATCAGCGGGCGATCGACGACGGTCAGCATCTCCTTGGGCATCGCCTTTGTGGCGGGCAGGAAACGCGTGCCAAGGCCGGCAACGGGAAACACGGCCTTGCGGATAGGCTTGAAGCTCATGGTCGATCCCTCCAGTTCGGGGGTGCAATGACGTTTTTCATGCTGCAATGCAATCCGCCGCATGGCCGGGTCGGCTGCCGCAGGGAACCCGGCGCGGCCCCGCAGAACTGCAGAATTTCAGATCAGACCGGCAAGCGGGCTGGACGGATCGGCATAGCGGCGCTGGCCCATGCGTCCCGCGCGATAGGCAAGCCGCCCGCTTTCCACGGCGAGCTTCATGGCGCGGGCCATCTGGATCGGATCCTTCGCCTCGGCAATGGCGGTGTTCATCAACACGCCGGCACAGCCCAATTCCATCGCCACCGCCGCATCCGACGCGGTGCCGACGCCCGCATCCACCAGAACGGGCACCTTTGCCCCCTCGACGATCAGGCGGATGGTCACGCGGTTCTGGATGCCAAGGCCCGACCCGATCGGCGCGCCAAGCGGCATGATCGCGACGGCACCGGCATTTTCCAGCTGCTGGGCGGCGATGGGATCGTCGGTGCAATAAACCATCGGCAGGAACCCCTCCTTGGCCAGCACCTCGGTTGCCCGCAGCGTTTCGACCATGTTGGGATACAGGGTGCGCGCCTCGCCCAGCACCTCCAGCTTCACCAGGTCCCAGCCGCCCGCCTCTCGCGCCAGTCGCAGCGTCCGGATCGCGCTGTCGGCGTCGAAACATCCGGCGGTGTTGGGCAGGTACGTAACCTTTTTCGGGTCGATATAATCGGTCAGCATCGGCGCCTTGGGATCGGACACGTTCACCCGGCGCACCGCCACTGTAACGATTTCCGCGCCCGACGCCTCGACCGCGGCGGCATTCTGGGCAAAATCCTTGTATTTCCCGGTGCCGACGATCAGCCGCGATCCAAAGGTGCGGCCCGCCACGGTCCAGCTATCGTCGCCCGCCGGCTGATGATCGCCGCCGCCGACGAAATGCACGATTTCCAGTTCATCGCCATCCGCGATGCGCACATCGCCCAGCGTCGAACGGGGCACGATTTCCAGATTGCGTTCCACCGCTACCTTTTCCGGCACCAGGCCGATCTCGGCCGCCAGTTCGGCGATGCTGATGCCCGCGCGCACGCGGCGATGCTCGCCATTCAGGGTGATGGTCACGGTGCCGTCGGTATGCGTCATGTCTGTCCTCGCTGTCGGTCAGGCACTTAGGAACGCGGCTGGCGATGTCCAGCGGCTTCGTGTAGGCGAAGCGCCATCAATCGGGTCGCGCCATTGGGCGATAGGCAAAACTGCCGGTCGGTCGATAGGTTTTGACTATAGCCTTGTGAAGCGCTGTCGCCCGCGTCATGGCGTCGCAGCCCATCTGGAAAGCCTGTCATCATGAGCCAGATCGTCTATGTGCTGAATGGACCGAACCTCAACCTGCTCGGCACGCGCGAGCCGGAAATCTATGGCTCGGACACGTTGGACGATATTGCCGGGATGCTGGAGGATCGCGGGCGCGAACTGGGCCTGTCGGTCGATTTGCGCCAGTCGAATCACGAAGGGCACCTGGTCGACTGGCTGCACGAGGCGCAGGCATCGGATGCGCGGGCGGTGCTGCTGAACGCCGGCGCGCTGACCCACACCTCGGTCGCGCTGCACGATGCGATCAAGGGCATCCGCACGCCGGTGATCGAGGTGCATCTGTCCAACCCGCACAAGCGGGAATCCTTTCGCCATGTCAGCCTGGCGGGACAGGCAGCCAGGGGGACGATCGCGGGCTTTGGTCCGCTTTCCTATCTGCTGGCGCTTGAAGCCGCAGCCCGATTCTGACAGAGGCACTGCCATATTTTTGCAACGAATGCGTTGAGGGGTCGATGAGCGAAGACAAGAAACATGGTGGCGCGATGCAGGTCGATGTCGATCTGGTGCGCGCCCTCGCGACCGTGCTGGACGATACCGGCCTGACCGAGATCGAGGTGGAGGACGGCGACCGCAAGGTGCGCGTTGCCCGCCAGGTTCAGGCCGCGCCCGCCGCCGTCGCCATGCCGATGGCCGCCGCGCCGGTGGCAGCACCGGTGGCTGCGCCCGCCGCCGAGGGCGCTGCCGCGCCGGCAGCTGCTGCCGCCAATGCGGTGAAGTCGCCGATGGTCGGCACTGCCTATCTGACCGCGGAACCGGGCGCCAAGCCGTTCATCGCGGTGGGCCAGACGGTGAGCGCGGGCGACACCATCCTGATCATCGAGGCGATGAAGGTGATGAATCGCATCTCCGCCCCGAACAGCGGCACCGTGAAGGCGATTCTGGTCGAAAGCGGCCAGCCGGTCGAGTTCGACCAGCCACTCGTCGTCATCGAGTGATCCCATGGGCAAGATCAACAAACTGCTGATCGCCAATCGCGGCGAAATCGCGCTGCGCATCCATCGCGCGTGCCATGAAATGGGGATCAAGACGGTCGCGGTGCATTCCACCGCCGATGCCGACGCCATGCACGTGCGGCTGGCGGACGAGGCGATCTGCATCGGCCCCCCCGCGGCCAAGGACAGTTATCTCAACATCCCCAACATCATTTCGGCGGCCGAGGTTTCGGGCGCGGATGCGATCCATCCCGGCTATGGCTTTCTGTCCGAAAATGCCAAGTTTGCGGAAATCGTCGAGCTGCATAACCTGATCTTCGTTGGCCCCAAGCCCGAACATATCCGGGTGATGGGCGACAAGATCGAAGCCAAACGCACCGCCAAGGCGCTGGGCCTGCCGCTGGTGCCGGGTTCGGACGGCGCGGTCAGCGATGTTGCCGAAGCGCGCGCGATCGCGGCCGCGGCAGGATATCCGGTGATCATCAAGGCCGCGTCCGGCGGCGGTGGCCGGGGCATGAAGGTGTGCGAGAGCGAGGACAGCCTCGAGACGCTGATGCAGCAGGCCGGCAGCGAGGCAAAAGCCGCGTTCGGCGATGCCACCGTCTATATCGAGAAATATCTGGGCAACCCGCGCCACATCGAGTTTCAGGTGTTCGGCGACGGCAATGGCAACGCCATCCATCTGGGCGAGCGCGACTGTTCGCTGCAGCGCCGCCACCAGAAGGTGCTGGAAGAAGCCCCCTCCCCCGTGCTCAGCCAGGCGGACCGGGAACGGATGGGCGCGATCTGTGCCAAGGCGATGGCCGATATGGGCTATCGCGGTGCGGGCACCATCGAGTTCCTGTGGGAAAATGGCGAGTTCTACTTCATCGAGATGAACACCCGGATCCAGGTGGAGCATCCGGTGACCGAGGCGATCACCGGGGTCGACCTGATCCGCGAACAGATCCGCGTGGCCGAGGGCCATCCGCTGTCCGTGACCCAGGAATCGCTGGAGTTTCGCGGCCACGCCATCGAATGCCGGATCAATGCAGAGGATGCGCGCACCTTCGTGCCGTCGCCGGGTCTGGTCAGCAATTTCCACGCGCCGGGCGGGATGCACGTCCGCGTCGACAGCGGCCTGTATGCCGGATACCGGATGCCCCCCTATTACGACAGCATGATCGCCAAGCTGATCGTGTATGGCCGCACGCGCGAGGGGTGCATCATGCGGCTGAAGCGCGCGCTGGAAGAGTTTGTGGTCGAGGGGATCAAGACCACCATTCCGCTGCATCAGGCGTTGATTGAGGACCCCGAATTCCAGTCGGGCGATTATACGATCAAATGGCTGGAACAATGGCTGGAGCGTGATGAAGGCTGATCTCGGGGAATTTTTGTTGTCTCGTTGACCTTTATCGCGCTATTGTCTCCGAGAGGGGTAACTTATGGCACTGACAACGGGCGAATTGACGCTGATCGAGCAGCGAGTGACGAATGATGGCCCGAGCACAGGCGTTGCCTATCTGTTTTGGTTTTTCCTTTGGTTTGTGAGTGCTCATCGGTTCTACCTCGGGCGACCTGGCACTGCCATATTACAGATATTGTCCTACCTTATTCTCATCGGACTTGTTTGGGCTTTGATTGATGCTTTTTTGATCCCTGGCATGATCAGAGATAAGCGGAACGAAATCCGGCAGCGGCTTGCACTGCAGATGGCATCAGATCACCGGCAGGTCAGCTAAGTGCGTTTTCCACAGGATTAAATTGCTTCCTAACCATTAGGGCGCGTGTCATACCCTTCATATCCGGATGGATTTCAGGGGGAAGTCATGCGTCGATCCATATTGGCGGCGTCGGCCGCGTTCTTGTTCGGCGCGGCACCCGTTTCGGCGCAGGTCGCATCGCCCCAGCGGGCGGTGACCGATCCGCGGTCGATCGACAGCCCGGCCAATGCCGATGCCCAGCCGGTGCCGGTCGAGGACCTTGCCTATTCCCGCACGCTGGGCGCGACGTCGTGGAGCCGGGATGGCAAGGAAATCTATCTCGTCACCAGCCTGACCGGCCGCAACAATATCTGGAAAATCCCGGCGAGCGGCGGCTGGCCGGTTCAACTCACCCGGTCGGACGATTCGCAATCCGGCCTGATCCCCTCGCCCGATGGCAAGCTCCTCTATTTCCTGCAGGATCAGGGCGGAAACGAGCAATATGACGTCTATGCCGTGCCAACCCAGGGCGGCGCAGTCCGCAACCTGACCAACACGCCCGAACTGCGCGAAACGACGCCGCTGATCGGGCCGGACGGCAAGACAGCGGTGATGTCGACAAAGCTCAAGACCGAAGGTCAGGTCAATCTGGCCCTGTTCGACCTTGGCACGGGCAAGACGACGCCGCTGGTCAAGGAAAGCGACCCGCAGCTGCGCTGGTCGCCGACCGCGTGGATCGATGGCGGCAAGGCGATCATCGCGGTGCGCGAGAACAGCGATTCCACCGTCGCCGAAATCTGGCGCGTCGAAGTGCCCAGCGGCAAGGCGACGCTGATCCTGGGCAAGGCCAAGACGATTTACGAGGCGTCGGATGTGTCGCCCGACGGCAGGCTGATCGCGGTCACCACGAATGAGGGCACGGGCCAGCTTCGCGCGGCGCTGTATGATATCGCCGCCGGGCGGTGGCGGGCGCTGAAGCCGACGCCATGGGCGCAATCGGCGGGCGGGTTCAGCCCCGATGGGCGCAGCTTCACCATCCGCACCATCGAGGATGGCCGGTCCACCGTCGCGCTGGTCGATGTGGCAAGCCTTATGGAGCGGCCGCTTGCCCTGCCCCCCGGCCTCAATTCGCTGAGCGGCGGGGAAACCAGTTTTTCGCCCGACGGGCGGCGGCTGCTGGCCAGTCATTCGGGCGCGGACACGACCGCTGATCTGCACATCGTGGATGTGGCCAGCGGCCAGCCCAGCCCGGTCACCGCACTGGGTCTGGCCAGCCTGACGCCGGCCAACCTGCCCAAGTCGCAGGTCGTGACCTACAAGAGCTTTGACGGCACGCTGGTCAGTGCGATCGTGACCGTTCCGTTCAACCTGAAGCGCGACGGCAGCAACCCGGCGATCCTGCTGCCCCATGGCGGCCCCACCGGTCAGAGCCAGGACGGGTTCAATCGCACGGCAACCGCGCTGGCCAGCCGCGGCTATATCGTGATGCAGCCCAATGTTCGCGGCTCCACCGGCTATGGTCAGGCATTCCAGACCGCCAATTACCAGGATCTGGGTGGCGGCGACCTGAAGGATGTCATCGCGGGCAAGCAGTTCCTGGTCGCCAGCGGCTATGTGGACCCAAAAAAGGTCGGGATCACCGGCGGCTCCTATGGCGGGTTCATGACGCTGATGGCGGTGGCAAAGACGCCAGACGAATTCGCCGCCGGCGTGCAGCTGTTCGGCATCATCAACTGGTTCAGCATGTATGAACAGGCCGACCCGCTGCTGAAGGAGTATATCGTTTCCCTGCTGGGCGATCCGGTCAAGGATAAGGGCGTTTATACAGCGACTTCGCCGATGACGTTCATCAAGGATATCAAGGCGCCGCTGCTGTCGCTGCAGGGCGAAAACGACATCCGCGTGCCGCGCGGCCAGGCTAAGGAGGTTGCCGACATCCTGAAGGCCAAGGGGACGCCCAACGACGTGGTGTTCTATCCCGCCGAGGGCCACGGCTTTGCCAAGCGCGAGAACCAGATCGACAGCCTGAAGCGCACGATCGACTGGTTCGACACCTATCTGAAGGGCGGCAGCGCCGGGACCGCAGCGGGGGCCAGCCAGTGAAGGCGACGATCTGGCACAACCCCGCCTGCGGCACGTCGCGCAAGACGCTGGCGATCCTTCAGGAGACGCCGGGCGTCGAGGTGACGGTGGTCGAATATCTGAAAACACCGCCGACGCGCGAGCAACTGATGGCCCTTTACGCCCGTGCGGGCATGACGCCGCGACAGGGGCTGCGCACGAAAAACAGCCCGGCGGCCGACCTGTGCGCCGAACTGAACCTTTTGGATGCGGGCGATGACGCGGTTCTGGGTGCGATGATGGCCCACCCCGTGCTGATCGAACGGCCGCTCGTCGAAACGGAAAAGGGCGTCCGCCTGTGTCGTCCACAGGACGTCGTGCGGGAAATCCTGTAGGGCAACGCCCATGGCCGATTCGCCCCTGACCCTTGAGCCCGGCCGCAATTGCTGGCGACTGTCCAAAGCGCACCAGGCGACCGTCATCGTCGATGCAGAGGGGTATTTCGACCGGGCACGCCAGGCGATGATGCAGGCAGAGCACCAGATCCTGTTGATCGGATGGGATTTCGATGCGCGGATCCAGCTGGTGCCCGAAACGCAGGATGGCGCCCCGGCGGCAATCGGCGCGCTGATCGACTGGCTGGTGCAGCGAAAGCCGCATCTGCACGTCCACATCCTGCGCTGGGATACCGGCGCGATCAAAAGCCTGTTTCAACCGACCACGATGATGACGATCGCACGCTGGTGGCGGCATCCGCGCATCCATCTGAAGCTGGATCATGCCCATCCCCCGGCCGGATCACATCACCAGAAGATCGTGATTGTGGATGACCGCATCGCCTTTTGCGGCGGCATCGACATGACCGCCGACCGGTGGGACACGCGCGAGCATCTGGACGATCAGCCGCTGCGGCTGGAACCCAATGGCAAGCCCTATGGCCCGTGGCATGACGTGACGACCGCCTTGTCGGGCGATGCTGCGGCTGCACTGGGCGATCTGGCGCGTGGACGCTGGCACCGGGCCGGCGGGCACCGGATCAGCGCGCCGCCGGCCAGTGGCCCTGCCTGGCTGGACGGCCTGCCGGTGCAGTTCACGGATGTCGAACTGGCCATATCGCGCACCATCCCCGAACTGGGAGAAGAGCCCGGGGTGCATGAGATCGAGCAGCTTTATGTCGACCTGATCCAGTCGGCAAAGCGGTTCGTCTATGCCGAAAGCCAGTATTTCGCATCGCGCGTCGTGGCCGAAGCCATCGCCAAGCGGCTGGAGGAACCGGACGGCCCGGAATTCGTGATCCTGAACCCGGTCACTGCCGAAGGCTGGCTGGAACCCATTGCAATGGACAGCGCCCGCGCCCTGATCGTCGAGGCGCTGCTTCGCGCCGATCGCCATGGCCGGTTCCGGCTGTATCACCCGATGACGAGCGGCGGTCAGCCCATCTATGTCCATGCCAAGGTGTTGGTGATCGATGATGCGGTGCTGCGCGTCGGATCGTCCAATTTCAACAACCGGTCGCTGCGGCTGGACAGCGAATGCGATATCACGATCGACGCCCGGCGCAGCGGCAACGAGGATGAGTTCGAAACCATCGCCAGTGTGCGAAACGACCTGATCGCCGAACATTGCGGCACGGACGCGGCCACGGTTGCCGAGGCCATCCAGACTCACGGATCGCTGATCCACGCGATGGAATCGCTGCAATCGACCAATGGCCGCCGGATCGTGCCGTTCGAATTGCCCGACATGAGCGGAGCGTCGCAATGGCTGGCGGAAAACCAGATCCTGGATCCCGAAGGACCGGGTGCGATGTTCGAGCCGCTGGGCATGCGGCGCGGCCTGGTCGGCAGGATCAAGCGCCGTCTGTCGCGAAAGCGTCCGTCCTATCCTGTTTTTGCCCGTAAAGGTGCGTGATCCGCCCGTCGCGGATCAGGACATCGGCGGTGATGCGCATCCAGCGGATGTCGCCATCGGGGCGAACGATGCGGGTATCCAGCACGAAACTTTGCCCCAAACGGATCGCATCGGCCCGCAGCTGTTCGAGCGCATCGCGCGATTCCGGCAGATAGCGCGCCAGCACGTCGCCGCGCACGGGGCGCACCGCGCGATCCATTCCGAATAGATCGAACACGCCAAGCGCCCAGGTCAGCCGGTCATCGGCCAGGTCGCATTGCCACCGCACCGGCAGCGGAAGGAGCGGCCCGTCCTTCGGCCGGTTGAGCGCCGTTGGTCGAGGCATGGGGGGAGCAAGAACGCGAGACATCAGCATGGCCGTACCGATGCTGCACCCGTTGAATCAACAGCCGGTTAACCCGCGACCCCGATCGCAAAGGATTTTTGGGTCAATACCGGGCTAGCGGGCGACGTTCCGCCCCGCTAAAGGCACGGGCCATGCCCCAGATCACGCCCGAAATCGTCGCCGAACACGGCCTGTCCCCAGAAGAATATGAGCGCGTGCTGCACGCGCTGGGCCGGGAACCGAACCTGACGGAACTTGGCATCTTTTCGGTGATGTGGTCGGAGCACTGCAGTTACAAGTCCAGCCGCATCCACCTGAAAAAGCTGCCGACCACGGCGCCCTGGGTGATTTGCGGCCCTGGCGAGAATGCGGGCGTCATCGATATCGGCGACGGACAGGCGGCGATCTTCAAGATGGAGAGCCACAACCACCCCAGCTATATCGAACCCTATCAGGGCGCGGCGACGGGCGTTGGCGGCATCCTGCGCGATGTGTTCACCATGGGCGCGCGGCCCATCGCCAACATGAACGCCCTGCGCTTTGGCCGGCCCGATCATCCGAAGATGAAGCACCTGATCGCCGGGGTCGTGCATGGCATTGGCGGATACGGCAATTGCGTCGGCGTGCCGACCGTTGGCGGCGAGGTGAATTTTCACAAGGCGTATGACGGCAACATCCTAGTCAACGCGATGACCGTCGGCGTCGCGGCACAGGACAAGATCTTCTATTCCGCCGCCGCCGGGATCGGGAATCCGGTCGTCTATGTCGGCAGCAAGACGGGGCGCGACGGCATCCATGGCGCCACCATGGCCAGCGCCGATTTCGACGAACATTCCGACGAAAAGCGCCCGACGGTTCAGGTCGGCGATCCGTTCACCGAAAAGCTGCTGATCGAGGCGTGCCTGGAACTGATGGCGTCGGACGCGATCGTCGCCATTCAGGACATGGGCGCGGCCGGCCTCACCTCCTCCAGCGTCGAGATGGCGTCCAAGGGCGGGGTCGGCATCGAATTGATCATGGACGCGGTGCCGCAGCGCGAAACGGGCATGACGCCCTATGAAATGATGCTGTCGGAATCGCAGGAACGGATGCTGATGGTGCTGAAGCCGGGCCGTGAGGCCGAGGCGGAGGCGATTTTCCGCAAATGGGAACTGGATTTCGCCGTGATCGGCACGGTGACCGATACCGGGCGCATGGTCCTGAAATGGCAGGGCGAATCGGTGGCGGACATTCCGCTGGCCCCACTGGCCGACGAAGCGCCGCTTTATGATCGTCCGCACGTGCCCACCCCGCCCCCGGCGGAACTGGCCAATGTGCCGGAATGTCAGCATATCGGCATCGACCTCATCCGCCTGATGGGATCGCCCGATATCGCCAGCCGCCGCTGGATCTGGGAACAATATGACCACATGGTCGGCGCCGACACCGTTCAGCGCCCCGGCGGCGATGCAGCGGTGTTGCGCGTCCACGGCACGCAAAAGGCGCTGGCGATGACCACGGACTGCACACCGCGTTACTGCTTTGCCGATCCGGTCGAGGGCGGGAAACAGGCGATTGCCGAGGCGTGGCGCAACCTGACCGCCGTGGGTGCGCGCCCGCTGGCCGTGACCAACTGCCTGAACTTTGCCAATCCGCAGCGGCCCGAAATCATGGGCCAGATCGTCGGCTGTCTGGAAGGCATGGGCGAGGCGTGCCGCGCGCTCGATTTCCCGATCGTGTCGGGCAATGTGTCGCTGTACAATGAATCAAAGGCGACGGGCGGCGGTTCGGCCATCCTGCCGACGCCCGCGATCGGCGGCGTCGGCATCCTGGCCGACTGGTCGCAATCGGTGACCATCGGGTTCAAGAAGACGGGCGATATCGTGCTGGCCGTGGGCGAGCGCGGCGGCCATCTGGGCCAGTCGGTCTGGCTGCGCGACATTCACGGCCGCGAGGAAGGGCCGCCGCCGCCCGTCGACCTGAAGGCCGAAAAGCGGACCGGCGATTTCATCCGCGCCTGTATCGAACAGGGCTGGATCACCGCGTGCCATGATGTGTCGGATGGCGGCGTTGCCGTAGCGCTGGCTGAAATGGCGCTGGCATCGAACATCGGTGTGCTGGTCAACGAACCGCAGCCGTTCGGTGTGGCCGGCAGTTTCTTTGGCGAGGATCAGGGCCTGTACCTGGTCACCATCTGTGACACGTGCCTGGCCGATTTCATGGCCGCCGCGCACAAGGCAGACGTGCCGGCCGATCCGCTGGGCCGGACGATCAAGGACCGGATCGTGTTCGAACTGGACGAAGGCGACTGGATCGTGCCGCTGGCCGACCTGCGATCGGCGCATGAGGGCTTTTTCCCGAAGCTGATGGCCAACTGATCAACCGGGCCGGGCGACCCGCGCCCGGCCATAGAGGAAATAGACGACCAGCCCGATTGCGTTCCAGATCAGGCAATACAGGATCGTCTTGGCCGGCAGGCTGATGAACAGATAGGCACAGCCGCCGATCGCGCCCAGCCCGACCAGCCAGAACAGCGGGGTGCGGAACGGGCGCGGCGCATCCGGTTCGCGCCGGCGCAAGACGATCAGGCACAGCCCGACCGCAGCAAAGGCGATCAGCGTGCCGGCATTCGCCAGCGCCGCAATCTGATCGATCGGCATGATCCCCGCCAGGATCGCGACCAGCACCGCCGTCACCACGATGATCCGCGCGGGCGTCCCCCGACCGGAAATCGTCGCCAGCGACAGCGGCAGATAGCCATCGCGCGCCATCGCAAGGAAGATGCGGCTCTGACCGTACAGGAACCCCAGCAGCACGGTCGGCAGCGCGATGACGGCGGCAATCGCCACGATGCGCGCAACGCCCCCCTGCCCCATTTCGCGCAGGATCAGGGCCAGCGGCTCCGGGCTGTCGGCAAAGCGGGTGAACGACATGGCACCAATCGCAGCGGCGGCGACCAGCACATAGATCAGCGTGCAGACGATCAGCGATCCGATGATGCCGATCGCCAGATCGCGATCGGGATTCTTCGCCTCCTCTGCCGCTGTCGAAATGGCGTCAAAGCCGTAAAAGGCAAAGAAGATGATGGCGGCGGCGGCCATGACGCCGCGTTCCACCCCGTCAGGCCCCATCGATTTGGCAAAGCCGAACGGCATGAACGGCTCAAGATTGGCGGCGTCGAAGGCGGGCAGCGCAACGGCGACGAACAGCGCCAGCGTCGCGATCTTGACCAGCACCAGCACTGAATTCAGCCGGGCGCTTTCCCGCGTGCCGAGCATCAGCATCCCGGCGACAACCGCGATGATGAAAATGGCGGGCAGGTTGATGATACCGCCCTGTTCCGGCCCCTCCGTCAACCCGGCCGGAAAGCCGATGGCGGTCAAAAGCGGCGCGGCATAGCCCGACCAGCCGACCGCAACGGTCGATACGACCAGCGAATATTCCAGGATCAGGCTCCACCCCACGACCCACGCGACCAGAGTGCCGAGCACGCGGCGCGTATAGCTATAGGCGCTGCCCGCTTGCGGCATCATCGTCGACAGTTCGGCATAGGCCAGCGCGGCGCAGGCGCAGATCGCACCGGCAATGGCAAAGGACAGCAGCACCGCAGGGCCAGCACGATCCGCCCCGACACCGATCAGCGTCAGAATGCCCGTACCGACGATCGAGCCCACCCCCAGTGCCAGCAGGTGCGGCCAGCCAAGCGAACGGGGAAGAGCTTGCGGCGATTGGGTCAAGGGACGCTCCGTGGACTGGTCGACAAGGAACGCGACCCTGCAACCAGCCGGCGGCGATTGTCCAGTACCGTACCCATTTCGGCCGCGCCGGATGCCAAAGTGATTGCCACCTGGACATTCATCGGCGACAAGGCGGCTTGACGGTTGCTGCGTTTGGAGCCGCGCCGTCGGCAGGGGAGTGATGGGCGGATATCCTTTCAGCGCGATCGTCGGACAGGACGAGATGAAGCGGGCCTTGCTGATCGCGGCAGTTGACGCACGCATCGGCGGAGTAATGATCTTTGGCGATCGCGGCACCGGCAAATCGACGGCGGCGCGGGCGCTGGCGGCGGCATTGCCCCTGATCCGCGTGGTCGACGGATCGCGCTTCAACTGCGATCCCGACCATCCGGCCGATTGTCCGGAGGATTGCGCCGGGAAAAAGGTGCGCAAGGTGCCGGTGCCCTTTGTCGACCTGCCGCTGGGATCGACCGAGGACCGCGTGGTCGGCACCATCGATCTGGAACGCGCGCTGGCGCATGGCGAACGGCAGTTCGAACCGGGCCTGCTGGCCAAGGCGCATCGCGGGTTCCTGTATATCGACGAGATCAACCTGCTTGAGGATCATGTCGTCGACCTGCTGCTCGACGTGGCGGCATCGGGGGAGAACCGGGTCGAGCGCGATGGCCTGAGCATCCGGCATCCGGCCCGTTTCGTCCTGATCGGCAGCGGCAATCCGGAAGAGGGCGAATTGCGACCGCAGCTGCTCGACCGGTTCGGCCTGTCGGTGGAGGTGCGCACGCCGACCTCGATCGACGAACGGGTTGAAATCATGCGCCGATGCGACGCGCAGGAACGCGATCCGGCGGGTTTTGCCGAACAATGGAAAGCGGGCGATGCCAAGATCCTGCGCCGGATTGCCAAGGCCAAGACCGCGCTGGCGACGGTCGAGATGCCCGAGGCCGTGCTGTCCGACATTGCCGGATTGTGTCAGGCTGTGGGCGCGGACGGCCTGCGCGGCGAACTGACTGTGATGCGGGGCAGCCGCGCCCTGGCCGCACTGGCCGGGGCGAAGGCCGTGACCCGTGCCCATGTCCGCGAAATCGCGCCGCTGGCGCTGCGCCACCGGCTGCGCCGCAACGTGCTCGATGAAACAGGATCGACGGTGCGGATCGAACGTGCGCTGACCGAGCTGTTCGGGTGATCCCGCCCGCCGGATCCGCCGCGCCCAGCGACGCGGAGCTGGCAATCCAGCTGTTCCTGACCCTGCCATCGGCGCTGCCCGGCGTGGTGCTGACCGGCGGCGGGCCGGTGCGCGATGCGATCATGGCGTCTGCTGAGGCACAGCTGGCCGCCCGAGGCCCGGTGCGACGCGTGCCAGCGTCCATCGACCGGGACCGCCTGTTGGGCGGGCTTGACCTTGCCGCCACGCTGGCCGCCGGACACGGGGTGCATCAGCCGGGCCTGCTGCGCGAGGCGGCGGGCGGTACGGTGATCCTGCCCATGGCGGAACGCGCCCTGCCCGATATCGCCGCCCCGATCGCTCAGGCGATGGATGGCGGCGGCCTGGCGGCAATGCTGCTGGATGACGGCATGGATGCCGACGAAGCGCCCCCGGCGATGCTGACCGAGCGTATTCCGTTCCATTGCCGGCTGGACGATGTGCGCAGCCATTGCGCGGTCGATGTCTGGCCGGACCGGATCGCCGCCGACCGGGTCATGCCGCCCAGCGATGCGCAGCGGGCGGCGCTGGCCGGCCTGTCGCTGGCGCTTGGCATCACCTCGGCCCGCCCCATGCTGTTCGCCCAATCCGCCGCCATCGCCCATGCCGCGCTGCACGGCCGGACGGAAGTGGAGGACGATGATCTGACGGCAGCGGTGCGGCTGGTGCTGGCCCCCCGCGCCCTCAACGCGCCGGCGGGCGAGCCGGATGCCGGTGAAGCGCCGCCGCCTGCCGATGCCCCGCCCGCCGATCCCCAGCCAGACGGTTCGCCCGATGCGGACGGTGAGACGGACAACGAACCGCCGATGCCGACCGACCGCGATCTGGAGGAAATCCTGCTCGCCGCCGCGGCCGCGGCCCTGCCCCGCCATGTGCTGGATCAGGATGCGGGCAGGCTTCGCATCCGGGGCAAGGGTCGCGGCGGGCGAGCCGGAAAGGCGCTGAAATCCGCGCGGCGCGGGCGGCCGCTGGGTGCGCGCGCCGGGATGCCGGGTGACGGACGGCGGCTGGCGCTGATCGAAACACTGCGTGCCGCGATCCCGTGGCAAAGGCTGCGGCGCGATGCCGCGCGGCCCGGCGACGGGCGGCTGGTGCATCTGCGCAAATCCGATCTTCGTGTCCGCGCCTTTCAGGAGCGGCAGGAAAGCCTGACCATCTTTGCGGTGGACGCATCCGGCTCCTCGGCGCTCGCCCGGCTGGCCGAGGCCAAGGGCGCGGTCGAGATGATGCTGGCTGAAGCCTATGTGAAGCGGGCGCAGGTCGCGCTGATCGCGTTTCGCCATCACGGCGCGGAGGTGCTGCTGCCGCCGACGCGCAGCCTGACCCGGGCGCGGCGGGCGCTGGCGGGGCTGCCCGGTGGCGGCGGCACCCCGCTGGCGGCCGGCCTGATCGCGGCGGAGCAACTGGCCGAGGCGGCGATCAAGCGCGGGCAATCGCCGATCATCGCGCTGCTGACCGATGGCAAGGGCAATGTGGCCCTGGATGGCACCGCCAACCGCGCGGCCGCAATGGCGGAAACGGCAACGGCGGCGGCATCCATCGCGCGGGCGGGCATCCCGGCGATCGTCATCGACATTTCCCCGCGCCCGCGAGCCGAGGCATCGGAACTGGCGGCAATGGTGCGGGGCCGATACCTGCCCTTGCCCCATGCGGGCAGCGCGGCGATGGTGGCGGCAATCGACAGCATCGGGCGGGAGAATGCGGCATGACGGACCGGTATCCCGACTGGGCGACCGAAGGACGCGACTGGCCGAACAGCGCCGCCAGCAGCTTTGTCCAGGCAGGCGGCTATCGCTGGCACGTGCAGCGGATGGGCAGCGGCCCGGTATGTGTCCTGATCCACGGGACGGGTGCCGCAACGCATAGCTGGCGCGACGTCATGCCCCTGCTGGCCGAACGATACAGCGTGATCGCCATGGACCTGCCCGGCCATGGCTTTACCCGGTTCGTACCGGGCAAGCGCCCGACGCTGGAGGCGATGGCGGAAGCGGTGGCGGCACTGCTCGACACGCTGGCGGCGCCGCCGGCGCTGGTCGTCGGTCATTCGGCGGGCGCGGCGATCGGGGCGCAGATGCTGATCGACCGGGGATGGAACGCGCCATTGATGGGGCTGGCCCCCGCGCTGATGCCCTTTCCCGGCCTTGCCGCGCGCCTGTTTCCGCAGCTGGCGACGCTGATGTTCAGCAATCCCGTCGTGTCCATCATCTTTTCGCGCATGGCCCGATCGCCGGGGGAGGCCGCCAAGTTCCTGCGCCGGTCGACCGGATCCACCATCGATGCGCGGGGCGAGGCGCTGTACACGCGGTTGTTCAGCACGTCCGGGCATTGCGACGGGGCGATCCGGATGATGGCGAACTGGCGGCTGGAGCCGCTGGGCCAGCGGATCGGCGCGCTGGCCGGTCGGGTGATGCTGGTGCATCCATCGCGCGATACCGCCGTACCTTTATCGGCAGTGACAGCCGCGGCGGCGTTGATCCCCGGGTGCGAGACGACCGAGATGCGCGATCTCGGCCATCTGGCGCATGAGGAAGACCCGGCGCGGGCCGTCGCGCTGATCGACGCATTTGCGCGTCGGCACGGCGTTGCATAGCGGCGGAAATCAACAGGAGCACAGACGTGTCCGGTTCGTTCGACAATTACGGATTTATCGAGGTGATCTTTGTGGCGGTCGTGGCGCTGGGCTTCGGCTTCTGGCAGCTATGGTCAGTGAACCGCGACATTGCGCGCGACAAGGAACAGGCCGCTCGCGACAAGCCGCCGCAGGAATAGCGCCTACCCCGCCTCGCGCGGCATCTTGTAGGGCAGCATGAACTGCACCACCGGATGGATCAGCCGGTCGAGCGAGATACTTTCCTGCACCGCCGTCACATTTTCCCCGAACAGCTGGGTGCGGAGGGTCGACCGTGCATAAAAGGGCGCATCTTCCCAGGTGCGGATGACTGACGCCAATCCCCGATCGGCACGTGTCTGCCGCCCCAGCAGCCATCCGCTGGGCGGCAATGGCGCGACCAGCGGCAATTCGGCCTCTTCGGGCGTACCGTCCGGGCCGAACCGCAATGCGCTGCCAAAATGGCTGCCGTCGCGCCGCTGTCCTTCATAAATGACGGCGACGTCCCGGCCCAGATGGGCGCGCGACCAGTGCCAGCTCTTGAACCCCGCCTCCAGCGGTTCGCGCCCGTCATTGCCATCCAGATAGCCGCTGCCGGACCAGGTAATCGCCGGATCCTGCATCCGCACCTCCACCCGCGCGCGCGGCGCAATGGCGTGCCAGTGATGCGTGCCGGCCGCGTCCAGCCGAAAGCTCTGCCCGACCAGGATTTCGGGGTGCAGCTCCACCTGTCCGCGCACCCGCCGCCGCCAGGGGATGCCCAGCCGGACATCGCGTTCCTCGATATCAATGACCAGCCGGTCGCCGTCCCACCGCATCGCGCTTGGCCCGATGGTCAGGGCATCGCGATGCTGCACGGTATCGCCCGCCCCCCGTTCCGTCATCACCCAGCGCGCGCCGGGGCCATAAAGCGCGATGTTCAGGCAGCTGTGATTCAGCGGCAAATGGCGGCCGGAGCTGCGATAATAGGGGGAAAAGACGCTGCCGATAAACCCGATGATGGTCAGCCCGAAGCGCCCGTCATCGCTGATCGCGTCGACATACCACCATCGATAGCCCTGCGGTGGAACCACTGCGTCAAAGGCCGGTCGGCCAGCACTGCCTCGCTCGCCAGCCTCCCCGACAAGGCGGCCATCGGGACGCCCGCGCCAGGATGCGTCGCCCCGCCCGCGCAATAAAGCCCATGGATCGCTGTCCGGCTGCCCGGCCGGAGGAAGCTTGCCGCCCACCCGTGCGAGGCCCGTCCATAAAGGGCTCCACCCGTCCCCGGAAAGCGTGTCGAGAAATCCGTTGGCGTCAGCAGCCGGTGCGGCAGCGGATCCGCCAGCGTCAGGCCGCAGGCGCTGAGCCGTTCGAGCATGGTCGACGTGCATTGGTCCTTCTCCGCATCTGAATAGCTGTGCCGGTCGCCATTGGCGGGGGCATTGACGATGACCTGAAACCGTTCCGGCCCGTCCGGCACCCGCCCGCCGCCCCGATCGAGCGCGCAGACATAGGCGGTGGGGCGGCGGGGTGGCCTTCCGGCGGCGATATCGGCAAACTCGGCCGGATAATCGTCCGAAAAGAAGACGTTGTGATGCGCAAGGTCAAATCCGCTGGTGCGCGCTTCCGCCAGCCAGACCATCGCGGAAAGCGAGCGCGCCCTTTCGCGCATGGGCCGCGTTGCCCGTCGCACCGCCGGACCCAGCAGCCCCTGACCCAGCGCCGCCGGATCGCCGTTAAAGACGATGGCGCTGGCGGACAGGTGCTGACCATCGGCCAGTTCGACGCCGGACACCCGCCGACGCGCCACCGTGATCCGGCTGACCGACCGACCGTAATGGAATGTGACGCCGCGCGCCCGGGCCAGCCGCTCAAGCGCCGCAGCAAGGGCGCTGATCCCGCCATCGATTGCCCAGACGCCCTGTGCCTCCACATCCGCGATCAGCATCAGCGTGGCTGGGGTGCGGAACGGCGATGATCCGCAATAGGTGCTGTATCGGCCGAACAGCTGGACCAGCCGGGGATCGCTAAAATGCTCGCCCAGCACCTTCCACAGGCTTTCGTACGGACGGATCGCCAGCAATGCGCCGACCCGCCACAGGCCGATCCGCCACATCAGCTGCGGCGGCAGCGGCTTTGCGGCGCGCATGAACGGCGCATCGACGATCTGAAAAATGCGGCGCGCCTCGGCCGAAAAACTGCGAAACCCGGCCTCGGCCGCGCGGCCCGCAAAGCGGCCGACGGCATCGCAGCTCGCCTCGAAATCGGCATGAAGATCAAGGGTTTCGGCATCGTTCCACGCATGGCGTGCCAGAATGTCGGCGCGGCGCAGCGTCAGGTAATCCTCCACCCGCTCGCCCGAATCGGCAAAGATCGCATCGAATACGGAGCGCAGGGTGAACACCGTCGGCCCGGCATCGACGGCGGCAGTGCCGACATCGCCCACGGGCAGCTGGCGCACCTTGCCCCCCGGGCCGGCCGCCTGCTCGATGACCGTCACCTGCTCGCCCCGCGCCGCAAGCAGCAGCGCAGAGACAAGGCCGCCGATCCCGGCTCCGATGACGATGATGGGTTCGTGCTCCATCCTGCCTGCCTTTCATCCATCCGAACGAATGGATTTGACCGGAGGCTAACAGAAGTTCATCCAGATAGACATATGCTAATGTCAAGCCAGCCATACACATTGAACTGGCGCACCCGCTGGGCCTTGCGCCGCAATGCGGTGCTGGGCAGCCTTGGCTTTCAGCGATGGGCAGCGCGGGTACCGATTGTCAGGGCCGTGGCCCGGCGACGGGCGGCGGCACAGTTCGATCTGGTCGCAGGCTTTGTCTATTCGCAACTGCTTGCCGCCAGCGTCGAATCCGGGCTGATCGACCTGCTTCGCGGCACGGCGCTGACCGGGGACGCCATCGCATCCCGGCTTGGCCTGGGCGCAGCGGCGACCGACCGGTTGCTGCGCGGATGCCGGGCATTGAAGCTGGTCGAGGAGCCGCAACCCGGCCTGTGGGTGCTGGGCGAGGAAGGGGCGCCGTTATCGGCCAATGCCGGGGCGATGGCGATGATCCGCCACCACCGCATCCTTTATCGGGACCTCGCCGATCCCATGGCCCTGTTGCGGGCCGACCGGACGAAGGAGACCGCCCTGTCCGCCTTCTGGTCTTATGCCGCCAAGGACGGCGCCGGTCAGACGGGCGATGCGGCGGATTATTCCGAGCTGATGGCCGCGACCCAGGCGATGATCGCGGAACAGGCGCTGGCCGCCTATCCCTTTTCCCGGCACCGGCGGATGCTGGATATCGGCGGCGGGTCGGGCAGCTTTGCCCTGGCGGTGGCGGATGCCGCACCCGCGCTGATGCTCGGCATCTTTGACCTGCCCCCCGTCGCCGCCCTGGCACAGGCGCGAATCGCCGCCCTGCCCCAAGCCGACCGGTTCAGCATCCACCCAGGTAGTTTCCGCGACGACGCCCTGCCGCACGGGTATGACCTGATCACGCTGATCCGCATCGCGCATGATCATGACGATTCGGTGGTGGCCGCATTGTTCAGCAAAATTCATGCGGCACTGCCCCCCGGGGGCCGGCTGCTGATCGTCGAGCCGATGGCGCGCGTGGCCAGTGCCGAACGCATGGGCGATGCCTATTTCGGCCTGTACCTGTGGGCGATGGGCCAGGGAAGGCCGCGTTCCGAGCGGGAATTGACCGCGATGCTGACGGCTTCCGGCTTTGCCTCCGTGCAATCCGTGCCCACTGCACTGCCGCTGATCACCAGCGCAATTGTTGCCACGCGTTGACGACGTCGACTGTCAATTAAAATTGACAATGATGCTCGTAACGATAAGGTGACAACTGCGGGACAGCCTTCACTCTGGAATGGCGGTCCGCAGGAAGGACGAGGGCAGCGTGCACGGTTCCGCCATCATTATCGAAGCGCCGGGCCAGCTCACCGTTCGGAAAACCGCGCTCAGCCCGCTGGAAAGCGGCGATGTGATGGTCCGCACCGAATTCAGCGGTGTCAGCACCGGTACCGAAAAGCTGCTGTGGAACGGCACCATGCCGACCTTCCCCGGCATGGGGTATCCGCTGGTCCCCGGTTACGAGTCGGTCGGCGAAATCGTGGATGCCGGGGCGGACCACCGCGACCGGATTGGCGAATGGGTCTTTGTACCGGGCGCCAGCTGTTATCGCGATGCGCGCGGCCTGTTCGGCGGCGCGTGCCGCACCCTGATCGTGCCCGGCGCCCGCGCCCTGCCGGTCCCCCGGTCGCTGGGTCAGGAAGGCGTGCTGTTCGCACTGGCCGCAACGGCGCTTCATGCCATGGGGCGCGGCGCGGCACCTGAACTGATCATCGGGCATGGCGTGCTTGGCCGCCTGCTCGCCCGTCTGACCATCGCATCCGGCGCGCCCGCGCCGGTCGTCTGGGAAACCAGCGCAGACCGCTCGGGCGGCGCGGCCGGATATGCCGTCGTGCATCCCGACGATGACGACCGGCACGATTATCGTGCCATTTATGATGTCAGCGGCGACGCGGCATCGATTGACGGGTTCATCCGTCGGCTGGTGCGTGGCGGCGAGCTGATCCTTGCCGGCTTCTACAATCAGCCCATCGCCTTTGCCTTTGCTCCCGCCTTTCAGCGCGAAGCGCGGATCAGCGTCGCCGCCGAATGGCAGCCCGAGGATCTGGCATCGGTGCGGGCGCTCGTTGGCAGCGGGGCGCTCGACCTTGGCGGCCTCATCAACCGGATCGAACCGGCCGGACAGGCGCAGACCGCCTATCCCCAGGCATTTGACGACCCGTCGTGCCTGAAAATGCTTCTCGACTGGAGGGATTGCGCGTGACGATGCTCGACCTGAACGCACTGCGCGACGAAGCGGCCCATGAGCCCGATCCGGTCCACACCGGCGAGGTGAAAAAGGAAACGCAGATCATCGCCATCTATGGCAAGGGCGGCAGCGGCAAATCCTTTGCGCTCGCCAACCTCAGCTACATGATGGCGCAGCAGGGCAAGCGCGTCCTGCTGATCGGCTGCGATCCCAAATCCGATACCACCAGCCTGTTGTTCGGCGGCAAATCGACCCCCTCGATCATCGAGACGTCAAGCGCGAAGAAGCTGGCGGGCGAGGAAATCGGCATCGAGGATGTCTGTTTCCAGCGCGACGGCGTGTTCGCCATGGAGCTGGGCGGGCCGGAGGTTGGCCGCGGCTGCGGCGGGCGCGGCATCATCCATGGCTTTGAAACGCTGGAAAAGCTGGGCTTCCACGAATGGGGCTTTGACTATGTCCTGCTCGATTTCCTGGGCGACGTGGTCTGTGGCGGCTTCGGCCTGCCGATTGCCCGCGACATGTGCCAGAAGGTGATCGTGGTCGCCTCCAACGACCTGCAATCGCTCTACGTGGCTAACAATGTCTGCAAGGCGGTGGAATATTTCCGTCGCATGGGCGGCAATGTCGGCGTGGCCGGCATGATCCTGAACAAGGATGACGGCACGGGCGAGGCAAACGCCTTTGCCGAAGCGGTCGGCATCCCCGTGCTGACGGCGATCCCGGCGAACGAGGATATCCGCCGCAAATCGGCAAATTACCAGATCATCGGAATGCCCAGTGGCGAATGGGGTTCGCTGTTCGAACAGCTGGCCGAAAATGTGGCCACCGCGCCGCCGCTTCAGCCGAGGCCGCTGGATCAGGACGGCCTGCTCGGCCTGTTCTCGCCCGACGATGTCGGCGGATCGGTACAGCTGGTCCCGGCGACCCAGGCCGATATGCGCGGCGGCACCTATGCCACCAAGCCATCGCTGGAGGTCATTTATGACGCGGTGTAAGGCATGACCGGCCCGGCAACCACCGACCGCGCGCCCGATCGCATCGATCTGGGCGGCTGTTCAAGCAGCGACACGCTGCGCGAGGCCGCGCGCGCGGCGGGCAAGAGCGATGTGCTCGATCAATATGCCGCCGATTATCCGGTGGGTCCCCATGACCAGCCGCAATCCATGTGCCCTGCATTCGGATCGCTGCGCGTCGGCCTGCGCATGCGGCGCACGGCGACTGTGCTGTCGGGTTCGGCCTGCTGCGTCTATGGCCTGACCTTTACTGCCCATTTCTATGGCGCGCGGCGCAGCGTCGGCTATGTTCCGTTCAGTTCCGAAACGCTGGTGACGGGCAAACTGTTCGAAGACATCAAGGAAGCGGTCGAACAGCTCGCCGATCCCGAAAAGCTCGACACGATCATCGTCACCAATCTGTGCGTTCCCACCGCCAGCGGCGTGCCGCTGCGGCTGTTGCCGGATTCGATCAATGGCGTGCGGGTCATCGGCATCGACGTGCCCGGTTTCGGCGTGCCTACCCATGCCGAGGCCAAGGACGTCCTGTCCGGCGCGATGCTGCGCTATGCCCGGCTGGAGGCAGAGCAAGGGCCGGTTGCCGCGCCCCATGCCCTGCCCGACCGGCCCAGCATCCCCTTGCTTGGCGAGATGTTTCCGGCCGATCCGATGGGAATCGGCCTGATGCTGGAACCGATGGGCCTGGCTGCCGGGCCTGTGGTGCCGGTGCGCGAATGGCGGGAGCTGTATGCCGCGCTGGACGGCGCAGCGATTGCCGCCATCCACCCGTTTTACACAGCCAGCATCCGCGAGTTTCAGGCTGCGGGCCGCACCGTGATCGGCTCTGCCCCCGTCGGTGTCGACGGCACGGCCGCCTGGCTGGATGCGGTCGGCGCCGCGTGCGGCGTGGCGCAAAGCGCGACGGATGCGGCCAAGAACCGCTTCCTGCCCGCCATTGCGGCGGCTTTGGCCGCAACGCCGATCCGGGGCCGGATTACCGTTTCCGGCTATGAAGGGTCCGAACTGCTGGTCGCCCGGCTGCTCACCGAAAGCGGCGCCGAAGTGCCCTATGTCGGCACCGCCTGTCCGCGCACGCCCTGGTCCGAGGCGGACCGTCAGTGGCTGGAGGCGCGCGGCACCCGCATCGTCTATCGCGCCAGCCTGGAACAGGACATTGCTGCGGTCGAAGAGTTCCACCCCGATCTTGCCATCGGCACGACACCCGTCGTTCAGCACGCCAAGGCGCGCGCCATCCCAGCGCTGTATTTCACAAACCTGATTTCCGCCCGGCCGCTGATGGGCGTTGCCGGTGCGGGCAGCCTGGCCACCGTCATCAATGCCGCCATCGGTAATCAGGCGCGGTTCGACCGGATGCGCGATTTCTTCGATGGCGTCGGCACGGGCCATGCTACCGGGATCTGGACGGAAACCCCGACCGACCGGCCGAAGTTCAAGGCGATGAACGCCGCACGCAATGCGGCCGCCGCCAGGGCAGCGGAGGCCATTGGGTCATGACGCTGATCCTCGATCATGACCGCGCGGGCGGTTACTGGGGCGCGGTTTACGCCTTTACCGCGGTCAAGGGCTTGCAGGTGATTATCGACGGCCCGGTCGGCTGCGAAAACCTGCCCGTCACGTCGGTGCTGCATTATACCGACGGCCTGCCGCCGCATGAATTGCCCATCGTCGTCACTGGGCTGGGCGAGGAAGAACTGGGCAAGACCGGCACCGAGGCCGCGATGAAACGCGCCTGGAAAACGCTGGACCCCGATCTGCCCGCCGTGGTCGTGACCGGATCGATTTCCGAGATGATCGGCGGCGGGGTGACGCCCCAGGGCACGAACATCCGCCGGTTCCTGCCGCGCACGATCGACGAGGATCAGTGGCAGGCCGCCGACCGGGCGCTGTCCTGGCTGTGGACCGAGTTCGGGCCGAAAAAGCTGCCCAAGCCGGCCGAGCCCAAGGAAGGCGAGCGGCCGCGCGTCAACATCATCGGCCCGGCCTATGGCGCATTCAACATGCCCAGCGATCTGGCCGAAATCCGCCGCCTGGTCGAAGGGATCGGATGCGAGGTCAACATGGTGTTCCCGCTGGGCACGCACCTCGCCGATATCCATCGCCTGCCGCTGGGCGCGGTCAATATCTGCATGTACCGAGAATATGGCCGAAATCTGTGCGAAATGCTGGACCGGCCGTATCTGCAGGCGCCGATCGGGCTGGATTCCACCACTCGGTTCCTGCGCCAGCTGGGCGAATTGACCGGACTGGACCCGGAACCGTTCATCGAGCGGGAAAAGCATACGACGATCAAGCCGCTATGGGACCTGTGGCGTTCGGTCACGCAGGATTTCTTTGGCACGGCCAGCTTTGGCATCGTTGCCACCGACACCTATGCCCGCGGCATCCGCAAGTTCCTTGAGGACGATATGGGCCTGCCCTGTTCGTTCGCATTCGGCCGCAAGGCGGGCGTGAAGCCGGACAATCAGGCCGTCCGCGACGCGATTGCCGCCAATCCCCCGCTGATCGTGTTCGGCAGCTATAACGAGCGGATGTACATGGCCGAGGCAGGAACGCCCGGCGTGTTCATCCCGGCCAGCTTTCCGGGCGCGGCAATCCGGCGCCACACCGGCACGCCCTTCATGGGCTATTCCGGCGCGACCTATCTGGTTCAGGAAGTGTGCAATGCGCTGTTCGACGCGCTGTTCCACATCCTGCCCCTGTCCACCCGCATGGATGCGGGCACGGCGACGCCCGCCCGGCGCGAGGCTACGCTGCGCTGGGACGGCGAGGCCAAGGCAAAGCTGGATGCGATCGTCGAGGCGCAGCCCGTGCTGGTCCGCATTTCCGCGGCAAAGAACCTGCGCGATGCGGCCGAACGGTCCGCCCGGCGCGCCGGCGAAGATCATGTGTCGGCCGACCGGCTGGCCGCAACGATGCTGGAAGGGGCTGGCCGATGATCCGCGCCGCCCCCGCCGCACGCCATTCATCCGGCGCATTGCCGGATGTCACGATCCTTTTGCAGCATTTGGACGCTGCTGGAGGGGCCGCCCGGGAGAGCCGCGTGTTGCAGCTCGTTGGGGCAAGGTTGGAGGATGAATCATGAGCGAAACTGAACGCTTTGGACCCGGGGCGTATCTCACTCCGGAAGAAGCAAAAGAATTTCACAAGATCTTCGTGAGCAGCTTTATCGGCTTCACCGTCGTGGCGATCATCGCCCACGTGCTGGTGTGGTCGTGGCGGCCCTGGCTGCCGAGTGTCAACGGCTATGCGATGCTGCATGACGCGACCCAGGTCGCCAGCGTCGCCCTCACGTCCATGCTGGCATAAAGGGAGACGATATCATGTGGAGACTTTGGCTCATTTTCGATCCGCGCAGGACCCTGGTCGCTCTGGCGATCTTCCTCTTCGTGCTTGCGCTGCTGATCCATTTCATCCTGTTGAGCACCGATCGCTTCAACTGGATCGAAGGACCGAAGACCGCACAGGCAGTGGCGACCGCTCCGGCGGCGACCTGACTTGCGCGAACCCGCCCGGGGAAGGCGGCGCCATGCGCCCCGGCCCCGGGATGGGCATGACAGCGATTTCCTCAGGATGGCCATCAGGATGGATGGCAGGGGTGTGCGATGGCACTGCTTAGCTTCGAAAGAAAGTACCGCGTTCGCGGCGGTACACTGGTCGGCGGGGATCTGTTCGACTTCTGGGTCGGACCGTTTTATGTCGGCTTTTTCGGCGTCACTACCGCGATTTTTTCAATCCTCGGTACGGCGCTGATCCTGTACGCGGCTTCGCAGGGCAATACCTGGAACCCGTGGCTTATTTCCATCGAGCCGCCGGCCATTGATTATGGCCTGGGCTTTGCGCCGCTGAACAAGGGCGGTTTCTGGCAGATCATCACGATGTGCGCGACGGGGGCGTTTGTTTCCTGGGCGCTGCGCGAGGTGGAAATCTGTCGAAAGCTGGGCATGGGCTATCATGTGCCCATCGCGTTCGGCGTTGCGGTTCTGGCGTATGTTACGCTCGTCATCGTGCGGCCCGTGCTGATGGGCGCATGGGGATACGGCTTTCCCTACGGCATTTTCAGCCATCTGAACTGGGTGTCGAACACGGGCTATGCCTATGTGAATTTCCATTACAATCCGGCGCACATGATCGCGGTGTCGTTCTTCTTCACGACCTGCCTTGCGCTGGCGCTGCACGGATCGCTGATCCTGTCGGCGGTGAACCCTGCCAAGGGCACGCCGGTCAAGACGCCGGAATATGAAGACACGTTCTTCCGCGATTTCATCGGCTATTCGGTTGGCACCATCGGCATCCACCGCGTCGGCCTGTTCCTGGCGCTCAGCGCCGGGTTCTGGAGCGCGGTCTGCATCGTGATCGCCGGGCCGCTCTATGCGGGCAGCTGGCCCGAATGGTGGGAATGGTGGCGCAACATTCCGATCTGGTCTTAAGGGGGAGGATACGGCCATGCCGCGTTATCAAAACATCTTCACGCAAATCCAGCTGACCAGCCCCCCGGAAATGGGCATGCACCTGCCCCCCGGCGACGAGCCGCGGGTGGCGATGACCGGCGCGAGCTACTGGATGGGCAAGTTCGGTCAGGCGCAGATCGGCCCGATCTATCTGGGCTGGCTTGGCCTTGCCTCGCTACTGTTCGGCTTTCTGGCCATCGAGATCATCGGCTTCAACATGGCCGCGTCGGTCAACTGGGATCCGCTGGAGTTCGTCCGGCAGTTCTTCTGGCTGGGCCTTGCCCCGCCGACAGCCGAATATGGCTTCACTCCCTTTGTCCCGCTGGACAAGGGCGGCTGGTGGATCCTGGCGGGCTTTTTCCTGACCATCTCCATCCTGCTGTGGTGGGCGCGCAGCTATCGCCGGGCAAAGGCGCTTGGCATGGGCACCCACGTCGCCTGGGCCTTTGCTGGTGCGATCTGGCTGTATCTGGTGCTGGGGTTCATTCGCCCGTTTTTCCTGGGCAGCTGGGCCGAAGCAGTGCCGTTCGGGATCTTTCCGCACCTGGAATGGACGAACAACTTCTCGCTGCAATACGGGAACCTGTTCTACAATCCCTTCCACGCCCTCTCGATCGTGTTCCTCTATGGCTCGGCCCTGCTGTTCGCCATGCACGGCGCGACCATCCTGGCGGTCGGCCGGTATGGCGGCGAGCGCGAGCTGGAACAGATCACGGATCGCGGCACGGCATCGGAACGCGCCGGCCTGTTCTGGCGCTGGACCATGGGGTTCAACGCCACGATGGAATCGATCCATCGCTGGGCCTGGTGGTTTGCGGTGCTGACGACCGTCACGGGCGGCATCGGCATCCTGTTGACCGGTACCGTGGTCGACAACTGGTATCTGTGGGCGATCGAGCACGGCTACGCGCCGGAATACTGATCGCGAACGAAGTCCCCCCGGTCGCCACGTTGGCGACCTTTCCCGGGAAGCCCGGTCGGAAACGGCCGGGCTTTTCGCTGTCTGAGGGATAGAGGCAGCGGCCAGCCCCCCGCATCTGTCTGGCGAAGGACGATCAGCCCTGCATCCGGCGCCTGAGCATCCCGCGGCGGCGAAGGTCGATCAGATGGACCGGAAAAGCGAGCGCCAGCGGCACCGCGATCCATGGCCAGGCCCATCCGGTCAGCGCCGCGCGCAGACCCAGCATCATCAGCACGGCAGGAAGCAGCGCGGGCAGGATATCGGCCAGCCGCTGGCCGCGCAGCCGCAGCCACACCGCCTCGAACGCCAGCACTGCCAGAACGATGTCGACCGCATGGCCGCTGGTGAACAACGCCTGCATGGTGCGATCAGGCAAAGGGACCGTTGAGCTGGACCACCTGATAATTGAGGGCGCCGGCAATCGTCACCCAGATCAGGTAGGGGACCAGCAATGCCGCCGCCCCTTTCGAAAAGCGGCCGCAGAAGAGGATCAGCGCCAGGATCGACAGCCACAGCGCCGCCAGTTCGTAAAGCGCCAGATCGGGGCGGTGCATCCGAAAGAACAGGAAGCTCCAGCCCAGATTGAGAAAGCCGTTCAGCGCGAACAGGCCGATGGCGACCTCTGCATCGCGGCGCGTCGGGGCGGTCTGCCACATCCGCACGCCGGCCAGCGCGATCATGGCAAAGATCGCGGTCCAGATGATGCCGAACGCATAACCGGGCGGCGCCCATTCCGGTTGCCGCAGCGCGTAGTACCATTCATCGAGAACGGTCAGCGTGCCCCCGACAAGGGCGGTAACCAGGGCGAGCGATCCGGCGATGACGATCGGAAAAAGGGCTGCCCTGCTCATGCCAACCTAGCGTTCCTCGATGGCCCTCAAGCCGAACAGATGGCCAAGATCCTTAAAGAACACGCGGACATGCGCGAGCGGATCCCGACGGACCAATTGCTTGTTCATATAGGCTTCCCATGTCAAGCGCTGGACATCGGGATCGGCGCACATCTTGACGAAGCGTTCGCGGCGCTTGTCGTTGCGGTACCAGAAATACTGCATGATCCCCAGGATCCAGAACACCCGGCCATGGGCCTTCATGAAGGTGCGCCGGGCACCACGGAGCATCCGCGCGTCGCCGGTTTCCAGGAACCGATGCACGGCATCGGCCCCCATCCGGCCGGCGGTCATCGCGTAATAGATGCCCTCGCCCGACGAAGGGGCGACGACACCGGCGGCATCGCCGACGACCAGCGCATTGCGCCCATTGTCCCACCGTTTCAGCGGCTTCATCGGGATGGGCGCGCCCTCTTCGCGCAATGTCTTCCATTCGGACAGGCCGGTCTGTTCGCGCAGCACGCGCGTTGCCGCCCGCAGGCCAAAGCCCTTGTTCGCGCTGCCCAGGCCGATGCTCGCCGTCTTGCCGTGCGGAAAGATCCATGCATAGAAATCGGGGGACAGATGCCCCTGATAATACACGTCGCAGCGGGACGGATCATAATCCTCGACGATGCGATCGGGCACCTCGACAATCTCGTGATAGGCAAAGACGCAGGCGACGTCCCCGCCGCCGGGAATGCATTGGCGCGCCACCGCGGATCGCGCGCCATCGGCACCGATCACCGCGCGCGCGGTCACGGTTTTGGGTTCCGCCCGCCGGTCGGCGCGATAGCGCAGGCGCGCAATCCCGGCGCTGTCGTCCACATCCTCGCACAGGCCGGTCACGCGCACCGCACCGGCCGCCGCCGCACGCTCGCGCAGCCATTCGTCGAACACGTCGCGGTCGACCATCCCGACATAACCGTCCCCGCCACACGGCATGTCGACGCTGGTTTCGGACGGCGCGATGATGCGGGCCGATCGCGCGCGGGCGACCATCAGCGAATGGGGAATGTCGAAATCGGCGAGCAGCCGGGGCGGGATCGCGCCGCCGCACGGCTTGGTCCGGCCCGCCTTGTCGAGCAGCATCACCCGGTGCCCGGCCCGTGCCAGTTCATGCGCCGCCGTTGCGCCCGACGGGCCGCCACCGACCACGATCACGTCGAAATCATAGCTTGTCTTGGTCATGTGAACGCTCCCTTCGGCGTCGAGGCGCCCCTTAACCGGATGCCGACCGCGACCAGCGCGGCGGCGATGAACATCACGCCTTCAACGGCAAACACGGTGGCAAAGGCGGCGTTGTCCGCGCCCATGGTCCGCATCAGATCGAGCAGCAGCGCGCCCAGCAGCCCGCCGGTGCCAAAGGCGATGGCCTGTGCCGCGCCCCAAACGCCCATCCGCGCGCCCTCACCCGCTGTCCTGCCATCGCTCGCCATGCTCAGCATCGCGCCGACGGCCGCCACGGCGAACACGCCATTGGCAACGCCCAGGCAGAAGATATTGGCCGTCAGCGGCCATGCCCCGCCGGTCAGCGCCCCCAGCGCCAGCCCGGCCAGCATCACGGCAGAGCCCGTGCAGCCCAGCACGATCCACAAGGTAGGGTTGCGGCCATAGCGCCGGGCGTGAAGGGTACCGCCCGCCCCGGCAATCAGCATGCCCATCAGGATGCCGCCATGCTGCAGCCCGGCCAGCTGGGTCGACTGACCCGGCGTCATGTCGAAAACCAGGCCAGCGAACGGTTCCAGCACCAGATCCTGGATGCTGTAGGCAACCATCGAGATGAACACGAACCACGTAAAGCGCCACGCGCGTGGATCGGCCCGGATTTCGGCCAGCACCTGACCAAAGGATGCATCATCCCCCTCGCCCCTTGGCGCGGATACGGACAGGCTGCGCGCTTCCAGCCCGCGAAGGGCGAGCAGCGCGATGGAAAATGCGCACAGCACGACCATGCTGGCAACGATCGCCAGCCGGTCCGCCGCGAACGGATCGAGATATTTGCCCGATACCCCCGCCGCAACGACGATCCCGGCAATCATCATGGTCCAGGTCAGCGCAGCCGCAGCGGGCTTGCGCGCCACCGAAACGCGCGACGCGATCAGGGCGAGCAACGCCGTGCCCGCCATGCCGACGCCAATGCCGATCAGCGTGAAGCCGACAATGGCCAGCACCAGCGCAGGGCCATACCATTGCGGGATCAGGATCGTCGCATCGACCGCGATCACCGTGCCCAGCGCCTGAATGCCCAGGCCCATCATGATCCATGGCGTACGCCGCGCGGACCGGTCGCTGCGATGTCCCCAGATCGGGCGGGTCAGCTGAACCGCATAATGCCATGCGACCAGCCCGGCCGGAATCGCCGCCACGACGCCATATTCGACGACCATGACACGGTTCAGCATGGACGTGGCCACCATCACCATCGCGCCGATCGCAGCCTGAACCAGGCCCAGCCGGACGATCGACAGCCAGCCGATCCCCGCGTCTGACGCGCGCGAAGCCATTACAGATATCCCCCCAGCCCAAGGGCCGCGGCCAGCATCCCCAGCACGTACAGCGACACGCCCGTGGCGTTGTACCATGGGGCCAGCCGCGCAGGATCGCCCACCATCCGCGCCATCAGCCCCAGCTGGATCAGCAGCGACAGCGACACCAGCGCCGTCGAAATCCAAAGGCCGAGCACCGCCAGCTGCGCCACGACGAACAGTTGCGCCGCCGCCATCACCGCGCAGGCGAGCAGTGCCGCCCCCCCCACGCCCAGCACGACGGGCAGCGACCGGATGCCGGTCGCGCGGTCGCCGGTCACCGCCTTGAAATCGTTCAGCGTCATGATCCCGAATGCGCCCAGGCTGTACAGCGACAGCACGATGAGCACGGGGGCGGCCGGCAAGCCGCCCTGCATCACGCTGACCCCGGTGAACCAGGACAGCCCCTCATAGCTGAACGCGCACACCAGCGGGCCAAGCCAGCCGCTGCGCTTGAACCGGAACGGCCGCGCGCTGTAGCTCCATCCGCAGAACAGAGCGACCGCGGTGGCCGCCAGCACCCATGGACCCAGCGCTGCCCCGACAAGCAGGGAGATCAGCGCGCCAATGCTGGCAATCGCGATCGGCCATTGGCCGGGCACGCGGCCCGACGGGATCGGCCGACCCGGTTCGTTGATCGCGTCGACATGACGGTCGCACCAGTCGTTGATCACCTGACTGGTGCCGCAGACCAACGGCCCGGTCAGCGCGATGCCCGCCAGCAGAAACGGCCAGTGATCGATCAGCGACACGCCGGCGGAAACGACGCCGCACATGAATGCCCACATCGGCGGGAACCAGGTAACCGGCTTGCCCAGCTCGACGACGTCGCGCCAGGCGGGAATGCGGGGATATCCCGATGCGAAGGCGGAGTCTGACATGGCCGGCAGGCTATGCCTCGTCCCTGCCAGTGTCAATTTAATTGGACATTCATTCCGTCCGAACGAACTGACAACCCCGAACTGTCATTCGCGGTCGGTCAGATTGCCAAGGCCATGCCGATGCAGCTTGGCATACAGGCTCTGGCGGCTCAGCCCCAGGATCTCGGCGGCGGAGGCGCGATTGTCCGCGGTGTGGACCAACGCCGCCTCGATGCACATCCGTTCGATCAGATCGGTACTTTCCCGCACGATCGCCTTCAGCGTCTTTCGCCCGACCAGACTGGTGAGCTGCTCGACAGAGCGCGGGGCGTCCTGAGCATCCGGGGGCAGATCGCGTTCCCGGCGGCTGACATTGCGGACGGAATAGCCATAGATCGGCTGATCCCGCTCGATCATCACGGCGGAAATCTCCACCGCCTCTTCCCCGCCGTTCAGGTCGTGGACGATTGACCCGAAATTGCGCACGACATGGTCGGACGCCAGCTGCTTGCGCAGCAGGGCAAGGTCAATGTCGCGCCGCCCGATCATTCCGGCCAGCGACATGCCGCGCAGCTGTTCGACCGATCCGGCCTGGACCAGATCGGCAAAGGCGCGGTTGGCCACGATGATGCGATGCTTGTGATCCGACAGGACGAACGCGTCCGGCATCCGCTCGACCATTTCGAGCATGTCGCGATCGGCCTGATTTGCACTGACGTGCTGCGCGCCCTCGATCACGCTGACCAGCCAATATTGCCGGCCGCCCTGACGAAACGCGGTCGCCGACAGCTGCCGCGCGTCCTGTTGTCCGGCAAAGCGGGCCGACACGGCTGCGATCCCGGGGTTGACCAGCGCCGCGCCAAGATAGGCGACGACGGCATCCCGATCCTCCGGATCGATCCGGGCAAGCAGCGTCTTGCCCTCCAGCGAACCCGGCGCAGCACCGACAGCCAGATAGAATGCCTGGTTCGCCTGCTGAATCTGATGCGTCTCGCCGTCGGCGATGACCACCGGGTTGGCGATGGTGTCGAACAACAGGCGATAGCGCGTTTCTGCCTGACGCAGGTTCAGATAATCGCGCTCCATCGCCTGCTGCGCCTTCAGCACCCGCTGCTGGAGCGCCGCGACGCTGCGCAGATCGCGCCCGATGGCGATGAACCAGCCTGTGGCGGGGGATTCGATCACGCGATAGCTGACCGGTACTTCCTCGCCATCGCCAAGGTGGTTGAGCTGGCGCCAGCCATTGCCGCCCTCGTCCCGGCCGTCCAGCATGGCGTCGATCTTGTCCCGGCTTTCCACCGTCACGGTGTCGGTCCAGCGGCGACCGATCCAGCGGTTGGCAAAGACGTAATCCATGGAACTGGCCGCAATGTCGCGGATGATGCGGTTCTGGTCGATCGCAAGCACGATATCGCCCGCCGAACAGGCAAGATCGAAAATGTCCCGCTTCGAAAATCCCTCGGCCAGCACCTCGGGATCACTGAACGTGATTGCTAATCCGCGAGGCGTGGGTTTGTGCATCGAAAAAGGCCAGATCCTATATCAGATCATCAGGATGGTTCCTGACGTTCGGGATAAGACGCGTAGCGGTCGCAACCGCCGACACTGCATCGGCCGCCGTACCGTCGGCACCGCACGCGACCACCAGGTCGGGATGGTCGTTCACCACCCGTCCACCGATCAGGATCCGGATATCGCGGTTGCGCGACACAGACCGAGCCGCAGTGACCAAATTGCGGATCGTCGCCGTAGAACAGTCGCAACTGACGGTCAATCCTAGGATATCGTAGTGAAACTCGGCCAGTTTCTGATGCAGTTCAGAGCTGGACGGCTGGATCAGCAGATCGGTGTTCCACCCGGCGCGGGAGAAGCATTCCGCAACCATCTGTGTCCCGAACCCGTGCTGGTCGCCCGGCATGGCGGACATCAGCACCGAATGGCGCCCATGGCCGCTGCGCATCGGCGGCATGGTCCGCTCGGCCAGCTGGCGCAGCGCCTGCTGAATGCGCCACAGCCCCATGGTGACATCCAGGAAATCGCGGCTGTCATCTTCCCAATATTCGCCCAGCAACCGGGCGGCGGGGGCCATCAGTCCGACAAACAGCGTCTCGACCGAATGCCCCTCGTCCAGCCGCCGCTCGACAAAGGCCACCAGCTCTGGCGCCTCGGCCTGCAATGCCAGCATGGCAAAGGGTTCGACGTCCGCATCCAGCGGCGGTTGCGCGCCGTTGCCATCGCCATCCCCGCCGCCTGAATCCGCCGATTCCGCCATGGTCGTGGCACCGGGGTCGTAACAGGCGTGCACCAGCAGCGGGATAACCTGGTGCTCGATCATGAACGAGATGCCGGGATCCCCTCCCTCCGGGCCATAGCCGGGCGGCAACGCCTTGGCCGAACGACCCGATCGCCGGTCACTGCTGCGACGATCCCATCGCCAGGCGGTCAATCGGGATTTGAGATCGCTCAGGCCGAACACCAAAGCCATTTTCAGACTCTCCTGCAAAGTCTGGTCGGCGTGAAGAACGTCGGCCCGGGGAACGCAACAGAGTTCCCGTCGGAGCCCATCCTACAGGACAAAAGCATCCCGAGCAAATCCCATCTGTCAATTTTTATAGATGTCCAATTTACTTGACACTCGATCCGTTTAGCCGTCTAGTCGATGGGCTGAATAAGGAGAGTGTGCCGTGAATGGGCACCGGAACATCGAGGCTCAAGGTTGGCGGAACGCACGCACCGCCGATGCCGCGCCGGATGCGGCCCGGCCGCTCTACACGCCCGAACAGCGTCAGCGCCGCGACGAATCGGTCTGGACGTTGATCCAGGGCATCCTGGCCCCCGTTCAGTTCGTCATCTTTCTGATCAGCGTTTTTCTCGTCTGCCGTTTTCTGCTGACCGGTGACGGGCGCGAGGCGGCCGAGCTGTCCATCCTGGCCAAAACGGGCGCGCTCTACGCCATCATGGTCACCGGATCGATCTGGGAAAAGGTCGTGTTCGACGAATGGCTGTTTGCCCGCCCGTTTTTCTGGGAAGACGTCTTCAGCATGGCGGTGCTTGCGCTGCACACCGCCTATCTGGTGATGCTGTTCGGCGGCCATGGCACCCCGCAACAGCAGATGGCCGTCGCGCTGGCAGGCTATGCCGCCTATGTCATCAACGCGGCCCAGTTCCTTTGGAAACTGCGTGTCGCCCGGTTGCAGGGCGCACAGGGCATGGCGGTGGCGGCATGAACGCCCCGGTGCTCGCCCCGCCCCATGCCCCGGTCGATGACGGCGCGCTGCCCGTCCTGCGCGAACGGGGCCAGCGAGAGGTATTTTGCGGCCTGACCGGCATCGTCTGGCTGCATCGCAAGATGCAGGATGCGTTTTTCCTGGTCGTCGGATCGCGCACCTGTGCCCATCTGCTGCAATCCGCAGCCGGGGTGATGATTTTCGCCGAGCCGCGCTTCGCCACCGCGATCATGGAAGAGCGCGACCTGGCCGGCCTTGCCGATGCCAATGAGGAACTGGACCGGATCGTCCGCCAGTTGATCGAACGCCGCCCGGAAATCCGCACGCTGTTCCTGGTCGGCAGTTGCCCGTCGGAAGTCATCAAGCTGGACCTTGCCCGCGCGGCCGAGCGGCTGGGTGCGGCCTATGCCCCCCATGTCCGCATCCTCAACTATTCGGGCAGCGGCATCGAAACCACGTTTACCGAGGGCGAGGACGCGTGCCTTGCGGCGCTGGTCCCGGAAATGCCTGTCCTCGATACGGACGCGCCCGCCAATCTGGTCATCGCCGGATCGCTGCCCGATATTGTCGAGGATCAGTTCCGGCGGATCTTTGACGAACTGGGCATCGGCCCTGTCGCCTGCCTGCCCGCGCGGACGCTGGCCGACACGCCGGGCATCGGTCCCAACACCCGCTATCTGCTGGCCCAGCCCTTTCTGGGCGAAACCGGACAGCGACTCGATGGCCGCGGCGCAACCCGGATCGATGCGCTGTTCCCGTTCGGGGTCGAAGGGACGACGGCATGGTTCCACGCCGCCGCAGCAGCATTCGGCATTCCGGCCGACCGCGTGGCGGCGGTGCTCGCCCCCTATCAGGCACGGGCGGCACAGGCGATTGCGCATCACCGCGACCGGCTGGCGGGGCGGTCGATCTTTTTCATGCCGGATTCGCAGCTTGAAATTCCGCTGGCCCGGTTCCTGGCCAATGAACTGGGCATGGTGCTGACCGAAATCGGCACGCCATACCTGCACCGCCATCATCTGGCGGCTGAACTGGCCGCCCTGCCCCCCGGGGTGCAGATCAGCGAAGGTCAGGATGTCGACCGCCAGCTGGACCGGGTTCGGGCAATCCGGCCGGACCTGACCGTGTGCGGCCTTGGCCTTGCCAATCCGCTGGAGGCGCAGGGCCTGTCCACCAAATGGGCGATCGAACTCGTCTTTTCACCCATCCATGGCTTCGATCAGGCGGGCGACCTGGCCGAACTGTTCGCCCGGCCACTGCGCCGCCGCGACGTGTTGAAGGTATAGGGCGATGCAGCTTTCCGTCTGGACCTATGAAGGACCGCCGCACATCGGGGCAATGCGCGTCGCCACGGGCATGCGCGGCGTCCATTACCTGCTGCATTCGCCGCAGGGCGATACCTATGCCGACCTGTTGTTCACGATGATCGAGCGGCGGGACCACCGCCCGCCCGTCACCTACACCACGTTTCAGGCGCGCGACCTGGGCAAGGATACGTCGGAGCTGTTCCAGACCGCGGCGCATGACGTGATCGCCCGGCACGCGCCCGACGCGCTGCTGGTCGGTGCATCCTGCACTGCGGAGCTGATTCAGGACGATCCGGCCGGACTGGTCGAGAAAATGGGCCTTGGCCTGCCGGTCATCCCGCTCGACCTGCCCAGCTATCAGCGCAAGGAACATTGGGGCGCGTCGGAAACATTCTATCAGATCGTCCGGACGCTGACCGACAAGCGGCGGCGCGCGCCGGATCGCTCGGGGCGCCGGGCACGGGCAAACCTGCTTGGCCCGACCGCGCTCGGCTTTCGTCACCGGGACGACATTGTCGAGGTGACGGCCCTGTTGTCCGAACTGGGCATCGACGTGCACGTCGTCGCTCCGCTCGGCGCATCGGTGGATCAGATCGCCAGCCTGGGCGAGGCGGATTTCAACATCGTCCTCTATCCCGAAACCGGCGAGGCCGCCGCCCGGTGGCTGGAACGCGAATTCCGTCAGCCGTACACGCGGACCGTGCCGATCGGCGTCAATGCGACGATGGAATTCATCGCGGAGGTCGCCGGGCTGGCGGGGGTCGATTCTGCCCTGATGCTCGACCGGGCGCGGTCGCGCATGTCGTGGTGGAGCCGGTCCATCGATTCCACCTATCTGACCGGTAAGCGTGTCTTCATCTTTGGCGATGGCACCCATGCCGTTGCCGCCGCGCGCATCGCCAGCGAAGAGCTGGGGTTCAAGGTCGTCGGCCTTGGCTGCTACAACCGCGAAACCGCCCGGGATGTGCGCGCCGCCGCCCGCCAGCTGGGGCTGGAGCCGCTGATCACCGACGACCATCTGGTCGTGGAACAGGCGATCAAGGACGCTCAGCCGGAACTGGTGCTGGGCACGCAGATGGAACGCCACATCGCCAAGCGTTTCGCCATTCCGTGCGCCGTCATCTCCGCGCCGGTCCATGTTCAGGATTTCCCGGCGCGCCATTCGCCCCAGATGGGGTTCGAGGGCGCGAACGTGATTTTCGACACCTGGGTCCATCCGCTGGTCATGGGGCTTGAGGAACATCTGTTAACGATGTTCCGCGACGATTTCGAGTTCCACGATGGCGCGGGCGCATCGCATCTTGGCCCCGGCCATGCCGCGCCGGCCGAAGCGCCCGTCATCGCCGCTGTAGACACAGCCGCCGCATGGAGCGCGGATGCCGAGCGGGAACTGAAGAAAATCCCGTTCTTCGTGCGGGGCAAGGCACGGCGGAATACCGAACTGTTCGCCCAGGAACAGGGCATCGACACGATCGAGCTGGCCACGCTGTACGAGGCAAAGGCGCATTATGCCCGGTAATGCCCCTCCCCCCGTCCGGGTGACCATCGTGACGCTGGACAATCATCTGGCGGCTGCGGTCGAGCGCGCCAATCGCCAGATGGCGGCGGACGGCATCCATATCGATCTGCACGCGGCATCGGACTGGGATCACGATCCGGCGCTGCTGGATCGCGCAAAGGCGGATGTGGCGCAATCGGACATCATCATCGCGACGATGCTGTTCCTGGACGATCATGTCCGCGCCATTCACCCTGCGATGCTGGCGCGGCGGGACTCCTGCGACGCCATCGTCGGCCTGATGTCGGCGGCCGATGTGGTCAAGCTGACCCGCCTTGGCAATTACCGGATGGACAAGCCGGCCAAGGGCCCGATGGCGCTGCTGAAAAAGCTGCGCGGTTCGGGCAAGCCGGGCGGCAGTTCCGGCGCGGGGCAGATGAAGATGCTGCGCCGGTTGCCCAAGATCCTGCGCTACATCCCCGGCCCGGCACAGGATGTCCGGCATTATTTCCTGACCATGCAATACTGGCTGGCCGGATCGGACGACAATCTGATCGACATGGTCCGCGGCCTGATCGACCGGTACGCCAGCGGCCCGCGCGCCGCGCTGAAGGGGCGGATGCCGGCCAAGCCCCCACGCGAATACCCGGACGTCGGGCTGTATCACCCCGCCCTGCCCGGCCGGATCGGCCAGGATGCGGTACGACTGGCCCGATCGGCCGGGGTCGCGGGCGATGCCGGTACGGTCGGCGTGCTGATGCTGCGGTCCTATCTGCTGGGCAAGGATACCGGCCATTATGACGGGATGATCGCCGCGCTTGAGGCGCAGGGGATGACCGTCGTGCCCGCCTTTGCCAGCGGGCTGGATGCCCGGCCGGCAATCGAACGCTATTTTACCGGACCGGACGGCGCGCGCGTCGATGCCATCGTCAACCTGACCGGTTTCTCGTTGGTCGGTGGCCCGGCCTATAACGACGTCGACGCCGCCGTGACGACGCTGGGCGCTCTGGATGTGCCCTATATCGCGGCCCACCCCATCGAGTTTCAATCGCTGGAACAATGGGGTGCCAGCAGTGCCGGCCTGCTCCCCCTTGAAACCACGATGATGCTGGCGATCCCCGAACTGGACGGATCCATCCTGCCCACCGTGTTCGGCGGCCGCGCCGATGGGTCGGCGGAAGGCTGCACCGGCTGCGCCCGCAACTGCCACTTCACGCTGAGCGAGCATGTCCGACCGATGCAGGCTTGTCCGGAGCGGGCGGCGGCGCTGTCTGCGCGGGTCGCCGCGCTCATCCGCCTGCGCCGCAGCGAACGGGCCAGCCGCAAGCTGGCGATCGTGCTGTTCAACTTTCCGCCCAATGCCGGGGCGACCGGATCGGCCGCGCATCTTGCCGTTTTCGAATCCCTCCACGCGACGCTTCGCCGCCTGTCGGCTGAGGGATATTCGGTGGACGTGCCGGACAGCGTCGATGCCCTGCGCGCCGCAATCACCATCGGCAATGCTGCGCAGCATGGCGCGGACGCCAATGTCGCGGTCCGGATTTCCGCCGACGATCATGTCCGGCGTGAGGCGCATCTTGCCGCGATCGAGGCGCAATGGGGCCCCGCCCCCGGTCGCCAGCAAAGCGATGGTCAGTCCATCCATGTGCTGGGCGCACAATTCGGCAATGTGTTGGTCGGGGTTCAGCCCGCCTTTGGCTATGAAGGCGATCCGATGCGCCTGATGTTCGAGGGCGATTTCGCCCCGACCCATGCCTTTTCCGCCTTTTACCGGTATCTGCGCGAAGATTTCGGTGCCCATGCCGTGCTGCATTTCGGAACGCATGGCGCGCTGGAATTCATGCCCGGCAAGCAGTCGGGCCTTAGCGGCGATTGCTGGCCCGACCGGCTGATCGGCGCAATGCCGAACTATTATCTCTATGCTTCGAACAACCCGTCGGAAGGGATGATTGCCAAGCGCCGGTCCGGTGCGACGCTGATCAGCTATCTGACGCCGCCACTGGCAGAAGCAGGGTTGTATCAGGGGCTGGGCGACCTGAAGGCCCTGCTCGACCGGTATCGCTCGGTACAGGACGATGGCGATGAGCGCCGCGACCTTGAACAGATGATCCGCGATCAGTGCGCCGTCCTGGACCTGGACGCCGGCGACCTGACCGACCTGCCCGGCCGGCTGTACGAGATGGAGCGCGCCCTGATCCCGCACGGGCTGCACGTGTTCGGCGCCACGATGGACGCCGCACAGCGTCAGTCGATGATCGACGCCATCGCCGGCGCCTCACCGGACATGGACGTGGCCGATCTGGGTGCGCGGATCGACGCCAATGACGAACTGGGTGCCCTGATCCACGCCCTGGACGGCGGCTATGTCCGCCCCGCGCCCGGCGGCGACCTGGTCCGCAATGCCGAAGTGCTGCCCACGGGGCGCAATATCCACGGCTTTGATCCCTTCCGCATCCCCGGCAGCTATGCCTGTGCGCAGGGGCGGGATCAGGCGGACCAGCTGATCGCGCGGCATCTGGCGGATGGCGGACGGCTGCCCGAAAGCATCGCCATGGTGCTGTGGGGCACCGACAATCTGAAAAGCGAAGGGACGCAGATCGCCCAGGCGATGGCGCTGATCGGGGCGCGGCCGCGGTTCGACGATTATGGCCGGCTGGCGGGCGCGGAGCTGATCCCGCTGGAGGCGCTGGGCCGTCCGCGCATCGATGTGGTCATCACCCTGTCGGGCATTTTCCGCGACCTTTTGCCGCTTCAGACGCGCATGATCGCAGAAGCGAGCTGGCTGGCGGCGATGGCCGACGAGCCGGTCGAGATGAACTTTGTGCGCAAGCACAGCCTGGCGCATCAGGCATCGCTTGGCTGCGACATGGAAACGGCTGCGCTCCGCGTCTTTTCCAACCGTCAGGGCGCCTATGGCGCGAACGTCAATCAGATGATCGACGGCGGCGCATGGACCGATCCCGAAGAGCTGGCCGACATGTTCGAACAGCACAAGGGCTATGCCTATGGCCGCAAGGGTGCACCGGTGCAGCATCGCAAGCTGTTCGAAAGCGAGCTGGCCGGCGTCGATCTGACCTATCAGAACCTGGAATCGGTCGAGCTGGGCGTCACCGACATCGATCAGTATGTCGACGGCCTGGGCGGCATGAGCCGCGCGGTCGATCGCGCCCGGGGCAGTGCCGCGCCGGTCTATATCGTCGATGCGACGCAGGGACCGGCAAAGGTGCGCACGCTGGGCGAACAGATCGACCTGGAGGCGCGCACCCGCATCCTCAATCCCAAATGGTATGAAGGGATGCTGCAGCACGGGTTCGAAGGGGTGCGCCAGATCGAGGCGCATGTGACGACCGCCATGGGCTGGTCCGCCACGACCGGACAGGTCAGCCCCTGGGTCTATCAGAAGATCAGCGAAACCTTTGTCCTGGACGCCGAAATGCGCGCCCGGCTCTCTGCGCTGAACGCCAAGGCGTCGGCGCGCGTGGCCGACCGGCTGCTGGAGGCGTGCGAGCGGCAGTTGTGGACACCGGATGCGTCCACCCTCGCGGCGCTGAAGGCGGCGAGCGACGATCTTGAGGATCGGCTGGAAGGGCTGATCGCGGCAGAATGATGGGAACCATGCAATGACACTCAACCTTCTCGATACCCAAGGTGCACCGCCCGATGGCGAGGGCAGCGTGCAGGTTGCGCTGGACCCGCGCGACGAAATCCGGGGGGCAAAGGTCTTTGCCGTCTATGGCAAGGGCGGGATCGGCAAATCGACCACCTCGTCCAACCTGTCAGCCGCCTTTTCCAAGCTGGGCCACCGGGTGCTGCAGATCGGCTGCGATCCAAAGCATGACAGCACCTTTACCCTGACCGGGCGGATGGTGCCGACCGTCATCGACATCCTGGAAACCGTCGACTTCCATGCCGAGGAGCTTCGGGTAGAGGATTTCATGTTCCCCGGTTATAACGGCGTGATGTGCGTCGAGGCCGGCGGGCCGCCCGCGGGCACCGGCTGTGGCGGGTATGTGGTGGGCCAGACGGTCAAGCTGCTGAAACAGCATCACCTGCTCGACGATACCGATGTCGTGATTTTCGACGTGCTGGGCGATGTGGTGTGCGGCGGTTTCGCCGCCCCGCTGCAGCACGCGGATCAGGCGATCGTCGTTGCCGCCAATGATTTCGACAGCATCTTTGCCATGAACCGCATCATGGCGGCCATCAATGCCAAGGCCAAGAACTACAAGGTCCGGCTGGCCGGCATGGTCGCGAACCGGTCGGCCGCGACGGACGAAATCGACCGGTTCGGCGCGGAAACGGGGATGCGGCGGCTTGCCCATTTCGGCGATGTCGATGCGATCCGCCGGTCGCGGCTGAAAAAGTGCACGCTGTTCGAAATGCCGGACAGCCCGGAAGTCGTTGCCGCGCGCGAGGAATATCTGAACCTTGCCCGCACCTTGTGGGCCGGGGTCGATCCCCTGGAAGCGCGGCCGATGAAGGATCGGGAAATCTTCGACTTTCTGGGGTTCGAATGATGGACGCCGGCATCGCATCCACCCGATATCAGGAAAGCCGGCAACGGCTGGAAACCTATTTCGACCGGACCGCGCGCAAGGCGTGGGAGGATCTGACGTCCGACGTGCCGGTCAGCGGCATCCGCGCCACCGTGCGCGCCGGGCGGGATGCGATGCGCGACCTGTTGCTGTCCGCCCTGCCCGCAGACATGCGTGGCCAGCGGCTGCTGGATGCCGGATGCGGCACCGGCGCGCTGGCGATCGAGGCTGCACGCCGCGGGGCACAGGTGGTGGCGATCGACGTGTCGCAGGGCCTGATCGCCGTGGCATGCGAACGCGCCGGCCGCGACCTGTCGATCGACTGGCGTGTGGGCGACATGCGCAGCAACACGCTGGGCCTGTTCGATCATGTCGTGGCGATGGATTCGCTGATCCATTACGACCGCACCGACCTGATCGGCGTGCTGAAGGCATGGGCGCAGCGCACCGGGCACATCGCTTATACCTTTGCCCCCGCAACGCCGCTGCTGCGTGCCATGCATATCGCCGGAAAGGCATTTCCGCGCAGCGACCGCTCGCCCGCGATCCGGCCGGTCAGCGCCGGGCGGTTGACGGCGGACATTGCCGGCAATCTGCCCGGATGGCGCATCGATTTCTGCGAGCGCGTCTCCAGCGGGTTCTACAAGTCCCAGGCGATGGGGATCAGCAGCTGATGCAGCCGGCGGATCGCCCCTCCTCTGCTTCTTCTGCGTGGCAGGCCATCGCGATGCGGTTCCTGCCGTTCGCCGATGCCGCCAGCACGGATCTGCCGCTGGGCCGCCTGTTGCGGCTGGCGCTGTTTCAGGTGAGCGTGGGGATTGCCGCCGTCCTGTTGAACGGCACGCTGAACCGCGTGCTGATCGTCGAACTTAACGCGCCTGCATGGATGGTGGCGCTGATGATCGCCATTCCGCTGGCCATCGCCCCGTTTCGCGCGCTGATCGGCCACCGGTCGGATACCCACCGCTCGGTGCTGGGCTGGCGCCGGGTGCCCTATATCTGGTTCGGGTCGCTGGCGCAGTTCGGCGGGCTGGCCATCATGCCGTTTGCGCTGATCCTGCTGACCCGCCCCGACACCTTTGCGATGGGCGTTGCGGCCTCGTGCCTGTCGTTCCTGCTGACCGGCGGGGGGATGCACATCACCCAGACGGCGGGCCTGGCGCTCGCCACCGACATCGCGCCAGAGGATACCCGGCCGCGCGTCGTCGCCCTGCTCTATGTCATGCTGCTGGTCGGCATGATGCTGGCATCGTTCGCCATCGGCAACATCCTGCTCGACTTTACCGCGACCAAGCTGATCCAGGTGGTCCAGGGCGCGGCACTGCTGACCATCGTGATGAACATCATCGCGCTGTGGAAGCAGGAAGCACGGCGGCGCGGCACTGCTGCACCGGTCGAGGCGCAGCCGGCCTTTTCCGCCCTGTGGGCAAGTTTTGTCGCGCAACCCAGCGCCGCAAGGCTGCTGACCGCAATCGGCGTCGGGGCCATGGCCTTTTCCATGCAGGATGCGCTGCTGGAGCCTTATGGCGGCGAAATCCTGTCCATGTCGGTGGGCGCGACGACCGCGCTGACCGGGGCATGGGCGTTGGGCGCGCTGATCGCCTTTGCTCATAGCGGGCGGCGGCTGGCGCACGGCGCCGATCCGCTCCGCCTGTCGGGCCTGGGCGCGGTCATCGGCATCTGCGCCTTTCTGATGGCGATCTTTGCCGCACCGTTTCATTCCGTGCCGCTGCTGTTCGCTGCCGCCGCCGCCATCGGATTTGGCAACGGCCTGTTTTCCGTCGGCACGATGATCGCCGCGATGGCGCTGGCCCGCAATCATGCCGCTGGCCTTGCGCTGGGCGCATGGGGCGCGGTGCAGGCAAGCGGAGCCGGGCTGGGCGTCGCGCTGGGCGGGGCCATACGCGATGGCGTGGCCATGCTGGCGCTGCACGATGTGCTGGGCACGACCTTGGCCGACCGCGCGACGGGGTTCGGCACGGTTTATCTGATCGAGATCGCCTTGTTGCTGCTCGCGCTGGTCGTGCTGGGGCCAGTGGTCGGCGTGGGCCGCGATCTTGGAGTGACGCGTGAACGCTTTGGTTTGAGCGAGTTTCCGACCTGAGGGCCGGCAGGAGGTGGATGATGGACGATATTAAACTTGTGGGCACACTCGATGTGACCGAACTGGTGTTTCTGACCTTTGTTTTGTTCTTCTTCGGGCTGGTGGTGTATCTGCGCCGCGAGGACCGGCGCGAGGGCTATCCGCTGGAGGATGAAACCACCGGCCGGCTGGACACGCCGGGCGGCGTACTGCTCGATGCCGGGCCGAAGACGTTCCTGATGCCGCACGGACGCGGCATCGTCAGCACGCCCACCAAGGGCCGCGAGCGCGTCGAACTGCCCGCAACCCGGACGTTCCGCGCGGCTGGCGCGCCCTATGTCCCCACGGGCAACCCGCTGGTCGACGGCCTTGGGCCGGCGGCGTGGGCCGACCGCGCCAATCACCCCGATCTGGATGCCGAAGGGCATAACCGCATCGTGCCGATCGCACTGGCCCCGCACATCACGATCAATCCGCGCGATCCCGATCCGCGCGGGTACAGCGTGATCGCCGCGGACGGTCAGGTGGCTGGCAAGATCAGCGACATCTGGGTCGACCGGGCCGAACACGTCATCCGGTACCTTGAGGTCGACACCGGCTCTGCCAAGGTACTGGCGCCGATGGGCACCGCCGCCGTTCAGGCGCGCAGAAGCCTGGTGGTGATCGACGCGATCAACGCCGCAGACTTTGCCGGCGTGCCCGGCCTGGCCGCACCGGACCGCATCACCTTTTACGAGGAAGAGCGGGTCATGGCCTATTATGGCGGCGGCTATCTCTATGCCAACGCCGCTCGTCAGGATCCGCTGATATGAGCGAATATGAGCTTGAGCCGATCCCCGGCCTGCCCGGGGTTCCGCCGGAGGGCGAGCGCATCCTGTGGCAGGGTTCGCCCGATTTCCGGCACATGGTCGCCAATGCGTGGCATATCCGGCTGACCCTGCTCTATTTCGCCGCGATCATCGCATGGCTGGTGGTGCGCGGCGATGGCGGCGCGGCACTGGTCGTTGCGGCGATGGGCGTCGCCGCAATCGCCCTGTTCATTGCCTTTGCCTGGGCAGCGGCGCGCACCAGCATCTATACGCTGACCAACCGGCGGCTGGTGCTGCGCATCGGGGTTGCCCTGAACAAATGCGTCAACCTGCCGCTGAGCCAGATCGAATCCGCTGATCTGAAGGCGATGGGCGGCGGGCATGGCAGCATCGTCCTGTCGTTGAAGGGTGCACCGCGGCTTGGCTATCCGATGCTGTGGCCGCACGCCCGCTCGCTCCGCATCGTCCGGCCCCAGCCGATGCTGCGTGCGATCCCGGATGCTGCCGGCGTGGCCCGCACCCTGTTCCGCGCCGTTCAGCAGATTCAGCCTGTGACGGTGAAGGACGCATCCAACACGCCGGTCGCGACCGGCCCCTATGCCGGAGCCGGCGCATGAGCCATTCGCACCCCCATCATGATCCAACCGTCCCGCCCCGGGCGCTGATCGGGGCGGGGGTGCTGATTGCCACGGCACTGGCGCTGACCGGGGCGACCAGCTTTGGCCTGATCCCGCGCGCCGCCGATCCGATGGCCGAACGGACCCGCGATCATGTGGCCCCCGCCCAGCAGCGGGACCTGCGTTTCGCCGACCGGGCCGATGGCGCCGTCATCGTCACCGATGCGGTGACCGGCGAACAGATCACGGTCATCCCCAGCGGTCAGGGCGGTTTCGTGCGCGCCCAGATGCGTCGGCTGGCCAAGGCGCGGATGGCCGCCGGCATCGGTTCGGAGCCGCCCTTTCGCCTGACGCGATGGGCGAACGGCGCGCTGTCGCTGGTCGATCCTCAGACCGGCAAGGATGCCGAACTGCACGGCTTTGGCCCCGACCACAGCCGCACCTTTGCCAATATGCTGCCGGGAACGGGCGCATGATCGCGCTGTTTTCGCCGCCCCCGTTCGACACACAGTGCCGGATCGAGGTGGAGCAGAGCCCCGAGCATTTCCATGCCCATGTCGAACTGGACGGCGATATCGACATCCGGCCGGGCGACCGGGTGCGCGTGCATGGCGCGCCGATCATGGTCGGGTTTGGCGAGCGGCGCGTGTTCGAACGCCGCGCCACGGTTCAGCCCGCTGGCCTGATCCGCCGCGCCTGGACCCGCTTTGCCAGCAATTTCGAGATCACCGAGCTGTATGAAGTCAGCTTTACGCCTGGGAGGCTAGGATGAACGCGCCTGCACGGATCGAAGCATCGCTGGCGGCCCAGCATGACACGATGGAAATCGCACGCCAGGAAACGGTGCTGTCGCCGCGGTTCTACACTACCGATTACGATGCGATGGACCGCATCGACGTGTCCCCCGTCCGCGCCGAATGGGAGGCGCTGATGACCGAGATGGAGGACGACCACAACAAGCGGCATTTCCGCAAGACGGATGCCTTTGACGGGGTGATCGAGGGGCTGGAACCGGCGCTGCAGGCCGAGTTCATCGATTTCCTGGCCAGTTCGCTGACCTCCGAATTTTCCGGCTGCATCCTCTATGCGGAAATCGCCAAGCGGACGAAGAATCCGGACATGAAACGGATCTTCAAGCTGCTGGCGCGCGATGAAAGCCGCCATGCGGGCTTCATCAACGAAACGCTGAAGGGCGCCGGGATCGGCATCGACCTCAGCTTTCTGACCAAGACGAAGAAATACACCTTCTTCAAACCGAAGTTCATTTTCTATGCCGTCTATCTGTCGGAAAAGATCGGATATGCGCGGTACATCACCATCTACCGCCACCTGGCGCGCAATCCGCAGAACAAGTTCCATCCGATTTTCGACTGGTTCCACGACTGGTGCAATGACGAGTTCCGTCATGGCGAGGCGTTCGCGATGATGCTGCGGGCCGATCCCAAGCTGCTGACCGGCATGAACAAGCTGTGGATCCGGTTTTTCCTGCTGTCGGTCTATGCCACCATGTATGTGCGCGACCACAACCGGCCGGTGTTCCACAAGGCGCTGGGCGTGCACCCCGCCGATTACGGGTATGAAGTCTTTTCGATCTGCACCGAGATCAGCCGGCAGGTATTCCCGGTAGAGCTGGATACGGACGATCCCGCCTTTCGCCGGACGCTGGAGCAGCTTCGCCTTGCCTCTGTCGCGATCGAGGCGGCCAAGGCGCGTGGCGGCGTGTCGGGATTGGCGGGACGCGCGGCCAATATGGCGCGGGCAGGCTTTGCCTTTGCCCGGCTGTACCTGATGAAGCCGCGGGCCAACGAACTGCCCCGTTCCATCCGGCTTCAGCCTGCATGGTGATTGCGGGCAGCCTGGCCCTGCCCTTTGCGGCGGTCATCCTGTTGTGGTTCGTCAGCACCGGCCTGGTGGCGATGATGAACCACCGGCTGCGCGCCACGATGCCGCGCGCGCTGATCATCGCCTGTGTCTGTGCCTTTGCCGGTCTGGGCCTGGTGATCGCCAGCGCCCATTCCACGGCGATCTGGGCATCCTATCTGTCGTTCCTGGGCGGCCTGCTGATCTGGAGCTGGCACGAGATCGCGTTCCTGACCGGCGCGGTCGCGGGTACGCACAGCGAGCCATGCCCCGATGGCGCGCGCGGCTGGCAACGCTTTTCACAGGCGACGCTGGCGCTGATCCATCACGAAGTTGCGCTGGCGATGACGGCGGGCCTGATGCTGTCACTCGCTGCGGCGACCGCCAATCCGACCGGGGCCTATGCCTTCACGCTGTTGTTCGTGTTCCGCCTGTCATCGAAACTGAACATCTATTGGGGCGTGCCGAACCTGAGCGACGAATTGTTGCCGCGGCATCTGGATTACCTGAAAAGCTATTTCGGACCGCGTCGGTTGCTGCCGATGCTGCCGCTGTCGATCCTGGCCATGCTGGGCCTGGCCGCCTGGCTTGCCTGGATGGCGATTGCCACCAGCGATCCCGGCACCGCGGTCCAATCCGCCCTGCTCTGCTGCCTCAGCCTGCTGGCGGCGCTGGAGCATCTGTTTCTCGCCATGCCCTTTCGCGACAGCGCGCTTTGGGCATGGGCGCTTGAGCGGCGCACCGCACACAAGAAGACGACGATTGAAGAGGGGAAGGCGTGATGGATTACGCAACATATTTCGGCGATCAGCTGGCCGCCGTCCGGCAGGAAGGGCGCTATCGCGTCTTTGCCGAGATCGAACGCCAGGCTGGCGCATTCCCCAGGGCGACCCGCCATGTCGACGGCCAGATCAGCGACATCACCGTGTGGTGTTCCAACGACTATCTGGGCATGGGCCAGCATCCCAAGGTGCTGGACGCCATGCACCGCGTCCTTGACGAATGCGGCGCGGGTGCGGGCGGCACGCGCAACATTTCGGGCACCAATCACCACCATGTCCTGCTGGAGGCGGAACTGGCCGACCTGCATGCCAAGGAAGATGCCCTGCTGTTCACCTCCGGCTATGTTTCCAACTGGGCGGCGCTGGGCACGCTGGCGGGGATGCTGCCCAACTGCATGGTGCTGTCCGACGCGCTGAATCACGCATCGATGATCGAGGGGATTCGCCACAGCCGCGCCGACCGGATGATCTTTGAACACAACTCGCCCGAGGATCTGGACCGCAAGCTGTCCGACCTCGACCCCGACCGGGCCAAGCTGGTTGCGTTCGAAAGCGTCTATTCGATGGACGGCGACATCGCCCCGATCGCTGAGATCGTGGAGGTGTGCGAGAAGCATAACGCCCTGTCCTATATCGACGAGGTTCATGCCGTCGGCCTGTATGGTCCGCGCGGCGGCGGCGTGGCCGAACGCGAAGGATTGATGGACCGGATCACGGTGATCGAAGGTACGCTGGGCAAGGCCTATGGCGTGATGGGCGGATATATTGCCGCATCGCGCGACCTGTGCGATTTCGTGCGCACCTTTGCCAGCGGCTTCATCTTCACCACCGCCCTGCCCCCCGCCGTCGCGGCGGGCGCGTGCGCCAGCATCCGGCACCTGAAGGACAGCGATGCCGAACGCGAGCGCCAGCAGGATCGCGTGGCCCGCGTACGCGGCGCCTTGGACCGGATGGGCATCCCCCACCTGCCCAACCCCAGCCACATCATCCCGGTGATGGTCGGCGATGCACGCAAGTGCAAACTGATCAGCGACTGGCTGATGGAACATCACGGCATTTATGTTCAGCCGATCAATTACCCCACCGTGCCGCGCGGGACGGAACGGCTGCGCATCACCCCGTCGCCCGTGCACAGCGATGCGGATATCGACCGGCTGCTGACCGCGCTCAGCGAAATCTGGTCGCATTGCGAACTGGCACGGCGCGAAATGGCCGCCTGATCCGGCGCGGCGGTGCGCCAACCACAGCCGCTTCCCGCAAAAGGCCGGAGCGAGGCAGCGATGCGCGTGAAATCGGGCATCGCTGCCTGGCACCTCGATGACCGATCAGGCTGACGCCCTCCCCGCCGTGCAAAGGAATGTTGGCAATCCACTAGGCTTGTTGCGCGAGCCTGTTCGGCTGGGCGGGGTCACGCGTTAACGATCGCCCCGCTGATGCAGGTCCGGATGCACCGATCCACACGTCACTAGGCAACATGCCTTCACAGCGGCAGCGCACAAGAAAAAGGCCGGGGTTTCCCCCGGCCTTTTGTCCTTTCGATCTGTCCGATCCGATCAGCTCGGATTTTCGAGATACGCGATCAGGTCGGCGCGCTTCTGCGCGTCGGCGATGCCGCCAAACGCCATCTTGGTGCCGGGAACCACGCGCTGCGGCTTTTCCAGATACTGGAACAGCTTTTCCTTGGTCCAGGTGATGCCGCTGTTCTTGTTGGCGTTCGAATAGTTGTAGCCTGCGACCGTGCCGGCGGCGCGGCCGACGATCTTGTGCAGCGAAGGGCCGACCTTGTTCACGCCATCCTGCACGGCGTGGCAGGTCTGGCACTGAGCAAACACGGTCTTGCCGGCCGCGGCCGTGCCGGTGAAGCTGGCGAACTGCGTGCCGTCGACGGTCGCGGTATCGGCCGCAGGGGGCGCACCGGCCGGAGCAGCCGCGGGCGCAGCAGCCGGGGCCGCAGCGGGTGCCGGGGCGGCGGGCGCTTCAGCGGCCGGGGCCGCCGCAGTTTCAGTCTTCTTGGGTTCCGATCCGCCGCCGCCGCACGCAGCAAGCAGGGTAGAAAGCACGATCACACTCGCAAAAGTTCCAGCTGCCTTCATGTCCACTCCAATCCAAAATCGCCGCAATGGCCTCAGAGAAACGGTCCCCTCCAGCCACGCTTGTAACGGAGATGAACTGGAAATGAAAGCGCAGACCATTGGTTCCGCTGCGATTATTGCGGCCGTTCCATTCCCCGGCAATCCGTCCTTTTTCAGCGTCGAGCCGTTGGCGTCGCCCACGCCGTTTCGCCCCTTGCGACAATGTTGAAAATCATTCTCAAAAGCGTTGACTCTGCAAATCGCTCGCAATAAGCGGATGCAAATGGTTCGCAATACAAGGGGCGAGTTCAGTGAGTGAAGGAATTGGCGCACCGGCGTATCTGGCGCTGTCGGCGGTCGGGTTTTTGATGACGGCTCCGGCCTATGCCGGGGAAGAGCCGATCGGCGAAGATGCGCAGACCATCGTCGTCGAAGGCGCGCAGAACAAGAAGCCGACCAATCCGGCGCTGACCGAAAAACCCCGCGACACCCCGCGTACGGTCACCGTGCTGGACAAGCAGTTCCTGGCCGACACCGGCGCGGTCACGTTTTCGGACGCGCTGCGCAACGTGCCCGGCATCACCCTGGGCCAGGGCGAGGGCGGTGCAGGCTCTGGCGATTTCATCAACCTGCGCGGGTTCGATGCCAGCAACGACATCGCCATCGACGGTTTTGCCGACCGGTTGCAGTACAGCCGTTCCGACGTGTTCAACGTCGAACAGATCGAGGTTTACAAGGGGCCGAATACCGCGCTGTCCGGCGCGGGCGGTGCGGCGGGCCAGATCAACCTGGTCAGCAAGGCACCCCAGATGGCGTCGTTCCTCAATGTCGATGCCAGCCTTGGCAATCGCGAATGGAAGCGGCTGACGCTCGACGCCAATGTGCAGCAGGCGGCGCTGGGCGGCTCTGCATTCCGCCTCAACCTGATGGCGCATGATCAGGATGTGGCCCGGCGGGATCAGATCACGCAGACCCGGTTCGGCGTTGCCCCGTCCTTTTCGATCGGCATGAACGGCCCGACCCGTGCGACAGTCAGCCTGTTCTGGCAACAGGATGAAAACCTGCCCGATTACGGCATTCCGCTTCTTACCACCGGGGTTCGTCCGGCGCCGATCCGCAATTACTATGGCTGGCGCAACATCGACCGGGAGGATCAGACGGTCATGCTCGCCACGCTTCAGATCGAGCATGAGTTCAGCGACCGGGTTCAGCTGCTCAATGCCACCCGCTGGGGTAAGGTTGATCGCACCGCGGTGTGGTCCACCCCCCGCCCGATCGACGCCCCATCGCTGAACGCTGCGGCGGCAGCGATTGCGGCGGGACGGCCGCAGGATGGCAACTATATCGTCGGCGGTCCGCAGGGGCTGGGCCGCGTGGCAAGCAACACGGTGCTGACCAATCGCACCGCACTGACCGTCGATCTGCCAGCCACGGATGGCGGCATCGGCAACACGCTGGTCATCGGCGGCGAAGTGAGCCGCGAGGATTTTCAGCGCAACACGATCACCACCACCGGCATCGCAGGCACGGCCCGCAACCTGTTTGCCCCCACCCCGGATTTCACCGGTCCATTCAGCCAGACGGTGACGACCGGCCAATATGATACCTCGGCAACGCGGTACGCCCTGTCGGCGTTCGACACGCTGAAGCTGCTGGGCGATGCGGTTCAGCTGAATGTCGGCGGCCGCTACGAACGGTTCGAGGTCGAGCTGGGCGGCACCGCCTATGCCGCGCTTGCCGATCGCAGCTATGCCGAAAACCTGTTCAGCTGGCAGGCCGGGCTGGTTGCCAAGCCCAGCGAGACTGCCTCGATTTACTTCACCTACTCCAACGCGAAGCAGCCCCAGGCGCTGTCCGCAACATCGACCGGCGCCGTCACCACGGCCAACCTGGCCCTGCCCGCGCTGAAGAACGAGAATTACGAGATCGGCGCAAAGTGGGACGTGCTGGCCGAAAAGCTCAGCCTGACCGCCGCGCTGTTCCGGACCGAGCGGGTCAATCAGCCGATCACGGTCGGCCCCGATGTGCTGCTGGCCGGGCGTCAGCGGGTGCAGGGCGTCGAACTCAGCGCGACCGGTCAGCTGGCGACGGGATGGCAGCTGTTTGCGGCCTATGCCTATCTCGACAGCGAAATCCTGCGCGCGGCGACGGGCAGCGAACTGACGCTGGGCGAGGTGCTGGCGCTGACCCCCAATCATTCCGGCACGCTGTGGACCAGTTACAAGACGGGGCCGTTCCAGATCGGCGGCGGCGTCAATTACATGGGCGAGCGAGTAACCCGCAATTCGACCGCGGCACAGGATGCCTGGGCACTGGACGATTATGTCCTGGCCAATGCGATGGTCGCCTATGAATTCAGCCCGCGCATTTCGGTTCAGGTGAATGCGAACAACATCCTGGATGCGGCCTATATCAACCGCATCCGCGCGAACGACAGCTATGTCATTGCTGTGCCGGGCGAGGGCCGCACGGTCATGGCCACCCTGCGTGTGCGGATGTAAATTGCGGCAATGCTGATCATCATTCCCGATGTTCTGGACAAAGCGACCGTGGCGCGGGTGCGCGCCACGGTTGATGCCGGATCATGGGTGGACGGCAACGCAACCTCTGGCGCGCAATCCGCGCTTGCCAAGCGCAACGAGCAGCTGGACGAGGCAAGCGAGGCGGCACGGACGGCGGGTGCAATGGTGCTGGAGGCGCTGGGCCGTTCACCGCTGTTCATCGCCGCCGCCCTGCCCGCCCGCATCTTTCCCCCGCTGTTCAACCGCTATGGCCGGGGCCAGGCATTTGGCGCGCATATCGACAATGCCATCCGGATGCGGCGCGGGACCGATTTCCGCATTCGCAGCGACCTGTCCTGCACCCTCTTCCTCGAAGATCCCGATGCCTATGACGGCGGCGAACTGGTGATCGAGGAACGGTTCGGGGAACAGCGGATCAAGCTGCCCGCCGGGCACATGGTCCTGTATCCGGCCAGCAGCATCCACCGGGTGGAACCGGTGACGCGCGGCGTCCGCATCGCCAGCTTTTTCTGGCTGCAATCGATGGTGCGCGACGATGCTGCGCGCCGGATGCTGTTCGATCTCGATCAATCGGTTCAGCGGCTGGGCGGTCAGCTGGGCCAGGACGACCGCTCGGTCATCGAACTGACCGGGCTTTATCACAATCTGATCCGCCGCTGGGCGGACGTTTAGGGGCAAGACGAATGACGCGGGGACAATGGCGCAACCTGTGGCTGCAATTCCACAAATGGATCGGATTGCTGCTGGCCGTGGCAATCATTCCCATTTCGGTCACTGGCGCGGCGCTGGTGTGGCATGACGGGCTGGAACGCTGGCTGCATCCCGACCGATATGCGGTGACGGGGACGGCCAAGCTGCCCGTCGCCGCCTATGCCGATGCCGCCGCTGCCCGGCTGGCCCCCGGGGAACGCATTGCGCGCATCGCACTGCCCACCGAAAGCGGCGAGCCGGTCGAGGTTTCGGCGGCCCGGCCCGGCGGCAGCAAGGGCCGGCCGGTGCGCACGCTCGTCTATCTGGACCCGGCCGATGCGCGGGTGATCGAGGTATCGGCCAGCGATGGTGGTGCGATCCGGTTCATGCACGTCCTGCACGGATCGCTGTTCATCCCGGAGGTCGGGCGACAGATTGTCGGCTGGATCGGCGTTGCCATGCTGGTGTCCGCGCTGACCGGCATCTGGCTGTGGTGGCCGACGGTGGGCGGCTTCGTGCGCGGGCTGCGCTGGAAACGGCATCCGAAGAATACCGATTACAACCTGCACAATCTGCTTGGGTTCTGGATCGCAGTACCGCTGGCGGTGCTGTCCCTGACCGGCGTGTGGATCAGCTTTCCGTCGGTGTTCAGCAGCTTTGATGCAAAGCCGGCTCAGGCCCAGTCCCGGCCGAAGGGTCCGGATCGCGCCGCGCTGATGCGGGCAAAGCCGCTGCCCGCCCCGGCAACCCCGCTGACCGCAGCGATTGACGCGGCCAGCACGGTTGCCCCCGGCAGCATTGCGTCGGTTCAGTGGCCGACGGACATCCAGCCGGAATGGACAGTGCAGATGTCACCGCCGGGTGGCCGACCCGCCACGGTCAAGGTCACCGATGCAACCGGCCAGGCGGCAATCGATGCAGCACGCGGCCCCGGCGCAGGTCAGCCCCAGCCGACTACCGCGCGGCTGATGCGCCAGATCCATGATGGTTCGGGCATGCCCTTCTGGTGGCAGGTCATCGTGTTCCTGGGCGGCGTGCTGCCCGCGATCCTGGCGGTGACGGGGATCATCATGTGGGCGCGGGCACGCAAGTGGCGCAAGCAGCTGGCCCAGCGTCAGCGCGCCCGGCTCGCCCCGGCCGAATAAGCAAAAAAAGGGGGGCGCCGGTCCGTTCCGGCGCCCCCCATTTTTACGGCTGCGCGACGATTACCGTCCCAGCAGGACGCGCGCCTGGCCCGCAATCTGGGCAAGCATGGCGGCGCTGGGCTGTGGTGCCTGCCGCGCGCGGGCGACCAGCGCATTGAACTGATCCACCCGCGCCCGGTTTTCCGCCAGCCAGGCATCGACCGCCACCTGCGGATCGTCGCCGCTGGTCCGCGTCAGGAAATCAAGCCGCAGCTGCTGGAAATCCCGGGCCAGCCCGGCGATCAGCAGCCGTTCCCATGGATCGCCCGCGGTGATGCGCGCTGCATTGGCCTGTGCCCAATCCAGCCCAAGCTGCTGACCCAATCGGGTAAAGGCGCGGGTCAGCACCACCTCGTCAATACCGCGCTTCTGGCCCAGTTCGGCCAGGCCGACCGCACCGTCCATCTGGAACAGGCGAACGACCCGCTCGATCAGACCGCTCGGCGCACCGGATTCGGCCAGCCGCGTGCTGATCCGGTCGCTTTGTGCCTGCGCCTCGGCCAGCAACAGCGCCTTGGTCTGTTCGTCCAGCGCCACGATGCCGGGGCGCAACCGCTCGACGATGGTCGCGGGGGAATCGCCCGACCGGCTGACGCGCAGCAGGTCGGCGATCTGCGACCGGACGGCAACCGCCACCTCGTCCAGCAGGGCAAGGCGCGCCGCCTCCGGCATCGCCTCGGTCTCGATCGCCTGCCACAGGGCGGGGACGCCGAACAACTGTTCTGCCGCCACGAACATCGCGGCGATGTCGCCCAGCGATGCGCCCTCTTCCTCCGCCAGTTCGAACGGGTGCAACACGCCCAGCCGGTTGACGATGCGGTTGGCGATCTTGGTCGCCACGATTTCGCCGCGCAGGCGATGCCCCTTAATCGCATCGGCAAACCGCTCGCGCATCGCGGCCGGGAATGCCGCGAACAGGTCAGGCGTCAGGGCCGCGTCATGCCCCAGTCCGCGCGTCTCAATCGCATCCTGCATGGCCAGCTTTGCCGTCGCCAGCAACACGGCCAGTTCCGGCCGGGTCAGCCCCCGCCCGTCCTGCGCCCGGCGCAGCAGTTCGTCGTTCGGGGCCAGCCCCTCGACCGCCCGGTCCAGGCGACCGGATGCCTCCAGAATCTCGATGGTCCGGACATAGCTGGGCAGCGCAAGCGGGCCATCCGCCTCCATCAACGACAGCGCCAGCGTCTGCAGCCGGTTATCCTCCAGCACCAGATGCCCGACATCGTCGGTCATCTCGGCCAGCAGGACGTTGCGATCGGCCAGCGCCAGCCGCCCGGACGTCATCTCGCCATTCAGGGCGATCTTGATGTTCACCTCGTTATCCGAACAATCGACGCCCGCCGAATTGTCGATGAAATCGGTGTTGATCCGCCCGCCCCGCGCGGCAAAGGCGATGCGCGCCGCCTGGGTCACGCCCAGATTGGCCCCCTCGCCCACCACTTTCGCGCGCAGCTGTTCGGCATTGACGCGGTTGCGATCATTCGCCGGATCGCCAACGTCCAGATTGCTCTCCGCCGCCGCCTTCAGATAGGTGCCGATGCCGCCGAACCAGATCAGGTCCACCGGTGCCTTCAGGATGGCGGTGATCAGTTCCGATGGCTCCATCGCCTCTACCGTCACGTCCAGCGCGGCGCGAACCTCCGGCGACAGCGGGATCGACTTTTCGGTGCGGGGGAACACGCCACCGCCGGCCGAAATCAGCGACTTGTCATAATCGTCCCAGCTTGACCGGGACAGGTTGAACAGCCGCAGACGCTCCGTCCAGCTGGCCGCGGGATCGGGGTCGGGATCAAGGAAGATGTGCCGGTGATCGAACGCGGCAACCAGTTTCAGCGACTTGGACAAGAGCATCCCGTTGCCGAACACGTCGCCGGACATGTCGCCGCACCCGACGACGCGGACCGGGTCGGTCTGCACATCGACGCCCATTTCCAGGAAGTGCCGCTGAACCGACACCCATCCGCCGCGCGCGGTGATGCCCATCGCCTTGTGGTCATATCCGTTGGACCCGCCGCTGGCGAACGCGTCGCCCAGCCAGAAGCCGCGTTCGAGCGCGATGGCATTGGCGACATCGCTGAACGTCGCCGTGCCCTTGTCGGCGGCGACCACGAAATACGGGTCCTCTCCGTCATGGATCACCACGCCTTCGGGATGCACCACTGCGCCGTCGACGATATTGTCCGTGACCGACAACAACGTGCGGATGAAGATGCGATAGCTTTCCGTCCCCTCGGTCAGCCACGCCTCTCGGTTGGACGGGGCCGGCAGCTGCTTTGGATAGAAACCGCCTTTCGCGCCAGTCGGCACGATGACCGCGTTCTTCACCCGCTGCGCCTTCATCAGGCCCAGGATTTCGGTACGGAAATCGTCGCGCCGGTCGGACCAGCGAAGGCCGCCGCGCGCCACCGGCCCGGCGCGCAGGTGAATACCCTCCACCCGCGGGGAATAGACAAAGATTTCGCGCCACGGCAGCGGCTTGGGCAGGCCGGGCACACGGGCGCTGTCCAGCTTGAACGCCAGCGCCTCTTCGGCTGCGGGGGCAAAGGCATTGGTGCGCAGCGTCGCGTCGATCACGCCGCGATAGGCGCGCAGGATGCGGTCATCGTCGATCGCCGCCACCTTGGCCAGCCCCGCCTCGATCACCTCCAGCGCCGCGGCTGCCGCCTGGTCGCCGGTTTCCGGCACCCTGCGACGCTGCGGGTCGTGCAGCGCATAGAACCGCTCGATCAGCGCCTGGCCGATCTGCGGCGCGCGGGTCAGGGCATCGACCACCGTCGCCTTGGAATAGTTCATGCCCGTCTGGTGCAGATAGGCGAACCAGGCACGCAGCAGGACGACCGACGCGGGGGCCAGCCCGACCTCCATGATCAGGCGGTTGAACCGGTCATTTTCAGCACGCCCCTCCAGCACCGCCTGGATCGCGGCCTCTGCCACGGCGGGTTCGAATGGTGCGTTGGCGGGCGAACCGGACGCCAGCGCGACCTGAAAGTCGTGAATGTAGAGGCGTCTTTCGTCGTCCAGTTCGGTCGGCCGTTCCTCGATGACGGTCAGGCCGAAATTTTCCAGCACCGGCACCACTTCGGACAGCGGCAACGGGCCGCCGACGTGATAGACCTTGAGCTGCAGCAGCCCGTCGCCATCCGGATCGCCCGGAATGATGCGTACGGCCCGGCCGCGTTCGTCCTCCAGATCAGCCAGCGCGACGATATCGTCGGCCGCCTCTTCCGGTTCATGCAGGCTGCGATAGGCGGCGGGAAAGGCATTGCCCCAGCGCAGCGCCAGCCGGGTCGCGCGGTTGCCCACCCGCTCCTCCAGCGCGGCCGCAACGGCCGGGCGCCAGCCGCGCACCATCCGCCGGATGCGTTCGTTGAGGTCATCGGAATCCGGCATTCGCCCGTCGGCGCGCAGGTCCAGCGTAAAGCGGATCAGCGCCGCCACCCCGTCCTCCAGCTCGATCGACCAGCTTAGGACATTGGCATTAGCCGCCTCTTCCAGCATCCGCCCGATCGCCGTCCGGCGCAGCGTCGACACCTCGTCGCGCGGCAGCCAGACAAAGGCGAACAGGTGACGGCCCAGCGGGCTTTTCACCAGCACCAGGCGCGAACGCGGCCGATCCGCAATCGACATTGCGGTCAGCGCGACCGTTTCCAGATCGTCGGGCGCAAATGCGATGGTCAGGTCATAGGGCATCTGCGTCAGCGCATGGGCCAGCGCCTTGCCGGTATGCCCCTTGGGATCGAACCCGAACTTTTCCTGCAGCTGGACCATCGACCGGCGCAGCACCGGCACGTCGCCCGGCGCGGCCGACAATGCGGCGCTGGTCCACAATCCGGCATGGATGGACAGACCCGTGATCCGGTCGCCCGACATGATCGGAACCAGCACAAGGTCCAGCGGCACGCGCCGATGCACGGGCGACATGCAGTTCGATTTCAGCAGAAGCGGCGGCTTGTTGCCTGCCTCGAACCATTCCACCGCGCGGCGGCGCGACGCCTCGGCCAGCAGCGAACAGTCCAGCTTGCCGCGCGCAATGCCCAGCGCGGATTGCGTGCCGCCATCCCGGTCCCAGCTTTCATGGGCCAGCAGCGTCAGGTTGCGATCGACGAACCAGCGCAGCAGCGCCGCGCCCTCCGGATCGGCAATCCGCTTGGCATCGTCCAGCATCGCGGCCTGCAACGGCCCCCATGCGGCAACGGCATGGCGAACATGGTCAAGGACGCGGGCCAGCTCCGCCTCAATCGCGCGGCGTACCTTTGCCTCGGCCCGTTCGGTTTCGACATAGACCATCGATTCCGGCGCACCACCGGCGCGGATTGCGGTCATCCGGCCGCTTTCGTCGCGGACGACCGGCAACACGGGGTGGATGATGCGATCAATGGCGATGTCGTGCGCCGCAATGGCCCCGGCCACCGAATCGATGATGAACGGCATGTCGGGGTTGATGATGGCAATCCGCATCCCGGACTGCCCCTCCCCCGCCATCGGCTCGATCCGGATGGCGGCGCCGGTGCCGGGTCGGCTCAGCGCCGCCTCCGCCACGAATCGCGCGGCATCGGCCCGCGCGGCGTCGTCAAATCCTTCAGTCTCTCCGGGTAGCGCGCCTTCAGTGAGACGGCTGGCAAGCACCTCGACCAGCGAGGGTTCGATCTGTGTCGTCATGACAACCGGCTATGCGCCGCCCGGATGACAGGCTCAAGGCTTGTGGCAATGCAAAAACCGGATTTCATGCCCGGTTTGGCCGCAATCGTCACATGATAGCGCGCACAACCGCCTGGCGGACCAGTGCCGGCGCATTGCCCACCTGTCCGACAACCTCGACCTGATCCTTGCCCGTCGCCCGCGCGACCAGCAGGACGAACTCCTCACCCGCCGGATCGATGTTCAGCGATCCCAGTGCCGGTGCGCTGCGCAATGACTTGAGCGCGCTGCTGTAGCGATCCGGGCGCGGCGCCGGGGCACGCGCACTGCGCTCCGCCTTGACCAGCGCCTTGATGCCGCCTTCAGTCCGCTCCAGCAGATCGGCCAGGCCGCCCGCCGCAACGTCCATCCGCCGTGCCTGCGACAGCACCGCCGCAAACTCGGTCACGCGCGCCTTGTCATAGTCGCTTCCGAACACCAGCTTCACGACCGGCGTCATCGGGGCACGTGCCTGTTCCTTGATGCCGCTTTCGGCCAGCAACCTGGCATAGCGTTCCTGATCCGCCCCGGCCGCCAGCGCCACGTCATAGGCGCGGCCCAGCGCACGATAGAGGGCAGCACGGCTGCGCGTATCGGCGGCGCGGACCGCAGCGGCGCTCTCGCGGGCCAGCATCAGTCGCTCGCTCAGCGTGCCGGGCAAGGCGGGCGGTGGTGGCGCAGCCTCATCCACATCGGCCGCCTCTACCGCGATCGACGGCGACGCCACATCGCCGCTGGGGCCATCGGCCCAGACCGGCTCGGTCGGCGGCGGCGGCGGCGCTGCACGGCGCGCGGCCTCGATCTCGGCATTCAGGCGTGCCTGAGTGTCGCTGTCGACCATCTCCTTCCAGTTGATGACGCCGTAAATGTAATCAATCGAATCGCTACCCGAGGAAAAGGGCATCAGAATGCCGCGATACAGGGTGTTCAGCCCCCGATGGCTGACAAATTCCGCCTCGAACCCGATTGGCGCGCGATTGGCGATGATCTGCAGATAATGGTCGGTCAGCCGCGAGAGCAGCGACCGGCCGGGAACTTCGGCAATGCTGGCGATATCCCTGGAAACGCCGCATTCGGCGCTCAGGCGGTCGCCCAGGAACCGGATGGACGGATCGTCGATGCCGCTGGAAAAATCCAGAAGTACGCTGTGCGGCCCAAAATCGGCAAGGCTTTGCGGATCCAGGTCCTCGATCGACGGATAGGCCCGGCCGTTCAGCAGCGACACCCAGTAATTATAGGCGCGCACGTGCATGCGGCGCTCGTCCGTCCCGATTTGGGCGTTGGCGGCATGGGCAGCGTCCTCGACGCCGTCATGTTCCTCGATCCGGTCTTCGGTACCGCGAACGGTGTCCATGGAATCATCCTCAAGCACGGGCCTGTGAACCCTGATGACCCATGTGTGCGCCGGCTGTGGTAAACAGCGGGTAAAGGAAGCCGACAAAGGATCGTCGCTCAACCCTTCGTCAATGCTTGCCAGCCATGCGTCATCCTGTTAAGCGCCGCCGCATTGGCAGCGCATCAGCGCCACGCCGCCTTAGCTCAGTTGGTAGAGCATCGCATTCGTAATGCGGGGGTCACAGGTTCGAGTCCTGTAGGCGGCACCAGTACATAAAGAGAACAGCCTAGAAAACCGCAGAAATCTGCGATATATTGAGGGTGTTGGGTCTCATATTTTCTCGTTATGTTCCGCCAAGACCCATCGAAAGTGGACCACGAAACGGTGGACCACGTGTTTTCGAGAGGTCGTGGTCCACCATGCTTTCAGTCGTCGGCATCAAATCGCTCCGTCCGAAAGACCGGCCCTACAAAGTTGCCGATTCGGACGGTCTGTTTCTCCTGGTGCAGCCATCTGGAGCGCTGCTGTGGCGGTACCGGTACAAAATCCTCGGCCAGGAACGAAAGCTTTCGCTGGGAGCCTTCCCCAAGATCACGCTGGCTGAAGCTCGGAAAAAACGCGATGCCGTGAGGGCACAGCTTGAGGACGGGATCGATCCGGTTGAGCAAAAGCGTCAGCGCCGGCTCGCTGCCGAACAATCGGCTCAGACAACCTTTGCGCTGGTCGCCACCGAATATATCGCCAAGATGCGGGCGGAGGGAAAATCGCCCGCCACGTTGAAGAAGGCCGAATGGTTCCTCGAACTGCTTGAGCCCATCGCAAAACGACCGATTGCTGCGATCACCCCGCACGAGCTGCTCGACAATCTGAAACGGATTGAGCGCCGCGGTCATCATGAAACTGCCGGCAGGCTTCGGGCATTCGCTGGCCGGGTATTCCGCTATGCCTTTGCAACGCTTCGCACCGAAACCAATCCTGCGGATATCCTGCGCGGCGCCCTGATCACGCCGGTTGTGAAACATCATGCGGCAATTCTCGACCCTGTGCAGGTCGGGGCACTTATGCGAGCGATCGACGATTATAGCGGTCGGCCGGAAACCCAGTTTGCCCTGAAACTGGCGCCGCATGTCTTTCTACGACCGGGGGAACTGCGCCAGGCGAAATGGAGCGAAATCGATTTTGCCGAGAAGGTCTGGAAGGTGCCGGCAGAACGCATGAAGATGAAGCAGCCTCACACGGTGCCTTTGTCAAAACAGTCCCTGTTCCTTCTGCAACAGCTGAGGCTTCAGGCGCGCACCAGCGAGTTCCTGTTCCCCTCGCTTCACACGACGCACAGACCGATGTGCGAGAACACGTTGAACACCGCGCTTCGCCGGATGGGCTATGGTCCCGACGAAATGACCAGTCATGGGTTCCGGGCAATTGCCAGTACCCTTCTCAATGAATCCGGGCTCTGGCACCCGGATGCCATCGAACGGGCCTTGGCCCATGGTGAACCAAACAAGGTGCGAGCAGCATATCATCGCGGCACCCATTGGCAGGAGCGTGTCCGGATGGCGCAATGGTGGTCGGATTATCTCGACCAGCTGAAGATGGGCGGGAAGGTGATCAAGGCCCGGTTCAAGCGGCGAGCCTGAGACATCCGGCAATCCTTGCACCCCAAGGGCAATCGACTGGGACGGCTCTCTCTCGCTCAATCGTTACGGATGCAAGCCAGACCGTTTGATCGAGGAGTGCATGCCGCTCCTCCAGGCACCTAAATCAAGCCCGAGCGGTGCATGCCGCTGGCAACATCCCTGAAATGGAGAGTCGCGCCAGGCGTGAGAGCGGCGCGGCTTTCCGATGGCTGGGACTTTCGCAGGCGTCGGCTGGGCACGGCGTCTGCGAAAGCGTGCTAACCTGCATGCGTTTAAAGCACATTGAGCAGCTCGGTCACGCCATTGGGGTCGTGAAGTCCATTGATGAGCTGAGCGTTGTCCTCACCGAAGCAAGGCAAATCTTGGGGTTTCGCCATTTCGCGCTTTCGCTGAGCACCGGGCAATCCAAGGACAGCATGCGAGGCCTGTTGGTTCATGACTACCCGGCTGGATGGGCAGATCTGTATCTCAGCCTCGACCTTGGTCGCCACGATCCCGTTCGCCGCGCCGTCCTCCGGCGCATCAGCGCGTTTCGTTGGAGTGACCTATTTCGAAAGGAACCCCCAGCACGATCCGAACGGGCGATTATGGAACAGAGCAGTCGCTACGGCATTGCCGATGGATTGACAGTCCCCAGACATCTGCCGGGCCGTCTCAGTGGCTCCTGTAGCTTCGTTGTCGGCAGCGAGACGGCGCTTCATGCCGCGACCGCAGCTGCGGCCGAGTATCTTGGCGGACGCGCAATCGATGCTGGACGAAGATTGCTGGAAGCATCGCTGCCGACCGGTGGCACGCTTTTGACCCCGCGTCAGTGTGAATGCATCCTCTGGGCTGCCCGCGGCAAAACGGATTGGGAAATCGCCGTCATCCTTGGCATCAGCAAACAGACCGTCATCCAGCATCTTAAAGATGCCCGGCGTCGTTATGGTGTGCAGCGACGATCAAGCCTCGTCATGCACGCCCTGTTCGATGGGGCGATCGATTATGCCGACGTGGTCGCCTGGTATCGCCCCCGAGTGTGATTATGCGCCGCACGCTCCCTTTTTCTGGGGATATCATTAAGCTTGGCCGCAAGCCTTCAATGCTCCTGCACGTCACCTGTTCAGGAGCAAGGCCATGGCGAATGGCGCCGCCCAGCATTCAAGAATCAGTGAGCCCACCCCTGCCCTTCGCATGTTCGCAGCGAGAAAACGGGTCTTTGTTGATCTTCTGCGCTGGGACGTTCCCGTTTTCGAGGATCGTTATGAGCGCGATCAGTTTGATGACGGCTCGGCGCACTATCTGTCGCTCGACGATGGGCATGCGCATTGGGCATCAGCGCGCCTTCTTGATACACGCCGCCCGCATATCCTGGGGTCGCTCTTTCCGCTGCTTTGCACAGCAAGCGTTCCTTGCGGGCCGACCGTCCGGGAGATCACGCGCTTCTGCATTGATCCAACCCTCAATGCGGTCGATCGGCGAAAGGCGCGCAACGCCCTTGTGATGGGCCTTGTTCATCATGCGCTTGCCCATGGCATCACGGCCTATACGGGAGTCGCTGAAATTGGCTGGTTCCGCCAGATTGAACAGTTCGGCTGGACCTGCCGGGCGCTGGGATCGCCTCAGGCGCATCACGGGCGAACCCTGGTCGGGCTGATCATCAGGATCAATGGTTCGACGCCCTCGACCATGGGCCCGCTGGGCCCTGTCGACCCGAACGTCCTTCGCCTGCTGCACAGTTTCGGCGGCGAAGGTGACCGTGAGCGTCCTTTCTTCTCTTCCAGTTACGCCGCCCAGTTTGCGAGCGCATAGACCATGAGCCCGGCGTTTGTGCTGGAGCCGACCTATAATGCGCTGCGTCGGCGGTTGATCAACGGCGAATGGATGGGCGGCCATCGCCTCGAGGCGCAGAAGCTGGCCGAGGAGCTGGGGGTGAGCATGACCCCCGTTCGCGACAGCCTTCATCGCCTGGTCGGCGAACAACTGGTCGATGGGCTTTCAGGGCAAGGCTTCAAGGTGCCGATGCTCGACGAGCAGGCGCTCACTGAACTCTATTTCTGGCGCGCGACATTGCTCGCGATAGCCATCGAGCAACGGGTCACCACCAAGGACAATGCCAGCGCGGTGCCGGATTTTGTGGCCGAGACCAGCGAACTGGGGCCCCTGATCTTTGATGCTATTGCCATGCAAACCGGCAATCGCGAGCTGGCTGGCGCAGTGCAGAGTGCGTCGGCTCGGCTTGCCCGGTTCCGCTGGGCCGAAACCCAGGCGCTGAGCAACACCGGCTCAGAACTCGAGCGATTGAAATCAGCCTGGCGGCATGGGAGCCTATCCGCCCTCAAACAGGCCGTTGCAGACTATCACGACCGTCGGATCAGCGCAGTCTCGTCTATCGCAGAGATTGGCAACATGCCGCGGCAGCAGGAGCGCAAGCCCTGATCCTCCGGCTTCGGGCCGTCAGCCTGGCAACGCTTTGAGGGTCACCCCCTTCAGGCGGCTGCATCCGACACAGCATCAACCCATTGCATCACTGCCGATTCCCGCCAGCCGCAGCAGCGTTCAGCAATCTTGATCTGACGCGGGAAGCTGCCGTCATTGATCTTTCGGTAGAGCGTCGCGCGCGACAGGCCGGTTCTTTCAAGCACTGCAGGCAATCGCAGGATACGGTCCGGTGTTGCAGGGCTTTGCGTCATAATCTTCGCTCCTCAGATGCACTGAATAAGTACCAGCCAGCATGATTCAGGATGAGCAGCATTGGCGTCAATATGTTGATAATCCGCCATTTCTTGTCAGTTCATCGCCAATGTTCGCCATGAAACTCGAACGGCCTCTGCGTTGCGAAAAATAAAGTGGTGCGCTGACTGTCTGCGCCCCTCCACCTGATGAACGCTGATCGTCCCCGGCCAGCTGGAGGGTTGCCGCGGACGCGGTGCGAGCGATGCCTGCCAGACGGCGCTTGTCAGGACGGCCCGATCATTTCATTCTTTGTCGACCGGCGTTCTGGCAGCCGGGTCCCCTGGGACAAGCCAGCATCAAACACGCCGGTCCATGGCGGCCCGGCGGCCGGACCGGGCAAGGACCTGCCAACCGGGCAGTTCCAACGGCGGCACAGCACGAACCTCCTTGCGCGGTCGCTTCTGCGGCCTTGCATGCTGTGCGCGGAGCCTTCCTCATGCCCCGATCGTCCCGCCTCAAGGGACTTGCCGTTGCCGACGGTGCCCATGCCTCTCGATCATCCGCAACGGATCAGGGTCAATCGGCACAAGGCACGCTCGAAGCAGCCTATCGGCGGGAACGTCCGGCCCTGCTTCGCCACTTCCGGTACAAAGCCAGCGCTGATGAAGCCGAGGATTTGATGCAGGAGACGTTCGTTCGTGCCGCAGGCAGTCGCCAGACCGGAGCGCTGGCGAACCCGGCAGCGTTTTTGCGCCGTATCGCCCGCAACCTGTTGATCGACCGGCATCGTCGACGTGCCAGGCATCCTGAATGGAACGATGGCCCGGAAATCGAGATCGCTGTCAATGCCGATCAGGAACATCAGCTGGAAGCACAAGATCTGCTCCGGCTGTACGAATCGGCGATCAACAGCCTGTCCCCCAGGTCACGCGAGGTGTTTCTCCTCCACCGCGTGGAAGAGCTGAGCTATCGCGACATTCACGCTCGTCTCGGCATCAGTGTTGCGACCGTCGAATATCACATGATGAAAGCCCTTGCGCACATCGCCCGGTCCGTGGACGCCGCCCGGTGAGCGTTGCCGACGGTACCGCCGATCGCGAGGCGATCGAGGATGAGGCCATTGCCTGGTTCGTCGCCTGTCGCGGCGACCTCAGCGCCGAGCGTCAGGCGACGTTCGATGCCTGGTTTGCCCGATCACCCGAACATCGGCGCGCCTATGCGTGGGCCGCCCAGCATTACAATCATTCGGCACTTTTGAAACGCAAAGCGCCCGTCGCGGCGCGACCGGCACACCATCGTCGGGGCCGGGCAGCGCTGCTGGCAGCACCGGCCATGCTCCTGCTGCTGGTCAGCGGCTTCTGGCTGTGGCCACAGGGCAATGGGCCGGCAGAGCCGGTTACGGCGGCCTTTGCGGGCAACCGTCAGGGTATTCGATATGTCACCCTTGATGACGGAACCATCCTCATTCTGGCGCCGGATGCGAAGCTCTCTTCATCGAACCGATCCGGCAGGCGCCATGTCACTGTCACTTCGGGCCTTGCCCGGATTACGGTTCCCCGGCCCGGCGCACCAATGTCGATTGCGAATGGACCGACGACAGTGGAGCTGATGCCCGGATCGACGATCGATATCGATGCCCGGCCAAGGTCGATGAACTGGACGCTGCGTGCCGGTCAGGCAGCCGTCCGGATCGACAACGCGGCCAGCCAGTCGCTGATTGTCGGGGCAGAACATCGGCTCGAGGGGGGATCGAACCGCCTCGTCCGTACGATGAAGCCGACTGTCGATCGGATCGACTGGCCAACGGGTTGGGCTGAATATCGCAGCGTTTCGCTATCGGCCCTAATCGCGGATGCGAACAGACTGGGCGACAAGCCGATCGAGCTGGCACCCGGTGTAGCGGCCGGTCAACAGGTCACCGGGCGATTCCGGATTGCTCGCAGCAGGCCTTTTGCGAGGCGCCTCGCCCTGTCGCTTGGCCTGTCGATTAACGAGCGTTCTGATGCGCTTGTGCTGACGGCACAAAAATAAATTTCCTCATGCCCTAAGGGACCTCCGCCTTCCTGCGTCGAACGATGGAAAGGCCCGCCACAGGGGCGGCCTTCGAGGACGAAGCAAGGGGGATGACCACCATGATGATGCGAAGCCTGCAAGCCATGCTCGTTGGCGCGGCAGTGATTGCCGTGCCAGCGGCCGATGCGGTTGCGCAAGATGCGCAGCGAGGGGCTCTTGACCGGACCATAGCGATTGATCTGCCAGCCCAGCCGCTCAGCACTTCCCTGCGGGCGGTTGCGGCCCAGGCCGGTGTCGAAGTCTATGTATCGTCAGACCTTGTTGAGGGCCGAACAGCGCCTTCGCTCAAGGCAACGCTCACGCCCAGAGAGGCTGTCCGCCGTCTGCTCGCGGGGACACCGCTGATCGCAAGCTTCGACGACGATGCCATCATTGTCCGGCAAGCCGCTGCGGCGCGCGAAGACGAGACAATCACGGTGACGGGGACGAGGCTGCGCGGAACGCCGCCCGCAGCGCCCGTGACGGTTGTGAGCGAAACCGACATTCGAAATGCCGGTCAGGCGGATCTTGGCGAAGTTGCGCGCAGCCTGCCGCAGAATTTCGGCGGAGGTCAGAACCCCGGGATCGGGTCCGGCCAAGGCGGACCCAATGTCAATGTCAACGTCAACGGGGCGTCGACTTTCAACCTGCGCGGTATCGGACCGAATGCCACGCTGACCCTCCTGAATGGCAACCGGCTGAGCTATAGCGGTCCCAGCGCTGCAATTGATGTCAGTGCAATTCCCACCGCTGCCGTTGCGAGGGTCGAGATCATCGCCGATGGCGCTTCGGCGATTTACGGCGCCGATGCCGTGGCCGGCGTCGTGAACATCATCCTCAAGCGCGATTATGAAGGTCTGGAAGGCGCTGCGCGGATCGGCGCATCAACAGATGGCGGCAATGTGCAGGCCCAGGCCAACATGGTGGGCGGCACACGCTGGTCGACTGGCGGCCTTGTGGCGGCCTATGACTATTTCCAGAACTCTCCCATCCGCGCACGCGACCGAAGCTTTACCGCCGCCATCAACCCGGACAGCTTCATCTACCCTGATCTGGCACGGCACAGCGTGATCGTGAGCGCCAATCAGCGGCTGCTTCCCGGCGTCGGCGTTCGTGCAGACCTTTTGTTCAAAACAGGCGAGATGCAGATCGCCAACGGCTACCAGCCAGACCGGCCGGTCACGTTCGAGGGGGTCAATGGCGACCGCCGGTTTGAAACCTTCGGATTCATCCCCACCCTCGAGTTCGCGCTACCCGGCACCTGGACGGCCACGCTCACGGCTTCCTACGGGTATGATTATTCGAACTCTGTCACGCGCGTTTTTGCCAATGACCGGCTGACCAACACCAACAGCGGCATTTACGACAACCAGACCTATGCCGTTGAGCTCGATGCACAGGGCAGCTTGTTTTCGTTGCCGGCCGGTCCGGTCAAGCTTGCCGTTGGGGCCGGCTGGCGCCGCAACAGCCTGCTGGGACAGTTCAGCAACCAGACGATTGATCGCCGCCGCGACAACGGGTTTGGCTATGCCGAGCTGTTCATGCCGCTGGCAGAACCGGGTCAGGCGATCCCGCTTGTGCATCGCCTGTCGCTATCAGGTGCGGTCCGCGTGGAAGGCTATTCGGATTCGAGCACCATCGCGACGCCGAAGCTGGGTCTCATCTATGCCCCTGTCGAACCCTTGATCCTCAAGGTCTCCTTTGGCGAGTCCTACAAGGTCCCGACGCTTTACCAGCAATATTCAGGCTATGTGGCTGTGCTGCTGCCCGTGACGGGCTATGGAACGGCCTTTCCCGCAAACTCGACCTATCTCGTGGCGGCGGGTGCGAACCCGGATACCGAAGCTGAACGGTCGCGCAATCTCACATTGACGGCTGAAGTTCGGCCGATGAACGGCCTGTCGATCTCGGCGAGCTATTTCGACATTGTCTATCGCGACCGGGTCGCAGCACCGTTCATTTCAAGCGCCGGTGCGCTGACCAATCCGGTGTTCGAACAGTTTGTCACCTTCAACCCCGGCACGGCGGTACAATCGGCGTTGACGGCCGATGCCCTGCTTGGTCTGCAGAACGGAACCGGACGGCCTTACGATCCTGCCAATGTCATCGCCATTGTCGATATCCGCGATCGCAACATCGCGACGCAATGGTACAAGGGGGTCGATCTGTCGGCCCAATATGCAGCATCGCTGGGTAACGGCCGGATTTCGCTGACCGCTGCAGCGACCTGGCTCGACAGCGCCCAGCAGGTGCGTGAAGGGCTACCAGTCACACCGCTTTCGGGCCAATTGTTCAATCCGCCAATCTTCAAGGCCCGTGGCGGTGCGACCTTTGCCAATCGCCTCGTTTCAACATCGCTCTTCCTCAGCCGCACTGGCGCTGTGACGGATGCGCGGCGGGCTATTGCCGACCGGGTCGATGCGCTCACCACGCTCGATTTCACGGCAAGGATACAGCTCGATCCCAAGACCGAACTGTCATTCAATGCGCTGAACCTCCTCAATGCCAGGCCGGACCCGATCTTCATCGCATCGGGTGCCGACACCCCTTTCGATACGACCAACTACTCTGCTGTCGGCCGGTTTCTGGCGCTCGGGGTTCGCCGCTCATGGTAGCACGGGCCATGCTGATCGTGTCGATGGTGGCGATGCTGCTACCGGCGCCCATTGCGGTGGCAGCATCGCCGGTGCGATGGACGATCGCGGATATCGTCACAGCCCCCGTCGTCACCGACATGGCGCTTTCGCCAGACGGAGCGCTGCTCTTGGTCATTCGTCAGGCAAATATGGAGGCGAACCGGGTCGAAGACCGGCTGGTCCGCTACGATCCCGCTGACAACCGGCTGGTTCCGCTCTTTAGTGCCCCTGTCATTGAACAGGTGCGCCCGATGATCCGCGGCAGTGGCTGGAGCGCGCTCATCGACAGGGGCGATGGCGTCCAGCTTTACCGGATCAGGCCAACGGGGCACACCGAGCTCCTGGCCCGGAATGATCGACCAGTCTGGATGGGCGAAGCGGATGGGGCTGTCCGATCCTCACAATCGGGCGCGCCGCGGCGGGTCGGTGTCCTTTCCTATGCAATCTCTCCTGACGGTCGGTGGCTATGGACCAGCCAGCTACAGCCTGCACATGATCCGCCTTCCAGCGTTCGAAATGACGCCCTGGTCGACTTGCTGCTCGACCGGCGGTCCACCCGGCCAGCGAGAATTGCTTTTTATCTGGGCGAGCTAGGCGGCCCGGCGAGGCAGGTCGCTATCCGTCCCACGAACGACCGTGTCGCCCTTTATTTTGGCGGATCGGTCCGATGGGCAAAAGGCGAGCTGCGTTTTTCCAGTGAAACAGGGTCGGCCGATCAGGCCTTGTTTCAGGAAACGCGTGTCAGTCTTGCCGATGGCGCAGTGCTCGACGCCATCCCGGTCGCCAGCCCGCCATTTGCAACGGTTCCGAACGGGCCGTCAGGCGGGCGGCTCTCGGTCTCGGGAGAAGGAACGCTCCAGCGGCTCATCGAAGCTGCCAGCGCTGGCACCATCGATCATGGCGAGGTCGGTTTCAGGATCGCCGATCATCGCGGCGCGGGGCAATGGCAGAGCGAGGCTGGCCGTGTCGTGTTCGGCATCAGGATGCTGGATCGACCCCGCTATGGATTGGGCCTGCTGGACCCGGCCGGGGTCCGGACGATAACATCGCCCTACAGCCTTACGCGATGCGATCTGTCGCCCGATCTTCTGAAGGGCTATTGCATCGAGGAGGGCTTGGCGCTTGCCCCGCGGCTCGTCCGCGTTGACCTGGCTTCAGCTGCCATCGAACCCCTGGTGGAGCTCTCGGACCGTCACCGCGCAATCGTACCGCTTCGCGTCACCGCCGGATCATGGACCAGTGACCTTGGCTTTCGCGCAACCGGCTATCTGGTATGGCCGCGTCACCATCCTGCTCGCCGGCGGGCACCGCTGATCGTCGTCACGCATGGCAGCGATGCCGACGAGCGATTTGCAAGGGACGAGCTGCAATGGAACTATCCGGTGCAGGTCTGGGCGGAACGGGGGCACTTTGTGCTGCTGATCAACGACCCCTCCCCTTTCGAACATACCGCGCTGGCCAAGGCCTATGCCGCTTGGGGGACAGGCGACCGATCAGCGGATCCGGCAAGCTTGCGGCAGCATCTCTGGATCGATCCGGTATCCGCTATCGGCAATGCGATCGACAGCCTTGCCAGGGACGGTCTGATCGATCCGGACCGGGTTGGCATCGCTGGCTTCAGTCGCGGTGCTCAAATCGTCACGGTTGCCTTGTCGCAAACCGGACGGTTCAAGGCCGGATCGGCCGGGGACGGCGGCTATCTCGAGCCCATTGCCTATCCATGGCAGCAGAAAAGCTATGACAGCATTTATGGCGGAGCGCCCTTCGGGCAAGCCATGGACGCCTATCGCAGCCTTGCGCCCTCGCTTCGGGCCGACCTTTTTCGCGGCGTACTGCTGCAACAGGTTGCAAAACCTTCGATGAGCAGTGTTGCGCTGTACCAGGCCCTGAAGGCCGCGAACAAGACCAGTCGGATCAGCCTCTATCGCGGCAGCGACTGGCGTTCCGACGAGACGCACCTGTTCCATCTGCCCCGCAATCGTCTCTGCGCCATGACCGAAAACCTGGCATGGTTTGACGCTGCGTTCGCGCCTTCAATATCGGTTATGAAAGAGATGAACCAGCCTGCACAGGGCGGTTGCTGAGTGTCGACTTCGGGCGAGACGATGGCAGTGCGAGGCGGTTTTCGGCTGACGGACGGATGAGACCGAGCGGCGGCTGCACCGGTAGCGGGACTTGTCCTGTTTGACCGGTGCCGGCTATCCGGCGACACCAGAGAGACAACGCGACGCTTTGATCGACCTGACGCAGACGACGGTCGACGCGGGCGGCATCGGCTTGGTCTGTTGGGAGCCAAACTGGGTCTCGACGCGCTGGGGCAAAGGGTCAAACCATGGCATCCGCAGCCTTGCCTCAGGCCTTTTCGGCCTTTTTTGAGCGCGCCGGGCGCTTCGGTTTGTCCGGTGTCTGGGCAGCGGATCGTCCGGCCCTGTCGCCGCTGCGGTTCGTACCGAGGCCGATCTGCTTTGCCATTGCCCGCCGCGTTTCCGAATAGGCTGGCGCCACCATCGGATAATCAGGCTTGAGATTGTAGCGCGCGCGATACTCGTCGGGGGTAAGGCCATGCCCCGAAAGATGACGACGCAATGTCTTGTATGGCTTGCCGTCGATCATCGAGAGGATGTGATCGTTCGAGGCGAGGGACTTGCGAACCGATACGGCCGGGAGATGTTCCTCGCCAATCGGTTGGTCGGCTGGCTTTGCTGGCACGATTCCCGACAATTCACTGACCGTTTCATGCATCTTTTTCAAGAATGCAGGCACTTCCTCGGCGGTTACGCGATTATTGGGATTGCCAAGCCAGGCGATCGTCAATTCGGTTGCCAGCTCGACAAAGGTTGCGCTGCGGTCTTCGGTCACGCTTTGCTCCATTTCGGATCTATTTCAACTGGCCTGCGACTTTCCTTTTGCGATGTCAAACACTGGTTCGGGGTCGATATGTCGCGCAACCATCCGAGCAGCATCGGTGTCCTGTGATGCCAGGGGTCCGTCGGCCAATGTGCCGTGGTTCAGGTTTCGGATCGGAAGGTGCAGCCTTGCCGGTCTGGTGCTGGCCTTAGCCTTGACCGAATAACTGTTTCAGGTGGCGTCGGCTTTTCAGCCGGCGGATGGTGTTTCGTCCAACGCCATCATGGCCAGAGTTCGGGATTTGACTGCCGCATCGACAGGCAGCCGGATCGGGTAATCAGGATATGCTCATGCACGGTCACACAGAGGGGGCCAAGCACATCGATCATGAGACGGGTAGTTGCAACGTCGGCCATCGAAAACTGCCTGCGGCCGCCCGGGTGATTGTGGACGAGAATCACCCCGGCAGCGTTTGCGAGCAGCGCGCATCGGATCACCTGCCGGGGCTCGATGCGCGCCATGGTATAGCCGCCGATCGAAAAGCAATGCTGGCTAACCGCCCGTAGATCCGTGTCGAGAAAAATACCCCATACTTCCTCCTGCGGCCGATAAGCGAGCTCAGCGGTCAGATAAGCATGAAGTGCGGCGTGGTCGACCAGCGGTTTCCCGTCGAATACCCGGGCCTGAAGGCAGCTGAGGACGATGCTCCGGACCGTCTCCAGCGTGTGGATCGCCCAGGCCGGCCAGAGCCCCGCTTTTGCATCAACAAAAACCGCACCCAGAGTCCCATGCATGTCGATCATGGCCTTGCTGAGCGGGCCCGCCTCCTTGGCATTTACCAGCGCAAGGAGGGCTTCCAGCTCAAATCGGTCCCGTCGCGCAGCAGCCGTTTCCGGTGCCGATACGTCCCGATCGCGAGAATGATCGGGACGGGATAGCTCCATAGCATTTGAAGAGCCCAATAGGCCCATGGATGGATGAGGGTTGCGACTGCTGCCAGATGGGTTGCCACCAGCAGCCCCTGACAGGCCGCCACCCAGATTGGCCAGAATCGTGTCGACCAGACCGCAAGAATGACCCAGGCAACCAGCATCGCCAGATCGATGGTCAAGGTCCATCGCTGAACTCCAAAATAACGCTCCGCACCTGCCGCGATACCCAGATTGATGGCGATGAAACTGCCAATGGCACCGCAGATCATGATCGCCGCTGCGATCCGCTCAGGCGCACCCCCTTTTGCCAGCGCATAGCCGGAGCAAAGGAGAAGAATGACAAAGAAGGCATAGACATTCAGCACGGCGTTGACCGGACCAGCATTTGCCCGGCCGGTCAACGCCGCATGGTCTAGGCCACTGCCCGAAGCGAGGTGCCCTCCTCGCCGCGAGGCGGCGCGGGCTTGGGTCCGACATCGCCAAATGACAACGCGGAAAGCCCCATCATGGTCTTGACGCTCGCAAGTTCGTCATGGGTCGCGATTGCAGCCCGGCGCGCCGTCGACAGCTGCAGGATGGTATGCGCCGCCTTGTCGATCGCGTCCTGACCGAAATGGACGGCAACGCCTGTTGCAAGCCGTCCCTCGACGATGGAACGGATCAGCCCGGCATTGAGGGCGATCGCCTGATCGATTGTGGCTTCCATGGGGAAGAGATGTTCGGCAACGGCTTCCGCAGCTGCCCGTCGTTCTTTCAGCATAGGAAATGTCCTGTCATAAGCCGGGTTCCGCATATGCGGGGCCCCGAATTCAGAACCGGGCTCTCATTGCAATGAGTGCCTCAATTCCGGTTGTCAGCACGCCGAACCCGATCAGCAACGCTGCGGTGAGGCCGGCGATCAGCAATAAGGTATGACTGGCCCTCAGGTCATTGCGCGCTCCCTGTGTTGCCAGAGGAAAGGGCCGGTCCATGCCTGGCGTCGGCTGGAACCGTGCAGGGGCAGGTTCCTCGACAGTCAGGCGGCAAGACGGCTCCTCCTCCGATTGCGGCAACCAGGTTGCATCCTCGGGTGGCAGCGTGACGATATCCGGCAGTTGGTTCCCCAAAGGCTGGGGAAGCTGGCTTGCCTTGAACAGCCGTGCGGCTTCCTGCCGACTGGCAGCACCTGTTTTGCGAACAACGGCCTTGAGGCGCTGATCGACGGTATGCGGCGACATGCCGAGCTTCGCGGCGATTTCTTTCGATGTGAAGCCATCTGCAACAAGCGCAAGGCAGTCGCGCTCGCGCGCGCTTAGGTTCGGGATCGCCAGGCGCGAATCATCGGGTTGTGGAGTTTCCGCCATGCGGCATCATGGCTCGGGATCCTGGTCTGGCAAACCGGTGCTTAACGACCGTAGCGGCGGTGCAGGCAGAAGCTGGATCGCCCAGTCGAGATGAATGGCGGTCATCGAAAACCCTGCCTGGTCGCATTCTGCGAGAAGTGCTTTCATCCGCTTGCGTAAAGCGGCCGCTTTTTCAAGCCGTGGGTTCATGCCCCGATGCTAACCGGATCTGCCCCCGGCATTCAACGGAAGGCCGCTCCAGATCGGAAGGATTGCCCCTCGATCAGCCCGGCCTCCGGCAAAATGGGCATGACCAGAACCTCGGGACGGAATGCTGATTCCCAATGAATTGAAAAGGTTCACTGGCTCCAATGCTTGCTTGCAACTTCCTGTTGCAGCCGCTTGCGAAGCGTGGTTTCTGACGCAGCTATTTCCAAGGGGGGGATTATCGATGAGTACCAATCTGACCAAAGTCATGCTTGCGTCCGCACTGCTGGCGGCGCCGATCGGGGCGGCCGTGGTCGCACAGCCAATGGCCGCGCCTGCGGCACAGTCTGGGAAGGTCCTGCCGGTCGATACGATCATCACCGTGACGCCGGTAGAAGAGATTACCAGCATCAAGATGAAAGAGGGCGATATCAAAACGCTGCAGGTGGCAGCAGATGTCGTCGAGGGGGGAACGGTGATGATCCCGCGCGGGTCGAAGGTAAAGGCAACGGTGACCTGGCGGACCGGCAAGGGGATTGGCGGCAAGTCGGCGAAGTTCGAGCTCACCTTCAACAGCGTCTCGGTCAATGGAAAGGACTATGCGCTCAAGGGGACGCATCGCCAGGAAGGTCGCGGCAATACGGTGGGCGCGCTGCTGGGTTCGATGTTCATCAGCGGCAAGTCGGCGGTGATGACCTCGGGTCAGATCGTCAACGCCTTTACGGCCGAGCCTATTCCGGCGGCCTGATCCGCGCCGATCTGCTGGCATGGTCCGCCCCGATGGACGGAGCGGACCATGCAGCTGCCCATGCCTCGGCTGCGACCAGTCGCAGCCGCCGGTCGACCTGGGCGCGCATACCGGGCCCAGCCTCAAGCGGCGCTCGGCACCAGGCGCGTTCGACAAGGCCCAGCCCGTCAAGGCAGCCGCCAATGAGGCGGTCGCCAAGCGATTGCCAATGCGCCTTGCCATAGGCTTGCATGAACCCGTCCGGTCCGCCCTTTGATCGCCGGTCGATGATTGCCGGAGGGAGACGGGCTTCAAAAGCGCGCCGGGCAAGCGACCGGTCGACACCCCCTGCAATCCACATCCAGCTCGGCACTTGCAGACAATATTCGACAATGGGCTGAGACAATAAGGGCGTCAGCTGGAGGAGCGACGATCCCTGCCGGTAAAGCTCCTTTGCAAAGCCGGCCTGGATCAGCTGGACGACATGGCGGCGCTTGCCCGGCAGATCGGGCAGGCCCTGAAGCCAGGGATGCAAAGAGGGTTCGAACCAGGCGTCGGGCAGTTCGGCGAGCCCGGTCCGGTCGGCCCGTCCAGACGGTCGTTCGGCAGGCAGCTGCGCTATCCGCAAGGCCTCTGCGACAATCGCCGGTACTGAGACGCCAGTAAGCCGTGCAAGGTCGGTGGCGGTGGCGGCAAGACCCGGCACCGGTCCTTCCAGACGCCACCGATCGACAAGCGGCGCTGCGCTCCTCACCGTGCAGAACACATGATCACCACCATTGCCGGCCATGAGGACCGGTGCCTCGGCGCCAAGCGCAGCATGCGCCGACGAGATCGCCTGGAAAAACAGACCTGCGACTGGCCGTGGCAGATGCGCGAGCATGGGCTGACCCGGGTCGATCGGACAATCCTTGTAGAAGAAGGGCTCCAGCGGCAGGGCCAATGCATCGGCAATCAGCCGAGCAAAGGCTCGTTCATCGCCTGCCTGATCCGGGCCCACCATGGTGAATGCCTCAAGGGCCATGTGCGGCGCGGCCAGCGCAGCAACGATCGATGAATCGAGCCCCCCGGACAGGCCGATGATCCCCTGCCCTGCCTCGCGTGCCCACGCAGTCACGCACCGGTCCACGATGCGGGCGAGCACGGCGGCGCTCGTGCCGGATGCGCGGGAATTCCCCCGCGCAAATTGTGCGGGATGCCAACAGGACTGCGCGGCCGATGCAAGGGAGGAACAGAAGGTGCCGGGCAGGATCTCGTCGAGATCGGCGAGACAGGTCTCGAAGGGCAGCTCGACCCCGGCGAGGAACCTCGCCAGACGGTCAGGCGCGATCGATCCGGGGTAACCGGCTGCCTCGAACAGGGAGCGGGCATCATTGCCGAAGAGGGCGCCCCCATATGCCGGGACGGTATAGCAGGGCAGCATGCCCGATGGATCGCGCAGCACGCCCCATCGGCCCGCGCCATCCTTGAGGACTGCATCATAGGCCCCCCAGACATGGCGGATCAGCCAGGCGGGACCACCATCGCGGATGGCGTGCCGTTCGGCTTCGCTCAGCCGAAGCAGCGGCAGATCATCGCCGCGACGAAACAGCGTTCCGAGAATGACCCCGTCCTGCCCGAGGCTGATCGCAGGCATGTTCCCGCGGACCATCCAGTCGCCGCCCTGCCAGATCAGCGGATCGCTCAATCTGGACAGGAACGCGGCAGGACCTGCGACAAAGCGGCCGGTTTTCATCGCGACAGGATGGGCGTGAAGGGCAGGACCGCATCGAGCCTGTCGGTCATGACCGTCCCGGCGACCTCGACCCAGGCATGGGCCAGGAAGGGAAGCCGGACGCCGATTACTAGCCGGGCATCGATCCCGGAGCGAGCCAACAAGCGCCGCATGGCGATGGCGCGGGGCAGACAGGCCCCCTCGGCGGTACGCAACAGCCCCGCCCGGTCGAGCGCTGCCGCAAGCGCTCCCGCTCGCCGCGGATCGGCGATCCTGCCGCCCGGCGGCGGCAGCGAGCCAAGCATGGTACCGATATGGACCCGCCTGAGGTCACGCGCGGCACGCCGCCATGCCAAAAGCACGCGGAGCATATCGATGAGCGAGACGCGAGGGACCGCAAGGGAGTTCCAGTCGGCCTGAGGCGGCTCCGCCGAGGCGACAGCCACATGAAGCGAATGGTTGTGAGCAAGGCCAAGTGCCTCGAGCCGGACATGCATCGAAGGATCGGCGGTGCCGCGCAGCCCTTGCCATAGCGCCAGGCTGTCCTTGTCATCGAGCAGGAAATAGCGGCCGGCACCAAGGTCGAGGCCGACAAAGCTGCCCTCAAGAAAGACACCTGTAATGGAACGGACATCAAGCGGCATGACGATATCGGCCAAAAGGCTCATGCGCCGACCGAAGCGGCGCATGAGCCGGCAGCCGTTCAGTCTTCGCGATCGAGCCCGACCGCGAAATACTGGCGGGTATCGCTGTCGGGCAGGCCGATCATGGCACTGCCCCGGGTTTCGGTGACGGCATCGCCAAGGTCGATACGCCCGTCATGCTGATGGTTCGGTTCGGTAGTCATTGTTGCTTCCTTTCCTCGATAAGCAGAGCGTTGCCCTGCATCTCAAGACTAGGCAGCATCCGGTCCGTTAATCATCTTTATAAACACGGCCAGTTGATTATAAATCTGACCGGGCGATGAGAACGGGGCCTGGGCCCCCGGCACCGATATCTTTGGGCAAGCCTTGGACATGCATATCGGCTACCCGGTCAGTCTGCATATAGCAGCAGGAAGACATTGGGACCGTCCAGTTACTTTTGGATATGCAATTTGATCCATTATGGAGTCAGTTTCGCCTGCACCCTCGCCTCAATGCAACTGGTGAAATAATGCCATTCCCGGCAATCCAGTGAACGTGGCTCGCCCTTTATGCCCCAGACATTGTCATCGCTTTGACAGTGTTGGTTGAAACGCCCGGGGGCAGTCTTTGCTGACCCTTATCCGAGCAGTGTTTGAGAAGCGCAGGTCTGCCCTCACCGCGATCGGCAGTGCTATACGGGAACATGCGTGAACCTCGCTGGCTGCTGGTCGCGCGACCATGCTCATTCCCGACCTCATCGAGGCAGACCGGTTGGTTGCTGTCCTGATTGGTGGCCAAACAATCGCCATTGCCGATTGCACCTCAACTCACTCGCGTATATTGTCTGACAAATAAACAGGGGACCAACCCCCCGAATCAGGGAGCAGGGTGATGAGGAAAATCATGCGCTGTCTGGCAATTGCGATGATGGTCACGCTGCCGCTGACCGCACCGGCTGGCGCACAAACTGCGACGTTGCATGCCGACACGCCTGGCCCGGTCTATGACAAACGCATGTTCACGCAGTTTGCGGAGCATCTCGGCAACGGGATTTATGGCGGTCTGTGGGTTGGGCCTCAGTCCGACATTCCCAACACCCGCGGTTTTCGCAACGATGTCGTCGCTGCTCTGCGCCGGCTGGCGGTGCCGGTGATCCGCTGGCCGGGTGGCTGCTTTGCTGACGAATATCACTGGCGGGAGGGGATCGGTCCGCGCGACAAGCGGCCGGTCAAGATCAACACCCATTGGGGCGGTGTGACTGAACCCAACACCGTCGGCACGCACGAGTTTATGGACCTGGTCGAACAGATCGGTGCCGAACCCTATGTGGCTGGCAATGTCGGCAACGGCACGCCCCAGGAAATGGCGGAATGGGTGGAATATATGACGTCGCCCGCCGGCAGCCTTGCCGAGGAACGCGCGCGGAACGGCCGCAAGGAACCGTGGAAGGTGCCCTATTTCGGCGTAGGCAACGAATTGTGGGGCTGTGGCGGCAACATGCGGCCCGAATATGCCGCCGATCTGACCCGGCGCTATGCGACCTTCATCAAGTCACCGGCAGGCACGCGGGTGCTTAAGATTGCAGCCGGTGCGAATGTCGACGATTACAACTGGACCGAAATATTCATGCGCGAGGCGCGTGGCCAGATCGATGCCCTTTCCCTCCATTACTACACCATCCCCGGGGGCTGGCCGCCCCGCCAGTCATCCACCGAATTCGACGAGAATGGCTGGGCGGAGGTCATGGCTGGTGCGTGGCGGATGGACGAACTGGTCACCCGGCACACCGCGATCATGGATAAATATGATCCGGAAAAACGGACCTGGTTGGCGGTCGACGAATGGGGCACCTGGTATGCGGGCGACCCGGGCACCAAACCGGGATTTCTGCGCCAGCAGAACACGCTGCGTGACGCGATGGTTGCGGCGATCCACCTGAACGTCTTTGCCAAGCATGCCGACCGAGTCAAGATGAGTGCCATCGCCCAGATGGTAAACGTCCTGCAGGCGATGATCCTGACTGACGGCCCCAAGATGGTTCTGACGCCGACCTACCACGTGTTCGAAATGTACAAGCCCTATATGGACGCGACCGTCCTGCCGATGGAAATCCGGTCGCCACGCTATCAGCACGGGACCTGGGACGTTCCCGCGATCAGCGCGTCCGCCGTTCGCGCAAAGGACGGCAAAGTGCACGTTGCCCTTGCCAATGCCGACCCCGATGCGCCGCACGGTCTGCGGATGTTGCTGAAGGGTGTTGCCGCCACGACCGTCGAGGGGCGCGTTCTGACCGCTGCTACGATGAACGCCCGCAACACGTTCGACGCCGCCGATGCGGTCGCGCCAAAGGCGTTTGACGCGGCTTCCGTAACCGGGGACATGTTGACGGTGACCCTGCCGGCCAAATCGGTCGTCATGCTGACGTTGCGCTGAGCAGCGACGATGCATACCCATTTGATCCTTGGCGCAGCGCTGGTGATCACCGGCCTGTCGGGACCTGCTTGTGGGCAGCAGGCCCCGCCCCCCGCGCCGGCGGTTCCCGGCGTGACCGGTGACGTCTCGCCTGTGCACGACCCGGTCATCATCCGCGAAGGCGCCTGGTACTACGTCTATTCGACCGGCATTGGCAGCGCAGGACAGGGGCTGATCAGTGCCCGGCGCTCGCGCGACCTCAGGCATTGGGAACGGATTGCCGCACCGTTCGAGGCACTGCCCGACTGGGCTGTGGCGGCGATACCCGGCGCACGCAATTTGTGGGCACCCGACATCAGCCGGGTCGGCGGACGGTATCGCCTCTATTATTCTGTCTCCACCTTCGGGTCGAACCGGTCGGCGATTGGCCTCGCCACGGCCTCCACGCTGGATCCGTCAGCACCGGGTTATGGCTGGCGGGACGAGGGACTGGTGGTCCGGTCGACGCTGGACAGCGATTTCAACGCGATCGATCCTGCCTTTGTCGTCGATGCGACCGGCAGGCATTGGCTCTCGCTGGGCAGTTTCTGGACCGGGCTCAAGCTGTTCCGGCTCGACCCCGTCACCGGCAAGCCGCAATCGCCGGATGCCAAGCCGATCGCGATCGCGTCACGCCCCGTGCCTGCCGGAGCGCCATCAATCATTGAGGCGCCCTACATCTTCGTCCGCGACGGCTGGTACTGGCTGATCGCGTCCTATGATTATTGCTGCAAGGGCGTGAACAGCACCTATTACACGGTCATCGGCAGATCGCGCAGCGTCGAGGGACCCTATCTCGGCAAGGATGGCAGCGCGATGCTGTCGGGTGGCGGCACTCTGCTGTTGCGCGCAGACCTGCCTGAAAAGGAACGGTTCCGGGGCCCCGGCCATGCCGGGCACATGCGCGACGCCGATGGCCGGGACCTGATTGTCTATCACGCCTATGACCGCGAAAACAAAGGCGCCCCCACCTTGCGCATCGCCCATCTCGAATGGGGTGATGACGGCTGGCCAATCGCGGTGGCGCAACAGGAGAGCAAACCATGACCTATGTCAGCCGCCGTACCTTTGTCGCCGGAACCGCAGCCGCTATGGCCGCGTCGACCCTGTCCGGATGCATGGCAACCGCCACGACAGCACCGGCTGGCGGCACGATCATCAATCCGCTGGTGCGGCAACGTGCCGACGCACAGGTGTTCCGCCATACCGATGGCTGGTATTACCTGACCGGGTCGGTGCCCGAATATGACCGGCTGGTGCTGCGCCGGTCACGCACCCTGGCCGGCCTGTCCACGGCGGAAGAGCGCATCTTGTGGCGGCACGAGGCCAGAGGGCCGATGTCCGGGTTTCTCTGGGCTCCCGAACTGCATCTGATCGACGGAAAATGGACCATGTATTTCGCCGCCGGGCCATCAGGCGGCGGCGAGGATGTGTTCCGGATCCGCACCTATGCCGTGCAATGCGACGGCAACGACCCGATGACGGGAAACTGGTCGCCGATCGGCCAGTTGCAGACGCCATGGGACAGCTTCAATCTCGATTCCACCGTCTTTGACCACCGCGGCGTCCGGTACATGGCATGGGCCCAGCGCGAACCGGGCATCGAGACCAACTCCAACCTTTATATCGCACCGCTCAAGACCGCCCTCACCTTTGGCGCTGCGCCCGCCCGGCTGACTGTCCCGACACTCGACTGGGAAATCCGGGGGTTCAAAGTTGCCGAAGCTCCGGCGATCCTGGCCCGCAACGGCCGGTTGTTCATGACCTATTCGGCAAGCGCGACCGACTCGCGATACTGTATGGGGATGCTGACCGCCCGTGACGATGCCGACATCATGAATCCGGCATCCTGGTCCAAATCGCCGGTGCCCGTCTTTCAGACATCGCGCACGACCATGGTGTTCGGGCCGGGCCATAACAGTTTCACGACCGACGAACGCGGCCGCGACATGCTTGTCTTTCATGGCCGCGATTACGAGGCAATCGAAGGCGACCCGTTGTTCGATCCCAACCGGCATACTCGTGTTCAACCAATCACTTATCGGGCGGATGGCACCCCGGATTTCGGCGTGCCTGTCGCCAATGGCACGCTCATCCTCTAGCCGCCTGGGTCATTGGAAAACCATGTGGGGGCGATCGGGCAAAATGCCGGATCGCCCCGTTTCATGGGCAGCAAAGAAATTTCCTGCCGCCTGCAAATTTCCTATTGACCCTTTTGTCTGACAAATTAAAAGTCAGACAAATAATCTACGTCAAACATGACGAGAGCCATAAGGGGAGGTTGAAATGGTATCCACTTCAGCATTTTTTCGTTCGGCCTCCTGCTTGGCGCTGATGGCAACAAGCCCGGCATTCGCCCAGCAGATCAGCCTGGCAGGATCGGCAGCGATACCAACGGCCGATACTGTTCAGGACGCAGCCTCGATTACCGATCCGCAATCCGAAGAAGAGATTGTGGTAACGGGTGTCAGAGCGAGCATCGTGAAGGGGCTACAAAACAAGCGGGAATCGGTGCAGGTCATCGAATCGGTCGTCGCCGAAGACGTCGGCAAGCTGCCCGATAACAACGTCATCGAGGCGCTGCAGCGCGTGACCGGCATTCAGGTTACGAACCGCGCCTCGGCCGAAGCGTCGGGCATTTCGATCCGCGGCCTTCCGGATTCGCTGACCACGATGAATGGCCGCCGTATCTTCACCGCTTCGGGTCAGGCCTTTGCGCTCCAGGATATTCCGGCGAACCTTGTCAGCCGGATTGATGTGTTCAAAACACGGTCGGCGGATCAGATCGAAACCGGCCTTGCCGGCCAGATCGATGTTCGGACGCGCCGTCCGCTGGATTTCGACGGCTTTGCGATTTCAGGCGTCGCGCGCGGCATCTATGACGAGACAGCCGACACCTTCAATCCCAATGTCAGCGCGCTGATCAGCAATCGCTGGACCACTGGCATTGGTGAGATCGGCATCCTGATCAACGGCAGCTATGCGCGCAGCAAATACCGCGAGATGAGCGTGACGGCGGGCGCAATGGTGCCGTTCGCGACGGAAAATCCGCCCGCTGGAACCGGCCTGACGCCCCTCCAGCGCGTCTTTCCCGAAACCGGCGCCTGGCAGCCGGGCCTTGATCGCGGCCTGCCGGATGAGGCGGGATCGACCTTTCCCGTCAACGGCGTCACCACCCCTTATTATCTGGCGCGCGATGCCGTGTTCAGCCCCGACGTGACCGGCGACCGGGAACGCCCCGCAGTCAATGCCGCCCTGCAATGGCAGCCGACGCCGGGCCAGACCTATACCGCCGAATTCTTCTACGCCGGCTTTCGCAACACGACGTTCAACAGCCTGCTTTTCAGTTTTGTTGACTGGTGGGGATCGCTGGGTCCCAACCCTGCATCCACCTTCACCCTCTATCCCGACAGCAACATCATCAAGACCAGGACGATCGGCAATCCGTTCGGGTTCAATTCAGGTGACCTGTCGAAAACCCGAACCGACAGTTTCGTCTATGCCCTGAACGCCGACTGGGACTGGGGCGACAATGGCAAGATCGTTGCAGACCTGTCCTACCAGACGAGCGAATTCGCATCGACCTTTCAGGCAATGCGGCTTGAACGCGTCGCCAGCGAAATCACCGTCGATTTTAACGAGCGTAACGGCCTGCCAGCCTATAATTTCAATGACAATGCCCTGTTGCTCGATCCGTCCCAATGGACCGTCGCCCAGTTCTTCGACAATGCAAACGGATCAACTGGCGATGCCCTTACCTTGCATCTCGATGGCTGGAAGGATTTCGACACCGGCCTCGTGCGCCGGGTGAAGGCAGGCATCCGGATCGATGACCGCGGCGCTGCCGATTCCGTACGCACGCAGGAAGCAGGCGTGCTTGGCCGCCGGCTCAACACGCTCGATCCGGGCCTTCAGTACGTGAACAAGGGCTTCTTCAACGGCCGGGCAAATGTGCCGCCGGCCTGGGTGAACGCCAACGGTTATTATATCAATGAAAATGCCGACCAGATCCGGTCGCTCTACAACAGCACCATCGGCACAAACCTGCTCCTCAGCGACGAATTGTCGCTGACCAAGGTGTTCGACATCAACGAGATTACCCTGTCGGTCTATGCGCAGGCCGACCTCGAAGTCGAGATCGCTGGCCGCCCGTTGCAGGTCCAGCTGGGTGCCCGCTATGTCGATGTCGACACCGACCTGACCTTCACGGACCGGTTTTCGGGCGAAACGCGATCCGATTCCCAAGCGACTTCGGCATTCCTGCCGAGCGTCACAGTCCGGTTCGACATCACCGACAAGCTGCGCGCCCGTTTCAACTATGGGGAAACGCTGCGGCGGCCCGGCTTTGGCGACCTCAACCCGTTCTTCAATCTGGTCGGCGACCTGACCGGGATCGGACGCGGTTCGGGTTCCGGCGGCAATCCGAACCTCGTCTCCACAACGTCGCGCAACTATGATCTTGGCCTTGAATGGTATTTTGAACGCGACAGCGCGATCTACGGCACCCTGTTCCGCCGGGAGATCGAGGGACTGGTCGTGCCGGTGACTAACCTGCTGAACATCCCGGGTACGGGACTGTTCAATCCGTCCAACAATTTCGCTGTCACCCAGCCGACCAATGCGTCCAATGGCGTCCTGGAGGGTGCAGAACTGGGCCTCGTCTATTTCCCGAAATTCCTGCCGGGCATCCTTGACGGTCTGGGCGTTCAGAGCAGCCTGACCCTGTTGCGGTCAAACCAGAACATTCCGATTTCCGACGGCGCGGGCAATATCGTCGGCCAGGATGAATCATCCTTCTTCGGCGTGTCGGACATGTCCTACAACGTGACGCTTGCCTATGAGCGCGGCCCGATCGGCATCCGTACCTCCTATGTCTGGCGCGAGAATTTTCTGGCCAACAACGAGGCGCGGCTGTTTGCCAATCCGATCGGCGTATGGCGCCGGCCGGAACAGAGCCTCGATGCGCAGATCACCTATTCGATCAACGACAAGATCGGCATCACCTTCGACGCGGTCAATCTGACCAATCAGTTGCAGCAGGGCTATTACCGGTTCGACGATGCCGGCGGCCCGGACCGCTACAATCTGGGCTCCACGATTATTCCGCGCACCTTCGCGCTCGGCGCCCGGTTCGTCTTCGACTGATCTCGATCGCGGGCGGGCGTCGTCGGCGCCCGCCCCTCACCCGTGTGTGCTTAACTGGGAGGTCATGATGGTCCGTAAACGCATTACCCTGGCCATGCTGTTGCTGGCCGGTTGCGGCGGCGGGGGTGGCGGCGGTGGCAGCGTCAGCGTGACACCCGCGCCGACACCGGTGCCGGCTCCGGCACCGACGCCTGCTCCGTCTCCCAGCCCTAGCCCGACGGCAGGCCTGCCACTGCCGCTGACGGGTGCTACGGCACCGGCTCACGATCCCGCGATCCTGTATGACGGCGGCACCTTCTACCTGTTCACCACCGGCAATCTTGGCGATGCCGAAGGCCTGATCGCCATGCGAACATCAACAGACGGGCTTGCCTGGCAATTACGCGGCGGCAGTTTCTCAAGCATTCCCGCATGGGCGCAGACCGCCGTACCGGGGACATCCGGCATGTGGGCACCCGATATTGTCAAACATGGCAATGAATACCGGCTCTATTACTCGATTTCGACGTTCGGGCGGAATGACTCGGCGATCGGAATGGCGAGCGCGACCAGTCTGAACGGCGCCAGCGCCGCTGCGAACTGGACGGATCGCGGGGTCGTATTCGAGTCGGCAACGACAGACAATTTCAATGCCATCGATCCTGCGGTGTTCAGCGATGCCAGCGGCAGAATGTGGATGGCACTGGGCAGTTTCTGGACAGGCATCAAGCTGATCGAGCTCGATCCTGCCACGGGCCTTCGCAAGGCCGGTGAACCGGTTCGCGCCATTGCCTCCCGGCCATTCCCGGGCGCGATCGAGGCTCCGTTCGTCGTCCGGCGCGGTGATTTCTATTATCTCTTCGTGTCGTTCGACAGTTGCTGCCAGGGCGCGGCCAGCACCTACAACACCGTGGTGGGCCGGTCGTCTTCACCCACTGGACCTTATCTGGATCGGGATGGGCGCGACATGATGCTGGGCGGCGGAACGCGGATCCTGTCGTCCGGACAGGGTAGCGGCGACCGGTATGTCGGGCGGGGCCATGTGGCCATCCTTCAGAATGCGCCGGTCGGCGGCGCGACGGGCGATTACATCGTCTATCACGCTTATGACGTCATGCGTAACGGGTTTCCCACCCTGCAGATTCAGCGGCTCAACTGGGACAGCCAGGGCTGGCCAGGCGTGGGATGACGGGTCCAACAATATTCGCAGCGCGTCGATGACGTTCCTGGAAACCGGGCCCGACAAAAAAAGACGAGCCCTTTGTCGACAATGCTCCGGTCAGCGCGCTGGAGGCTGCTTCCTTCAGCGAGCGAAGCTGATTTGTTGACCCGCACCGTCCAGCGCCTCCGTGTCTGACCATCTTCCAGGCGATGCCCTGCTGATCGGTGCGGCATTCCAGCACTCGCAACAGGAAGAGACGGACGGCAGCATATCGTCATGAGGCTGCTTTTGAGTGGCGAGCGCGCCAAGCGACCCGATCTTATCATGTGCGAGATCTCGCCGAGCTGAACCCGCGATCGGCGGCCATGAACCGGCTCAGCATCGGGGCGATCAGCCGTTCCGGGGGCAACGGTTCGCCAAGGCCTGTTTCGCTGGCATGAAGCCTTGCATAGGCAAGAAGGTCCCGGTGAAGCTGGGCGGGCAGATCGATCGTCAGCTTGACAGGCTTGTCGTCGGGGATCGGACCAAGACGAAGCGTGGGCATTGGCAGGGCTTCCTTTTCAGCTGCGGGGGATGACAAGGTCACGGGTGACCAGCACGCGCACGGGATGGCCGGGCCGGATGGTCAGTGTTGGAGCGATGGCGGCGCTGCGCTGGACAAGCTGCCGACCGGTCTGATTGATGCTGTCCTGCGTCCCGTAGCGGACCGCGCGGACCAGCGCGTCATCGCTTTCGGCAACCACCGCAGTCCCGACGCCGAGAAGCGTGGACACCAGGGCCGAGCGCAGGACAGCGCCCCAGTGCCGGTCGGTCCGGTCGGACAGCCCAGTCATTCCAGCGACATCGGTTGCCGGCATGTCGCCAAGCTCGATCGTCCGCCCATCGGGAAGGACGACCCGCTCCCAGGTCAACATGAGCCGGGTCTGGCCGCTGGCAATGGCGCTTTCATAGCGGCCGATGAGCCGCGAGCCCTGCGCAATCAAGGGAACCCTGCCTGATCGGCTGTCCATGACGGACTCGGTTACTTGCGCCACGACAGCGCCGGGCAGATCGGACTGGAGCCCGGTCAGGAGCGCGGCGGGAATGATATTGCCGGCTGCAAGCACCGCCGTGTCGTCCTGCCCGTTCATCCCTGGCTGGGCTGCTTGCCTTGCGACAACAGGCTCTGAGCGCATCGATCCTGCCTGTTCATCTGCCGGCGGACCGCTTGCCCGCGATGCGAAAAACAGGCCGCTTCGATGGGCCTCCGAGCGTTCGCGCAAGCTGGGATCAGGTGCCGGGCGCTGGACCGGCGGGGCTGGCGGCCGCGCTTCGGCGGCGCGGCGAGCGGCGAGGATCGGCCCGCCGAGATCGCCGGGCAGCGGTGGGCCCAGTTTCGGGATCGCGGCATAGTCGGCAGGCGCTTCAGCGACGATGGGCGGGGTCGCCCGCTGCTCGGGTGGCGGGGCGAGTTCGGGCACGGGCTTTTCCGGGACCCGGAACGCGAACCCCAGGGTCGCAGCGATCAGAACAGCGCCTGCAGTGCTGGCCACTATGACGGCCTTGCGCGAAAGCCGCACGACCCTGGGCAGCGCCGGGCGAAGGCGGAACGGATCGGGGGGCGCGAGCGTCATGAAGGGCTCGCTTGCATCCGCCCTGACCGACACAGGATGCTCCGCCGCGGGGGTCGCCGGCGGCTGCTCCGCCAGTCCCTCTTGCGCCGCTCCTTTTTCGACCCCGGGCGATATGGGTTCGTTGCCGATCATGGCCGGGCCTTGGCGTCATGTCGGTCGATCCGGACACGTGCCTCTGATCGTTTGTCGCCAAGGCGAAGCTCGGCCTTGTCGAGTAGGCGATCGACGATGATGAACCGGCCATCGACGCGGTAATTGACGAGTTCGCTCGTGTTCCTGGGCCCACGGACAAACAGCGGTGGCAGGCTATGCGCCTCGATATCGGCATCGAACGCAATGAAGGTCCGCCGGCCATCATCGAAGACCAGGACCGGTCGCCAGTCGGGCCGGTCGCCCGAAATGCGGTAGGCGAACGACAGCCGCTCGGTATCGACCGCGCGCTGGCCCCCATCGCTTGCCTCGTCCATGACCGGTGCGGAGGGGAGAGGCGCGGGATAGCGCCATGCGATTGCCGGCATGTGTGTCGCCTTCGTCGCGGTCAGTTCCAGATGATAGCTTCGCCGGTCGGTATGGATGATGAGGTTCGTTGCAATGTCGGCGCGGGTCGGCTTGACGAGGATGTGAACGCGCATGCTTGGCCCGGTGCCGCTCACCGTATCGCCGATCATCCAGCGAAGCGTATCGCCTGCCGCGACAGGCCCTGTTCCGACCAGCTTTTCGCCGGGCTCGAGCATGATGTCCGTGATCCGACCCGGCGTCGCATAGAGGCGATAGACGGCGCCTTCGTGCCAGCCATAGACCTGGACGGCATTCTGCCAGTCTTCGCTCGCAGGACCGACCAGCGCCTCGCGGCTTGCTGCGCGGACGACCGCCTGATCGGCCAGCTGCGCTGAAGGCTGCCCCTGCCCTGTCGCGCCCTTCGTTGCGACGGCAAGGGAGAAGGCTGCGACAAGCAGGATCATTGGCCAAGCTCCTTCGACCAGTTGAGGGCATCGATGCGAATGCCGAGGGGGTTGCGCTGGAGCATGTCGGCCGTGCGCGGCGGGACGATGCTCAAGGTGACGATGGCCGACCACCGGCTGGTCTCGGCAAGACCGCCATCGACATAGCGGCGTTCGGTCCAGGCGATCCGGAAGCTGGTCGGCGAGGCGCGGATGACGCTCGAGACATCGACCGCAACCTGCGCGCGGCCGAGATTGACAAAGGGATCGCTCCGCCGGGCATGGTCACTGAGGACCGCAGCTCCGCGTTCGCTGGTCAGATCATAGGCGCGCAGCCAGTTCTGGCGCAGGATGACCGGATCGGCCGGCAGCGAGCGGACCTGCTCGATGAACCGGGCAAGGTGGAAGGCGATCTGCGGGTCGGATGGGGTCGGCCGGGCCTCGGCGGGCCCCATCGCGCGCGCTTCGCCCAGCCGGTCGATCTCGACGATCCAGGGCACGACCGATCCTTGCGCGCTGTGCCAGGCGAGCGCTGCGGCAAGGCCCGCCGACAGGCAGAGTTGGCCGAAACAGGCAAGACGCCAGTGATGGGCCTGCACCCGGGCAGCGCCGATGCGGTCGTCCCAGACCTGACGCGCGCGGTGATAGGGCGTGAGCGGCTCGGGCGTTCGGGCATAGCGGATCGAGGCACGTCGGAACATGAGGGGTTACTCCTTGAGATCGGGGCCGTTTGCCGAGCCATGGCTGTCGCCAGCACGAAGACCGTGCGCGGCAAGGCCGGCGCCATGGGTGAGCGAGCGCGAGGCATCGACGCGGCGGGCCCAGTCGGGCGGCGCGGCTCCGGCTTGCGCTGGCGGCGTTGCCGGGTTCCCTGCGGCACCTTCGCGATAGGCGGTGCCCAGCGCTTCGGCGGCCCGCCTGAGCGGCGAGGCTGCCGCCCTACCCGCTCCCGACAATGCCGCTGCGCCAGCGGCAGCCAGACCGCCACCAATCGCCGCCAGCCCGGTTCGTCCCTCAGTACCCGAGCGATAGGCCGCAGCAACGCTGCCTGCGGTGCGAGCACCGGTCTCGGCGGCCCTGCCGCCGCCAGCGGCGAGGGTGGCGGCAGAGCCGGCTGCCAGTCTTGCCCCGGCAGCGCCTGCGATCATGCCGCCGCCTGCGACCAGCGCGGTTCCTGCAGCCGCGCCTGCACCAAGCTGCGGTCCGCCGGAAACGATCCCATTGGCGATGGACGGACCGAAAATGCCAAGGCCAAGCAGCGACAGCGCGGCAAGCGCAAGCGTCATTGCCTCCTCGAGGGTCGGCTCGCCTGTCACCGGAGCCCCGGCCAGTTCGGCAAACAGGCTCGTCCCAATGCCGGTGATCATGGCAAGGACGAGCAGCTTGATGCCCGAGGATCCTCGGCATCGGCCTCAAGCGCGGTGCCTGATACCATCGCGAACAGATCGGACCAGACCGCTTCGAGGGTTTGGACGACAGCGTCGCGGTCCGGGAAATCGCTCGTCGATAGGGGAGCGGGTCCAATCGAGAAGCCGGCAAGATCGAGACCGGCGAGTTGGTCGGCGAATGACGGGTGCATGGGATGTCCTCCTGACTGACTTGAGGCCGACGCACCCGTTCATGGCTGCGCCAGCGAGAGCCCTTCAGGGCCAGCATTCAGGCAGGGTTGCGCACCCGTCAGGGGTAACCCGGCTTGGCGGGCTGGCGCGGGCAGGCCTTGAGCCCGAAGGGCGAAGGCCAACACGGGCCCGACCAAGCCGGGTTGCGCAAGACAGGCGGCTGGCCCAGGGCCTCTCTCGCTCGGGCAGCGGCCATGGGCGGACGGAACAGATCCACAGGCAGGGGCACGTCCTATGCCTCATGCTTGCACTGTCCCAGCGCGGCTCAGGCTACTCGCCTAGTGTACACGCCCTCCCCGTTCGACATGTGCCCGAGACAGTCATAGTCGCCGAACACGGCATCGAAACGGGATGCGATCTGGGACAGCCAATGCAGTGCCCGCGGCGACCGGGCCGTGCGCCAATCGGCGTCCCGATACGCGCCGTCATCGCGTTCGACGATCCAGACGGCCACCAGCTCGCCATAGACCGATAGGCCGAAATCCGCATAGGCATTGCGCATGAGGATTCGGTCTTCCCGGCCTCGCCAGCCGTCATGCGGGATCAGCGACGGGAAGGCTCGGCCGGCCCGCTCGCGCAGGTCATCGTGCAGCCGTTTATATTCGAATTCCCAATCGTCCTCGGCTTCAACCTCGAGCACCGTGAATACGACAATTGCGCCGCTGGGATAGCTGACTGATCGGCCCATAGCATCCTCCCTCAGGCAGCAAGCGCAGCGTCGTCTGACGCATCGTCAGACTGCTCGGCCGTGATCCGCCCGCCAAGCTTGAGCAGCAGGGTCGAGGCTTCCTCGGCCTTGGCGGCAGCGGTCAGGATTGCGCGGTCGTCGTCCTTCAGCAGCTTGAGCCAATGCTCGATATAGCTCGCGTGGCTGTCGAGGTGCGTGACGGGCAGCCCCAGCTCTGCGCCTAGCATGGCGCTGGAGAGTTCGGCGACCAGTTCCTCGGCGGCATAGGCCGCCGTGCCGAAGCGGTTCTTGAGATCGCGGCCCAGGCGGCTGGCATGGCCGGTCCAGTGCGAGAGTTCATGGGCGAGCGTCGAATAATAATGGTCGAAGCCGGAAAACAGGCTGGCAGGCGGCATCGTGACGCGATCCGCAGTCGGTTCGTAATAGGCCTCGCAGCCCTGATGACGCAGGTTGACGGGGATGGCGGCGAAGAAGGCATCGAGTTCGGCCTCGCGCCCTTCAGGTTCGACCAGTTCCAGCGTTGCAGCCGGATGGAAGCGAGCGGGCAGACCTTCGACCTGATCGGCATTGAAGACCGGATAGGCCTTCAGCACCCGGCGGGCCTCGTCGGTCTTTTCGCCGGTCTCGGCGGCTTTCACCTCTTTGGTGTAGCTCTTGTAAAGACAAGCGATGGTCGACTTCTCGCCCTTGCGAACCTGGGCGCCGAGCGACTTGGCCTGATTGTAGGTCATCCAGAACGGCGATGCGTAGCCGCACATATCGGCGACCATCCAGAGCCAGAAAACGTTCATCCCCCGGTACGGAATTCCGCATGCGCGCAGGGGCCGCGATACGGGCACGCCGCGCCACGGCTTGATCCAGGGCTTCGTGCCAGCCTCGAGACGTGCGATAATTTCCTGGGTGATGCGGGTGGCGGGCGACAAGTCGCCGCTTTGCCCCTTGCGATAGGCCATGATGGGTCTCCTGATTGAGGCATCTGGACAGTCAGCGACGGGTTCGCCGGTCAGTGCCGCAGGTTCGCGCGCCCCCTCTTCTCTCCTTCCAGAAAGGAAGCGGCCCTCCGGCGTGAGCCGAAGGACCGCTTCTCGAGGTACGAGTGGCCTTACCTGTCAGGAGGCGGTCAGGCGGCCAGTCCGCGGGGGGACTGATGTTCGGTGTCGACGCCTGGCTCAGCGTCAGTGGCGTCAATCTCAGGCTCGCCAGCATCCGATGCAGGAGCGAACCGCATGACCTCAGGCACCCAGGCCAGGGCCTTCTCGCGCACCTCGACTTCGGTGATGGTGGTGCCAGCGAAGACGCGCTCGGCGCTCATCGCAAGATCACCCTTCTTGACCGAGGCAAAGCGCGAGGAAAGCTCGAAACCGCCAACATCGGTCAGCGCGTCGAGGATCACCTGCTTCGACACTCGGTCAAAATAGTTCGCAGCAGTCGGTCGCCACCACTGCGCCATATCGATGCCGATCAGGCTGCCGAGATGATCCTGGAACGGCAGCTGACGCTCGCCGTTCAAGTTGAGGCTCGCCTCGAGCGACCGGGCAACGACATAGCCGAGCCATGTGGCACGGGCTTCATCGGACAGCGCGCGAAACAGGTCGAAGCGGGAAGTCGCATCGGTGCCTGCACGCCAGCTTTCGTCAAGATTGGACCTGAGCTCAGCGAGCGCGCTGCTGGCCGGTGCATCCTTGGCTTCGAACCCAAGGATCGGGCCTGTCGGGACAGGCGCGCGCAGCGTGGTTGCAGCCCGGGACCGCCAGTCGTGCGTATCGGCATCCGCCAGCGTGAAGACCATGATGTCGAGCGCAAGCCCTGGGTCAGAGGCAACGTGCAGCGCAAGGACGTCGCGGCGCTGCATGGCGAGCTCATCAACCAGGCGCTTGGACAAGGTGGTCCGGCGCTTGTCCGAACCTTCCTCGCCAGCAACGACTTCGATTCCGCTGTCGCCTTCAGCGGGTTCAGCCTGCCTTTCACCATAGAAAGCCGGCTGGAGTACCGGAGTGCCATCGCGCGCGAGCACCAGGATCATGCCCGCCTCGGCCTTCAGCTCAAGCGCAATGACGGGCGGGCGTGCCTGGATTTCCCTGCATTCGCGGTCGATCGCCTCGATTGCCGCTTCTGCCGCCGCCACGTCTTCGTCGCTGCTATCCTCAGCTTCGAGGATCGCAGCATGCCCGTCATACAAGGCATCGAGCTCGTCGAGCCTCGCCTGCTCCGCTTCGGCGAGCGGCGACGGTTCGGCGGGAAGCCGGACCAGCCCTTCGACGAGATCGTGACTGGCATAGGGATCCAGCGTTGGCTTGACCCAGGCGAGACCCTGCGCCGCGGCATGAGCTCGAGCCACTTCTTCCATCTTGGCTGTAGCAAGGCTCTCGAGCAGCGCGACATCCGACCAGGATTCGCTGTCATCGTCATCGAACAGTTCGCGCTCAATCCGACCCCCAGCAGCGATGTAAGCGTCGCGGCCGACAAGGCGGGCGCGCGGATCGCTGCCCCGGACGGTTCCTGAGAGAACCATGCGGCGGATGCTGTCCGGGTTTGGCGCATAACAGGCCGAGGAAACCTGTTCGAAGACACGGACCTGGATTTGCTGGTCCGAGGTCGCCCCGAAGGCCTTGGCGATGTCGAGAGTGATCCGGCCCGACGCCAAGGCTTCGAACACGACGGGCGCAAGCGTCGCGAGACGCAGGCGCCCCTCGACGAAGCGGACGGTCAGGCCGAAGCGGCGCGCAACCTCCTCCACAGTCGCACCGCCTGTAACAAGCGCGGCAAAGGCCTGGGCTTCATCGGCAGGATTCATGGAAAGGCGGTGGAAATTTTCCGCGAGGCTGGTCTCGACCGCAGCTTCGGCGCTGTCTTCGATCACGAGGCACATAACTTCGTGATCCCGGGCGATAATCTTTTCGTCAGCGAGCATTAGCATTGCGCGGCGGCGGCGTTCGCCGGCTTCGACCTCGAACTTGCCCTTCACAGCGGGCCTGACAATGAGATTCTGCAATAGTCCATGGGCTGCGATGCTGGCCTTAAGCTCACCATCTGCAGTCGGATCGTCGTGACGACGAACATTACGGGGCGACTGAACAAGTTTGTTCAGCGGGATCGACTTGATCATGGGGCACACTCCTGATTGTGAGCCCGGTGCATCGACTATCGACACCCAAATGGCTCAATCAGGGCAAAGCCCACTCCACTCTCAGGTGTTCTCTGTGAATTGCTCCGCAGGCACGGACAATGACGATTGGCGATGGTTGGGACTTACCAGCCGTTCCCGCGCGACAGGTTTATTGCCAAGCTTCGATATATAGCAAACACGACACTGGCAGGAATTATGCGCGCAACTAGGCCAGTTACTGAATGGCGGGTCCTGGCTATAAACTCATTATTGCGGTATGTCGGCTATCCGGTGGCCCGCGACAGCGTCTGGCGGCGGAAATTGGGTGACTAACGGAACGTCAGTTTTTTGGCGGTTACTTCATTCGGCGATACACCTAAGGGATTGGCCCATGCCAGGATCATAGCCAATCCTGAAAATTGGCCGTTCGACATCGAACACCATGTGGGACAGGACCGTCCCGTCCGCAGACCTGTCACGGGTCCAGAAATAACCGATACGTCCGGCTAGAAAGAATGTGCCTTTCTGCGTTCGCCAGCCTGCCGGAAGAGCGCCAAAGCCCGTGCTATCCGACCCGGCGTATCTGCCAGGCCAGCCTTCGGCGGCTTTGAGAGCCTTGGCAGCTTGAGCGCCGCCGCCAAGGAAATCTTCCAGTGTTCGCCAATCGCGATTGTCCGGCACACGCCAACCTTCCGGGCATATCCCACGCTCATCAGTGATAGCTGCGAAGTTGTAGAGCAGCCCCCATTTGGCCGGTGGCGGTACTTGGTTGGCATAGGTTGTATATGCTGGCACGCCGCTTTGTCCTGCCGCCACCCACGCGGCATCTTCGGTCGCTAGTGCAATCGGATCGCCATTGCGAAAGGTCGTGCCCGCATAATTTTCCCGCATCCAAACTTGCGTGCCGATTCTGACGTTTTCAATGGCGGGCGCCAGATCAGGGCTGTCAGGCCTAAGCGCGATCGGTGTTTGTGCTGCTGCGGACGAAGCCAGCAGCAAGGTTGATGTCACAATCCGGCCCATTCTGATCATGTATCCGCTGCCCTTTCCCCCATATAGCGAGGCAGATACGAGCCGGAATCTTGGAAAGACGCAAAGTTCCGTTGCGGGGTCGCTCGGTGAATTTCAGCTCATGGCGACAAGCCCATTGAAGCTGCCAGGCAGATTCCGATGCCGCGCACCAGCCCCGCTTATGACCGCTGTTGGGTGGAGAGCTGAATGGCGGCTTTTACTTGCCTCATTGAATGAAATCCTGAAAATTCCATGGGCTTGTTGAGCCTTCGGATAATTTCATGATCGGATCAATGATCCTGCTGAAGCTTGTTCCCGCCCCGTTAGCGAAAAGCGCAACAGAGCTATGGAGATGCCGAATGGCCAACACTCGATCCCTTGTCATGAGCATGCTGCTTGCGGTCGGCTGTGCCGGGATCGGTGGGGCTTGCGCCGCGCAGCCAGCCACTTCCGCGCAACCGGAAAGCGCGCTTGTACCAACCGTGGGGAAGACCGTGCGCCCTGGCCCTTGGACGCCGCCCGCGGGGCTGGTCCAGACCCCGCTCTGGCCGGGCGCGGCGCCCGACATGGAGGACGTGAACCTTCCGCCCGAAAGCGTGCTGGTGAACCCGACCCCTCAGGCCCTGTTCGGCGCCATCTCCGAGGCAGCGCTGGATGTGAGCGTGCCGACGATGACGGTGATTCCGGCCCGCGGCAAACCAAACGGCGCGGCCATCCTCGTCTTCCCCGGCGGTGGTTTCAAGGCGGTCGTCCTAACCCTGCAGGGAACCGAGATCTGCGACTGGGTCACCGCGCAGGGCATGGCCTGCATTCTCGTAAAGTATCGGGTGCCCCGGACAGCCCACCACTACGATGCGTCATGCGACTGCGGGGTCGAGCCCGACAGGCCCCGCGCGTTGCAGGATGCCCAGCGGGCCATCCGATTGGTCAGATCGCGCTCAGAGGAACTAGGCATCGATCCCGGCCGGATCGGTGTCATGGGCTTTTCCGCCGGTGGATATCTGGCGGTTCAGACGAGCAATATGTTAGAGCCGGCCTACACCCCGGTCGACGCGATCGATACCGTCAGCAGCCGCCCGGACTTTGCGATGTCATTCTATCCGGGACACTTGTGCCGTCCCGGAGACAAGCTCCCGGCCAATCTCAACGTGACGTCGAACACAAGTCCCACCTTCCTGATCGCGGCATGGGACGACGATGTGAACCCGATCTGCAACAGCACCCTCTATGCTCGGGCGCTCGATGCGGCGGGCGTTCCCGCAGAGGTGCACTTCTTCGCCAAGGGCGGCCATGCCTTTGCGCGGCGGACGCCAGAGGCGCGTCATGCGATCTGGCCCGAACTGGTGAAGGGTTGGCTGACCGAGCGCGGGATCATCGGGAAGCAGCCCTGAGAGCTGCATTGGGCGTCCTCACGCTCGGTCTTCAGGTAGTGATACCGCCGAAGGGCACGATCTTGTTGTCCGCGTCATGGGCAATATCGGCACGGCCGAGATAGGGGATGCCAGCGCGGGCACACCATTGCGCGGCGATCTCTTCCTCGGTCAGGGCAAATTCGGGCTCATTGGGAATGATCTGCATGCATCGACCGAGGCGCAGTCCTGAGATTTCCCTCGCCAACCGGGTATCGGACAGGTGGGCGAAACATCGATCAATCCGATACATCTGTTCCGCCACTTCTTCGACCAACAGCTCGTGCCCTGCAATGGCAGGCTCCACTGAGGTGCCGATCAGATGGCAGAGCACGGTCAGGTTGAACGCTGCGACCTTGCGTCCAGGGATGAGGCCTGGCTCAAGGGCTTCCGGTGATCGCTCCACCAGCCAGTGCAGGGCGCGGGTGACCGCAGCTACGCCGTTCGGGCGGTAGAGATCATGCACCACGGGCCCATGCGCAAGCAGCGGCGCGCCCCGGTTGTATAGCCCGGCCATCAACACACCAAGGTCACTATAGCCGAGATAGGGCTTGGCAAGCGCCTCCGGCTTCAGAGCGGCAAGAACGGCGGGGGCAACGCGCATGGTTCCGTATCCGCCGCGACCGAACCAGATCGCGTCGATGTCGGGTGAATTGGCGAATTCGATGGTCGCAGCGGCGCGCTCGGCGTCCTCTCCTGCGAAGTGTCCGGCCGAGAGGAAGCAGTTGGGATGGAACCTCACTTCCACCCGATCGCCGTAGAGGCCAGCAGCGATCTGTTGGATCGGGTCCACAATCTTGGGGTCGACTGGTGCCGCAGGTGCCACGACGCCGATCACAAAAGTAGTTCCTGTCAAATCGACGCCCTCCGGTCGCCAATGGGTCTAATTGCCACCTACTTGTGCGCCTGTCTTCCTTGTCCACGCTGGCCCGACTTGCTCTATCGCGTCAGTCCAGATCAACCCGTTGAAGCCTGCTGGCACAGCATCGAGATCGTCAGGGTCCGTGATGCCGGGTGCACCATTTTCGTTTTCGATGTTTCCGAGGAAGATCACGGTCGTGCCCGATTGGCGCATCCGGTCTAAGAACCGGTTGGGCCATCCCCACACCAGATGCCTGTAGTTGATCGGCACCCCGATAACGCTGCCGACGCAAGAGTCGGGCATTTTCGTGCTCCATCCAACCTTCATGTAATCAAAGGTGCAGCTTTTCATCTCTGCCTTGGAGAAGGCAAAACCGTCCGGATTGATGGTTTTCCAGCGCCCGACAGGCTTGTCGTGGCCATAAACCATGATTCTTTCATCGATAATGATCCCATGCCGCTCGAGATACGCTTGCAAAAGATCCGCTTCCCGAAGCCATCGGCTTTTGAAGTTGATCAGGAAGCGTTGCTCGGGAAAAGCCTTCAGGACTTCGGCCAGCGACGGCATCATGCCCTTGCCCTTACCGCGGAACGGGAACGTCTTTCCGCCATCGGCTGTGTATCCATAGCCTACGTCGAGCGACTTGAGATATTCCAGCGACTGCTCACGCGTGACGCCTTTCCCTTCGGTCCGGCAATCGATCGTCCAGTCGTGAAACACCACGAACTCGTTGTCGGCCGTGGGATGAATATCGATTTCAAGGATGTCGGCGCCTGCCTGAAAGCTGGCTGCAATCGATGGCAAGGTGTTCTCGATGTAAGGGTTCGTCGGGGGCAGCATGCGGTTGGCGGTGCAAGTATCCTTGTCGATCCCGGCCCGGTCGTAAAGCTGATGGATGCCCCGGTGGGCCATCAATTGCACTTCACCCTCTGGATCAGGCGCAAGCCAGGATGCATTTGCGAAATAGACCGCGCCGATCACCATGAGCGCTGCAAGAAGAAATGCGCGACGTCGATTCATATGCCGGTGCCCATTATAATTTCATTGAATGTATTTAAGCGTGTAATGCCTCAGAAGAAATGACCTTATCTGGATCGCTCCGCCAGTGATGCCGCCGCAATCAGGCCCGCAGCAGCAAAAAAGAGCACGGCAGCCTCATGCGGCCACGGACTTGCCCACATGCGGGTGTTGAATGCCATGGGGCCAATTGCATTGACGATGCCGTGCAGCCAGATGACCGGCACCAAGCTACCCCGGCCGATCAACCATACTCGCGTAAAAAGGAACGAGAGGGCGATCACGCTGACCACATACAGCGGAAGATAGGTCCAGAAGGGGATTCCATCCCGCCAGTCGGAAAACATCGCCATGGGTGGCAGATGCCAAAGGGCCCAGATCACCCCGATTATCAGGGAAGCGCGCAACTCGCCGCCGCTTTCAAGCAGGCGGGGCAGCAGGTATCCGCGCCAGCCGCCTTCCTCTCCGAATGGTCCCGCGCCCATAACCGCTGCAACGATACCGTTGAGGATCGCAGCCGGGAAGATCGTTGCATAGAATGCCGATGCAGGTTCTCCGCCGAGTGAGTCGATGAGGGGGGCATACCCCAGCAGAACCGTGAGCAGCAAAACCGCAAGGGGGAACGGAAGAAAAGCCGCAGCATAGGCTCGCCAGCCACAGCGAAATTTCACGAAGGCACGCGCCCACGCCAGGAACTCATCACGGCCGCCGCGCAAGGTCAGGATGGCTGCGGCAAGGCCCGGGCCGAACGAACCGGCCAGAATGACAGCGAAAATTGCCCCTCCTTCGGTGAGCTGCCCGGGCTTGGCCAGCGCGAACCATCCAGCGATCCAGACCGTCCAGCTGATCGCATAGGTCAAGCCGACAAAGGTCCACGGGAATGACGCGGGACGATCAGTCTCAAATTCAGGCATTGATGTATCCTTGTATAGCAAGGCTTTCGATTAAATGAGCTGATCATCTCACAGCAGCCTTTTCAGGCCTTTGGTCAGCAGAATGTAGGTGAGGGCAGCAAGCGCCAGCGCGACGGGTATGGACCACCATCCCAACAGCTCCTCGCCGGCTGCTCTCTGCGATACAAAGCCTGCCGCTATCCGTCCGTCGGGGTAGCGGAAGAGCCCAACATGCTCATCCCAGAACGGCTTTGCGAGGGCGAGAGCGACGAAGACCGCGATGAACAGGTAGCCGATGGCGAAGGCAAAGCCGGCCAGCACCCGGCTGCCCCCAGCGAGCAAGTTGTGGAACAACCCTTTGCTGATGGTGATCGGATTGAAATTCTGCGCGCCTTGCGACAGGTAGCTTTCAGCCAAGACGGGGCGAAGGATATCCATTGGTCGGCCCAGCTTCGCCAATGCGTCTCGGAGATGCGCCGGAGTGCTGGCGCGGCCAGCGGCGAGGTCAAGGCCTTCGAGTAGATGCTGCTCCAGATCATCGCGAAGCTCGCGGCCATCCTCGCCCAATGGTGCAATCAGCTGGTCCAGCTCGGCAAAGTAGGAATTCCACATCTGGCACGTGGCAGGATCATCGAAACGATGGGTCAATTGCGGTGTCCTCCCAGCAGGCCGTCAACGGAGGCAGCCAGCTTCTGCCAGCTCGGGATCATAGCGGCGAGCAAGGCGCTGCCCTTGTGGGTCAGCGTGTAGTATTTGCGCGGAGCACCGCCATCACCGTCGCGCAGCTCGGACTGAATCAAGCCATCCTTAGAGAGACGCAGCAGCAACGGATAAATCGTGCCTTCGGGCACATCGATCGTGGCGCGTTCAGTCAGCCCAGTTACAAGTTCAAAGCCGTATTGCTCTCGTCGACTGAGGCTGAGCAGGATGACGAATTCGAGTATGCCCTTGCGCAACTGGATTTCCCAGCGCGCAAGATGTTCTCCCGACTCGCTCGATTGCCTTGTCATGCAAGGTTATTAGATCGGCCATTCCTTGCAATGCAAGGCTTTCGGTAATTCTAACGTCTGGGACGGTCTATTACGACATGCCTTGCAGCAGTTTCGCGCAGCAGCTGGAAGCGGTAGTGGATGGCCGGAATGGGGTCGAAAGAGGTAAGGCAGCTTTCATCTGCGAGAGAGCTTAAGCTGCCCTTCGTATTGGTCATGTAGGTTGTTTGCGGCTGCCACCTGATATGCGGATAGCCCGGAACACGGACCTGCCCTGCTTCAATCTCGATAGCGCAGCGCGTCGATCAATAAGCCGAACGCGAGAGATGGCTGTCGTCTGCTGGTGTAATATAAAAAATAGCTATCGAAGGGATCGCACCAGTTTTCCAGCACTCGAACCAGTTTGCCCTGTGCAATCATTGGCGCGACGCGGTCCTCGATCAGATGAGCCAGCCCGTGACCCGCAACCGCAGCTGCAATGATCAGATCGACATTGTTCAGCACCAGCTGGCCATCCACTTGCACGTTCAGCTCGCGGCCCCCTTTCTCGTATTCCCAGGCATAGACGCTGCCACTCATCATTCGCAGGTTGATGCAGTGGTGCCTAGCCAGGTCCTGAGGGCTTTGCGGGCTGCCGTGCCGCGCGATATAGGCCGGCGATGCTACGGTCGCCATCCGCAGGCGCGGGCCGATGCGCAGCGCGATCATGTCCTGTTCGAGGCGCTCGCCCAGTCGCACGCCAGCGTCAAATCGTTCCGCAACAATATCGGTTAAACGGGATTCGATGTTCAGTTCGATCCTGATCTCCGGGTATTTGGCGGTCAGTCGATCGATCGCTGGCCACAGCACGGTTTGAGCGGCGTGCTCAGACGTGGTGATGCGAAAGTTCCCCACTGGCCGATCATGGAGTTCGGTCAACGCGGCAATACTGGCGTTGATGTCCTCCAGCGCGGGTCGAAGGCTGTCGAGCAGTCGCTCGCCCGCTGCAGTTGGTGCGACGCTTCGCGTCGTTCGGGTGAGCAGCCGCAAGCCCAGCTTCGCCTCCAGACGCTTCATCGAGTGGCTGAGCGCTGATTGCGATATGCCCAGCTTGGCAGCCGCGCGGGTAAAGCTCCGCTCCTCGGCGACAACCGCGAACATCGCCAGGTTGCCCAGTTCCTCGCGCCGCATGTCGCCACTCCAATTAATGAATAGATGTCATAAGCTTTAGCGATTTGCCCTGACTATTCGCAATGATGCATTGGCGGCATAACGATGCTCATGCTCAAAATAAGGTCAGAACCGATGGTTGATGAACACAAGCCCGGCTTGCCTCGGCGCAATCTTCTCGCTGGCTTGGCCGCCTCGCCCCTGTTGATGGCTGCGGCAAAAGGCTCGACGTCGCCGGCGATCTCGAACGATCGCCGCCGCCTGGGATCGCTCGAGGTCTCCAGCATCGGGCTTGGCGTCCAGAACCAGAGCCGCAAATACACGACCGAGACGCCTTATCGAGCCGAAATGATCGACCTCATTCGCACCGCGTTCGATCACGGTGTGACCTTTTTCGATTGCGCGGAGGCTTATGGCCCGCATGAGTGCGAGCGCATTCTGGGCGAGGCGATCCAGCCGTTCCGTGACAAGGTCATCATTACTTCAAAATTCGGCTGGAACATCGATCAGGAAACCGGAACCCGTCGCCCCGGGCTGAACAGCCGGCCGGCCCATATCAAGATCGTTGTCGACGGCATGCTGAAGCGTTTGCGGACCGATCGCATCGATCTGCTTTATCAGCACCGCGTTGATCCCGAAGTGCCCATTGAGGAAGTGGCCGGTGCGGTTCAGGATCTGATGCGGCAAGGCAAAGTCCGGCACTGGGGTCTCTCCGAGATGGGCCTCAAAACGCTGCGCCGCGCGCATGCGACCTTGCCGGTCACCGCTGTACAGAACGAATATTCAATGCTGTGGCGTGGCCCCGAGGCCGAAGTGCTGCCGCTGTGCGAGGAGCTCGGTATCGGCTTCGTTCCATGGAGCCCGCTTGGCGTCCAGTTCCTGACCGGCTGGATCGACGCCGCAACGCGCTTTGCGCCGGGTGATATCCGCAGCTTGGAAAGCCGTTTTGCACCGGAGAATATTGGCCATAATCTTCAGCTGGTCGCGCTCGTAAAGGCGTGGGCAGTGCGCAAGAGGGCCGCACCGGGCCAGATCGCGCTGGCCTGGCTGCTGGCGCAAAAGCCATGGATCGTGCCAATACCGGGAACGACCAGTGCCGCGCATATGCGGCAAAACACTGCCGCCGCTGCGGTTCGGTTCACGACCGACGAACTCGCCGAGCTGAATGCTTCGGTTCGCGCGATCGAGGTGCGCGGGCAGCGACTTCCCGATGCGGTGCTAGCCTATTCCAATCAAGAGGCACCGCCCATGGTGCAGCGGTGAGGTCGATTGCCATAGCGGTGATTGCCACGGCCCTGTCCGCTGAACTCGCCACGGCGCAGCAGATTCCCCCGACTGTCGCGCCAGAGGATATGCACTGGGTAGCGCCAGCGCTTGCGGGCTTCACCGACGAGGTTCTGTTCGGCGAGGTGTGGAAGCGCAGCGACCTGACGCCCCGCGACCGCAGCCTGGTGACCTTGGCGGTGCTGGTTGCTGGTGGGCATGACGGGCAGCTGACGGGGCATGTCAATCGTGCGCTGGATAACGGTGTGAAGCCTGTCGAGATCGGGGGGCTGGTCACCCACGTCGCATTTTATGCCGGTTGGCCTCGGGCTGTGGCTGCGCTGGGGGTTGCGCGAGCAGCACTCGAGGCACGTGGGATCAATGCCGCCGAGATGAGAATGCCGGATGCGGGTTTAGGCATCGCACGTATGTCGAACATTATGCGAAAGGGCGCCGGACCGATCGTGGGAGGTAGTGCTACACACTTTACCGGCAATGTCAGCGTGTCGGCTCCATTCGACGGCGCTGGGACTGGGCGTCTTCGCGGTTCGACGGTGCATTTCGAGGTCGGTGCACGGACGGCATGGCACAAGCACAGTGCCGGACAAACGCTGATCGTAACCGAAGGATGTGGCTGGACACAGCAAGAGGGTGGCTCAGTTGAGCGGATTTGCGCTGGCGACGTAGCGGTGATCGGTCCAGGTGTGAAGCATTGGCATGGTGCTACGGCGAGCTCTTCGATGACGCACGTGGCCCTGTCGGACAATGCGGATGTGGAGTGGCTGGAGCCAGTGTCGATTAGTGAATATTCGCGAGGGCCTCGCTGAAGCGAACTTAGGAGAGGTTAATGAAACAGATCGTCGCCATCGCTTGCGCCCTCACGCTGACACACGCATCCGCGCACGCTCAAAGCACTCCAGTCAGTGAATACGGAACTCCGATCGCAGCCGAGCAAGCGCAGGCGCTCATTCAACGTGGCATGGAGCTGGCTGCCACTCGAGGGTTCAAGATGGCCTTCGCTGTTGTCGAGCCTTCCGGCGAACTCGTGGCGTTCACACGGATGGATGGCGTTCCTTATGCATCGATCCGCCTGGCCCAGCAAAAGGCCCGCACCGCTGCACGCTTGCGGGTATCGTCCGCGGCGCTGGAAGAGCGGGTGAAGAATGGCCGCACGGTGCTGCTGTCTTCCGATGAGGTCATAGCAATAGGCGGCGGTGTGCTTATCGTCATCGACAATCGGATCATCGGCGCGCTGGGCATATCCGGTGCCACCGCCGACCAGGATACGGAAATCGCCGAGGCGACCCTCGGGGCAGCACTTCGCGCGAGAGAGTGATGTTCGGCACATGGTTTACTGTGGCCCGCAACGCTTGTTTTCTGCGGCGCAGATCAGTGCGACTATGCAAGCTTAAGGGGAAATCAAGCGGTTTTGACAGTGACGCAGATTAAGCCAAGCTAAAAGAAATGGTCTACGAGCGCTACGCTGGAGCCGTCCCGCATGTAGTTAATCCCCCCGCGCTCGCAAAGTAGTTAGCCCTTGGTTGCCAACGACTGCTTTTTTGCGTGGCAGACCTTGGCTGGAATGGCAGCTCTTTAGGCGCAAAGTAGACTTAAACGCTACCGCTGGGCATCCACCGCTATTGTATCGTGCGTCGAGTGGATTAACGGTCGCGCTGCTCGTTTCAGGAATGGCTCTACCTTCGCGGTTGATGCAGGCTTCGACGCGTGAGCTTTACACCTATGAATGGCGGGGCCGACACTCGTCAGCCCCGCCATCTTTCATACAGACGGCTGAGCGAAATAATCCCCGGAAAGCAGATCGGTCAGCAGATCGACCTGCTCCGGCTGCCAGCCCAGCATCGCGCGGGTCTGCGCACTGGATACAGGTGTGTCCATGGCTGCGAACGCTGCGAACCAGCCGAAATGCCCCGCTGCTTCGTCTGCGGAGATCGACCGAACCGGCAGCCCGAGTTGGAGGCCAATCGCCTCCGCGATCGTGCGGAACGCGACCTGTTCCTCGGCGACCGCGTGGTAGGCGCGCGATGTCGTACCGTGCTCCAGCGCCAGCCGATAGACACGCGCCGCATCGAGCTGGTGCACTGCCGTCCAGCGGTTCTCGCCGGCACCGATGAACGCCGAAACGCCTCTCTCGCGAGCGATCGCGGCCAGCATCGGAACGAAGCCGCGATCCCCAGGGCCATGCACAGACGGAGGCAGGCGGACGACAGCGGCGCGCACGCCGCGGTCAGCAAGTTCGGCGGCGGCAGCCTCTGATTGCCGCGGATAATCGGGATCGGCCGGCGGAGTGTCGGTCTCGAATGCGACCCGCCCCGGCGCGAGGAAAGCCGCACCGGCGGTTACCAGCAACGGGCGATTGCTTCCCGCAAAGGCCTCACCCAGTACTTCGATTGCGCGACGGTCCGCCACGCTGCTGGCTGCGAAGCGCGTGAAGTCGTGATCGAAGGCCGCATGAATAACCGCGTCCGCTGCCATCGCCGCTTCGGCTAGGCTGTGCGGCTGCTCCAGCGATCCCCGGTGGACCGCAGCTCCGGCGTTGCGAAGCGCGCTGGCGGCGCTGTCCGAACGGGCCAGCCCAACCACCTGGTGACCCGCCCCAAGCAGTTCCGACACAATTGCCGACCCGACAAAACCTGTCGCCCCGGTGACGAATATTTGCATGAGTGCTCCTCCATCTGATGCGAAGCACGGTCTCGATATCAATACCCGAACCGGGTAAAGTAGTGTCCTTATACGGGTATAAGGATTACCGGCTTGACGGTGGCAAGGATCGACCAAAGCGGGCTGGGCGCGTACCTCAAGGATCGGCGGGCCCGACTGAACCCCGCTGCGCTGGGCTTTCTGGCAGCGCGGCGGCGCACACCCGGACTTCGGCGCGAAGAGGTGGCACAGCGCGCCAATATCAGTACAACCTGGTACACCTGGCTGGAGCAGGGGCGCGGCGGCGCGCCATCGGCGATGGTTCTCGATCGAATCGCGCAGGCGTTGATGTTGACCGAGGCAGAGCGCGAACATGTGTTCCTGATGGCGCTCGGACGCCTGCCCGACATCCGCTATCGAGGGGTTGAGGGCGTCACGCCGCTGCTGCAGCGCGTGCTCGATTCGATGGGCACGACGCCTGCGATCCTCAGGACCATGACCTGGGACGTCGTCGCGTGGAATCGGGCGGCTGCCATCGTGCTGACCGACTATGCGGCGCTCGCGCCCGAGGAACGCAACATCCTGCGACTGATGTTCTGTGATCCCCATGCGCGCGCGGCGCAGCACGACTGGGAAGCGGTGGCGCGTTTTGTGGTGGCGGTATTTCGTGCCGAAGTGGCGCGCGCAGGCGCGGCGGACCAGGCCGCGCCGCTGGTGGCCGAGCTCAGCCGGCTCAGTCCCGAGTTCGCCGCGATGTGGCACGACCATGACGTTCGCGCGCACGGCGAAGGGCTGAAACGCCTCCGCCATCCCATCCTCGGTCAGATTTCAATCGAATATGCCGCGTTCGCGGTCGACGGGCGGCCCGATCTGTCGATGGTGGTTTATCAACCCGCCAGCGCCGCGGTGTCCGCCGCAATCGCGACCTTGATGAACAGTCACGGCACGGCTGCCGGCAAATCATGAACCGCAGCTTCGTTTGCCTCGGTCGCGAGACTGCGGACAAACGCCAGAAATGCGCGCGTCTTTGCCGGCATCCATTCTGACTTGCGATAATAGGCATTGAGCGGGAAGGTTTCGTCGGACCAGTCGGGAAGGATCTGGACGATATCGTCCTGCAGCCGTGCATCGACATAGAGCTCGAGCAGCTGAACGATGCCCGCGCCTGACCGGCAGGCACCGATCAGCGAACCTGTATCATTGACCATCACCCGGCCCACGGGCTCAAACGGGATGACCTCACGGCCGCGGCGAAACTCCCATTCAAACGGACGTCCGGTTACGGGATCGCGTATCGTCACGCACTGGTGGCCCACCAACAGATCGGCGGGTATCGTCGGCGTTCCATGCGCATTGAGATAGGCTTTTGACGCACAGGTGACGACACGGGTGTCGAGGAGCCGTTCGGTGTGCAGCGAGCGGCTGCCCAGATCACCGAAGCGCACCGCGACGTCCAACGCGTCGGCGACGAAATCGCCGATCGAGTCGCGAACGAATATCTCGACACGCAGTTCAGGATAGAGATCGAGAAACGTTTTGATGCGCGGTGCGAGCACGAGATGGCCGAACGTGCCATCGACATTGACCCGCAAGGTTCCCCTGACCGCCGCTCGCGATCCGCTAGCCAAGTCCGCGGCCTCTTCGATGCCAGCAATCAGCGGGCCGACAGCTTCATAAAAGCGCCGTCCCTCCTCAGTGAGTGAAATGGCCCGGGCGGATCGATTGAAGATGCGGATGCCGATGCGAGCCTCCAGCCGTGCAACCGCTCGGCTGACGGCAGGCTGGGTAAGCCCCATCGCCTCACCGGCCCGCGCGAAGCTGCCCGCTTCGATTACCGCGCCCAGAACACCGATGCCGCTCAGCAATCGCCCGTCAAAGCGCATTATCCATACTTTCTGTCATGCATATTCTGATAATTATGCATTATTCGTCATGCGCCGTCATGCGTAATTGCAGCTCACGGGAACCGGTTCGATCGGCAGAAGCGAGCTTTTGTCCATCTGCACCATCACCCTTTCGGCAAGGAACACTGTATGAATGACGCAACGGCGCTCGACCAATACCGCCTGCTTGGCCGTTCCGGCCTGCGGATCTCGCCGCTGGCGCTCGGCACCATGACCTTCGGCTCTGATTGGGGCTGGGGTGCCGATGCCGATGAAGCGGGGCGCATCTTCGATGCCTATGTCGATCGCGGCGGCAATTTCATCGACACCGCCGTCAACTACACCGACGGCACATCCGAACGCATTCTCGGCACGCTGATCCGGGGGAAGCGCGAGCGTATCGTGCTCGCGACCAAGGCAACCATGTCGCGCGATCCCGCCAATATCAATTCGGGCGGCAACCATCGGCTCAACCTGATTCGCTCGGTCGAGACCAGCCTACGCCAGCTCGATACCGACCGGATCGACCTGCTCTACCTCCACGCCTGGGATTTCACGACGTCGCCGGAGGAAGTAATGCGCGCGCTCGACGACCTCGTGCGCGACGGCAAGCTGCTCTATCTGGGCATCTGCAACACGCCTGCATGGCGGATTGCGCAAATGCAGACGATCGCCGACCTGCACGGCTGGTCGCCGCTGGTCGCTCTGCAGATCGAGTACAGCCTCGTCGAGCGCACCGTCGAACATGAACTCATGCCGATGGCACAGGCCATGGGCTTGGGCGTCCTGCCTTGGTCGCCGCTCGGCGGCGGCATCCTGTCGGGCAAATATGCCAGCACCGACCTGACTGACGACAATAGCGCCGATGTGTCGCCGACACGCAAGGGGGTGATCGCGTCGTCCGGGCATTTGAACGAACGGTCGCTGGCGATTGCCGATGTCGTGGGCAAAGTCGCCGTCGAAGTCGGTGCCTCGCGCGCGCAGGTGGCGCTGGCATGGACGCTTCGCCATCCGGCCGTGGTGTCTCCCGTGATCGGCGCTCGCACGCTCGCTCAGGCCGAGGACAATTTCGGCGCACTCGATCTTCGGCTCAGCGACGACCATCTGGCGCGGCTCAACACGGCAAGTGCACCCGACCCAATCTTTCCACAGCGCTTCGTTGCACGGCCGATGGTCCAGCAACTGATCTTCGGGACCCGCTCGGTCACGCCGCACCGCGGCTGATCGCCCTTGGTGTCCAAAGGAACCGCGACCATGCCCGCACTTCACCTGCAACTGCCAAGAGCGGCGAGCAGCATCGTTCTGCTCGTCTTTGCCGTCGGCACTGCAACCGACCCGGCGGGTTCGAAGACTTCGACTCCGCTAGCCAATGCTGAGATCGCAGCTGACATGATCGAGCAGCGGAACGCTGCAACTGTGCGTGCGGCGTTCGACCAATGGAAGGCGGGCGGTGATGTCTTCGCCGAGCTGCTCGCGCCCGATGTCGTCTGGACGATCCACGGGTCCGGGCCGGTCGCCGGCACCTATAGTGGGCGTGATGAGTTGATCGACCGCGCGTCCACGCCGCTTGTCACCCGGCTGGCGACACCCATCGTTCCCAAGGTTCACCGCATCGTCGCCGATGGTGGCACCGTCATCGTCCGATTCAGCGGTGCCGCCACGACCCGATCGGGCGAGCCGTATCGCAACGAATTCGTTTGGATTTTCCGCATGAGAAACAATCGCGTCGTCGAGGGCGAAGCGTTCCTCGACCTGGTCGCCTATCAGAGAGTTGTCGAAACCGATGCCCCGCGACCACGATAATGCGCCCGGCTCGTTCAATGTCGCGCGGCCTCGCGTGCCGCCGCGGCTACGACGCGAGCAGGCCCCTCGCCATCGCCCGGAAGGCCTCGATCGCACGGGGCAGGACGGATCGGGGTTCGGTGCTCGCCGCAACCCAGAGCGCCGCGTCGAGTGCGGCACCGTTGAGCAATCGCGCTGCAGCCTCGATATCGACCGGCTTCAGTCGACCATCGCGGGCCAGCTGTGCCAGTACAAGGCGGGTTTCGACAAGACAGACGCTTTGGCTCGGCCATTGCGACGGATCGCCCAGAAAAGCCGGACCATCGCGCAGCACGATGCGCTGCACCTCGGGGTCGAGCGCCAGCTCGATATAGGCAATGCCTTCCGCCTCAAGCGCCGCCCAGGGGTCCGGCGCACGGGCGGCGCTGGCCTTGGCCGTGGCCGCCATTTCGCCGTCGATCTCAGCGACCACTGCGGCGAGCAGACCCTGTTTGTCACCGAAATGGTGGTAGAGCGCGCCCCGCGTCAGCCCGACCGCGGCGGTGAGATCGTCCATCGACGCTGCAGCAAACCCCTTTTCGGCGAACGCCTTGCGTCCGGCGGCGAGGAGCTTGCCACGGGTTTCAGCCATCATTGCCGCACGGGTTTTGCCGGTCATGTATCTCCGATCATCGCAAACATACCACCGCTCAGTTGACATACGCTACGTATGTGAGCAATTGGCATACGAGCGGTATGTTTAGCGTTGCGGCCAACTAATGGCCTCTATCGCAGGGGAACGAAGCAATGACAAAACGCGACGCCATTTTTCCTGCCGGGCGGCAGGCGCTGTACGACATCCATCGCTATTCCGCCGCGGTTCGATCCGGCGACCTGCTATTCGTATCGGGGCAGGTCGGCAGCCGCGACGACGGCACGCCGGAGCCCGACTTTGAGGATCAGGTGCGGCTCGCCTTCAGCAATCTTCGCGCAGTGCTTGCCGCAGTGGGCGGCACGCTGGACGATGTCGTGGACGTCACCACGTTCCACACCGATCCGGTGAACCAGTTTGATCGCGTCCTAGCGATCAAGGACGAAAACTTTCCGAATGCACCCTATCCGACCTGGACCGCGATCGGCGTCAACTGGCTCGCCGGGTTCGATTTCGAGATCAAGGTCGTCGCGCGCATCCCGGCGACAGAATGACCCTCATGGCGCGAACAGCGCGGGCAAAGGACGATGCCGATTCCTGAGGCCAAGAACACAAACGGAGTTATTGTAATGGCGTACCACACCCTTCCCCCCGTTCCCCGATCCGCGAAATCTCTCGGCATCGCCGCTTTGCTGAGCGTCAGCCTCGTCGGTTGTATGTCGGGCGCTGAGCGGCGGCAGGTTAATCTCCAGAATGACGCGGACACCTGCGCCAATTTCGGTGCCCGCTACGGCTCGCCCGCCTATAGTGACTGCATGCTCGCGCAGCAGCGTCGGCGCGACTTCAAGAAGATCGAGGACCTCGAAAAGACCAGGCTGACCAGCGAGATTGCGCGCGACGCCCAGATCATGGCCGACCGCGCTCGCAAGCAACGCTGCGACCGTGACCCCAGCCGCCGTGAATGCAAGCGCTGACAGTTCAGGAGAAAACAGATGAATTGGGAATATCTGACGGTCGAGGAAAAGCTCGATGCGTTGAAGCTGAACGAGTTGGGTCAGCAGGGGTGGGAGCTGGTGGCTGTCGTGTCGCCAGGACACTTTGTGGTACACTATTTCTTCAAGCGAGCGCTGAACGCCTGAAATGGTCGGGTACGGCCGGATCGCACATGCGATAGGCCGTGCCCGAACGGCGTCTTGCATGGTCGGGTTGTCGGCATTTTTGGTGACAAAGCGCTGATGCAAGCATCCGCTCCTGCAAACACGCCAACCCCGATGCCGCATACCCGTTCACCAGAAGACCGATCGTGACGTTTGATGAGGAAATGGCTGGGTTCTTTAACGCCTATGTCGTTGCGTTCGCGGGCAGCGACGCCGATGCCCTTATCGAGATGTTGGATAGGGTCGCGCTTTCCCCCTCGCCCACAGGAAATTTCGCAGTGGAGCGGCCAGCGTTTCGTGATCATTGCGTTACCTTGATGGAATTCTACCGACAGCAAGGCGTGATCCGGCCCGAAGGCGAGCTGTTATCCGCAACCGAACTGTTCCCGGACGTCGCTCAGGCACGCATCGCCTACCGCATGTACGGCCAGCGCGACGCGCTGATAGCCGAATGGACCCATGTCTACATTCTGCGACGCACCGATCGATGGCGGGTGTCTCTTTCAATAGCCGATGGTGAAATGGCTGCTTGGGTCGCCAAGAGCGATCAGCTTTAGCGGGGTGACAACTATCTCAAACTCAGAACGCGGAGAAGGACGTCCTCCACGTTCGACTTCCGAGCCTCTGAGTTGGTAGACGCTCGGCCATGGTCGTGAACCGCGGGCACAAGCGAATCTGCCCGCAATACTACGCCAAACCCGCACTACGCCATCGCTGTCCGCCGCCGTTGCGACTTTGGAAATGGTGTACCCGACAGGATTCGAACTACCTTCTGGTTGTGAGCCTATCGAAGTGAGGTGTGTCCGCTTGGGATACGCCCTTTCTAGTCTGAACAACCGACATGGGGCGCTTTGCCGACCGCTAGCTACTGCAAAAGCGGCCGAGCCGCTTCTGGGCCGGTAGCGGACCGTCCGGTTTCGACTGGCTAGACGTGCATTGCGGCCATCCGCTGAGGCAATGATCCCGCCGCCACCGCCGCTCGTGCCACCCACTAACCGTGTGCCTGCCACGGACCATCTTGCGGGTATTGCGTGAAGTGGGCATGGCGCTGAGGCCCGGCGTCGGGGCGCTGGCTTCGTTCTTTTGCTTCAAGTGTTCGTTGCTCAGGACAAGTTCGGTCGCGGCCAGATTGCTTCCCGGCTGAGAGACCTTGCTGGCGCCGACTAGCCTGGATCCGGTGGTGTTCCTGCTGTGCGGCAGTCACGCGCAGAAGAAAGCGGCCGTGGTGGACCGCAGTGGCCATCTGGCGCTGACGGCGCCTGCCGGCTTTCTCGGCTGCAGCAATTTCAGCCAGGCCGACGCCTTTCTGCCGGCGCGCGAGCGCGGGGCGATTGATTGGCGCCAGCCAGCGGCGGCACAAGCGGCAGCGTAAGCCCCAGGGGTGCCGAATGCCAGGCCTGCCCCGCCCAGGCGCTGCGCGACAATCGAAAGCGCCGCAAGGACCAGGACCGCGCGATCGCAATCGGCTGCAGGACTCTCGGCACGGCGGTACGGGACCGCCATGGATGCGCCGGGCGTCAGGGGTTCATTCACGGATGTGCAGGACGCTGATCGCGCCCACCACCATCGCTGCCGCCAGGACCAGGAGCAGGGCGCCGAAATCCCGGGGCGTCGCTAACAGCGCCGTCAGGATCGCGCCGACCAGCGACGGGATCGTGTTGGTGAGATTCATCAGGCCCAGGTCGCGGCCCCGCCAGAGAGGGTCGGGCAGCAATTGCAGGATCAAGCCTTCGTGCAGCGCCAGAAAGGCCAGCGCACAAACGGCATGCACGCAATAGGCGATCATTGCCGCTGCCGGGCTAGGTGCAAGCGCCATACCGACCAGCGCCAGCGCGCCCGTCGAGACCAGCAGGATCAGGAACGGTTTGCGCCGCCCCCGCTTGTCGGACCAGCGGCCAAGCAGGATCGCCGTCGGGACGGCCATGGCATAGGCCAGCACATGCAGCAGGGCGGCGCGGCGCGACAGCATGGCCGACGACTGGTCCGGCGATAGGCTGGCGAGATAATAGAGCGTGTAGAGCGAGAGGATGCCGAAGGCGACCTGCACCAGCAGCCGTGCTGCCCAGGCTAGCATCAGGTCACGGCGCGCCCTCGCCAATCGCTGTTCATGCCGGGGCGAGCGTGCAGGCTGAACCTTGCCGCGCACGCCGAGCAGCGGCGCGACAAACGCAATGCTGATCCCCGCGACGATCGCTAGGCGCACGGGTTCATCCGTCACCGGCAACGTGACGAGCAGCGCGGACACCCCAGCCGCCAGTGGCGCGCCAAGCGCCAACGTGCCGCCCGCCAGCCCCTTTTCGGTGTCGGGAATCTCGTCCGCCATGATCGCCATCATCGGCGCGATGACGGCGTTGACCGACAGCTGGAACAGGATGACCGTCCCGACCAAAAGGACCACCGTGTCGGCAAGCGCGAACAGCATCAGCGCCGCGCCAGTGAACGCCAGCCCGGCCAGCATCCAGGGCCGCCGCCCGCCGCCGCGCTGAACGCTGAGGTCACTGAGCCAGCCGAACAGCAGATTGGCCATGCTGGCGGTGATCGCACCGGCGATGATCGCCAGGCTGAGCATGGCGATGCGCTGATCGGCGGCGAGCAGGGCGACCTTGAGCGGCAGCAGCAGCGTGAGCAGCGGCAGGAACGCCACCACCGCCCCGGCATGGGCCAGCGCGCAGGCCAGGACGATGGGCGGCATCATCCGCGCGCGTGCCGCTGGCCTTGATGCCATCGCGTTCCTCTCCTCCCTTCCGATCGCCCGGTTTTCGGGTCGCCTCGATCAGCGTGCCAAAGCTTGCACCGACTTGCAAAAGGCGGATTGCAGCACCGGGAAATGCACCCGGGAAACCGCCGGTTGCCGCCTCGCCAATTGCTTGACAAGGGTCGGTTGTCTGAGGCAAGTGAACGTTCACAATTATAAAGCGAGCCGGACGGCCGCGATCAGGAGAGGAACCGAGCCGTGGCCCTGCCGCGCCTCCTCATCACGTCCCCTCCCCGCGCACCCGTGCTGGCCCGAACGACAGATCGGCACGGGCAATCAGCTCGGCCTGAAACGGGGAGAGCTGTGATGAAAACTCAAATCCTCCGCCTGATGCTGGGCGCCGCGATCGGCGCGCTTGCCTTGCCGCACGCCGCGCTGGCGCAGGAGGCGCCGACCGGAAGCGCGCCGCAACCGGGCGAGCCGGAGCCTGACGAGCAGGACGCGCCCCGCACCGCACCGGTCATCGAGGGGGACGACGTCATTATCGTTTCCGCCGATCGCAGGGCTGAGCCGCTTCAGGACTATGCCGGCACGGCGGCGGTGCTGACGGGCGACGAGCTGAACCGCATCGGGATCAACACGCTCGAAAATTTGAACGACGTGCTGCCGGGGCTTCGCGTGCAGAACCTGAACGGCGCGATCAATGTCGCGCTGCGGGGCATCGGCACCAACCAGAATACCGAACTGGGCGACCCGAATGTCGCCACGCATTTCGACGATGTCTATGTCCCGCGCGTTCAGGGCCTCAGCAACGCATTTTTCGACCTGCAAGCGGTCGAGGTGAATTTCGGGCCGCAGGGGACGCTGCGCGGACGCAACGCATCGTCGGGATCGCTCAACTTCATCGCCTTCAAGCCCGAGCTTGGCAATTTCGGTGGCATGATTGAGGGCGGGGTCGGCAATTACGATCAGGTCAGCGTGCGCACCGTGCTGAACCTGCCGATCGGCGAGAAGATGGCGACCCGCATTTCCGCCAGTTTCGACAGCCACGGTCCCTATTACCGCAATGTCGGCCGCTTTCCCGATGTCGAGGCGCCCTATCAGGCGGACAACCGCGGCGTGCGCGGCCAGTGGCTGTACAAGCCGACCGACGAAATCAGCATCCTGCTGGCGGGCGACTATAATTACCAGACGACGACTGGCTTCAACGGCTCCAACTATTCCGCCTTTCTGGGGCTCGAAGACGGGCTGACCCGACTGGCCGACGAGGTGGAGGATCCCCGCGCGGTGCTCACCGGGCCGCTGGGTGAGCGCTACACCACCGAACATTCCGGCTTCCGCACCCGGCTGGCCTATGAACCCGGCGGGCTGTTCAACGTCGAATATATCGGCAGCTATCGTGACCTGCGTTTCAACTCCAAGGGCGCCGGGCCGATCGGCGTCGCCTTTCCCGATTTCGAGGAGGCCTTTTACGGCGGCGCGATCGGCGAGGAGCGGCTGGACAATTACGGCCAGGGGATCAGCCGCAACGGATCGCGCTCGTCCTTCCACGAACTGCGCCTGTTCAGCGACGACGAGCCATTCAAATATTCTTTGGGTGGCAATTATTTCTGGGAACGGCAGCGCACCTTCAGCAGCAGCGTGTCCGACAACAACTCCTTCTTTCAAGGACAAGAGTTCAACACCCGCACCACCAGCGAAGCCTTCGCCTTTTACGGCGATGCCACCTATTCGGTGACTGATGCATTCCGCGTCACCGGCGGCGTGCGTTATACCAAGGACCGCAAATCGCGCACCGGTGTCATTTCGCGCTATTTTTTCGGCGGCGGTGCGTCGGATTTTGGCTGCTGCGGATTTTTCAGGCTCGGCACGCCAGGGTTTGAGTTCAACACTGACAGGACGATCTTCGATCCCGACCAGAATGGCGACGGCATTATCTCTTCGGGAGAGCAGCTGTTCTTCTTCCTCGACGGGGTAAAGCGCTTCGGCACGCGCGACACCATCTTAGACGCATTCGGCCCGGCAATTGACGCAATCAACGCCAATCCGGTCCTCCTCTCCGATCCCGCCTATACCATCCCGGCGGGCCGGGGCTGCTATACCCCAGCGGTCGCCCCTGGGTTCCAGTGCGTGAACGGCGACGGCTTCACCTATAATTTCGTCGCGCACACCATCAACAACCAGGCGGCAGCGATCACCAGCGATTTCGTCGACTGGCGGCTGCGCGCGGAATATGACATCACGCCCGAAAATCTGGTCTATGCGCTGGTCTCGCGGGGGCACAAGGCGGCAAGCTTCAACGACAATCTCGGCCCGCTCGGCCCCGCGCCGTTCTTCCGTCCGGAAAATGTGACCCTGTTCGAGGTCGGCACCAAGAACGAGTTCAAGGTGTTCGGCCGGACGGCGGTGTTCAACCTCGCCGCATTCTACAACAATTATAACGACCAGCAGCTGACCGCCCTGCTCGGCGTGCAATCGATCATCGAACAGATCACTGGCCCCAATGGCGAGCTGATCGACGTGACCGGGCCGACCCAGGTGCCGGACGGGTTCACCCAGAACCAGGTCGTGTCCTTCACCTATAACGCGGCGGACAGCGAGACCTATGGCCTGCAGGGCAGCGGGTCGATCATCCTGCCCGGCAATTTCAAGTTCGGCGCCGATTTCCTGTGGCTGGAGGCGCGCGTCAAGAATGCCGAGCCGGTGCAGGATTTCCGGTTCCAGTCGGACGTCAACTCGGTTGATGCCATCGCCCGGCCGATCAACGGCAAGCGGCTGCCCTATACGCCGCGGTGGCAGTTCAATGCCGCGCTTGCCCAGGTTATTCCGATCGGCGGCGGCACAGAGGATGCGACCTTTGACTGGCTGGTTAGCGTGTCGTGGCGCTCGTCCAGCTTCGGCACGATCTTCAATTCGGAGGATTACCGCTTCCCGGATACGCCGCGCGCCTTTCTGGAGGATCGCATCCCGTCCTATGCCATCGTCAACCTGGCGGCGGGCGTGACGCGCGGCAAGTTTCGCGTCGAGGGCTATGTCAACAACCTCACCAACAAGACGGTTGCTGCCGGCCTGTTGGTCAGCCAGTTCAGCAATACCCGCTGGTTCACCAATCCCCGGCTGGTCGGCGGACGGGTAAGAATCAGCTTCTGATCCGGGCGGGGAGCAGAACATGCTTGCTGCTCCCCATCCACCCACATAGGTAAAGTGACGCGTAAAGGGCGTATAAGGCGCGCCGTCGTCGGGGTACGATGGCCTTGGGGATGTTAGGGACACGCTAGCTCATGGCACGGCGCAAGCAATCCGTGACCATCCGTCATGTCGCGGCGGATGCGGGCGTCTCGCTGCAAACGGTCAGCCGGTTCATCAACGGCGATGCCCATGTCCGCCCGGAAGTGGGCGAGCGGGTGCGCGCGGCGATCGACCGGCTGGGCTATGTGCCCTCGATTGCTGCGCGGCGCATGGCGGGGTCGCGCTCCTATCTGATCATGGCGCTCAATGATCGCGAGCGGACAATCGCCGGCTGGCGCGCGCGCGACGGCACCGACTGGGTGGATCAGATGCTGCTGGGCGGGATGCTGAAATGCGCGGAGTATGGTTATCGTCTCATTGTCGAATTGATCGACACGCATAGTGACCATGTCGAACATGAGCTTCGTTCCGCAATCGTCGCGGTCAGACCTGATGGCGTCATTCTAACCCCCCCCCACTCTCAGAACCAGACCATCCTCGCCCTGCTGGACAAGCATCGGATCAGCATCGCGCGGATCGGATCGGCCGTGCCTGGGCCGGGCATCCCCCTGACGATGGAGGATGAACGGGCCGCGAGCGAGGCCACCACGAGCCTAGCAGCGCTTGGCCACCGGCGGATTGGCTTCATAGCCGGGCTGGCCGATTATGAGCTGATCCGCTGGCGGATCGACGGATGGCGGGCCGGGATGGCGGCTGCGGGGCTCGACCCGAGCGACCTGCTCGCCTGGGGCGATTTCAGCGAGGCGTCGGGCCGCGAGGCCGCGCGGCAGCTGATCGGTCAGGCGGGGGCGACCGCCCTGATCGTCAGCAACGACCAGATGACCCGAGGCGCCATGGCCCATGCCGCCGAACAGGGCCTGCACGTGCCGCAGGACCTGTCGATGGTCTGTTTCGGCGGCACGCCGATCATCCGCGCACTCTATCCCGACATGACCACCGTCGATCAGTCGGTCCCGGCGCTGACCGCCCGCGCCGTCGAACTGATCATCGCACAACAGCGGGGAGAGCCATTGCCGGAGGCGCCTGTGGTCATACCGATGACGATCAACTGGCGCGGATCAGTCGCAGCACCGTCGGCACAGCCGTTGGAACGGTGAGCAGGTAGCGGAGGACCCTATGGCAGACGATCAAAGGTGCATCGTTGTCGATACTCACGGGCATCAGGAGAGGCAGATCTCCGGCCGAGTAACAGGCAATTCGAAAGGCGGAAACTGGGGCGCATTGCTGACCTTGCGCGTGGTAATGTGAACCGGAACGCGTTCTGATACCTTAATTTGCAAGCTAACGCTCACAGTGTCGTAGGACCATATCCCTCTTTCGCACGGCTCGGATTGCCAGCACATACAAGCTCGATCAACTTAGCTGATTTCGCCCAGGGCGAAGGACATCCTTCGCGCAGTCGATGAAGACGCGCAGTTTGGGCGCCATCGACGCGCGGCGCGGGAAGTAGAGGAAAAGGCCGGGCTCCTCGATGGCGGCCTCTGGCAGAACCTGCACGAGACGGCCTGCCGCCAGATGCTCGCGCACCAGCGGTTCGAATACGTAGATCAGCCCCACGCCGGACAGGCCGAGCTCAATTGCCGCAAGCGGGTCGTTGACGATCGCGGCATGCCGCACATCGGCCTGCACGTCCCGCCCATTCTCGTTTAGGTCCCAGCGATAGAGGCCACCGCCCGCGATCTGGCGAAAGCCGATACAGTTATGCGCTGCCAGATCGGCAATGGCGCTGGGGCTCCCGCGCCGCTTCAGATATGAGCGTGCCGCGACGATGATTGCCTGGAACGGCGGCGTCAGCCTCACTGCCACCATGTCCTCGGCGATCATCTCGCCCAGGCGCACGCCCGCATCGAAGCCCGCCGCGACGATGTCGGTGAGGGCGTCGTCGATATAGGCCTCGACCGTCACGTCCGGATAGCGCTCGACCATCGCCGCGATCACCGGCTTGATCGCGAGCGGCAGCGCCACGCGGGAGAGGTTGATGCGGAGCAGGCCAGAGGCGCCGGTTTTCTTCGCGCGCAGCTGCTCCCAGACCGCTTCGATCTCTTGCAGCGCCGGTGTGAGCGTGGCGACGAAGGCCTCGCCCTCCGCCGTCAGCGCGACGCTGCGCGTCGTTCGAGCGAACAGCGGCGTGCCGAGCCGCTCCTCAACCGTGCGCACCGAGTGACTAACGTTCGACGCGCTGATGCCGAGCTCGGACGCCGCAGCCGCGAACCCGCGTCGGCGGGCCACGGCGAGCATGACCGGCAGATGGCTAAGCAGATCACGGTCCATTGCTGAACCATATCGCATACTCCACGCGAGAATAGCAGAATTATCAAAGTACGTTCTTGGCCGCATTTGGAGGGCATCGGACGACGTGAGGTCGTCAGAGCCGAACAGGAGACCCGCCGATGGCCGCTTCCAAGACTGTCACTCGCACCGCTGCGACCGCCGTGGCGCTGCTCGCGACGACCGCAGTTTTCCCCGCCCATGCCCAAAACCCAGCCAAGGAGACCGCCATGACTGCCACCGTCACCCCTGCCGGCGACCCCGACAGCGCCCGCATCATCTCGACCGTTTCGTCGATTCCGCTCGCAGTCGACCTCGCGCGCTACGATCTCGCCGAGGCTGCCTTCGCCCCGTCGATCGTCATTGATTATACGAGCCTATGGGGCGGCCAGCCCCAGCGCATGACGCCGGTCGAGCTTATGGCCGCCTGGCGCGCGCTCGTGCCGGGCTTCGATGCGACACGCCACGAACTCAAGGACGTGCGCGCTGAGGTCGAGGGCGATCGCGCGACCGCCACCGCCTTCGTCGATGGTCGCCACTGGATTGACGGTCGGCTTTGGCGCCCGATCGGCCGCTATCGCTGGACGCTCGAGCGCCAGGGCGGCGTCTGGAAGGTGACGACCATGACCTTCGCCATGACCCAGGAGATCGGTGATCGCGGCCTTGTGGCGCTCGCCACCGAACGGGCGAAGGGGCGCTGACCATGGACCGCCGCGCTTTTCTCTCCGCCATGGCCAGCCTCGCCGTCGCCAGCCCCGTCCTCGCCAACCCCTTCACTAAAGGAGCCGCTACCATGCGTCGCATCACCTTCAAAAGCGGAGCCGACACGATCGTCGGCCAGATTTACTTGCCCGAGGGTGCGTCCGCGCTGGCGCCGGTCCCTGCGGTCGTCGTCACCGGCGCCTGGTTCACGGTCAAGGAACAGATGTCGACCATCTACGCCCGCGCGCTGGCGCGCCGCGGCTATGCTGCGCTCGCCTTCGACTTCCGCGGCTTCGGCGAGAGCGGCGGCGCGATCCGCCAGCGCGAAATTCCGGCCGACAAGATCGCCGACATCGTCGCGGCGGCCGCCTTCCTGAAAGCGCAGCCCGAGGTCGACGGCGCGCGCGTCGGCGGGCTCGGCATCTGCGCCAGCGCCGGCTACATGGTGGCTGCTGCGACGGAGAGTAACGACCTGAAGTCGATCGCGCTGGTCGCGCCTTGGCTCCACGACGCCGCGCTTGTCGAGACGATCTACGGCGGCAAGGACGCGGTCGCCCGCCTCATAGAAGCCGGACGCAAGGCCGAGGCGAGCTTCAAGGCGACCGGCCGCCAGACCTTCTTTCCGGGCGCGAGCCGCACCGACCGCACGGCGATCATGTTCGACGTACCCTATTACACCGAGACGACTCGCGGGCTGATCCCGGCCTGGCGCAACAAGGTCGACCCAGCCTTCTGGGAAAGCTGGCTGACTTTTGATGCCATGCGCTATGCGCCAAAGCTGGCGCAGCCGTTCCTGATTGTTGAGAGCGACGCTGCGGCGCTGCCGGCTGGGGCGCGGCAATTCTATGCCAAGGTGCCGGGCAACAAGCGCGAGCTTTGGCTCGACGGCATCAGCCAGTTCGATTTCTATGATCGGCCGTCCGTTGTCGCATCAGCCATAGACGCCGTCGCCGACCATTTTGCCCGCATCGTTCCACGTTAGCACCCGTCGGCGCGATTTATTCAAACGTCTGGTCGGAACCATGTCACGGTACAGGTTCCGACCTGTTTGACTCGATGTACTCTCTGGTGTGTCCTGCAAAGAGCCGACGTTAAGGCATCGGCTCAACGTCTTTCTACAGCCGTCATCATGGAGCTTTACCGGCATGCAGCCAATCCTCGAACCAGCCGGGCCGCTTATTGACTGATTGCGGAAAGCTACAGTGCATCCGTTCAAGTGCTGATGCGCGCTGAATTTTCAAATACGATAGGCATCTTAACTATGCAAATGTCGCGTCTTCATCCATCTCGAGGCGCAGATAATCATAGATCACGCCCGAATTAAGCGATCCGCTGGGGCAGGTAATGACGAGCATGTTCTCGCCCGCTCGCAACAGGTCGCCGGAAAAGCTATGCTCGAATTCGTACCAGCGCGCCTGGATTTGATGGCGGGTCATAACGCCGTCACCTGGAAGCTGCAGGGTGCCGGTCTCCTTGCCGTTGACGGTGAAGCCGAGCGTCGTGGCAGCACCGGTACCGCAGATGCCCAACCGCAGTGTTGCTCGGCCCCTGCCCTGCGTCGGCATCATAAAAACGATGCGATAAGGGGTTGCCCGGCCATTGCCGGTATAGCCAAAGAAATCGCGATAGCGCGATGCCGGATCCTCATTATGCGGCGTATGCTGAAAGAACCAGTCCTTGGCAGGATCGGACTGGCCGATACGGAAAGTCACGTCATCGGGAAAAAGACCCGGATATTGAAGCGCCAGCGCCGTCAGGAAGAATTTGTCCCCATAATTGAACTCACGCGCGCTGCGCGTGGGCGTACCGATCTCCCAAAGCTGCCGTCCACGCCGCACCGGCCGCCATTCGAGCCTACCAAGATCCAGTTTCTCGCCCGCGCGCACAGTGACGTCAGCGCGCGTGAACTCGCCCAGAATGCCGTCAGCAAAGGCATGCAGGGTGTACGTACCCGGCACGATATCGGGTATCGTAAACCGACCGCTTCGATCGTCACTGTGCGCCCAGAACTGGTACCAGCTACCTTCATTCTGCCAGCCGATCGTCCGCGTGTTGCCGTTCGGCCCTGCGACTTCATAATCCGGTTTGGCTAGCCCCACCGACAGTCGCCCGCTGATTCCTGCCCCTGACGGAGCAAGTGGATCGACCACGGCCAGCCGCCCAGTCAATGTCCCGCGTTGCGCCTTGTTGACGAAGCCGGGCGCGTTGACCCAGGCATAGGGCCACTGCCGCTCCTCCTGAAGGAGCTTGGCCCTTGCATCGCGCCACATTGCATCGGCTGTCTGGCCTTCGTTGACATATAGCATTAGCGGCCCGACGACGCGGGTCCATTGCTCGCCTGCCTTAACACTGACGTTGGCGCCTGTGTAATGGCTGCTGCGCCAGTACATCAGCACGGTCGGCTTCTCGCCATGCGCGCCCAATTCGGGCTTCGTCGGCCCGCCGCTAAGATATTCGGGCGACGTGACAATCAGGAACACGCCAATGTTCTTTGCAGCGCTGGAAAAACCATAAGCGCGGTTTTCCGACTGCACATGGCTGTAGACATATTTGTCGCCTTTCAGCAGCGGAAACGGCCCACTGCGAAGTGCATCGACATGGATATGGTCGAGCCAAGGCTGCAGCTTGGCAGCGAAACGCGCCTCCGCCATTGTCCAGCCAGGATATTCCGGCGGATGATCGAAGATGCAGTAGGTGTGCACCCCCTGTTCGCCCCGGCCCAGATGATAGCGCAGCTCGATATCGACCTCGACATCGCCCCCCGCAGCGGTACCCGGGCCACTGCCCATTTTCTTGCCACCCGAAATGCCCTTTACGGACACTTCGCCGTGGGTCCCGCCATTCATGCGCGGATCGATCGTCAGCTTGGTCTCTATGCGCGTGGCATTCTTCACGTCATGTGACCAGTAACCGTACGGGTGCCCGCCTTCTTCGCCATACAGGGTCTCGATGCCCTTATAGACGAGCGAGATTAAGTCACCGCTTGCTTTGGAAACCTTGGCGGTAACGATGCCGTTCGACAAGGTGAATGTGGTAGCATCCTCCGTGACCGTCACGCCAGGCGTTTGGGCCAGCGCGGCGGGCCCGGCTAACACCATGGCCGAAGCGCCAAGCAGCGCCGTTCTGCGGGTCAGGCGAAAGGGCATCATGACAGATCGGCGGTCAGAGCTGCGACCGGTCTATCGGTCGGCCATCCCCCCGCATGGCCGTGCGGTGATGCAGTCGCGGCTGAGTTCGCGTGGGATGCCACTTCCCCGAGGCGCGAGCATGCACCGGTCGTAAATTGCTGCAGCATCCCTTCTCTCCCTGCCGCTCGCGACACAGCGATCTCGCTATCATGGTGTCGCGTTGCTTTCGTTCAGCATGGCATATTGACGGTGGGGATGTCACGCCGCAACACATCCTCGACAGCAGCGGTCGAGCAATGCCAGCAGGGGCAGATCAGGGAAGGATGGACATGCAAACCAGCGCCCTATCGGTAAAAGGTTGCGCCGTGATCGCATGCCTGTTGGCTTGGATCGTAGGCAGCCCCCTTCTGGCCCAGCAACCGCTCGTGACGGCCGCGCCGCAGGCACCGGCCCGGACCACACCAAATGCCCCGACCGACATTGCTGGCATTCCCGTCAACTATGACGAGGCCAGGGTCGGCAGCTATGTTCTGCCCGATCCATTGGTACTCGCCAACGGCCAGCCCGTGAGCGACGCCACGACCTGGACTACCCAGCGCCGCGCCGAGATTCTCCGCCTGTTTGAGGAGAACCAGCATGGCAAGGCACCGGGCCGTCCGGCCGGCATGGTGTTTGACATCCACGACACGGGCACGCCTGCCTTCGACGGCAAGGCCATCCGCAAGCAGATCCGCATCTATTTCAAAAGGGACAGGACCGGGCCCGTTCTCAATCTGCTGACCTACACGCCTGCAAGCGCGATCCGGCCGGTGCCGTTACTGCTAAACATTAGTTTCGTGGCCAACGCCTCGGTTGTTGCCGACCCCGGCGTGGCACCCGGACTTGTCTGGAACGTGCAGCAGCACAAGCGTGTCCCGGCCTCGACCAATGGGCGCGGGTTCGGTCGGATCGACATCGAGCCGCTCCTCGATGCCGGCTTCGGCTTCGCAACGTTCTACTATGGCGACATTGATCCCGACGACTTCGGCGCGATGGCTGACGGTGTGCGACAGCTCTATCTGAAACCAGGCCAGGCTCACCGCGCACCCGACGAATGGGGAACGCTCGGTGCCTGGGCCTGGGGTATCAGTCGCGTGGTGGATTATCTGGAAACGGACAAGACGGTCGATGCGAAGCGCATCGCCATCACGGGCGTATCGCGGCTTGGCAAGACCGTGTTGTGGGCCGGTGCCCGCGACACTCGTATCGCCGCTGTTATTGCCAGCGTTTCTGGCGAGGGCGGCGCCGCGATCAGTCGGCGGATCTATGGTGAAACGATCGCGCATTATGTCGCGCCTTCCCGATATCCATATCAGTTCGCAGCCAATTATGCCCGCTACGCCGCCGAACCCGCCAGCGCGCCGATGGACGGCAACCTGCTGATCGCGCTCCTTGCGCCGCGTCCGCTCCTGCTGCAGACCGGCAGTACCGATAACTGGTCGGATCCCAAGGGCGAATTTCTTGCCGCAGTCGATGCAAGCCGCGTCTACACGCTGCTCGGTAAAACGGGACTGGGCACTGACGTCTGGCCGGCGCCGGGCAAGCAGGTCGGCGGGACGCTCCGCTACTATATGCATGAGGGCGGCCACGGCATGTTGCCGTCCGACTGGCCAATCTTCATTGATTTTCTAAAAGCAAATCTAGGATCCAGCCAATAAGGATCCGGGCTTTGCGGACGGATCGAGAACTGCGGCCTGCCAGCCGAGCCGACGGATGCCAAGCCGCAGGGCATTCCATGGCTGCTATTGGGGCAAAGCAGACAAAACGTCGCTTATTCTAGAGCAAGTTTGGAGCAACCAATATGCAAGATATTATCGTCTTGAATGTGTCGTGGCTGCTGAACCAGAAGGTCTCGACGTACGACGATAAAGGCCAAGAGATGTTCGATGATTGCGCGTATCAGCGACGCGGTGCCGAGAAGTTATACGTCTTTGCTGAATTTTTGAGAGACAAGGGACTGCTTTGCGAAGGCGTAGACGTTTCACGTCAACCAGATCTCGAGATTCGCTTCTCGCAATTAACCGAAGTTGGCCAACGGTTCACTCGTGCAGCGATGGATAAATGGATTTCGTCGTTAGATAAAGCGGGTCCGAAAGCGAAGATCGATCCAAGCGGGCTGGAGAAGCGCTGGGCAAAATTCATCTCTTAAGTCCGATGTTGCTTCTGCAATTTGGTCGGTCCCGGCGTAGCGACAAATCGCAACGATCGCTCTGGCGTTGGATCTTCTCGTCATTGTGCCTTACAGCCCCTGTTTCTCAATCCAGGTTCCGTGCGATGCGGAAGCCCATGTTGATATCACCGGCTTCGGTCGCCTGCCGCGCAGCCGAGCGCAGTTGGGATGCGCCACCGGTAAACGAGCCGCCGCGAAACACATTGCCCTCGCCGCCCCGGTCGCAGTTGATCATCCATGGCGAGCCATCTGTCGGGATGCCGTCCAGATAGACGTGGAAGCAATCCTGCGTCCATTCGCGGACATTGCCGTGCATGTCATACAGGCCGAAGGCGTTCGGTGCTGAATAGCCGACCGGTTCGGTTCGACGGCCATTGCATCCCGACAGAAGGCGGGGAGACTGTGGGCCGTTGAAATTGGCCGTGTTGGACCGCCCCGGCTCGCATGTCGGCTCCTCGTCCCCCCATGCGTAGCGACCGGTCGATCCAGCGCGCGCGGCATATTCCCACTCAGCTTCGCTTAGCAGGCGGTACGGCTTGCCCGTTTCCTTGCTCAGCCAGGCCACATAAGCTTGGGCATCGTCCCAACTGACATTGATGACGGGGCGGCGGCCACGCCCGTAACCGGCATCGCCCGACCGGCCGGCGCCCGACTGCGCGTTGAACCCGATGCGGGAATTGTCCTTGCACCCCCGCTTCGCAACGCATCGTTCCCATTCGTCCCAAGTGAGTTCGTATCTGCCCACGGCAAACGGCTTGGCGATCGTGATCTCGACTTGCGGTGCCTCGCTAAAGTCGCGGCCCTCTTCCTTGTCCGGTGAGCCCATCACAAATCGCCCCGCCGGAACCACGACCATCTCCGGCCCCGATGACTGGTCGCTGAGCGCGTCTCGAAACGTTTCGCCCGGATTATTTGCGGTTGCCTGTGAGTGTGCAGAAGAGGTCAGTGCGGCCATGAAACAACCGGCTGCTATTACCCGCCCAAGGGTTCGGTAGATCATCGCCAGCACCCATACAAAGACCATCGATAGCGACGTGTTTGCTGCCAGTCGCGGTCTAGCGAATAAGCCGATGCCCTTGGTTGGGACAAGCCCATCGGTGCCCTTGGCCCGCGCGAATGGGTCGGCACCTGAATGGCCGGAATTGCGACCAGCGCGAAAAGTCTGTCCTTTGAGTTCTGGCACAATTGCCGACATTGCTTCCAAGCTTGAAAGCTGAGAGGCCGTTGCAGTGTAGGAACGCCTTTGAAGCGGGGGACAGCCTGTGCGACGTAAACAAATCGGAATCATTCTGGCGCTGGCGGCAATCGCATTGGGATGTCTTGTTGTTTTCGGAGTGATCTGAAGAGCTAGGTCCCGTCGTGTACGGCAAACTGCGTCGGGAAGCCTCCAATCGCTGTCGTTCCTGCCTGATCGTGCCGCGCCGAAAGCTACCGTACGGGAAGCGCCCCAAGCGCGGTCGCTGGCCCGCTTCCCCTTCCCATGGAGCTTAATCCTGCTTTTGGGCGATCGACGACATCGTTGACACGGTTGCGTGCAAAACTCACGTTTCATTGGCGTCCGCGAAGGGCGTCGCTGTTGAGGGTGACACCAAATGCATGGCCTGTCGTTTCGCGCGTCGGTGTGCCGGATCTGCACCCTCAGTTTGCTGGTCCTTGCGATTCTGGCGGCAGGGCCAGCGGCGGCGCAGCTCTCCGATGTACCTGATCGGCGAAGCAATGCCGACCTCGTGGTGCGCAACGTCAATATCGTCGATACTGAAACGGGCGCCGTCGCACTGCGCCGGGCAATTGTCATCCGGGGCAATGTTATCCTCGCTATCGTCAGCGACGGTGCCATCACCGGCGCGGACAGGGCTACGATGCGGGTCATTGATGGCGGCGGCGCCTATGCCATCCCCGGGCTGTGGGACGCGCATGTGCACTTGATGCAGAACGGTTCCGACAATGCTCGGATGCAGGCGGCAGCGATGGTGGGCCACGGCATCCTCCATGCCCGTGACATGGGTGAAAGCCTTGCCGCGCGCGACGAACTCCTGCCGCTGCTCCGCGCGCCTGATGACGCCGCGCCGCACATCATCAGCAGTGGGCCGACCTTGTGGACATTCGCGCTGCCCTATGGCGATGCATCAGGTCAGCTGCTGATGACCGACGATCGGGGCATTGATGCCGGCGTCAGCCAATTGCATGCGGCCAGCGTCGATTTCCTGAAAGTCTATGCAGGTTTCGATGCCAAGCGCCTCGCCCGCCTTGCATCCGTAGCGAAGGCACGAGGCCTGATGCTGACCGGGCATGCCCAAACCGGGATGACATTGGCGGAGCAGGCTCAAATCGGTCTTCGCGTTATCGAACACCTGGATTTCTCCACTTTGGGCGAATGTGCGCCCGACTCCGAAAGCTATTTCGACCGGGTGATTGCCGCCCGGTTCCGCAATTCGGGTGAAGCGATCCCGGCCATCTATGCAGCCTTTGCACAGAAGGTTGATACGCCTGCCTGCATGACCGCGCTGCAAGATGCAGCAGTAGCCGGGCTCGTGCTGACCCCTACCATGGTTGCTGGATATCTGCCCGCCGATGATCCAAACGCCATAACGCTACCTGTATGGATGGCCGACGGTTGTGCCTTGTATCGGCAGCAATATGCCGGACTATCGCCCGAGGTTGCGCAAGCGCTGCCCGATGCGGGGCGGCGGATGTTGCGCATGGTTGTCGCGGCAGGAGTGCCGGTACTCGCCGGAAGTGATTCCCCGGCCTTTTGTGCGCAAGCCGGATCAGCGCTCATTACTGAACTTGGTCTGCTCGGCCAAGCTGGATTGTCCCCACTTGCGGTGCTGCAGTCGGCGACATTGCTGCCTGGGCGGCTGTTTGGTGGGGCGGTGGCACCGGGCCGGATCAGGGTCGATGGGCCTGCAGACATTCTGCTGCTTGCCACTAATCCACTGACCGATCGCGATGCTTACATGCGACCGACAGGCCTTTATGATGGGCGGGTGTGGCGCGATGCGGAGGCGCTGGCTGCCCTGCGCAAGATGAATAGCTTGGCGTTTTTGCCACAAGCGGCAAGCGTACCCTGACCAACGAAAAACGGAAGTTTGCTGTCTCCAACGTCAAAATCCGCCCTTCGGGTTTCCACCCAATTCTCTGGCGATTGCTTACCTCAGCGAACGGCAGCTTTTGGGATCGCGCGTAGCAGCTCTGGACGACCGAGAATGGGGCGCATAGCCGAGCGGCAGCTCCCGCCAAAGCAGCCTTGCCGCTTCTTTGGGCCGGCAGCGGACAGACTGGTTTTAGATGGTTCCATTAAAAGCCGTCATTTCCTTGGGTGCTCAATAACGGCTCAAAGCATGCGCAAGTGGACCTCAGCCGCATCGCAACCGTGGCTGAAAGTGGCCGTTCGCTCATGGGCGCACCTGCATCTGGTTTGGTCGAATAAGGTCCGAGCGGTTCCCGCTGCCGTTACGAGCCGGTCGAAGCGCAGTGGTTAAACGCCACCACCGCCGCTGACAGGCGGATCGGACTGGCTAATCCTTTCTGAGATCAGCAGCGGCACAATGGATGGCGATCAGCAATTGCGTGTGTTGCTGGCGCGTTTGCACGCAGGAATAGTGACGCGCGGCGAGATAATCGTCCCAATCGGAATGCGGCACCGGGCTTCGCCATTGATCGCCTGGCGATGGCGTAGGGCCATCCCTGAACCTGGTCGCGATCGCCGATCGGGTGGCATCCGATGTCACCATGTCGGTGACCAGGCCGCTGAAATAGGACCAGTATTCAGGCGGCTCGACGATTGACCACGATGCGTCGAGGCTGCTGACACAGCGGGAATAGGCGATCCAGGATTCGATATCGCTGGGCTGCAGTTGCAGCCGCGGGTCCTTGTAGAGCACGCTCAGTGAAGCGAACATCTTCTGGATGGCGCCTTGCCGCGCCTTCAGCGTGCTGCACTTGATCGCCTTGTACAAACGGCGGCGATCAAGGCAGTCACTGGCGGCATCTCTCAATCGCTTCCCGTTGCGCCGCGCGCCATCGATCATGATGTTGCAGGATCGCGTACGGGCGTCGTCCGCCACGACGGCATCCAGAATTTTATCGCGGATCACCCGCACATCATCGTCGGAATAACGGGCGGGATCGGAACTGTGCAGATAGCCGATGAGGAATGCCATCATCTGCTCCTCCGGCGGCACCGCAACCGGATCTTCGCTTCCAAAATCGGGTGCCCGCATCAGCCCGCGATCGTGATAATCAGCGATGATGATCGGCAGCTCGCTCGCCTGCGCAACTGGGCCCGGTTCAGGATCCGGTGAAGCCTTTGCCGCTGCAGCGGTCGAGGGGCCCTGAGCAACCTTGTCCGGAGCAGCACCCGCCTGACGCTGACGCGCGCCATGGAGCGGCGAGTCCTCCGGGACGACCATCGTATAGCCGCCCTGCCCGCCCGCCCCGGGCACATACACATAAAGATTGCGCTGCCGGCGCTGATCAGTGGCGGGTTCACCCGACGATGCCGGCAGTGCGCGCGCTGGCATCACCGCATCACGCGCCGATCCGACACCCGCTGCACCCATTGCGGATGCGAAGAACGGCCGCCCTTGCTCGACGGGCGCGCATGCAACGGCGCCTGTCATGGCCCCGGCGCCTAGCAGCGCGATTGTTTGAAGATTAGAAGTGAAGCGCTTCTTCCTTGTGCGCAAATGACCAGCCGCGCAAACCAGGTTCCAGAGCATAGCCCCCCCATAAGCGGCGCGTGAAAGCCACCTTTCTTGTCACGATATCACGGCAAATTGGTCGGCGTCGAAAGAATATTCCACGCTACAATAATCCGGATGTATTGTCCGGTCTGGCCCTAAGGATAAGGCCGTATCTCCGCTCGTAGGTACGCAAATCCACTGCTACGCGCTCAAGCTGAACGATAGCTTTTTATGAAGAGCTGATAGCATTGGGTCGCCGATCGAGCGGCCGGTTTTGGCCTGATGTACGAGCGTTCTCAAAGGCCGCAACCGGGGCGCTTTGTTGACAGGCAGCTTATGCCGGAACCAGCCCGGCCGCTAGTGGGCCGATTGCGGACTGGCAGGTTTCGTGAAGCGATCCAGGAAAAGAGGCCGTCTGCGGAGCCGGACTCTACCTCTGACTGGAAGCAATCAGGGCAACACGTCGGGTTAGCAAGATTTCAAGCGGCCGTGAGACGGGATACCCCGATGCGATATCCGCTGCCATCGGCGATCGGATCGTCAGAGATGACCAGCAGGATCCTGAGCGTGGTAGAGGGCCTATGTGATAGTGATGCGCCGCCCCACCGTTCGATATCGGTGCGTCGATCGGAACAAGGCGAACCTTGTCGACAAGCTGAGCAAAGAGGGGCAAGGCGACGCAGTCAATTGCCAGGCGATTGACTCATGCCTCTTGATCAGGGACGTTCCCTGCTATTGCGTTGGGCGCTGAGCGGCATCACTGCCATCCATTTCGTTGGCTTGCTCCAGCAGCTTCGACGAGGGGTTAACAAGCCCCGTCGGGAGAGAGGCACGTGTTTGGGTTGTTCGAACGGAATCGCGATACTGAGACCCTAGTGCCAGGTCGCTGCTGGCAAGTGATATTGTGCTGGCCGGATGACCGCGATGCAAACCGTTGAACTTGATCGAACTGACCAGGCTGGTTGGATTGGGTGCATCACGTATCGCAGTGTTGCCGCCACTCGACCAAGCACCACCGAGCTCGACCGGCTGGTCAGCAGGGCCCGCGCCCGCAACCGTAGCGTCGGTGTCACTGGGATGCTCTTGTTCGACAACGGCCGATTTTTCCAGACGCTCGAAGGACCGCCAGAGGGTCTCCAGACGATCTGGGCCTCAGTAAAGCAAGATCGGCGTCACAATCAGATTGAAGTATTGAGCGAGCACCTGACCCGCAAGCGTCTGTTTTCTGACTGGGATCTGCTCCTCTACAATCGGCCGGGCAGCGCGCCTAGGCGCCACCCGAAACAACGGGAAACGCCCACCATTGTCGATCGCTACATCCGCAGGATGGTGCAACTCGCGCTGGATGGCGACGATCTTCGCCTTGATGGGCTGGTTCTGTCGCTTGCAGAAAAAGACTGGGGCCATGAAACCATCATTTCCTTGATCATCGAGCCTGCCGCGCGCGCGCTTGGTGATGCCTGGCTGGCGGACGAATGCACCGAACTTGATCTGACTATTGGGCTAAGCATGCTGCAACTGGCGGGGCATGCGGCGCATTATCATGCGAGCGGCAAACCCTCTGGTCCAAACCATTACACCATTTTGATCGCTTCAGCTCCAGGTGAACCGCACGGGCTTGGGTCTTCCCTTCTCGTCGATCAGTTTCTCGATGCGGGATGGCAAGTCGATCTTGCATTTCCAGACAGCGAGGAGGCTCTGATCAATCAACTCGGCGACCAGCAACCCGATGCAATGGATATTGGCTTGTCAGAGGCGCTCGCAAGGGGGCACGGAATGGATCGGCTTCGAACGGCCATTGAACACGCCCGCCAAGTAGCGACGGGTCATCCAACCGTTATCTCGGTCGGGGGACGAATATTTGCCGAGGCATACGCTACGGCTGCGTCAGTGGGTGCCGATCACGCCCGCCGATCTGCGACCGGTTCAAGCCTCCGCATGGCCGAACTGGTCCGTAGGACAAGGCTGCGTTAGCGCACGCTAGGCAGCAAGCGATCGGTTATACGGACCAGTTCGGCCGTGCGGATCGCCGGTTGCGGGCACTGGCTCGCCATCAATATCTCGGGCGACTTGTTTCGCCTTGGTCGAGCGACGATGTGCGTGGTCCTTGAAGGCTGGACGTTTAGCTACAAGGTCCTCGCAAGCGGCAAACGCCAGATCATGGTTTGCATGATATTTGGCGAAGCCTGCGATTTGAACCTCAAGCTGCCCGCCGAAATGGATCGCAACATCCAGGTACTGGCAAGCGCGGCAGTGGCACGTGTTACCCGGGGTCGAGATGCGTGCCAGCCTGTCGATGAAGGCACCATACGGGCGGGCATCGTCAGCATGGCCCGAGGCGGCTCGATAAAGCGGGTGGCTTGTCTGATGTGTGAACCCCCGCTGCGCGGGTTGAACCGCGGTTTTCGCCGATGGCGACGAACCGGGCCTGCCGCTCTTGGAACTGGTGCTCGCAGGCGCGATTGGCATGACGGCCATCCATATCAACCGGGTGTTGATGGACCTTCCTCTCCAAGGAGCCATGGCTCTCCAGCGCGGTAGCGTCCCGACCCTCGATCCGCGGAAACTGGGCCAGACTGCTGGGTTCGATGAACAATCTTGCTCATCTTCATTCCCCAGGCGGCGCAGTTTGCATCATTGATCCGCCGCAAGCGGCCCTGCCTTTGCTATCGGCCCGACCACCCCATCGAACCGCTGCTGCCCGTCATTTGATTGGCGCAACGAAACTGCCGCTGTCGGTTAGCCGCAAAGCCATGACATGCGCTGCCTTTGTTCCCTATACCTTTCTGTGCATCGCATCCGGACCGTCAGCGCGGATCGGGGTGGCGTGGTGAGACGGCAAAGCATCGCGCCTTGGCCCGCCCTTGCCACCTTTCCAGCGATCGAGAACGCTGAGCGCAGGCGTGACCGTCATGCCATGGAGGAGGATCGAAGCCAGCACAACACCGCCGGCAATGCCCCACAAGCGTTCAGGGTTGGCGAACTCCGCATGATTGAGCGCAAAACCGAGATAGTAAATCGAACCGATGCCGCGGATGCCGAAAAACGCGATCACAATCTGTTCGCGCCACGGCACATTCGACCCTGCCATGCTAAGAAGGCCAGCTGCGGGCCGCGCGACGAGCAGGACGCCTGCGATGAACAGCAGCATCATCCAGTCAAGCGAGGCAAGAAGGCCGCCAAAGGCTGCGACACCACCGAACAGGATCAACAATGCCATCATGAGCAACCGCTCAGCCGATTCAGCGAAATCGTGCAGCCGATGATGATAATGGTGATCCCGGCTCGCATTGCGGATGGCAAGCGCCGAGACGAACACGGCCAAAAAGCCATACCCGCCGAGTGTCTCGACCAGACCATAAGCAAGGAATGTTACAGCGAGTGCGACGAAACCGTCCCCCGTGCGCGATAGACTGGCACGCATCGGCAGATGGAAGGTGAGATACCCCAGACCGCGGCCGATCGCATAGCCCGCGCCTGCACCCAGGACGGTTTTCCATACCAGGTCGCGGACAACCCATTGCAACAGGTCGCTGGTGCCGAACGAGGCTGCACTGAGGGCAATGGCGAGGTGGACAAAGGGAAAGGCAAGGCCATCGTTGAGGCCAGCCTCCGACGTCAGGGCAAAGCGTGCTTCATCCTCGTTCCCTTCGCCGGGCCCGTTCACCTGCACGTCGCTGGCAAGCACTGGGTCGGTCGGGGCCAGTATGGCCGCGATCAGCAGCGCCGTTGCCAGGCCGAACCCCATCAACCCCCATGCCAATCCGGCAACGATCAGCATGGTGACCGGCATTGCGATCCCCAGCAGTCGCCAGGTTAGCACCCAATTGCGTAGCCCGATAATCCGGTCGATCTTAAGTCCTGCACCCATCAGCGAGACGATGACGACCAATTCGCTGACCCGCTCGACCAGCACCGAATATTCCAGCGGGTGAACCGCGAAGGGCCGAAGCAGGGGCAGTGCGAACAACGCGGCGCCCGCAGCCACGCACAGGATCGGCAGCGATAATGGTGCCTTGCGCAGCAGCATCGGCAACCAGGCCGTCAGTAAGATCAGCGCACCTGCTCCGGCCAGCACAAGCACGTAGACATTATGCGAAATGGCCACAGTCATTCCTTTGGTTGATGCGATCAGCGGATCAAACCGGCCGCACGCAAGGCATCTTCGATCGCTTGCCCGACACCATTCGACACTGGCCTCGATGCACGGGGGGCTTCCTGTAGTGCGGTGGATCGGCGCGGGCCAACATGGTGCCTTGGGCTCGCTGGGCTGGCTGGTGTCGCGCCGGTCTTTTCTGGGGCCGGCGACGACAGAAGGCCCCAGAACGCAGCGATGCGATGGGTTGAGGAGATCCCGGCCTCAAGCATGAATGGTCCAGCCTTACCGCATGCTTCGACCCCGGCAGTACTTAACGGCGTGCCATGGCCCAAGCCTTGAATCTGATATTCCTCGATCACCTCTCGACCATGCACGTCAAGCCATGCCCGGCGAACATGACCATTAACGACTTGGCTAACGGGTTCGCGCTCGACGCCGTGGATCTGGCGCCACTGTTCGACGATCATCGCGGCATTCGCATGATTCACGACTGCGTCGCTATCGCCATGCCATATGGATATTGTCGGCCAAGGACCGGTGTGCTCGGAGGCGTCCCTTACAAGTTGCCCAAGTACTGTCGCCGGGGGACCGCCGTGTGCACGCATCCGGTCAAATGCCTGCGGAATTGATGTGGCCGTTCCATACGGAAGTCCCGCAATGATCGCGCCCCCTGCAAATATTTCAGGATAGGCAGCCAGCATCACCGAAGCCATTGCGCCGCCCGCGGAAAGGCCAGTCACGAAGATGCGGGCCGGATCGATCGGATGCCGGGCCACCATCGCAGCAACCATCTGGCGGATGGACAGTGCCTCGCCAGCGCCCCGCCGCGTGTCGCCCGCCTGAAACCAGTTGAAGCAGCGATTGGCGTTGTTCGCAGGTTGTTGCTCTGGATAGAGTAGGGCGAAACCATGTTCATCGGCCAGTCGTGACCAGCCCGCACCATGGTCATACCCGGCGGCGCTTTGCGTGCACCCGTGGAGAACAACAACCAGCGCCGAAGCTTTCCCGATGGATTGGGGAACATAGACGCGGCCTCGCAAAGCACCGGGATTCGTGCCGAAGCGGCCGAGATCGGACAGCCGGTCTTTGCAAGCAGGGTCGATGACGCCATGGCCCAATTCTTGCCGGAGTGCCGACAGCCGGCGGACGGTATCATTAAGGCGTGGCATGTGGTTCTCTCCCAGCCACGCCCAGCGCCGTGACACCAGATTCAATCCGCAACGATTGCTGCGCTGCACAGCCAACAAGACTGCTCGACCTATGCTCGATCACGAGCATGAAGAGCCAACATCGCCAGGGCACGAAAGGATTGATGATGCGCGGGTCATCAATCCACCTCCCTCCCTCGACGATGATGCAGCCGTGCTTTCTTCACCGCATCGGCGGAGCGGTTCTCGGCGAGGTGACGCGTTCTCAGTTCCCATTTACACCGATCACCAGAACCGGAAGCTGTTGCCATGTCGGCAAGCCCCGGTATCGCATTCGTCGAACGAGGAAGCGCAGGCGCATAGATGAAACGCCAGCACCATCGGCATTCGCGGGACCCCAGGTTGGAAGGCGGGGTATTCCACGGAAACGCCAAGCCTTTGACAAGCAGTGCGTCGCGATCGTCCATTAACATCGGCGTTCATCCTTTCGCACTTCCGCGCGGCACATAAGCCGAGGCATCAGCTTCAGGATCGTAATTAGGATGTCGTGGGTGAAACGCGGGACCACAACCACCCGGTTGATTTAATCGCTATCCTGACAGCGCAGGGGTAGCGCCGCGACACCTTCGTTCCTACTTAGAGCTGATCGCGGCGTTTCTCTTCGAGCCTGGTCGCGACTGAGAGTCATTTATGCTCCCGCTCTGAAGCGGAGCTGGCCGATGCTCTTCACCTCCTCCGCCCCGTTTCGAACCAAACGCCTGGCCCATCGGCCCCCGTTTCCATCCAGCCGATCGGTTGACGGGCCCGTTCCCTCGTCACTCGCCCAAGGGCGTGAACCATTCCATCAATGCTGATCCAGCCGCTCCGGTGCTCAGCATTTCCCCGCACGCAACCAAGGGAATCCCATCATGGCAAAAGGCCAACAACGCGGAAATCGCGAAGCGCGAAAACCTAAAAAACCGGAACCGCCAAAGCAGAATGCGTCAAATCCCTCGCTAAAGGGCACGCCTCAGCCGAACAGGCCCGAAAAGGGCTGATCCTTCCTCTGTTTCGAAAGGCCTGTTTCATGCAGCCATCATCCGCCCTTTGTCGGGATCAGGCAGCCCGCCATCATGCGCATGCCAATACTGCCACCCTGGAAAATGTCAGGGTGATCGCCAATGTGGCCGCCCTTGCCTGGGACAAGGAAGGAGTCGCCGCCGGTATTCGCGAAGCCAGAAAGCTTCGCACGCTCGCGCTGGCAAATGCATTGGCCATCGGTGTTGAACCACCGCCCGCCGACGTCCGCGCGCTCAGCGAAAACCCAGACCGCGGACATTTCGACGGCCACTGACACCCTGCGCGGTTTGCGCAATACATCCGGGAGGTGAAGGAATGCGGTTACGGATCGACCATGTCACCACCTACGCCTATCGAACGCCAGTCGAACTGCTTGCGCATCGCATGATGCTCAGTCCGCGAAGCTCCAGCGCGCTTCACCCGATCGCATCAGACCTCAGTTGCGATCCCAAGGCGGAGCTGTCGTGGACACAGGATGTTTTCGGCAACCTGATCGCCACCGCTTCGTTTCGTGAGCCTGCCGATCGATTGACGATCACCAATCGGGTGATCGTTGAACAAGCTGCGGACCCATGGCCGATCCTGGCCATAGCGCCGCACGCGCACAGTTTTCCGTTCGATTATTCGAGCGATGAACGAACCGACCTCGGCGCGTTGCTGGTGCCGGAATATCCCGATCCCGGTGCCCGGCTCGCCCGCTGGGCCCGTGCCCAGATGCTGGGAGACCGGACCGACACGTTGTCGCTGCTGAAGGACATCAATGCAGCGGCCCGTATCGGCATGACCTATGTCACGCGGGAAGAGGTCGGGACACAATCTCCGCATCTGACGCTTGATCTTGGTTCGGGGTCATGCCGCGATCTGGCGACGTTGTTCATCGACGCGGTCCGGCACCTCGGTTTTGGTGCGCGCGCCGTATCCGGCTATCTTTTTGATCCTCCGACCCTTGGGGAGGCCGCCAATCCCAGAGGCCAGCACGGTTCGACCCACGCCTGGGCCGAAGTCTATCTCCCCTGCGCAGGCTGGGTGGCGTTCGATCCGACCAATGGCCGCATGGGCGAGGCGCATCTGGTGCCCGTCGCGGTCGGCCGCGGCATTCGCCGGCTCAGCCCGGTGGAGGGCCGATATGTCGGCGCACCCGATGCCGTGCTTAGCATGACAGTTCAGGTCATGGTTTCAGTGGACCCCGCCGATCTCAGCTCGAAAGACGGAACCTGGAATCCCGATTGATCATCGCTTACCGCCTGGCGCTCATTAAAGCGCCGCTAGTGACGTGCTTTTGTCGTATAGCGGATTAATCACTCGCGCGAACGCGCCTATCACGACCGCTTGCGCGACGAGCGGCGCTTGCGACGCAAGCCGGTCTCTGCAGCCATGACCTCGCACAGGCCATGCCAGCAGGCGGCTATTTCGGTTCTGTCAGGGCAGTCGCGCCATGTTGCGGCTGCGCAACCGCGTCGCTGAGCCGGACTAGCGGTATTCCCCGTACTGGAATTGGGGGCACGCGAGTCATCCCATATCTCGGCATCTCCGCATCCACGTCTGGCGAGGGTATACGCTCCTCGTCGGCGTCGTCACGCGGGGCTCAAGACACGGCCTTGGCGTCTTGCGCTCGCATTGCTGCAAGCCTTCCAGTCATCTGCCGTAATAGGCGCGAGCGGTGCTGGTAAGTGTTGTGCCGAGTGCCAACCTGCCCGTTTATGAAATCGCTTGAAAAGGCGGCCGTCATGTCCGCAATTGCGACTTCCAGTGCGTTCGCCTCAGATCCGTCAGACCCTGGCGCCGTAACCGGCACGGATTGCCTGTCAGCGGCCGGCGCAATCATTTGGTGGACACCCATAGCGTGTCTCCTCGATCGAGCGGGGAGCACGTAGCATCTCTCAGCCGCAGCGGCGCTCGTGGGCGGTGCTGCGATACATCCTATATGGGAGCGCGCATCCGATTAGATAGAGGCAGCGCGGCAGTCGTGCGTCAGTTGGCACATCAGCCAAGGGTGTTCACAGCGGCATAGCCAAGGTGGGCCTAGCCATCGGCTGCGCCGACATGTCGAGACCATTCGACCCTGACAGGTAAGCTCTGATCGGTTGAACTGCACGTTGAATGAGGCGCGGTTTGATTTGGCGGCCGCAAACCCCTGTCACCTTCTCGGTCTGCTCGACAGCCTATCGACCGCTTGTTTTGTTGCTCGGTCGAAAGCCGCCAGTCCGAACGAAAATCGACATCGGCAGCAATGCCGGGAATCTGCCGCGTCATCGCGCGATCACGAATGGCTGGTTTGTCCCATTGGCAGTCATTCCGGCTGCCGTGCTGCGTCGGGTCGACTAACGGCTGGTTCTGGAACCGAGTGCGATTAAGCTGAATAGCCGATATTAGGGCGTCTAGCTGCCAGCGTAGGGCAGGGCTGCTCGAATGGCAGCTACCGACGCCTTTGTTGCCGCTCCCGCATCTTGCCCTGATCGCCGATGGCAGTCATTCTACCAAGCATCGCAGGAGGGCGTAACGTGAAGATCGCTTCGGTTATCAGTCGCAATTGGTTCTATGCGTTACTCCCGGTCTGGTTGCTTGCATCCATGGGATTTAGGGTAACCCATCCATGGGACGCACAGCCTCAGCTGGGCGAGGCTGTCACCCTCTTTGATTGGTGCGTCTTCATCCCGATAACCTTCGCTATCTGTTATCGCAGCATGTCACGCCGTGCGCTGACCCTGCGTCTAGTGGCATTGATGTGCGGCGGTATCTGGCTAGCTGGAAAGCTAGTTCCAGTAAATGCACAGAACTTGTTGCAAGATATTGGCGGCATGCGGTGGGTGGGATTGTCGGTTTTGCTGTTGTTTGAAATCGCCGCACTTGTGGCGATGTTACGGGTGGTTTTCGGTGCCACGCCTGATCCACGGGTCCTTCAAGAACAAGGCATTCCACCCATCATAGCGAAACTGATGATAGCCGAAGCGAAGTTCTGGCGCTGGCTATGGGGCCGTCTAACCGGCAAGTGATCCTCTGACTTAAAAGCCGCCATTCGCCTTTTCGGCCAATCCGGCCGTTGCAGCACGAGCTGATCGAACGGCCGCTTTTGGCATCGGGCGGGGCAAGTTGGAATGGCCACTATTGGGGCGCATTGCCGACTGCGGAGCATGGCTTGGGCCTGACGTCGGCTTCCGATCCCATTTTGGACATTCGGGGTCGATGGTAGACAGACTGCGCACAGAATGGTCGTCGAGCAAATCTTCGTCGAGCTTTTCAGCGTCACTGGGAACACGAATATGATTGACCACATCTTCATGTTGATCGATCCCGAAGGACCGGAGATCGAGCACTTGGCGAAGATAGGCTTAGTCGAAAGCTATCGACGGGTGCATCAAGGTCAAGGAACGCGTAATGTTTGCTACTGCTTTGACAACATGTTCCTCGAACTGTTGTGGATAGATGATCCGGATGCGGCACTGAGCCCAATGATCAAGAGGACCGGCCTTTACGATCGGTCAGTCTGGCGAAATCATGATGTCTGCCCGTTCGGGATCGCATGGCGAGCATCGCGGTCTGGGGCTGAGCCCACGATAGCAACTTGGGCGTTCTCACCCCCCTATCTTCCGAAGGACATGACGATTGCAGTCGCCGAGGATGGCGATGATCCACGGCTACCAATGATGTTCCGTTCACCAGGCTCATTGCCGCCAACCGAGTGGCCACCAGAGAGGCGTGGGGAGCTTCAGCACGGCTCTTCCTTGGGAGCAGTCAAAGAGATCATTTTGACCATGCCAGACTGGGCACCACGCAGCGAAGCCCTCAGGACTATTGCCGCTGAATGCCAGCCTCACCTCAAACTGAAGCTAGGGAATGTCTGGCGCTTGGAAATGCAGATCGAGGGTTTGAACGGACGTTCTGACCTACGGCTTGAGTTTCCTAGCTGACCTTGCAGTGTCTGGTCTTGCTCGTGGCGCTTGCGCGCCATCAACGCGTCTGTGCTGAAGTCGCCGTAGGCGAGAGGAGCCCCTTTTTCGCCACGCTCGACAATCTCCCGCCATTCCGCAAACTACCCAATTCCAGCCTTTGCAGCGCTAGCTGAACGAACGACGGCTTTAGGGATCTAGCGTGGCCCGGTGGAATGGCCACCACTAGGGCGCTAGACGAATGACAGCTACCAGCAAAGCGGCCTTGCCGCTTCGGGGTCGGCTGGTGAATATCCAGTGTTCGGAAGCGCCGCTGAAATAATTGCCATTCGTCGCTTGCGCAAAGCAGCAGCGTTTCTCGACCAAAAATTTGCACGCGTGCTTGCGCTAAAAGCAGCTGCTCTGCTTTTGGCATCACTCAGCAGCGGAGCTGATAGATCCGGATTTGACGCGCAATCGGGCGCAATAAAATACAGTGTAGCGAGTAAATATCGAAGAAAATGTTAGGGTAGATCAGATATTGCCCTGCTCCTCCACCGGTACATTGTCGTCCGGACCGTAATAAAGCCTGGCGCATTCCTGGCGTAAACAGCCCCCCTCGATCCGGAGGTCCTCACGATAAGCATCGGCGATGAAATCCATGGTGTCGAGATTGCGATCCTCGAAATACATGCGATGGACATCGTCCCGCCCGGCGCCATAGACGATCCGGCCGACCTTTGCCCAGATGCTAGCCATCGTGCACATGCCACATGGCTGCAGCGTCGAATACAGCGTTGCGCCCCGCAGTTCCATGTCGCCGATACGGGCCCCTGCTGCACGAAAAGCGCAGATTTCGGCATGCGCTGTCGCATCATTGTCTTCGGCCGTCCGGTTGGTCTGGGCCGCGAGCACCTTGCCGTCGCGCACGATGATGGCGGCGATCGGCGTATTTGACGGATCGGTGCCCTTCGTTTTTGCAAGCGCGATCGCCTCGCCCATCCAGCGTTCATCATCTTTGGTCATGCCCGTGAATTGGACGACGATGTCGCCCATGGCAATTGCAGATGACAGCTGGTGCGTAGACTTGTGTCCGATGGCCGGAGAATCTGCGCAAAGATCCTATAGCACCCGGCCGAAAGCCCGGCTCACGCGGTCAGACAGGACTGGTTGGCAAATGGACGATACGGAAAACAGCTCCTGACCCGGCATCGCGAACAAGATCAACGCGCGCGCCATCCCAGTGATAATCGAGGTGCCGCCCCTGCAAGAGGTTTGACGCGCAGTCCGGGTAGAAGAGCGCGACGCATTGCGCACCGGCATGACGGATGCTCGGATAGACGATGCCGTCGGATCCCGAACCCCTGAGGTTGGCAGCAACAGCTTGAGATGCCGCATAGCTGTCAGGGGCCAGCGTCGCGGCCAGTTCTGCATCTGCAGCTCTGAGATCATGGAGGTCGGCATCGACTGACATGACGATCTCCCGGAACTGCGAGGTCCAGCCAAGCGCTTCCTTGGTTCGCGCCATGAAGCCGCTATGGTGATAGATCGTCTCGAACAAGGCGGTTTCAAACCGGTCGCCGACATAGAGCACGCCGTAGCTGCCATCGGTAAATCGGCTCGCCCGGTCCGTGCTGACATGGGTGAATGGCGCCATGAGGTAGGATGCGCCGCTGCCGCCGACGCGGCGATCGGCGGGCACGAGATCGAGATTGCCGATCGTCGCCATGATGCGGGGATTGGTCTTCTGCTCTGCCGAGATCAGCAGCGGCCAGTCGGCTGGATCAGCGATATCTTCGAACAGGTCGATCGGCGGAAAGGCACTCCGGATGATCCTGACAGCGCCCTTCCACTCAACTCTGGAAACGGGAATATCCGCCGTTCCGCTCACCAACCACCACGTGTCGCGTCGAGGTAGCGGCGCACCCGCATGATGTCGGTAAGTTCGCCCCCGAGCATCACATCAAGCGCGCTGGATCCGCCAAAGGCATCGTTGGCCGACCTGATCCAAGCATAGCCGCGGGCTGCCTCCGAGAAGATGATCCGGAGCGCCTTGTGAATGCCCATAAGGTTGGACAGCCGAGCGCGGCCATCGCGCGACATGCGCCCGGCGCCATCAGCCTTCCAGCGGCGATAGGAACGCACCGGCATGTCGAGCAGCGTAGCCGCCTGCTCGTCGGTGAGCTCCCATTTGCCGAACAGATTGAGGACCGCCCGGAACATGGCAGCTGCCTCGTCTTGGGTAATCGGATCGGGACGGAAAGCAGTAACGGCCGTATCAACCGGTTGCAGAACCAGCATGACATTTCTCCATATGGCAGCATATACGCCGGACAATGCCATTTGGCAAGATTCAGACGGATGGCGCCAATCTGGCAAGCACGCTCGAAGCGCCCTTGATCGGCATGAACAGTCGAGTCTGGTACCGGATGATCTCGGTGAAACAGCCGTGAGCCTTGTACCAGTCAAGACGGGCTACGCTCCATCCGGTCAGCTCAATTCGCTGTGAGCCATTGACCAGACTGCGCTTAACCGTGAACTGCTCGCGGCCCCGGAATTCCATGGCACGGCCAGTCGCCAGAACGGTCTGCACGAGGTCCTGCGGCGGTCAGGCCTCAATCAGCCAAAGGCCCCTCCCCTCTTCCTGATGGAGCAGGCTTTAACGCCCGGTACCGCTGAGGCTTGATTGATCCGAAATCTGCGGACATCCGATCATCGGGCACGGTGCGGCTTGATCATTGCTGCGTATTTCGTCGGCTGACAAAATTGCCAGGAAAATTGCCTCGATCAAAATCGTCGGCATGGCCCGAAGGGGCCGTTGCTGGCGATAACTGGAGCAGGGTTTCGTCATGGCTGCGTGGCGTCGACCCGGAACCAGTCAATGTCGATCGCGCCACCGCCGCCCCTGCGATCGGAATAGGTGAACAATGCAGGGCGTGAACCGCGCCACCAGCTGAAGCGCGACAAGGCAATCGGTTGACCAATGCCGACATAAGTGTCGGCGCCGTCGCGCCGAAAGCTGTATGCCACCTTCTGATCGGGTCCGACCTCCGCCCGCAAGATGATTGCCGTTTCCGTCAACACCGGACCAGGCGTTTCCACCCCCGCATCCGACAGGATGATGCGCCGCTTGCCCCCTTCCTGCCGGATGCCGATCCAGCTCGGCCGAACACCGAACAGGGAAAGTCCGGCACGCTGACCATCGACCATTCCGCTGACATCGATCCGCGTGGTCATCATCATGCGCGGACCTTGCAGCATCTGCGTCAGTGTATTGCGTGCAGTCGTCAGATGCTGGGCCGCGCCGGCCGAAAGCCGCAGATAACCGGGACGTGCGTTAAGGCTCCAGCGCTCCGCATCCGGATTATGGTTCCATTGCCATTGCAGACCCAGTGGTCCGTTGAATTCATCCGATGTCTGCATCGTCATTGGCTGCGGGCGGCCGCCAACATTGGGCCGGGCATGGCGAGCCACCGGTACACCGGCAGTCGCTCCAGGCTCGGCCTGTCCCACGACCGGCCAATCATCCGCGCCCCATGTGACGGGTTGCAGATGAACGATTCGTCCAAAGGCCCCGGTCGAATTGAAGTGTGCAAACCAGCCTTGGCCGGCTGGCGTTTCCACCCAGCCGCCCTGATGCGGGCCCGCCAAATCCAGCGGGCCGCCGGGCTTCAACACTTCGCGGTGTTCATATGGCCCGCGAATGTTCCGCGATCGAAGCACCGCCTGCGGACCTGTACCCACACCGCCGATGGGCGCCCATATATAGTACCAGCCATTTCGCTTGTAGAGCTTGGGGCCCTCCAGGATCGGCAGGGCCTGCCGGTCCTCGGCAATGACGATCCCGTCATCGAGGACAGCGGTGCCATCTGCAGTCATTCGGCGCAGCACGAGCGGCCCTGCCCCGACCTTGCCATGCACCAGCCAGGCAGAACCATCCTCGTCCCAGAACGGACACGGGTCCTCCAGCCCTGCGGCAACGATCACATGGACAGGCGGGGTCCAAGGGCCTGCGGGATCCGTCGCCGTCGCCATGAAGACGCCTTCGTCGGGCGTGGCCCAGTAAACGAAAAACTTGCCGTCATGATGCCGGATCGAAGGTGCCCATACGCCACTGGCATATTTGGTGCCGCCAATGGGCTTTGACCGGGTGTCGTCGATCAGATGCGGTCCCGGCATGTCGTACAGGGGACCGAACGGCAGGCGCGGGAGAACATGGCCGATGATGCGCCATGTTACCAGGTCTTGAGAATGCAGCACGGGAATGCCGGGCGACAGGTGGAAACTCGACGAGACCATGTAATAGTCCCGCCCGACCCGGATCACGTCCGGATCGGAATAATCGGCGTGAATGATCGGATTGGTATAGTCGGTCGACTGACCCGCAGCCGGATGCCAGGCTGCGGCAAGCACGATCAGCGCTGCGGCATGGATCATCCGGTTCATGCAGCGCTGCCCAAGCTATTGCCATATCCGATGATGACGGTGGCAAAGACCAGCAGCCCGACGCCAGCCCAGACGGTTGCTCGAACCTTGGATGCCGCGCCGCGCCATTCCTTCAGCGCAAAGCCCCATAATGTGCCAAAAATGATGATCGATGCCATGTGCAGCGTCCAGGACGAAAAGCCATATTCGCCCATCTGGCTTTCGCCCATGGTGTAGAAAAAGAACTGAAAATACCAGGCGGTTCCGGCGATCGCGCAAAGCACGAAGTTCAGGAAGAGTGGCGGGCGGTCTGGGCCGGCCGCCACTGCATTGGCCGGCAGCGGTGCGGGCTTGCCGACCCATTGCCCGGCTGACCGGTTTCGAACGATGAGGATGGCACACCACACGCCATTGGTCACGAGACCGCCCAACATGACAAGGCACAGGACCGGCAAACCAGTCCACAGCGGCCCTGTACCGTGCGCGGCGCTGATCGCCTTGATCGGCTCGCCAGCGGCGAGGCCAAAAGCAAAACAGGCCGACATGATCCCGGAAAACACCGCGACCATCAGCCCTTTTCGAAAGTCGAATTCAGCGACCGATGCGACCCGCTCCGCTTCGGACAGGGTACTGTCCTTTGCCGAGCCAGCACGCGCGACCACGGCAATCCCGATTGCCGTCACCGCAAGACCAAGCAGGGTAAACTGCCCGGCCGGCGTACCAAGAAGGCGCGGCGCAAATTCTCCGTTGAAGATCGGCGGGATCAGGGTACCGAACACGGTGCACAAGCCCAGCACCACGGCCATGCCCAGCGACAGGCCAAGGTAGCGCATGGTCAGGCCGTAAGTCAGTCCGCCAAACCCCCATAAAATGCCGAAAAAAATCGGCCAGAGCAGCACAGGCAACGGCGCCTCGCTGAGAACGGCAAGCAAATCTTCGGTCTGAACCGAAGCGAACAGCCACGGCGCAATTGCCCAGGAAAAGATCCCGCCGGTCAGCCAGTATATCTCCCATGACCAGCGCTTGACGCCCCGATAGGGCACATAGAAGCTGGCAGAGGCGAGTCCACCAAGCCAGTGGAACAGGACACCCATCACCGGATTGCCCATTTACTCAATCTCCATCTGCTTGGGGTGGGTGCCATTGGCGGTGCCTGTCGACATGGCCCGCCCCGACATTTCAAAATCGGCAAAGGGTGCAACGCTGGTCGAGCGGTGAACCAAGTCGGCAATGGTCCCCGTCGAGGGGATCAGGGCCTCATCAGGTCGGCTGCGCCAGGCAAGCGGACAGCTCATCGTTGATCTTGATGCATGCTGGCGCTGCCCTCCCCATCGACCATCTGATCACGCGCGTCCGGATGTTCGCGGCCGGGGCCGGTTCCGCTGTTGACTTTTCACATGATGAGACAGAATGTTATTAAATGGAAAGTGCGGCGTCAAACCATCATTCCGCGATTGCGCATGCTGGTTGCTGATTTTGGGTGCCCGGCAATGCACTTATCGCAGGGTGGCGCTGGTGTGGCTGATGCGGGCGGCTTTGCTACACTGGAAGAGACTGCCATGGAGTGCCGCGCCAGAGCCGATCGCAATCCAGATGGCCAGCGTTTCAGAATATGAACCGATCAGACCGCATCCATTGGTGAGATCATGACCCAGATGCCCGCCCTGTTCCATGTCGATCCGCGCGACCATGTCGGAACTGCCCTGCGCGATCTGGCGCCGGGCGACCGGATCGATGATATTCTAATCGGGCAGCCAGTGGCCAGCGGGCACAAGGTGGCGGTTCGCCCTGTCCTGGCCGGGTCTGCGGTGCTGAAATACGGATTCCCGATCGGCACGGCGACCAGCGACATTGCGGCGGGCGATCATGTCCACACCCACAATCTGTCGACGGCGCTGACAGGGACCGGCAGTTATGCCTATAGTCGGCAGGCCGAGGCAGCGTCGGCGATCCGCGAAAATCGCAGCTTTCTGGGCTATGCGCGAGGCGATGGCTGGCCGGGTGGCGGGGTCGGGACACGGAACGAAATCTGGGTGATACCAACCGTCGGCTGTGTAGCACGCACGGCAAGCAAGATTGCCGAGCGCGCCAATGCACGGCATTGCGGCAAGGGCGTAGACGGCGTTCATGCCCTCACCCACCCCTTCGGCTGTTCCCAACTTGGCGATGATCTTGACGGTACAGCTGCCATCCTCGCCGCGCTTGCGCAGCATCCGAACGCCGGCGGCGTGCTGCTGATCGGGCTTGGCTGCGAAAACAATCAGCTTGATGGCCTGATGGGCCGCATCGATCCTGCCACCTATCCGCGCATCCGGACCTTGCGCGCACAAAGTGCATGCAACGAACTTGCCGAGGGTGAGGCGCTGGTCGACGAACTTGTGGCAATCGCTGCACATGCAAGGCGAAGCCCTCAGCCGCTCTCTGCCTTGTCCTTGGGCGTCAAATGCGGGGGATCGGATGGGTTGTCAGGACTGACCGCCAATCCGCTTGTCGGGCGGATGAGCGACCAGGTCGCTGGCGCGGGAGGCAGCGTCATCCTGACCGAGATCCCGGAAATTTTTGGCGCCGAGCATCTGTTGATGCAACGCGCGGACAATGACGCTGTTTTCGATGCGATTGTCGACGTCGTGAACAGGTTCAAAGCCTATTTCACCGCGCATGGCGAGCCAGTTTCTGAAAATCCGTCACCCGGCAATGTGGCGGGCGGCATTACCACCTTGGAGGAAAAGTCGCTTGGCGCAGTGCAAAAGGCCGGCCGGGCCATCGTGACCGACGTCATCCCCTATGGTGCCAGGGTCTCGCGGCCGGGGCTGACCTTGCTGGAGGCACCCGGCAACGATGCGGTCTCGTCCACTGCGCTGACAGCGTCGGGCGCAACGATCATTTTGTTCACCACGGGTCGCGGCACGCCGCTCGGCTTTCCGGCGCCGACGGTCAAGGTGGCATCCAACACCGCGCTGGCCGAGCGCAAACCTGGCTGGATCGACTTCGATGCCGGGCGTGTGCTTGACTGCGGGATGGAGGCGGTAGCCAACGATTTCCTGGACAAGATCGTTGCCATCGCAAGCGGCGAACAGACAGCGGCAGAACGCAACGATGAACGCGAAATAGCCATCTGGAAGCGGGGCGTCACGCTGTGATCCGGTTGATCGCGCTGGTGCTGGCCATCATGGTTCAGCTCGTCATTGCCGAGGCAGCAGTCGCCCGGACGACAAACAAGACTAGCCGGATTGATCGCAAGGCACTGGTCAGCCGTCACACCGTCGAACTGACCCGCATCGATCCTCATGCGCCAATGATGGTCGGCAATGACAATCTGGGCTTCACCGCAGACATTACCGGCACACAGACGTTTGCCGACGCGTATTCGCCCTTGGTCCCGATGCTGACCATGGCCCAATGGAGCTGGCATAGCTTTCCAAATCCTGCTGGATATGCAGAGCGCGACGGCTGGGTCGATGTCCCCATGCCCGGGGGGCGGACAGCGCCGTTTCCGTGGATCCGCGACTGGAAGGAGCTGGATAGCCGCCCGGCGCTCAAATGGCTGCGCGAAAATCCCCACCGGTTTGGAATGGGCCGGTTATCGCTGATCCTGAAGCGCAGCGACGGCACCGATGCAACGCTGAACGATCTGACCGAGACACGGCAGAAGCTCGACCTCTGGACCGGCGTGCTTCACTCCAGCTTCCGCCTTGAGGGTGTTCTTGTCAGGGTGGAAACGCGGGTCCGCGCCGATGCGGACACGGTTCTTCTCAAAGTCAGCTCGCCGTTGTTGGCCACCGGGCGCGTCAGGATCTCGGTCCGGTATCCCGGCGTTCACCCCCGCATCAACCCGGACCCTCAGGACTGGGACAACAATGATGCCCATCGCACGATGGCGGTCGAACGCAGCGCCGGCCACATCATCGCGGAACGGCGACTGGATGGCACCTCGATCTGGGCCGGCATTTCTGCGGAGGGCGGCCGAATCAATGATGGCGGCCCGCACCGCTTTGTCGTCAGCGGCAGCGGCGATACCGTCAAGGTGCAGATGGGTTTTGCCCCGGAACGAGCGGCCATCGACATTGCGAAGTTTGACCAGGCGGCGGATATGGCCGACCGAGGCTGGCGCTCCTTCTGGCAATCAGGCGGGGCCATCGACTTTTCGGGCAGTACCGATCCCCGGGCCAGTGAACTGGAACGTCGGATCGTGCTCTCCCAGTATCTGGCGCGCATTAATGCCAGCGGCGCCTATCCTCCGCAGGAGGAAGGATTGTTCTCGAACAGCTGGAACGGCAAGTTTCACCTAGAGGTCACACCGCTTCACACGGCGCATTGGGCAACATGGGGTCGGCCGGATCGGCTCGAGCGAACGCTTCGCTGGTATCTCGATACGCTTGACGAGGCGAAGGCAATCGCCCGGCTGCGCGGGGTGGAGGGTGCATGGTGGACCAAGATGTCGGGGCCGAATGGCTGGAATAGCCCGTCGACGATCAACCCGTTCATCTTGTGGCAGCAACCGCACCCCATCTGGATGGCTGAGCTTGCCTATCGGGCACGGCCGGACCGCGCCATTCTCCTGCGCTATGCCGGCCTTGTCGAGGAAACAGCCAAACTGCTTGCGACCCTGCCCCACCGCGACGCCAGCGGCGCCCTCGTGCTTGGTCCGCCTGTCGTGCCGGCACAGGAAAACCATCCGCCGCTGACGACGACCAATCCGGGCTTCGAACTCGAACAGTTCCGGTTCGGGCTGATCCTTGCGCAGCGCTGGCGGGAACGGCTGGGGCAGCCCCGCAGCGCGGACTGGGACAGGGTGATCGCCGATCTTCCGTCGCCGCCAACAGGGGATGGTCTTTACGTCCCGGTCGCACCGGGTGCTGACGACTTCTGGGACATCACGCGGTCAGCTGCGTGCAGCCGCAACGCCCATCCGCCGAAATGCCTCAACCGCGATCACGCAAGCTTTTTGATGTCCTTGGGACCGATCCCGGGCCGCGTCGACCCTGATACCATGGCCCGGACCCTCGATGCAGTCGAACACCACTGGGATCTTCGTCAGCTCTGGGGATGGGACTTTCCGATCATCGCAATGACCGCCGCCCGGCTCGGTCAGCCAGATGCGGCGGTTGACTGGCTGTTTCTCGACCAGAAGAACAACCAGTGGCAAGCCAATGGCATGACACCGCGGGTTCATCTGGAGGGCGAGACGCAGCTGATCGGACCGGCTGCTGCGCAGGCAGCGACTGGCCCGGACGGACCCGGTTATCGCCGGGCAGCTGAAACCTATTTCCCGTCGAACGGCACGCTGTTACTGGCGGTGGGCATGATGGCCGCTGGGTGGGAAGGCAGCAACGGCCCTGCGCCCGGGTTTCCGAGCAAGGGCTGGACCGTTCGGGCCGAGGGGATCACCCCCCTGCCCTGATCCTGTTCTTCGAAGCGACGACACAGGCAGCCGCGGCGTCAAAGGCGCCTGTCCTGCCCCCCAGCGAGGCCGGCTCCCTCAATCCGCCCGTGACGCAGTGGCGGGTTCGGCAAGCCAAATGCCTGCCCGATGGACCGCGGCGATATGCTTCCTTCAAGCAGCTGCGGCAGGGCAGATGGGATCAGCGCGCCTGCAGGCTTTGTTAAAAGCTGCGATTCAGCGGACCCTGCATCCGGCCATCCGGCATGAACCGATTGGCAAGGCTGGACAGGTCAGTCACCTTGCGGGTGACCAGCCCGGATGATCCGGCGGGCACGCGCAAGCGGAACAGATCAGCCCCAGCTACATCGTCGAGCCAGATTGCAGCACGGGGATCCGGCTTGGCGACTGCAACCTCGACATTGCTGATCTCCACATTGCGCGCGTGACGCACGTAAAAGCCTGTCGCAGGCAGGTCTCCGAACATTGGCGCTTCGGGATAGCCGAGTTCATTCTCTGGCGGGTTCAAATTCGTCCATGCAGCAGGAGCGCCCCCGACATGATGCAGGTAGCAGTCGCTGATCTTCAGGTCTTCAATCGGATGTCCGGCAAGCCCGGCAATGACCGACGGCAACGGATTGGCGTTCGAGCTCGTCACGTTCTGGATCAGAATGCGCTTCATTGTGCCGATGGGCCGGCCTTCCGGTCCACGCATGCGACGCCCCAATCGCATGAAGATCGGCGCGTTGACGGTGCCCCGCATGGTGACATTGGTGACCGTGATATCTTCCACCACGCCGCCATCGACCGTCTGGAATGCCAGACCCCGGCTGTCATCGAACAGGCAGTTCGTGATGGTGATGTTGCGGAACCCGCCATTGGTTTCGGTTCCGAATTTGATCCGGCCATGGATCAGTGGCGCGAAATCGGGGGGCATCCTCTCCCACGTCCCCCCCAACACCGTGCCGATCTTGTAATTGCCGGCGACGAGACAGTTTGAAATCGTCACGTTTTCAGTGATCCGCGGCTCTCCAAGTGCATAGCTGCTCTTTGGGCAGATGGCATCGTCATAGGGCGAATTGACCGTACAGTTGGTCACCCGGACATTGCGGCAACAATCAATGTCGAACCCGTCGCGGTTGGTGTCGCACAGCACATTGTCGATCGTGAGATTGTCGACACCCGTTGCCAGCAAGGCAAACCAGCCACCCTCCAGCATCTTGAAGTCGCGCAGCAGCACGCCGCGGCAATTTTTAAGGGCAATCGCCTTGTTGCCGGTCCCCGGCCCGTTCGGATCCTTTAGCCAGTCGTCCTTGCCATCCCCCCGGCCAAGTCCCTTGCCCCAAATAAGGCCCTGCCCTTCGATCGAGATGTCATTCAGATTCTCGCCCCAGATCAGGCTGTTCTTCCAGTGGCTGTGGCCGAAATCCTGGTATTTGTCCCACGGATTGGGCTCCGCCAGATCATAGCCGGTTTCACCGACCGGATCGGCTGCCAGGATTGTTGCACCCTGATCGAGCCAGAGGGTAATCCGGCTGCGCAGACGGATCGTGTAGCAGGGATAGAGGCCTGCGGGAAAATAGACCGTGCCACCGCCGCGCGCCGCCGCGTGATCGATCGCCCGTTGAACTGCAGGGGTATCGATCGTCTTGCCGTCGCCCTTGGCCCCGAAATCGCGGATATTGGCTACCGGTCCCGTTGGCCCCGGCCGCGCCATCGCCCGGGCGGGGTGAAAACCGACCATTCCAGCGCCTAGCAGCCCAAGGCTGCCCAGAACCATGGTACGCCGATCGATCAGCATCGCGTTCATCCTTTTTGTTTCGTGCCCGACCCTGCAAAAAAGACGGGGGTCGCGACCATAGGCGCGACCCCCGGAGGGGGGTTAGATCAAAAGCGGAAGCTGGCGCCCATAAAGAACTCCGTTCCAAGCACGTCATAGGTCGCAGACCAGGTGTTGGCGTTCGGCCCCTGGGTGGTGATCGGCGGATTGTTGTTGAACACATTGTTGGCACCGCCAAACACCTGCACGCCATTCGTGATGTCATAGGTGAACGAGAGGTCGATATAATTCTCCGCGCCAAGCCGCGGATAGGGAATGGTGTTCAGTGCCGGCGGCGTAGTACCTTCCCGGCGCAGCGGAACGATATACCGATCCGTGGTGACCGGCCCCAGATACCGATGACGCAACGACAGGCCGAGGTCCTCTATCGTCCAGGTCACGCGGGTCTGCCCCCGCCATACGGGAAGCGGCTGACCACAAGTCGGTCCGAATGAACCGGCGCAGAAATTCTGGATGTCCGGAAAAGCAGCGACCGGCGTCGAGGTGAAGTCGTTCAGCCACGTCCAGTTGGTGGCGATGTCCACCCGGCTCGTCTCGCCAATACCGGGCAGGCCAAAGCCCAGATCGAACCGGTAACGCAGTGCAAAATCAATGCCCGAAGTACGCAGCAGACCGGTATTGGCGTTCAGCACCTGGACCACGAACGGATCGTTGATTTCGCCCGTTGCCGGGTTGCGGTTTACTGCCTGGCAAAATTCGGAATTCACGTCCTGAATCACATTATAGCACAGGTTCAGCGTGTTCTGCAGACCGCCGCCCAGCGCGGCAACCGCGCCTTCCAGAGCAATGTCGAAATAATCGACGCTGACCAGCAGGCCCGGCGCAAATTGCGGGGTCAGCACCACGCCGACCGTATAGGTATCCGATTTTTCAGCGCCGAGGTTGGGATTGCCGCCGAAATCGGCGCCAAAGATGTTGTTTGGCTGAACGCCTGCGCCAAAGACCTGCCCGGCGGGCACACCGGTTGCAATGCAGAGCTGGCGCACGGCATCGGTTTGCTGGGCTGTTGGTGCACGGCTTGAACACGGATCGGTCGCAACCTGAACGGAACGCGTCAGGCCGCCGAACAATTCGCCGACATTCGGCGCGCGGATTGCCCGCTGATATTGCGCGCGGAACGTGATGTTGCGGTCCACGCGCCAATCAAGACCACCAAGATAGGTCCAGACGCCGCCGATGCCTTCGAGGCTGTAATCCGAATAGCGGAAGGCAGCATTCGCAGTCAGGTTATCGATAAACGGCGTGTTGTGGATCAGCGGCACGCGCACTTCACCGAACACCTCGTTGACCGAGACTGAGCCGGATGTAGGCAGGCCGGGGTTGAAGCCCGCGACATCGCCGGAGGCGAGGAAGCTGTCGGGCTGGAACCGCGCATTGGTCGACCGCCATTCATAGCCGGTGGAAAAGCCGAGCGGCCCGGCTGACAGTTCGAATGCCGTGCCGGTGACACTCGCCTGCGCCACCTGAAGCTCGGCAACCGTGGAGTTGGTCGCGCTGATCCGGATTGCGCTGGCACATGCGTCCGTGATGTTCTGTCCGAAGATGTTGCAGACCGGCGCTGCGGTGCCGTTGGACAGCACCGCCGCCTGCAAGCGGCTGCGCGAGATGGCGTTCTGAAGCAGCAGCGTATTCTCGCTGCGCGCATAGGTATAATATGCGTCGAATTTCAGGTTGGTAAATGCCGTGTCCGACAGGCTTCCGATATCGCCGCGAAGTCCCCAGGTCCCGCGGAAGGTGTTGCGCCGCTCGCTGGCGAGGCGAGGGCCGACCTGGGAGTAGCGCTTGCCGGCCGTGACCAGAGCCAGGCCGTCACCCGGCGTGTTGGTGCGCGAAGCAGTGCCGCTGACCACGGTCGTCGTGCCGGTTTCAGCAAGGTCAAGCTGACGGAATACCTCCTGCAGCTGGGGCGTCAGGTAGGGATTGTTGACGTTGAACAGGGTCGGTGCACCGACATTGGTCGGGGCCAGCCGCGCATTCACCTGGTTGTTGGAAAAGTGCAGCTCCATGTAACCAGTGATGCTGTCCGTGAAATCATAATGTCCAAAGGTGTTGATCATCCAGCGCTCTTGCGGCTGGATCAGGTAATTGTCGGGACCAAGGTTGAAATCGTCCTGAGGCGTGATCTGGGGCCGTGCGGCACGGCCGGCATCATCAAACGTGAACCCGCGGGATCCAAGCGCCCCGAGGCCAGCTGCGGTATAGGCAGCGTTAAGTGCAGCGTTGGCGCCGCCAAAGGCCGGGATGCCGGAGAAGCGGCCATTGGGGATATCGCCTGATCCGCCAGCGACAAAGCCAAGCTCGCCGCCCGCGTTCAAACAGGCCTGGCCGCCGCCGGCAGGGAACGGCTCGCCAGCCTTATCGGGACCGCCCGTACCGGGTCGGACACACCCGTCGTTCAGGGAGAGAAAGGCAAAGCTGCCGCGCTCGCCCCGGGTGATCGCGCCGCGATTGAGATAGTTTGCAGCGACGACAAGGTTGCCGCGCCCATCAGCGAAATTGGTCCCCATCGTCAGATCGACATTGTAGACTGGCGTTCCTGTCGGACGATCGAGATTGAGCTGCGCGCGGGCCTCGACGCCTTCAAAGTCCTCGCGCATGATGAAATTCACGACGCCGGTAATGGCGTCCGACCCGTAAACCGCCGACGACCCGCCCGTCACAATTTCCACCCTTTCGACCAGGGATGACGGAATCGTATTCAGATCGGTTACCTGTTCGGGACCGAAGATCGCAAAGCGACGTCCATTGACCAGCACGAGATTTCGGGTGGAACCGAACCCTCGCAAGTTCACGTCGGCAAAACCGCCCGGTACAGTGTTTGACGTAGCGCTGCCGAACTGGGAGCCAACCGCCTGAGGCAGCTGGGCCAGTGTCTTTTCAATGTTCACATTGCCCGTCAGCTTGATGTCTTCCTGGCCGACGATGCTGACCGGCGTGGATGCCTCGAACCCCGTCCTTGCGATGCGCGAGCCTGTAACGACAATATCGGGCGCCTGGTCAGCCCCCTCTTCTTCGATGCCGGTTGCAGCAGGAGGCGCATCTTGCGCGCTAGCAGTGCCCCCGCATGCCATCATGATTGCGAGAACGGCGGTGCCAGCCGACAACTGGCCAGGACGAACAGCTGCTAAACGGATCATCGAAAGGTCCTCCCCTGTCATGTTGGGATGATGGCATCCCGGGCCGAATGCGGGCTCTGACCATTATTGGTCGGTATTCCCAACATGTGGAAGTTACCGTTAACTTGAGAGCTTTTTGATGTCAAGCCTGCTCTCCAGTGGGACGTGGATATGCGTTTTCTTTGTCGGTTCGCCGCGCAAAAATCACAGGCGTGGAACAGCCCGCCCCGGTCATTCTGATGAACGGCGATCGCAAGCATGAACCACAAGAAGTCGGCGTTCTTGGGCAACTCACCGGGAACGATCGTGCTCGTCGATATAGAGCGAGGCACGACACGGTAGTGGCTGCAAACCTGCGATCGTCGCGGGTGATCGGGCATTCAGATGGGTTGAACATGCGCGCGCGCTCTGATCCGCACGGCTGCCTACAGATTCGCAAAAGCGGCACGAGATCAATGGCTTGAGCCTATTGGACAGTCACCTGCCCGTGCGATCAGCAATTGACCGCGCATGGCTTTTGCGCGAAGTTTTCTCAGATGACCGAAGAAGCTCGCAAATCCGCCAAGTCACCACGGCTGATCGATATTGCGAACCGGCTGAACCTGACCAAGGTCAGCGTATCGAAAGGTCTGCGCGATCATCCTGACATGGCGCCTGCAACCAGCGCTTTGATCAAAAGAACGGCAATGGAGATGGGCTATTTGCCCAACAGACTGGCGCGATCCTTGCGATCGAGCCGGTCAAACCTCGTCGGTCTTGTGGTCCCGAAAATCCGGCACGCCTTTTTCGCCGAACTGGTTGCGGGCGTCGAAGAGGCTGCCTCAGAACAGCGGATTGAGTTGCTCCTCGGCGTGTCGAATGAGGACCCGGTTGTGGAGAGGCGCCATATCGAGACGTTTCTGTCGATGCGAGCTGACGCGTTACTGGTTTCCACGACCGAACATAATCCGCCCGAGCAACAGCAATTTTATCAGGATGCACGCACGCGCGGAACGCCGCTGATCTTTTTCGACCGCCTGCCCACTACCCTGGAACCAGGATGGCCGACGGTGACCATGAACGATGCGGGCGGGGCTCGTACTGCGATCGACGCGGCAGTTGCGCGCGGCTACCGGCGGATTGCACTGATCGGCGGTCCGCTCGCCACGAATATCGGTACTGAGCGATTGCGCGGATATTGTGAAGGGATGGCGCAACACCAGCTGGAGATTGCGGACGGATGGATCGTCGAACGACGGTTTGACGAGCGATCCGGCTATGACGGGTTCCTGTCCTTGTGGTCCGGCAGCAACAAGCCGGATGCGATTCTTTGCGCATCCTATCCTATTGCGCTTGGTGTCATCGATGCGATGCGGCTGCATGCTCCAGAAACTTTGGGGCGTATCCTCATCTTGTTTTTTGGCCTGCACGAACAATTGCGGTTGATGCCGCAACCATGTGTTTGTCTGGTTCAGCCTGCATTGGCATTGGGCCGTGAAGCAATGCGGCTTGCCATTGCCGTACGGGATGAAATGCCAAATGCCCGGTCAAAGCCGCTTGCGATCGAGATCGCAACGGACTGCAACGCACGGCCTTCCTATCAGATTTGAGAGGCCGCCATCGAGGACCTCGAAGCCGCGCTCCTCGGGCAAGGCCTGCCCCGCCTGTCCGGTGAGCTTCATCCACCTTACACCGGGTGCGCCGCAATAGCCCGACGCGGGCATCCAAGCCATGATTAGCCGTCAGATCGAATCGCCTAGCAAACCAACAATGTGAAGGTCTTCATGCGTGATGCGGATTGTGGAGAACAGGGGACCTTCGGCGTCGTGCGGCTGAACGTTACCACAGGCGCTTGATTGCGAACCCGTCGAACAGCGTCTTGCTGGATACCAGCACCATGACCAGCGATCTGGGCTGTCCCGCACTTGATTCCCGCTCAGGACTGTTCCCCCGTACCGGCCGGGGTTCCTGACTGCTTCGAGCAAGCAAGAATGCGTGTAGTGCAGTTAGCAGAGTTGACGCCCAAACGGATGTTGAAGTCAGCTGGCAGGTCACCCGGAACCTTCGGGTAAGTGCCGGCGCTCAAAACCTGTTCGACGTCTATCCTGACGAGAACATCGCATCGACGGTCGCAAGCGTTGCGGCAGGGACGAACGGCGCGGACAATGCCGGGACGCAACCCTATAACGCGATCGCTCCCTTCGGCTTCAACGGAACATCCCTTTTCGTGAGGACCGGATTGAGCTTCTAGGCCGCGTGGCATTCGATCGATCAGCAATGCAGCCCGATCATGGCCTCACGATCTCGATGAGACAGTATGAACCTCAGCCTGTCTGTACCCAAATCCGGCTGGCCGGCATGCGTGATAGCGACATCAGGTGGCAGACGCAGCTATCTCCGATCGCCTCGACCGATGGCAGCACGCCGGGCAAGCTCGGGCCTGCCGAACTCGTTGGCAGACCTCAGGGATTGCGAAGACCAAGCCGGTCGTCGTCATCAACGAGCGTGATGCCTCCTTCCCAGTCCCACAGGACGAGATTGAGCGCATCTGCGGGTGCGCCGCGGGCATAGCTTGGCACGACAATGCCGACATAGCCTTGCGCAATCGCGGCCTCGGCCAAATCCTGCGTCGGAACAGGCTTTCCGGAGAGCATCCGGTCTCGCCAGGATGGATCGGCAAGCGCGGCTGGTGCCATGTCGAACGGTTGGAGCGCGGCTGTGTCGCGGCCATCTAGCAAGGGCCCGATGTCCGCCCGATAGGCCACCAGGGTGGTCGGCTGCAGCGTGCCGACCTGATTGGCCTCGCGCAGCGCAGTCTCTGGCGCAAGTGACGTGTAAAGCGCGGGGCGCCCGATGCGATTGAAGCGTCCGCCAAACCGGGCTGCGCCCTCGCCCGACAGCGGTTCGCGGGACCAGACCGGATTGTGGGCGCGGTAGAGCAGCCCGGTGAAGTGCATCAGCTTAGGCGTGAATGCCGGCGTCGACAGCGTCGATATAGGTCAGCACGTCATCGACCCGGTTGTTCTGCACGAGCTCCATGGCGGTCTGTCCCGAAAAGCCCGGCAGCGGTTCTGAGCGGTACCAGGCATAGGCCAGCAACGCTGACCCGAAGCGCGGTTCGACCTTGTTGAGCACCTCGATCATCTGGCGAAGGCGGCGCTGGGTGCGTGTCGACGCAATGCGGTCCTTGCGCTGGATCGCATCCTTGCCGAGGCCCAGCGAGCGTGCGAGTTCGTCGCTGGTGGTGCGAAGGGCATCGACAATCTTGCGCGGAGCAAACGCGCCGTTGTCAGCATAGTTCTGGATCGCCACTGCAAAGCTCCATGAATTATGACGCAATATAGCGTCATTATGTGCGGCATTCAACGGACCGCATGGCTGGCATGGATGGTGCTCCCAGAACGACAACTTGCAGTTCGATCGCAGCGACCGTGCCCTCTCCCGTCACCAGCATGGACTGGGCCGCCTTCATCCGGCCTTACGAATGCTCAAGCCATGCTTCCGACGTGACCTGCGCGAGCGGGCAGGCGTGCTCGAGCCACAACCCACAGCGCCCCGCCTGCTCGATGGCAGCAAGATCGATCAGGCCATGCCCGGCCGCCCCGTCGCCCTGCAACGGCGCCAGATTGCTCCCCTGAGATGCTGCACGATCTGGGCGCCGATGCGATATCCGTCGTGGCTGGCACGGCAGATCCGCTCCATACCCGACACTTCCGTCATTCGACCGCGTTCAGCTGCGCGGCACAAAGCCGTTTTGCGTGAGGGTCATCAGCGACAGGTCAATGCCACTAGCCTTTGCCCCTTCGCGGGCGGCCGCGGCAAGCTGGTCGAGCATCTTGGGATCATTCTTCCATTGCTCAAAGGCCGAACCCAGCATGGTGGCTTGCAGCAAAAGCGCCTCGGCATATTCTTGCCGCTCGGCATCGCTGGTTGCAGCGAACCCCGGCATTGCTGCGAACGCGGCATAGACCTGCTTCTTGACTGCCGAGACAGTCTCGGCATCGGGTTCGACATTGCGCTTTTCCGAGGCGCCCCAGACATTGACCCACCACACCGCATAAGCATCGGCGACATTGTGCGGATCGAAGCCATAAGCACGCACGCCTGCGGCGATATCACCCATCAGTGTCGGCTGCGCAGCGAGCATCTGCTCAAGTTCGGCGCGGGCGGCTCTGCTCGGTGCGCGCGCCAGAAAGCTGCGCATATTCTGCGCGGTGCGGGCCGGGTTGTAGCGATAACGGAAATCGACGGCCGCAGCTTGTGCAACGTTGCGCCTGCCCTTGGCTGTCAGCCCATTGGTGGAGCGTGAAGCTGCTTCTTCGTCGGACTTGTCTGCCGATGCTGCCTTGTCTTGCAACACAGTGCTCATGACGTCCGTTCCCGTTGTCGTCGAGAGAACCTGCGGACTGATCCAAGGCATCGACTGCGCGACTGAAGCCGAACCGCCAAAGACGACAAACAATGCCGAACAAAGGGCCGCGCAGAATTGCGTGATCGCTCTATTCATCGACAGGAATCTGCTGGCCATCGTGATCACCTTTCTGATGCGAGCTCGTTTCACGCCCTTGCTGTTTCATCGTTACCGTCACTTGACGCACGGCACCTGACCAACATCTCATTGTTGCGCTAATCGATGCAACAGCCGAGCCCTTCAAGCTGCCCTTCAAGAGGCTCGCCTAGACTGATCAGGCATACCGATTACCCCGTCTCTGGCGACGACACAGGCTGGGTTGAGGCGCGTGACGTGCTCCCCTGATTGTTACCAGTCAGAGGTAGGGTCTCGCTCCTTGATGATGGTTGTTTGGTGGGATGCCAACATGTCGGGGGGCATGCCCCCAGACACATCGGCTGGCGATCTCTGCGGGGGTCTTCCCGCCCAGTTTCGAGTGCGGCCTGACCGTTTTGTAGTCGCGGCGCCAAGCGGCCAGCACGGACCGGGCATGGGCGACGGCGTCCTGCTTGGCGCCGAGCGTTACCATTTTTTGATCCCGGATCCTTCAGCACGGCATTGTCCAGACTGATAGAACGTCGCCCAGCTGATCCCGTGACAGCGGCAGAGTTCCGCCGTCGCCATCCTGGCTTCCTGTTCCTTTTAGATCGCAATGATCTGCTCTTCGGTGAACCTCCTTCGCTTCATATCGTCCGGCTCCCGGGGTCAGACGCTACCAAAAAGCGGTCACGTTTCAGGGAAGCACGTCCACCCTCAAAGTCTTTGATACCGTGCCCAATTTTCAGCAGGATTCGACGTTTGGATTGATCGATTGTTATGGCTGGGCGGGCGATAGCTGGATGGTCCTGTTTTCGCGTCCCAAGAATTTCACGCCGGTCTGCACGACCGAACTGGGTTCCGTCGCGCGGCTGAAACCGGAATTCGCTGAAGGCGGGGTCAAGGTGATCGGCCTGTCGGTCGATCCGGTCGACAGCCTGCAACTGACGGATCGGCACAAGGTGGCCACCCCGGCCGACTGGCGACAGGGGAATGACGTGATCATCCTGCCGTCCATCGGCAATGATGCGGCCAAGGCGCTGTTCCCGGAGGGATGGCTGACCAAAAAGCCCTATCTGCGTCAGGTGCTCTAGCCGGAGCAGGCAGACCTCCGAGCCGTCCGGCTGCGGTTGTCACAGCCCCTCCCCGCCCACCCAATGCCCATTGGCGAGGCGGCGGGCGATGGTCCATGCCTGAACCCGGATATCGGGCACGGCGACAATTTCCCAATGCGCGCCGCGCGTCATCGGGCCGATGGCGAGCAGCCAGTCATTGGCCCGACCCTGAGCGTCCAGCGTCCGCGCCCCCTGATCGACATCGACGCCCAGGTGCAGCGGATCGGGCCGGATCCATCCGGCCTGCAACAACTGGCGCAGCAGCGGTTCGGTGCAGCGGGAAAGGTCGCCCGCGGGGCCCGTGCAATTGACCGCCCGCCTGAAACGCGCCTCATGCACCTGCGCATCGCCGCGCGGTCGCCAGCACACGACCAGCCGCCCCGCCTCCGCCCGGGCGCTGCGGCTATAGCCGGACCTGACGATCAATCGCCCTTCGGCCTGCATCGCGGCGATCCGTTCCGCCACCTGCGGGGCCAGGCGGTGGCGATGCACATCCCACCATGGCCGCAGATGGCGGATGAAGCGGCGGCGCGTGGCAATATCCGCCCCGGCCCAGATCGCCTGGGTAAAGGGTCGCAACTCGTCCACGGCGTTGCGCCAGCCGATCGCCGCCGAACGGGTCCGCACTGCCCGGACCAGCGGGGATCCAAGCGGCACCGGCTTGTCACGGATGCGATCGAACGGCGTGGCGGGCGCATGAGCGTGCGGCAACAGCCCGCGCCGCGACAGGGCAACGATCCGCCCGCGAAAGCCGCTCGCATCGAGTAGCAGCGCCATGTCGATCATGGTCAGCCCGGTGCCCAGCAACAGCACATCGTCGCTGTCCGACAGGCCGTCTGCCACCCCGTCGGCCCAGGGATTGGCGGCATACAGATCGGCGGGCAGGACGCGGGCATCGAACCCCGGCGGATCATGCGGCGGTAGGTTGCCGACCGCCAGGATCACCTTGCACACCCGTTCCACGCTGCCGTCCGCCAGCCGCACCAGCGCGCCATCCCGTTCGCGCTCCACCGCCACAACCTCGCCCATGCGGCGCTCGATACGGTCGCCGGCACTGGCTGCGGTCCCGTGCAGCAGGTCGGCCAGGTATCGTCCGTACAGGCGACGGGGCGCGAACTGTGCGGCAGGATCGGCAATCCCCTGATCCGCCAGCCAGCGGATGAAATGATCCGGCTCGTCCGGCAGCGCGCTCATGTTCGACGCACGCACGTTCAGCACGTGACCGGGCGCCGCCGCGCCATAGGCTAGCCCCTGCCCGATGCTGTCGGCCCGTTCGATCAACAGCGCCCGCGGCCCATCGTGCCGGGCGAGGTTGATGGCAGCCAGGGTGCCGGAAAACCCGCCCCCAATGATTGCAACCCGGTTGGTCATGTCCATTCGATGTCACCGCATGGGCATGTGCGCAAGGATGCCTGTCCGCCGCGCCAGGGATTAGGGCCATCCGTGCAGCACGCCGGAAAAGTTGAAGAATTACGGGAATAAGGGCGCATCGGCCGGTAACCAAATCGCATCTGCGTCGTTCAAGTACTACGGGCCGGACAGGCTGGCCCACGTCCGCGAACCATTGCCGGGAAACAGGATACCCGTGGCCGATGCGCCATTCCGGGTACGGCCATTCTCGCGCCCTGGGCTCCTGCGAACGAACAGATACAGGGAGAGGGCACGTGGCCAGCAAATCGAAATCCGGCAACCCGCAATCCGGCGGCGAAACCCATCAGAGCGCAGAGGCACTGGACACGCCCGTATTGACCACCAATCACGGCGTTCCGGTATCCGACAATCAGAATTCGCTCAAAAGCGGCTCGCGCGGCCCCACCCTGCTGGAAGATTTCGTACTGCGCGAAAAAATCTTCCACTTCGATCACGAACGGATTCCCGAACGGATCGTCCATGCCCGCGGATCGGGCGCCCATGGGGTGTTCGAGGCGACGGCCGATATCTCCGACCTGTCCAGAGCCGCAGTCTTCACCAAGGGCGAACAGACCGAAGTGTTTGTCCGCTTCTCGACCGTCGCGGGTGGTGCCGGCTCTGTCGACACGCCGCGCGACGTGCGCGGATTTGCGGTGAAATTTTATACCCGCGAGGGGAACTGGGATCTGGTAGGCAACAACATCCCGGTGTTCTTCATCCAGGACGCACTCAAGTTTCCCGACCTGGCCCACGCCGTAAAAATGGAGGCGGATCGCGGTTACCCGCAGGCGGGCAGTGCGCATGACACCTTCTGGGACTGGGCATCGCTGATGCCGGAAACCACGCACATGCTGTTATGGGCGATGTCCGATCGGACGCTGCCGCGATCGTTCCGCATGATGGAAGGGTTCGGCGTCCATACCTTCAAATTGGTCAATGCCGAGGGCAAGGCAAGTTTCGTCAAGTTTCACTGGAAGCCGCGGCTGGGCCTGCAATCGACCGTGTGGGACGAGGCGCTGAAGCTGCAGGCCGCGGACAATGATTATCAGCGCCGCGACCTGTTTGAAGCGATCGACGCCGGCGATTTCCCGCAATGGGATCTGGGCATCCAGGTATTCGATCAGGCGTTTGCCGATGCACAGCCCTATGATGTGCTGGATTCAACCAAGCTGATCCCGGAAGAGGATGTGCCCGTCCGGATCATCGGCACGCTGACGCTCAATCGAAACGTCGACAATTTCTTTGCGGAGACGGAACAGGTGGCGTTCCTGCCGTCGAACATCCCGCCCGGCATCGATTTTTCGAACGACCCGCTGCTGCAAGGGCGGCTGTTCTCCTATCTCGACACGCAAAATTCCCGGCTCGGCACGACGAATTTTCATCAGATCCCGGTCAACGCGCCTCGCTGTCCGTTCGGCAATTTCCAGCGGGACGGCAAGATGCAGACCGCCGTGCCCAAGGGCCGCGCCAATTACGAACCGAACAGCCTCGCCGCCCATGGCGAGGATGGCGGCCCGCGCGAGAGCATGGATCGCGGCTTCGTGACCGTCGACGCGGCGACCGGCCCGGACGAAAGCGGCGAAAAGCAGCGCGTGCGGTCGGACAGCTTTGCCGATCACTACAGTCAGGCAAGGCTGTTCTATCGGTCGCAGACCGAAAACGAACAGGCGCACATCGCATCGTCGTTCGTGTTCGAACTGTCCAAGGTCGGGCTGCTGGACGAAGTGCCCGGCCGCATGGTCGCCAATCTGCGCAATGTCGACGAGACGCTGGCGCAGCGGGTCGCCGATGGTCTTGGCATCGCACTGCCGGACAAGGCAGAGCCAGCCAGACCGCCGTTCGACATGCCGCCATCGGACGCGCTTTCCATTCAGAAGAACATGAAGGACACGCTGGAAGGGCGCGCGGTCGGCATCCTGATCGCGGACGGAACCGATGCCGACGCACTCGGCGCGCTGGTCGAGGCGATCAAGAAGGCGAAGGGCAAGCCCGTCCTCGTCGCGCCAAAGATTCAGGGGGCCAGGCTGTCCGACGGATCGCAGGCAAAGGCAGACGGTCAGCTGGCCGGAACACCCAGCCAGTTGTTCGACGCGGTTGCGGTGATCCTGTCCGAAGAAGGCTGTGCGGCGCTGATGACCGAAAGCGCGGCGACCGAATATGTGATGAACGCCTATGGCCATCTGAAGGCGATCGGCGCCAGTGATGCGGCCAAGCCGCTGCTGGACAAGGCCGGCGTTGCCCCGGACGACGGCGTCACCGGCCTGGGTTCGGACTTCGTTAAGGCGGCAGCCAAGCGGTTCTATGCCCGCGAACCATCGGTGCGCACTTTGGCTTGATCAAAGGAAACCGGCGCCGCTTCCGGTGTTGAACGAGGCCCGTGCATCCGCTGCGATGCACGGGCCGTCGTTCCTTGGATGGGCGACCGGCACAGGGGTTCCGGTGTCCGGCAGAACAGGAGCAAAAGGCACGCTGGCCGGACCAACAGCGCGGTCCGGCCAGCCCGCCCTTACAGCTTGAAGCGCAGACCCAGGCGATAGCTGCGCCCAAGGAGGTCATAGACCGGCGAGCTGCCGAACCCCACCCCCGGCACGGGCGGCGGATCACGGTCGAACAGATTTTCGACCACGGCAAACAGCGTGGTCGTCTGACCCGCGACCTTCACATCGACACTTTGCGACAATTCCCAATACCATATGGCCGGGATGCGATTGTCCGCCTCTGACAGCCCATTGCGCTGAGTTGCCCCCAGATTGCTGACGACGCCGGGGCCCAGGTAGCGCGCGATCACCGTGGTCCGGCTGGGGCCGACGGCATAGGTCGCCGAGCCAAGACCGCGCCATTTCAGGCTGCCCGGCGTGCCAAGATCAGGCGGTGTGGTGTCCCCCGGCAGCCGGGTCTGGTCCTTCAACCGCTGAGAGGCGAGCAGCCGCAGGCTGAATGTGCCCGGCAGGCTGTCCGAAATCGCGCTGAGGCTGGTGCGATAGCCCAGTTCGTAATCAATCCCCTCCACCTCGACATTCTGGGCATTGATCCCGCCGGTCAGCAGCGTTGCACCGGTAAGGCCGGTGCTGCCGGACACCGGGATGATGGACTGGCACGCCGACGGGCTGGCCGGACGGTTGAAGCCATAGCACAGATCCAGCAGCAACTGCCCGCCAACGCCAAAGATCGCGTCCTTGATCCCGATCTTGTACCAGTCGACCGTCACGCTGAGGCCCTGCGCCCAGCCGGGTTGATAGACGCCGCCGGCCGTCCAGGTATCGGCGATTTCCGGGGTCAGCAGCGGGTTGCCACCCTGCAGCGTGATGAACTGCACCTGCGGGCTGTTGGGCAGGCTGCGGTCCAGGAACTGATTAACGAACTGGCTTTGCGGGGCGAACAGATCGTTCAGGTTGGGCGCGCGAATGTCGCGCGAACGGGTGGCCCGCAACCGCAGGTCGCCAAGGCTGTACGTGCCCCCGACCTTCCACGTCGTAACGGTGCCGCTGGTCGAATAATCGGTGCGCCGGACCGCGCCGTTCAGCTCGAAATCGCCGACCGCCGAATCCTTCAGCAGTGGGACCAGCGCCTCGCCGAAAAATTCCGACACATTGTACCCTGCGCCGCCCGGCTGGAAATTGCCGACATTCCATCGACGCGCGATCGATGTGGGGTCGGACACCGCGACAAAGCTTTCCTCGCGATATTCGAACCCGGCCGCAAACGACACCGGACCGGCCCAGGTGGAAAACGGGCTGTACTGAGCATCGATCGCATAGACGTCGAGCGCAATGTCCAGATCCTGTCGCGTGCGCAGCCCGTCGCTTTCCCCAGTGACCCACGCGATCGACGCGGCCCCCAGCGATCCTTCGCCGAACACGTTCATCGGGATGCAGCCATTGGTCGGATTGGCCAGCGTCGAACGGCAGACAGGCGCGCCGACGGCGATCCCCGCAATCCCGCCCACCGCCGGATTGCCCGTCACATCGACCGCCTGGTTGAACCGGTCGATGATGACATTGTTGTCGCGGGTATAGGTCACCTGGCTGCGGCCGCGCTGATAATAGGCACGCCATTTGCCGCTGTCGGCAAAACTGCCCTCCAGGGCCAGCAGGATGCGGCTCTGGCGACGGCTGTATCCGGCGAGGCCGATTTCCTCATCCGGCCGGTTGACCATGTCGTAGAACAGCCGGTTCATGCGGAAACTGGTGATCCCGGCAGTATCCATCGCCTGACGCACGGTCACCGGAATGAACGGATTGTCGCGCTGGATCAGCAGCGCGCCCGTCGCACCCGTCCCCTGGCGGTTGTAGATCGCCGACCAGTTGACCGTGTCATTGCCGGCATAGGTGGCCTCAACAATCGCGGAAACATTGTCGGTGATCTCGTAGCTCAACCGGCCATAGACGCTCCAATATTCAAGGTCGGGCAACAGCGCGCCCCGGATATTCTGCCCCTGAACGGTGCCGCCGCCCTGGATCGAACCCTGGGTCAGCGACGGCGGGCCAAAAACGAACTGGCCGATGCCGCCGCCGGGCTGGAAGTTGATGCCGGCCAGCGGGCCGCCGACAATCACGCCGCCGGGGGTGCTGGTAAAACCGATATCCGTGCGCACGATCCGGCCCGGTTCACCATTGGTGGCCGTCCAGTTCGGGTTTTGCAGGATGCCCAGGCCCGGCTGAAACCAGTCCCGCGGGGAATCGGACATCTGGATGCTATCGCTCTTGGCATAATTGCCGCTCAGCAAAAGGCTGCCCCGCCCCTGGTTGAACGATGTTCCATAGGCCAGATCGCCGCTGATCACGCGGCCATCGTTGCGATCGGTCTGGCCATAGTTGATCTGGCCTTTCAAGCCGGTGAACTGGGTGTCGAGGATGAAATTGACGACACCCGCCACTGCATCGGAACCATAGGCGGCCGATGCGCCGCCGGTGACCACATCCACCCGCTTGACCAGATTCTGGGGCAACAGATTGATATCGACCGCCGGCTGCAGGCCGGAACCGACGACGCGGCGGCCGTCGAGCAGCACGAGGGTGCGATTGATGCCAAGGCCGCGTGCGTTGATCTGATTGGCACCGCCATTGGCGTTGACGAACAGGGTGGTGGCACGCGGCGACTGACCCTGTCCGATCGCCGGCAACTGATTGACGTAATCGGCGATATTGATGGGATTGCGCTGCGCAATTTCCTCCGATGTCACCACCGTCGTTGGCACGGGGGCGTCATTGCCGTTGCGCACGATGCGCGATCCCGTCACGACGATTTCCTCAGCGGCCGCTTTTTCCTGTTCGGCCTTGCTAACGGCCTGTTCCTGCGCGTCCGCGTCGACGGCGGCCTGCCCGTCGGAAACGGCCGCAGGATCAGCGGGTTTGGGGTCCCGATGCTCGGCAGCGGCGGGTGCTGCGGCCAATGCGGCGGCGAGTGCCGCCAGCGAACATAGTGCGAATGTCTTCGACCGATTTCTATTGACCATGCAATGCCCCCTTTGTCCGGCGGAATGCCGGAGCCATTTTTCCCTCCCGGGGTGAGGAGGCGGCCCCGTCACACCAATGTCAATTGATAGAAACGCATCCGTCATGATCGTTTCGCGCAATCGTCCGCCGATCCGATCGCAACAGCCGCCATGTCGGGCCGGGCCAGCGCCGGAACCCGCGACAATCGATCAAGCATTTGGTCAGCGCGCGGCGGCGAACCGCGCATATTCGCATCAGGCAGCGACGGGCAGCGCGTTCCGTCTGGTCTGGGCAACCGCGCATACCAACAGGAGCGCACTGAGGGCCAATGCAAGCTGTCCGGCCGGCGAAGACCAGCTTATGTCCAGCGGATAGGCATCCCCAGCCTGGACCGACGCGCGATCGTCCAGCATCTGGCGCGCTTCGGTCAGCTTTTCGCGGGCACGGCGCAATTTGGCGGCCGGATAATCGCGACCGGCTGGCTGTTCGGATGGAATAAAACTCGCCAGAACAGGGATCGGCGTCGCGGTCGATGGCTCGGCATCGCTCCGTACCGAGGGCCCCGGCCCTTGCGGGGCGATGCCTTTGGCGAATTGCTTTTTCCTGCGAACCGCATCCGGGACCAGCGGCTCAACGGCGACAGCCGCGACGTGCCGCGACGCTGGCAGCGTGTTGCCGCGTCGTGGGTCGTCATGCTCGTCTGTTGTAGGGGAGGCGAGCACCGGTTCCGCCATGACCGGTGATCCGGCCCGGCTGACCGCGACCGTGCGCGCGTCCCTGGCCCGCTGCAGCCGTTTTGCCAGATCAGCCAGCGTCGCATCGGACGGCGCAGTCTGCTCGTCGCTCAGCTGGTCAATCCGGCGTTCGATCAGCGCAATCCGCTCGTCATGCGCCTGCACTACCGCCGCGTTGAACATGTCGTGATCGTTGACCGCCACGCCCTTATCAGCGGGCGCGATGGCAGCCGCATCGTCCAGCCCAGCCACCGCGGGACGCGGCGCAGGCAGGGTATCCTCGAGATGAAATGCATCGATCGAACGATCAGCCAATGGGCGCTGCGGCAGCTCCCGATTGAACGCCGGAATGTCCACGATCAGATAGGCGGGTGGCGGCGCAGCTTCGAGGGTGCGGCCATCGCTGTCCGTGCCATGTGAGGCGGGATTGGCGTCGACGGCGGCGGCAGAACCAAGCGGCGCTGCAACGCTGATCGCAAAGGCAGCCGAGATCATTACGCCCATGACCATTTGTCCCAAAGTGGGACGCTCCGGTCAAGGGCAACGGCGTGGATCCCGATTGCAATCTTCAGCGATCAGCACGTCCCGGAACGGGTCCGCTGCGGATCATCGGGGCGCGGTTCAGGCCGGTTTGACAAGCTGCGCGGCCGTGCCGGCAGGCTTGGCCACAGGGGCGCCCGACAGCCGCTTTTCATAGGCGTCGGCCATTTTCCGATGCGCCAGGGCAACGCAATTATCCTCGCAGGCAGCAGCGCGTTCGCGCTCCTCCTTCGCCCGTTTGAGGAAATAGTTCTTGTCATCGGACCGCATATGATCGTCTCCGGGCGCCCGATTGCGTCTTCGAAACAAATTTAGACCTGGATCAACTGGCAAACAATTGATGCAAATCAATACCCATGATCCGTTGATCGCGGATACATACCGCCTTGCCGTACTAGCCGTCGATTGATCGCACCCATCCCCATGTAAGCAAGCGCTAATCTTTTAGATAAGATTTTGACCATCAGTATTCTGTTCATCATATTTCTGCGATCCGCACACCATTCCTCGCATTAAATCGGTGTATCCATTATTCCGGTTGATTGATGCGACCGATATCCGGCGATGATGATGTTGTCCGGTCAGGCAAATGCCCGGTCCACCTTGCTGGCGCTCACTTCTTCGGCGGTGGGATGGCGCAACACCCTGATCGCGTCCCCATTGCGGGTGATCAGACCCAGCGCCTGAAAGGCGTCGAGCCACCCTTCCATGGGCCATCGCTGCCAGCGATCGTGGAACCTGCGGGCATTGGCGACGATATCGGTGAAATGCTGCAGCGGGGGATCATGGGCCGCGTGATGCTGATGAAACGCCCCTGCCCCTCCGATCAACTGATGCGGGACACCTGCATCGCGCAGGCGAAAGGCGAAATCGGTGTCTTCGGCGCCATAGCCGGTAAAGGCGGGATCAAAACCGCCAACCGCGGCAAAGCGTTTGGCAGAAACCCCGAAGGCAAGTGACCAGAACAGCGCATGGTCCGCGGCAACGGATTGGCCCGCACCGGGAAAGAGCCGTGCAGGATGTCGAATGGCGTGGGCGAGCAACTGACGTTCCGACCAGTCATCGGCGACCGCACCGGGCGGAAGATAGCGGACCTCTGCACTCAACAGAGCATCGTTGGTCCCCTGCGCCGCTGCAATCGCTGCGACAAGTCCGGCAGCCGGGATGCAATCCACGTCAAGAAACAGGAGGATCGGCGACCTTGCCGTGCTGGCGGCAAGGTTTCGCGCCTCGGCAAGCGGCAGGCCCGGCCGATCCAGCAGCACGGTCGTGACCGGAAAGGACTGCGGCGGGATCACGACTGGCGGATCGCTGGCCATGTCCACGACGATCAGTTCGGCCGGCAGGCACGTGCTGCGCGCCAGCCCCTCGACCAGCCGCTTCAGATGCGCCGCCCGGTTCTTGACCAAGGTCAGGACGCTGACGGTGCTCATCCGGCGCGCCACAGGTCGATCCGGTATCGATCGGCGCGATGGTGAACGCCGACCGTCAATTCGCGCGCGATTGCGGACCATAGCTTTTGAACGGCGTTATCGGCGGTCTGCGGATAATCGGTCTGGCCGGTGTAATGGACCAGCAGGATATCCCCGCCCCGATCCAGCGCGCGAGCGATGAAGCCGCCTGCGGCCTCAAGGTCCGCATCGCTCCAGTAATAGGCGACCTCCGACAACAGGATCAGGTCAAAGCGCGCGTCCGGCTGATCCTCCGGAAACTGCATCCGGCCAATGCTGACCGTCGGGACGAGCGCCAGTCGGCGACGTGCGTTCGCCACTGCGGCGCCGCTGATATCGATCGCCAGCAGACGGTCGCACCACGGCGCCAGCCGTTCGGTCAACGCGCCGTTGGCACACCCGATCTCAAGCGCCGACCGATACCGTCGCCCGTTCAGCGCGGAGATCGTCGCGTCGAACTTCGCGCGTTCATAATCGCTGGAATCGAGGCCCCAGGGATCGGGGTCGCCTTGAAAGATGCCTTCGAAATAATCGGGACCAAGGCTGTGGCGGGTCATCGGCCGCGCTCGTACAGAATGTCGCGGGATGGCGACCAGCCCGCCTGCAACGGCACGCGAAAGCCGGGGCCATAGGCGGCGGAACGCTGGCTGCGATGCGCCGCAAGCGCGGATCGGCGGATACCGGGGGCAAGCGGCCGGGTGCGCCAGAGGCGACCAGCGACGCCGCCGCCATCGGACCAGACGCCATATTCGACGATACGGATCGCCGATCGCGTTGCCGTGCCAACGGCATGGGCCAAAGCGGCGGCGGCGACATGGTCGCAATGTGGGTCACGCGGCGATGTGACTGCGATCATGCCGATCCCCAGCCGCCGGCAATAGGCGGAAAGGCGGCGGACCGCGCACCGGTACCCCTTTGAATCAGGAGCGAGGGGCGCTGCATCCGGCCAGTTGAGCGTTGCCGGCAATCGCGCCGCCGGATCGCCAAGCCGGCGCAGCGCAACCCGCGCCTCGCGCTGCCGCGCCCGGACCAGCCGCGCACGCGCCGCCGGGTCAGCCGCGGGATGCGACGCCCCGCCATCGGTCAGATAGACGGTCCCGCCATACCATCGCTCGGTCACCGCCTGACGGATCAGCGCGCCTGCCCCCAGCGTCTCGTCATCGGGATGCGGCGCAAGGACGAGCAACCGCCTGCACCGTCCGGCGGGCGGCGTCAGCAGGCGTGCTGCGCGCATCACCACCACGGATCCTCGCCCCATGCGTCGTGATCGAGCCAGGCGGCTGCGGCACGATCCCGCGCATAATCCGGCCCGGCCTGCCGGAGGTACAGGCTCAAGTCGCGGATGATCTTGTCGGCGCGGTTGCCGTCCATGGCGCTGCGCGTGCCCAGCAGGCGGCTGGCAATCTCCATCCCGTCGAGCGCCGCCCGCTCAACCACGCCGCGCGTCATCAGGGCAAAGGGGACGGCGTCGTCATCTTCCTGGGCAGCACGCAGCATCGCTTCGCGGACCCACAGATACGCGGTGCGCGCGGCAACGACGGCATTGGCGAATGTCGCGCGCGCGACTGCACTGTCGATTGCGGCTTCGGAAAGCTCGGCCTTCAGTGTCTGGACCAGCGCCTCGATGCCGCCCAGCTGAACGGCGCAGAACCGCCAGGCACCAGCGGTAAATCGCGGTTCCAGGTCATAATCGCCCGGTTGTCCAAGTATCGCCCCAGCCCCGGGCACGATATCGTCAAGGGCATAGCTGCCGCTCATCGTCGCGCGCATCCCCCGGACGCGCCACCGGCTGTTGTCCGTGCGGGCGGCGTCATCGGCGCGCACCGTGACCAGACGGCGGGATGCCTCCGCACACTGCGCGGTGACGATGGCATAGGTATTGCCCCCTGCGCCGCTGGCGAAATGCTTTGAACCGGCAAGTGTCGGCGCCTGCGGATCGCCGATCAGGCGGACACCGGGGCTTTGCTCGCTTGCCCAGACGCCGAACACACAGCCTTCCGACAATCGTTGCCCCAGCCATGTGCGCTGCTCTGCATCGCCGAACCAGTCGTACAGCAGCACGGCGTTGACATGCCCTTCATACAGGCGGCCGATGCTGAGGTCGGCCCGGCCGATCCGGCGCAGGATCTCGAACATCGCGCGGTGACGCGGCCCCTCTCCCGCCCATGGGTGTCCACCCGATTCAGCAGGAGCAAAGGCGGTCAGCAGACCCGACCGGTGAAGCATCGCCATGCTGTCGGCCGGATAGGCCGGCGCGGCATCATATCGCATGCCCAGATCGGCCAGCGCAGGCAGCATCGCATCGGTGCGGGCGATCAGCCCGGCCAACGGATCGCATGGCTTTAACTGGTGGGGCATGGGCAAGGTCATGCCGCGCAGCGATCGGCCAGGGTTTCGATCCATGCCGCTGCCTTGGCCGCCCCCCTGGGATCGTGGAGATCGGCGGGGCGGCGGGCAGCTTGCACCACCGCCTCCTCGACAAGGGCGCTCCACCGCTCCGGCGGCGGCCAGGCGTTCAGGACCAGCGCGGCATCCAGGCTGCGGAGCGCCGATGCCTTGGCGTCCTGTTCGCCATAGGGCCGTGGTTCGGGAATGCAGATGAACGGCGATGCGGCGGCGAACACCTGTCCGACCAGTCCGTCGCCCGCCGCGCCGACGATACAGCGCGCGCTGGCGATCACGTCCGCCACCTGATCGGTCCAGCCAAGCAGCCTCAGGTTTGGGGGACAGGCCGGCCGATCGGTCAGGTCCCCTGCGACACTAATCTCCAGATCGGGGTTGGCGCGGGCGATGGCGACAAAACGGCTGCCGTCCACGACACCACCCCCGCGACCCAGGACGAACAACAGCCCCTTTCGATCCGGCGGGGTGACAGGAGCGTCCTGACCCAGCCCGGAAAAATAATGCGTCTTGGCCACCACCCAGTCCGGCACGCCCGGATGATCAAGACGGCGATCAAATGGAGCCAGCAGCGCGGCGGCTCCGCGAAACGCGTCCAGATGCGCTGGATCGCTGCGATCGCCGTTCAACCGGACATAGAGTGTCGGGACCGAACAGAGCCGGGCAAGCATCGCGACTTCGACCGAAACATCAACCACGATCATCGCGGGGCGGGCATCGCGGATCCATTCGGCGATTGCGGCAACGCGCCCGCGGATGCCGCAATGATCGGTGGGCGCGTAATGCAGCGCGTCGGGCCGGGTGTCGGCAGCATCCTGTCCGTCAAAGGCTGAACCACCAGGCAAGCGGTCGTCGGGCAGGTCGATCGTGTCGAACCCACCAATGGACGCCAGCCCCGTCCCGATCAGCGTCACCGGACGCTGCATTGCCGCCGCGATTGCCCGGGCACGACTGGAATGTCCGGCCCCGTGATGATGGACATAATAACCGATGGGTCGCGTCATGCCGCAACCGGTGCCAAAAGCAGGTCCTGCGGCATAGGCGGCAGAGCGGCTTCCAGTGCGGGAATGGCCGACGCCTGGCCATTGTCGCGCTGTGCGCGCCGCCACCGTACGCGATCGCGCCAATGGTCGAGCGCCGGTGCGGCAAGGCCCGCTTCGGTGCCAAGCATCTGCATCGCCGCTGCCATCCCCGCCTCTGCACGGCCCACGGATCGCGGCGACACCCGTGTCCATACCGTCGGCGGATGGCCAAGGCGCGCGCCAAGGCTGAGCGCGCGTGCAACCAGTGCGCGATCTTCGCCCGTGCGGACCTGCGGCACGCCGCCGCAACGTCGATACCAGTCGATCGTCATCGCCAGGCTGGCACCGCTGTGATCGCCATGACGCGGCGGCATATCCCAGGCGACGGGATCGATTGCATCCTCGATCGCGCGCACATCGGCCCAATAGGCATCCCAGTGCCGCCGACGCTCAATCAGAAGCGGCAGCATGGGTTCGCGATCGTCAATCACCAACCGGCCGCCGACCAGATCAAGCCCGCCATGGATAGCCGCGCAATTGGCGGCAACCCAGCCGGGCGGCGGCCTGGAATCGGCATCGGTGGAAATCAGGATCGCATTGGGATGATCGTTCAACAGCATTGCACCGGCATCCATGGCCAGCGCCCGCGCGGCGCCAGCATTCGGCTTCGGGTCGTCGATGCGGACATCGATTGCCCGGATCGTCAACCGGTCGGCATGGCGGCGGGCCAGCCACTCCAGCAGCGCCGCCGATCCGTCATCGCAATTGTTGAGCGCGATGCTGACGAAAAACGGCTCCTGCCCCGTCTGATCGGCCAGCGCCTCGATCAGGGTCGGCAGCCGCTGCGCCTCGTTCCGGGCGGGGACGCAGACACAGACCGGGCGGATCATGCCCATGCCCTACTGGCCGGTTCCCGCTGATGCGCGGGGGCATGGTTCGCCAGTTGCGCGGATTGCGCCGCCGCGTGGATCCGGTCGCGATACAGCGCCTCGTAAGCCGCCGTCATCACGGCGGCGTCGCAAAAGCGTTCGGCGCGCATCCGGCAGGCCGCGCGATCCAGCGTCACCGCCTGCATCGCCGCCCCGGCAAGGGCATCCGGGTCGTCCGGCGGTGCCAGCACCCCCGTCTGGCCCGTGATAATTTCCGAAATCGCACCCCGGTCGAATGCAGCGATGGGTACACCGCAGGCCAGTGCCTCGGCAACGACAAGGCCATAGGGCTCGTCCCATCGCGGCGTCACCAACGCCGCGCGCGCCCCGCCGATCAACCCCGCCAGCCGATCATGGCTCAAATGCCCTTCATACACCGCACGATCCCCAAGCAGCGGGGCAACCTCTGCATCGAAATAGGCCAGATCCGAGATCGGGCCACAGATGCGAAGCGGATACGGTGTGGCGCGTGCCGCCTGGATCGCCAGATGGGCCCCCTTTTCGGGAACGATCCGGCCGTACCAGATCAGATAGGGGTCCGGGTCTGCGTCAGGGGCAAAGCGGAAACTGTTCAAATCGATGCCATTGTGGATGACGCGGTCGACCGCGACGACATCGCCCCACATCTGTGCAACAGCGTTGGATACGCCAACAAAACTGAGGTTTTCGGTGCGCGACGATCGGATTCCGCTTTCCAGCCAGCAAAAAGGAGGCGTGTGCAGGACGCTGACCATCGGCATCGGCAGCGTGTCCGCCATCGCGACCGGCAGATAGTGGAGCGCATTGTTGTGGACGACGTCGAAATCGCGTCCGCGCAACATCGTCATCAGCTGAAGATAGGCGTGATGTTCCCGGAAAAAGGCGATGTCATTGGCCTCTGCCGTGCCGACGCCGTCAATCGCGGTGCGGCGGCAGATGGGCTCGACATTCAGCCGATGATCGGAGCCGTCGGCCGCGAACAGGGTCACCGCATGACCATTTGCCCGAAGCTGGCGCACCAGCAGATTGGTATGCATTTCCAGCCCGCCGGCGAACGGTTCGGCGATCGGATATTTCAGATGGGCGATGACGGCGATCTTCATCGGCGCAGCGGACGGCAAGCTGGCCCCGGATAGGTGGTAGGGGACGAACATCCGCGTCCTTTCTGCAGAAGGGTCGGGCGCTGCACGGCGCAGGGACGACCGGAGTGATTCAATCCCGCGCAGACGCGAAAGTTGCGCTACCGAACCGGAACTTGATTATTATCAATCCGATTATGGCCCATCGTCGCCCGTCGGTCGTTATCCGGTTCGATGCACTGACCGGAGCGATGCATGGTATTCGAGCGATTTCTGACCAATCGACGCGAGTTCGAGCTGACGGCCGAAGAAATGCGTCTGCTTGACGGGGCGGTCAGCACGCGGCGCATCGTCGATGCCCGCACGACCCTGATCAAGGCCGGGGAGCGCGTGACGACCAGCACCATGCTGGTCCGCGGGTTCATGTCCCGTTACATCGACGATCCGGCCGGGCTGCGGCAACTGGTTGCGGTTCATGTCTCCGGCGAGTTTGTCGACCTTCATGCCTATCCGATGCGGGAACTGGACCACAGCGTCGGCACGCTGACCCAGTGCGAGGTCGCGATCATCCCGCATGATGCGCTGAAACGGGTGCTGGACGGGCACGAATCCCTGTCGCGCAAATTATGGTTTTCCACGCTGCTCGATGCTGCGCTGCATCGGGCATGGCTGTTCCGGGTTGGCCGGCTCGACGCCCTTGGCCGGGTCGCCCATCTGTTCTGCGAGATGAACGCCCGGCTGGAAAGCGCCGGGTTGAGCGACGGCAACACATTCGAACTGCCGCTGACCCAGGCGGACATCGCCGAAATCTGCGGATTGACCGCAGTGCACGTCAACCGCGTGCTGCGCCAGTTGCGAGAGGGCGGGCTATGCCAGTTCAGATCGGGCAGCGTCACGCTGATCAACCCAGCGGCGCTTGCACGGCGGGGCCATTTCGATCCGCACTATCTGTATCTCAAGACGATGCCGACGGCCCGCTGGCCCGATTGATCGGGGTATAAGGGGATACCGCCACGTCGACATGGCACCATGAGCATGGACGATCCGTTACCAAAGGCTCGGATATGGCTTAG